>CAJYXJ010000068.1 GCA_913778085.1 uncultured Chryseobacterium sp.
ATGATGCCGTAATGAAATCAGTGTATCTCGCATTAAAAGAAGCTACTAAAAAATGGTCGATGCCTATTCAGAATTGGGGTATTGTTCTTAACCAGTTTATGCTTATTTTTGAAAAAAGGCTCAGATTATAAAATCCAAGCCCTAACTTTTTAACTTACACACTTCGTGGGATAGTGTCTTTTTTTCGTACAAATTACTCTTAATATATAGTCCGATTTTGTCCTTTTTCACCTCCCCCCTAAACTTCCTAAACACAAACCTATCTATCACCCCCTATCAAAGTTTGAAATTTAGCTACGAGCAAATCCCGTAACTCTAATTTTATGGTATCAAGTTGGTACTTCTCTAGTAGCTTATTGTACCTTTGCCTTAGACCATAATAGTAAGTAGATGATTTACTGTTTTTTATTTCCCGCCAATAATGGGGACTTTTGCCTAGCTCAATTACTGTTTTTTCTTCCCCGCGAATTTCCTGAGTGGCGAGACTGTCTATAATATTTACTTCGTCAAAGCACCCTAACAAGAAGTTAAACATTAATTCTAGCTTATTTTTATCGTAAATATCCCGAACCGTATGGATTCCAAACTTTTTTTTCAGTAGTTTGCTGTCTGTAACCTTAATTTCCACACGCAACAGATTGTAATCTAGCTTATACTGCAATCCTTTGTCGTAAATTTTGACGTAATACTCACTACGGTTGTACTGTTTGTACATTCCCTTACCCTTAAAAGTGTCTTTTTGGTTAAATTCATCAAAGTTGTACATCAGGATATTATTCTCCAACATATATTTAGGGCTTAAAGAGGTCTGTATATTCAACCCGAACTCAAGATTAGTAACACTGTAATCTGAAATATCTTCGTCCAGGTCGGCTTGAAGCTGTTCAAAAGAGGTAATAATATCGGGGTAATAAAAATCTGTGTAATTATTATCACCAAACCCATTTTTTAGATTAAAGTATTTGTGGATAGAGTTTTTGACAAATCCTGAAACATTTGTAATTCTAACTTCAATATTTTCAAAATATCTCCTACACGGATATACTATTTCACCTGTACCAAAGTCAAGGTTACATATAGTCTCACTGTCTTCATAGCTTTTTATCTTATTTTCTAAACATTCTTTTGTTTTTGTATATGCTTTAATAAAGTCTATCATAATTTAAAGGATTAGGATTAAACATATTTTCTATTATCAAATCCAAGATTAACTTCAGCGTTAATCATTGAAATTGATTTATACTGAGTTCCTGAAGTAATTTCTTTAATTAATTCTTCCTTCACAATAAGAAACTTATTAGTAATCTTAGATTTATAAGCAGGAATTAACCCTGAATTAATCTTTTGAACTATTACTCGTTCATTCATGTCAAGAAGTTCTGCAACATCTTTGACTGTTAGAATAGCTTTCGAGTCAGCTATTTCAATCATTTTTTCTAATTCTGTTGTATAAGCAGAGAAATATTCACTTATTTGTCTCTGTACCAATTTTTCGATTATAGAATCGAAATTTTCGTTATGGCTGGTTTTCGCCGTGATGATTTTATCTTTCATGCAACGGTTACATCAATAACTTAGCGACTTTGCCAAAAACAAAAAAACTCTCACTATACAGTAAGAGTTTTTATTTGTTGATTTTCAACAACTTGAATTATGTGTTAATCGAGAAATAATGCATTTATGCTATAAGATATAGGAAGAATAAAAAAAGTCTAAAAAATTTTTTAGGGGTGGAGTGTCGTTTTAAGTTTTGACAAAGTGACAATTCTAGTTGAGTTAAATTTTTAGATAAATTTATGTCTATTAAGCTAACGAATAATTTGAAGATTTTATATTTTGACCTATATTAATATGTCTTGTATTTATGTTGTTTTTAGTTATCAATTTCATACGATTATCAAGTTTACGCAACAATCTTTTTCAAAAAACTAAAAGTATCTCTAAGTTCATTTACCATATTTAGGTTTGTCGACCTTTTCTTGCCTTTAAGTTCATCTTTTGTTATTTCAGAATCCTTTGTTAAAATGAAATAATCTGATAAAATTTTCCAGTGTTCCCCTTCTGAATCCTGTATAATTTTATCTTCTTCCATTACTTTGTAAAATGTATGTAAAGCTGTGACATTCTTCAGCCAAATGATTTTATGCAATTCTCTTCGCTTATTATTAAAAAGGTCATTAATTTGTTCATAGGTAGTCGTATCTGAAATAAATCCATTGTCAATTAGACTCTTTTGAATAGATGAAATAATTAGAAATCTTGCATCCATATCCTTTAGATTCCTATAGTTATTCCTTGTTGCCAATTTAAATGATTGAACCTCTTTTTTGGACGGATATACAAGTTTTTTTAAAATCTCAAAATTTTTGTTTGATAAATAATCCGCAAAGTTTGCATAAAAATCCCTAAAAATTTGTAAATAAACTTCTTTTATAACAATTCCATACTTGGCAAAAACATTTTTCTCTTTTCTTATCGAATCATCTAAATCATAATAATCATCTATCAACAACTGAGTGAGTTTATTCGTATAAGAATGTTTGTTTTTTAACAAGATATACTCATGCCTTAATAATATTTGACATCTATTTTTTTCCTCAATCAAAGCATTGTATAAAGGTTCAAAAAAGGAAATTGTTTTTAAACTACCATTATCTTCAATTTTCATTCTTCCTTCAACTTTATACTCAAAACCATAATCTTTAACGTGATTAAAATATTGATAAGCTATAAGGTAGAAATAATCTCCTCTTGTGAATATATTTTTGAACATATCGAATCTTTCAATCCGAGATTCATCTATTTGTAAAAATGCTGGCAATCTTTTTTTCTCCCAAAAGAAATATCTAAAACGAGAAAAGGGGTATTCTGTAAAGTTAACATCATTGTCACTATACATATCCGCCGTAGAATAATGTACAAATAGTGGTGAAAAGTCAAAGTCATCATAAATAACAGGTAAAAAATTTATCATAATCCTAAAATTATATTATTAATGGTATTTGCTTTACGCTTGTCAACTATTCTTGCATAAATCTCTGTTGTTGTCACATTTTTATGTCCCAACATTTTTGAAATTAGATAAATATCTGCACCTGCTTCTAATTGTGCTACAGCATAGGAAGTTCTGAAATTGTGAAATGTTACTTTCTTCTCAATTTCTGCCTTTGAAAGCCATTTTCTTAGATTATCATTCAATGAGTGATACGCAATTCTATCAAAAACAAAATCTGTCTTGTCTTTTCTTTCTCCCATTAATCTGACAGCTTCTTCTGAAATTGGATGATACTGAAAGGCTGAAGTTTTCTTCATTCTGAAAAATATATAGTTAATTCCTTCCCGTTCGACTACATCACACCATTGTAAGCTATTAATATCACTGTATCTCAAGCCACTCAAAAGCGCGAAAATGCAATATTTCTTTAATGCTTCATCGGGAAAATCAGTAGTAAACAATATTTTACATTCTTCTAAGGTCAAGAAATTTTTCATTACCTCTTCCTCTTCAATCCATTCTATTCGCCCCTTAAAACTTTGAGAGAGATAGTTTTCATCATAAGCCATTTCTAAAACCTGTATAAACCTAATAAAATAACTTGCTGCTGAATTTCTGCTAATTTTATGTGTAGTACTTTTTAACTGATAAGCATTAAGTAATTTATTTCTAAAATCTTCAATTAAAGTCTTATTTATATCTTGAAACAAAATATTTCCATAAAATTTTACAAAATGTCCGTAGCTTCCACTCCATGCGCCCGCGGAACTGGTTGCATTTTGGGCTTTTTCCTTAAAGTAATCAGTAAAGATTTTGCTTTTATTTTCCGCTAATTGTAAAGACTTTAATTCTGTTTCTGTATAAATGTCAGGCTTTGTTATTTCTTTGAATCTTTTAGCTCTGTATAACTCAACCATTTCCAAGACTTCTTTATTATGAAGTTTTTGAGCTGGAGTTAATATTAGTTTTTTAGGAAAACCTTTTTTATCTGTGACAATTTCAACTTTAGACTGCTTTTTGCCTTTTGAATCATTGTAATAAATAATCTCACTTTGAAAATCATTATATAAAAAGTAACTTGTTTTTTCATATCGGGTATATTTGCCAGTCTTCCTATTGAAAACAGGAGGATAAAAATTTAATGATAGATTACTCTTATTACCTTTTACAAGTTTTTTCAGTACAGTTACTTTTTTACTCATTATTGAAGATTGTATTTACTAAGTTTTTGGGAACATAAACATTTTTACCTTTGGGAATTTTTGGAATATTATGTTTTTTGCATAAATGATAAAATGAACCTGAACTCACTTTAAATGCGTCTAAGACTTCATTAATCGTATAATAATTATCATCACAGAAATATGGCAAATTATATTGTTTTCTTTCATTATTTTCGGCTTTTTGCCTAAAGAGTATATCTAAGTCAACCTTCCTAATTCTAACCGACTTAAAGCCTTCTAATTTGATTAATCTACCATCTTTTAACATTCGATAAATTGATGTTCTACTAATATTAAGTAAAAGCACAACTTCTTTGATTGATAAGTAATCTTTCTTTTGAATTTCTTCAATATCATAACCTTTAATTTGCACTTCCAAATCCTTATCACTCGCTTGAATCTTTTCATCACGCTTTCTCTTTTTGTAGAATTTCTTAGCGCAGTCATCAGAGCAACATTGAGTAGTTGTTCTTTTGGCTACAAATCTATTTCCGCAGAATTGACAAATTTTATTGACTTCCATAACAACTAAATTCTCCCTAAAAATGTTTCACATTGTTTCTCCATGTTTCACACTGTTTCAAAATGTAACATTTTTTAACGATAAAATTACAAATTTTATTCCAAATCAAATTCGTAGAAACAAAATAGAAACAAATTAAATGTATATGTTCTGCAATATTAAATTTTAAAACAAAACAGAAAGCAAATAAAAAACCCCTCTAATGCTACATTCAAAGGGGTTTTTGTATTATTGTAGTTGCAATCTATATACAACCTAAAACGCTACCTACTTTCCGATACAAAACTTAGAAAAAATATTCCCCAGCACTTCATCATTCGTCACTTCCCCTGAGATCTCACCGAGATGCTCCAATGCATTGCGCAGTTCATAGGCCAGCAATTCGGTAGAAATCCGGAAGGTGATGGCTTCTTTGACTTTCTCTACGGCTTCAAGAGATTTTTGTAATGCTTCAAAGTGGCGTTGGTTGGTGATGACGATGTTGTTTTCTGAAGCTTTCAGCTGTTCAACGTAGGAAGACAGTTCGTTTTTGAGATCCTGGATATTTTGGTTCTCGACTGCAGAAATTTTGATGAAATCGAATTCGTGGGCAATGGCCTGCCGGAAAGTATCTTCTGCCCTTTCGTATTGGGTCGGGATCACTTCATCGATTTTTGTCGCGCAGATAATCAGCTTCAGATCTTCACGCAGCAAAGATTGAATCATCTCAATGTCTTCCGAAAAATCGGAAGTTCCGGCATCAGCCAGGTAAACGAGAATATTGGCGTTCGCGACTTTTTCCCGGGCTTTTTTCACGCCGATAGCTTCTATTTCATCCATCGTTTCGCGAAGTCCGGCCGTGTCGATCAGGCGGAAAGCATGGCCTTTGATATGGAGCACTTCTTCGATGGTATCGCGCGTTGTTCCGGCAATATTGCTGACAATCGCACGCTCTTCTTTTAAAAGTGCATTCAGCAGCGTCGATTTTCCGGCATTGGGTTTTCCGATGATCGCCACAGCCGTTCCGTTTTTAATGGCGTTTCCGTACTGGAAGCTTTCGATCAGGGAATTTAATTTCAGGGTGATCTTATCCAGCAGCTGGTTCAGAGCACTGCGGTCTGCAAATTCCACATCTTCCTCTGCAAAATCCAGTTCCAGCTCAATCAGCGAAACAAAGTTCAGGAGGTCTGTTCTAAGGAACGAAATCTCATTGGTAATCCCTCCTTTCAGCTGGCTGATGGCGACCTTCCGCGAAGCTTCGTTTTCGGAAGCAATCACGTCGGCAATCGCTTCGGCTTGTGAAAGGTCGATCCGGCCGTTGATGAAGGCGCGCAGGGTAAATTCACCGGCTTTGGCCATTCTTGCGCCGTTATTAATCAGTGTTTCCAGAATACGTTTCCCGATATGCGGCGAACCGTGAAACGCAATTTCCACAGAGTTCTCGGTTGTAAAGCTTTTCGGTGCCAGGAAAATCGAAAGCATCACCTCATCGATCGCTTCTTCCCCGTCCATAAAATAGCCGTAGTGGATCGTGTGGGACTTCTGTTTGGCCAGATTTTTTCCCGGAAAAGACCTCTGAACCACAGCTAAAGCTTCATTTCCTGAAACGCGGATAATTCCCAGAGCTCCCACACCGTTGGCCGTAGCCAGCGCACAAATCGTATCGTTATTCATGCTGCAAATTTACGGATTTTAATCGCAAACCGCCATACCGTTTGTCTATGGTCGCCATTGGAAAGTAAAGAGAATATTTATTGATAAATAGTAAATGGTGAATCCGCTTCGCTTGTCAATTTTTGCAGTACATCGATTGACCATTCACTTGCATAGCAAAATTCACCCTTCACTTTAAACACAAACTTCGTCATTGACAAAACCGGTATTTTTCAGGAGCTTTTTCCGGCTATCCACTCATACTCCTCACACCTTTCCGGCCTGTGCTCAGGCCATCGCTTCCCTCTCCTTGCTGTGGGGTATCCGTTACTATCCGGGCTAGGCGGTCGTAAATAAAACAACCAATGCCCATGTCTGTCGGTTGATGACCACTTTAATCGGACATCGACCGGTACAGACAAAATTCATCCTGTGTTAATGCACACCAATAGTGGATCTTCGATACGCTTCGCTCGCCAATTTTTTTCGGTACATCAGATTGACCATTCACCTGCAAAGCAAAATTCTCCAGTGATTTATTCACTATTTTAGACCGTCCCGTAAAAAATCATTTCACAATTCCAAACGACCTCCCAAGAACGTAGACTCAAAACCATTTGATTGATAAATATTTAAAAATAAAAAAATCACCTCAACAACTGAGATGATTTGCTTGCTTTGAATTTACTATTGAAGATATGAATGATGTTTTGTTGATACAAATATAAGATGGGTTGGTTCCGATATTTTCAGGGTAAACCCTAAAACGGCATCCGTAAAAATACGGTAACCCATAAAAAAATCGTCCTGCAAAAATTGCAGGACGACTCATTCCTTTTAAGATTCTAAACTGTTCTGAATGCAGCGGATATAAAGAACCAAAAAACTTCCGGCATCCGGCTCTCCTATTTCAGCTCTTGTAGGCTTCTAGAGCGGATTTACCAATTCCAAGAACCATTCTTTTACTTCGCCTTCCAGGAATGGGCCTAATTTTTCTTCGCAGGCTTTATGATAAGTATTCAGCCAGGTGATTTCTTCTTCGGAAAGGATTTCCTTGACGATCGTATCCTTAAAGAACGGACAGAACGTCAGCGTTTCAAACTCGTAGAAAGTGCCATGAATGGTCGTTTCAGCTTCTTTTACCGCGATCAGGTTTTCGTGACGGATGCCGTATTCGCCTTCCAGGTAATAACCCGGCTCGTTGGAACACACCATTCCGACCATCAGTTCCTGAGGATTCATATCTTTACGGATGTTCTGAGGACCTTCGTGTACATTCATGAAGCTTCCTACGCCATGACCGGTACCGTGGTTATAGTCTTTGCCTTCCATCCACAACGGTAGTCTGGCAATCGCATCCAGTTGTACCCCTCTCGTCCCTTTCGGAAATTTCACCATCGAAAGACGGATTAATCCCTGTAAAACCAAAGTAGAATTTCTTTTGAATTCCTCAGATACGGCGCCTAAAGCCAAAGTTCTTGTAATATCGGTAGTTCCTTCCAGGTACTGGCCTCCGGAATCCACCAGTATGCTGGCGTCGTTCGTTACCTCTTTGCTGCCTTCTTTTTTCGCGGAGTAATGCATGATCGCTCCGTTATCTTTGTATCCGACAATACTTCCGAAGCTCTCCCCTACGAAGTTCTCCCCTTCCGCACGGAAACCTCTCAGCTTTTCGCCAATGGAATATTCGTTCATGGTTTCCTTTCCGGCATGGTGCGTCAGCCAGTACAGGAATTTCACCATAGCCACGCCGTCGCGCACCATTACTTTTCTGAAACCTTCCAGCTCCGTCTCATTCTTCTGGGCTTTCATCAGGTTTCCCGGAACGGCCGCTTTGATGAATTCATTATCCGATTTTAATGCTTCAAAAATCGACTGGTTGCTGTTCGGGGAAACCAGTACTTTTTCATTGCTGAATGCTTTCAGACAATTGTAGAATTCTTCGTACGGCATCATTTTCACCCAGGCTTCATCCATCTGCCTTCTGGATTCCACATCCATCTTATCCAGATCGGTGAAAAGTTTCGCATCGTTTTTTGTAATTACCAGATACCCTAAAAACACGGGATTGCTTTCAACATCGCTGCCCCGGAGGTTTAAGGTCCAGGCCACATCATCCAGACTTGAAATGATGTGTACCGTTGCGCACTGCTCTTCCATTTTCTGGCGGATGGCAGCTATTTTATCAATTACCGATTTCCCGGCTCTTTCCACAGGATGTACGAAAATAGGATTTTTAGAAGGTACTCCTCTGTCTTTCCAGATTTCTTTCAATAGAGGAAGATCGGCAAGGGTAATATTTTTAGCATTTAATTTTTCTGTAAGAAGTTCCCAGTTGGCATGGGAAGTCGCCTGAGCATTCACGGCTACTTTTCCGTTCTCGGGAATTTCGGAAATGATCCAGTCGATGTAGTTTGGCGTACCTTCCATCCCGTCCTTGAAAAGATCGATTCCTGATCCGGCCAGCTCAATAGGTGCCTGGGTAAAGTATCTTCCGTCCGTCCAGAGCCCGGCTTTGTCTTTGGTAATTACAACAAAACCTGCGGAACCCAGGAATCCGGATAACCAAGCCCTTTCCTGCCATTCCTGAGGCAGATATTCGCTCATATGCGGGTCGGCGGAATATACTATAAATGCATCAACATTATTTTTCTGCATCTCTTCACGAAGTGCAGCTACTTTTTCCTTTGAAGTCATTTTTTTATAATTTTTAAAGAGGTGAAGTTACGAATTTATAGGTTATCCGGCAGTGTTTGGTGATGTTTTATCGGAATTTATTGCGGCCTATTGCCTGGTAGGATTAGAGCGGCGCTAAATACCATCTTATCCTATTGTCTTTTTACTTCCCAACGATTACTTTCCGGTGTTCAGTTCCCCAATCAGCCAGGGTATCGATAATTTTCTTTAAAGTAAGACCGTATTCTGTCAGCTGATACTGCACCGTTACGGGTTGGGTGTCGAGGACGATCCGCTTGACAAGCTGGTTCATCTCCAGATCTTTCAGTTCTTTGCTGAGCATTTTATTGGAAATTCCTTTTACGTCGTTCAAAATATCAGAGAAACGTCTTTTGTTGTAATAGCAGACCGATGAAATGATTGAGATTTTCCACTTGCCGTTTAAAACATCCATGGCATCATGAACAGCCCTGATCTGTTTTTTGTTGTCGTCGTTAGCCAAGCATTTTATTTCCTCCATAAGTTACCTTGTTACTCAAAAGCTACTGTTACTTTTAGTTACAAAGTTACTAAAATAAATTCATACCGCTTAAATTTGCCTTGTTAAAGAAATCGATTTCAAAAACAGATCATTTAAAAAGTCTCAGACAAAATTAATTTCATCATTTAAAATTTAAAAAAATGAATTTCACAGATAAAAAAGTAATCATTACCGGCGGGAGTGCAGGAATCGGCTTAGCTACAGCAAAAAAATTTATTGCAAAAGGAGCAGGCGTTCTGGTAACGGGAAGAAATACAGCCACTCTGGATCAGGCATCAGCATCTATTAACAGCCCTGAATTCAAAACTTTAACCTCTGATATTTCCAAGCTTGAAGATATTGCAGTATTGGAAAAAGAAATTTCGGAAAGCGGAAAAAAAGTTGATGTATTGGTACTGAACGCAGGAATTGCAAAACAATTCTCAATAGAGGAAACCACAGAAGAAGTATTTGATGACCTTTTCAACATCAATGTGAAAGGACTGTTCTTCACTTTGCAGAAACTCATTCCTCATTTAGCGGAAGGAGCTTCCGTTATTCTTATTTCCTCCGGGGTTTCCGTGAGCGGATATGCGCAGATGGGCGCTTATGCCGCAACAAAAAGCGCAGTGGATGCCATCGCACGTACCGCAGCCATTGAACTGGCAGACCGGAAAATAAGAGTCAATACCGTGGCTCCCGGATTAACCGATACGCCGATGAACCACCAGACGCCGGAAGATATCAAAAATGCCATTGCCGCTGCAGTTCCCCTGAAACGGATCGGGGAAGCTGAAGAAATCGCCAATGCCATCATATTCCTGGCTTCAGACGAAGCTTCCTACATTTCAGGTTCCTACCTGCCGGTAGACGGAGGGGTAACCATCCGCAGATAAAATGTATTCATCCGCTTTTGCGCACAGCGTCGTTAGGTTTCACATTCAGAAACCTGACGATGCTTTTTAAAATTTAAATTCATAGCTATGTGTTGCAAAAATTGATATTCAAGTTATTGTTAATTTCCATTACCTTCTGCAGACATTCTGAAATTTCTTGTTTTCACATAATTCCAGATCAGGTACAGCAGAAAGACAGCGAGCCATACACTCATGACAACGGTCACGAAAATAATTCGGATGGCGGGATGAAGGTAATTGGGTTTATAGAATAGACGCTCGATGACTGTAAATCTTTCCTTTAATTTAGTCCTATCAAAAGTATTCCGGATTTCATTGAGGGATTCACGGGGATGATCGCGGTAATAAAAGACATCATGATTCAGGTCCTCAGGAACGATCTGCGATTCTATATTGTATTTCTTAAGCAAAGCCGTGAAGTTTCGGAATGAATGAAGCAGCGAGTCCTGATCGTATTTATAAAGTAATTTGTATCTCGTTACCGCATTCTGGTACTGTTGTGCCGTTTGGGAAGCATGATGAACGGGACTGTACAAAATCTTATTTTCCAAGAAGATACAGACCTCTCCGCCATCTTCCGGATATACCTCAACGCCTTTGAATATAATTTCCGTACGGTCTCCGACGGTTTTTTTTGAGATAATTCTTTTGGTAAACGTATCAGGTTCAATTCCCAGATCACCCATTCCTGAAATAATCTTAGAACTTACGTTTTTGTAATCGGTACTTAATACTTTCAAGGTATCTATACTGTAATAGTTTGTTTTAACGGAATAATATTCCGAATTACCGGGATCGTAAAAGGCAGTATCCCTTTCTGCAATCACCGGATAAGGTTCAGGATATAAAATATTCTCCGGATTGAATAATTCATCGGAACTGTAGGAAGTATAATTGTATAAAAAAGGATTTAAGACATTGAGCAAAGTTTTGTCTTTGTTAAAATCTTTTTCAGGAAGCTCCGTCCTCATTTTGGCATTCAACCCGAAACTGTAGCTGATAAAAAAAGTTAGTGAAAGAAAGGAAATAAGTAATAGGGAAGCCCCGATCTTCATCGTACCGGCCATGCCATATTTTTTCTTGGAATGGTTTCTCAATAACAAAACAAGAAAGCAGAACAGAAACAGGCCGGTAAAAAAAAATGAGAAATAGAAACATCATCATAAAATTTGAACCGGTAAAACTCCGTATAGATATCAATTTTGTGGATCCCTTCAAACTTAAAGTATCCATAGATGAAATAGGCCAGATGAATTAAGCTTAAAACAACTACGGATCTGATTAGAAATATTTTTAATTTTTTGTCCATAATTGAACCGTTTATTTTTTAAAATATAGGATGTATATTCATTCAAGTTCAATGGAATTGTTATTTTCCTTATAATATTCCTGGATTTTCCTGGTTCTCATTTTTTCATATTCCATATCTGAGTATGAAGTCCCGTCAGGCATAGTCGACGTTAAGCTGGCAATATTATACCTCTGCTTAAGTTCTCTCAGTCTGTTCATCGGATCTTTTATATAATCTTCAAGGGCTTTTTTATACCGGCTTTCTGTCACCGGAATATAGGCAGATAAATTAAGTTTTACATCTCTGAACTTCTCAATTCCTTTCAGTTCCCAGGTGTGCTGTTTTTTGGTATCTTCGATCTTGACTATTAATCCCGGAAGTCCCGAAAATTTATAAGGGCCTTCGGAAACGGGAATTTCATTGGTAAACCATGCATTATACTTTCTTCCTTTATATTCTACCGTGGCCCGCTGACACTTTTTACCCTGTATCAGATCAGTTTCTGCTCCGATCTGCCAATCCAAGGTAATATGTTGAATGATTTTGAACCGGTCTGTGCTCACCGGAAGGTAAGATATTACTTCATTGGACCGCCAGTCTTTCCGAATGATGCCGCGGATTTTTCCCTGTGGAAAAATACTCGTTGAAACCGCCCTGTCCGAAGGAATCCCTTCCGGATCCAGTTTCTGTGTAATGGCGGAGTCTCTTTTTACTTTTGCCAGACTGAAGTAAGTGGATCCGTTTTTATCAATAAACAGGCCCATCAGTTCGGTTTCGGTCTTTTCTAAATGTAAAGAATCGGGCTTGTAGGTATACGCATAAGTAAAGTTATATTTTTGACTAAAACAAAATACGGAGATTAAAAAACTAAGTATGAATATTCCTTTTCTGATCATTTTGCAAAGACGTTAAATTAAGACGTTAATATAATCAAATATAACCACGTACAAGTGAATTAAATTTCAGATTTTATAATTAAATTATATCATATGTGATATTTAAGCCTTAAACTTACCATCTCTTCAGCTCAAAAATGATGTCCAGATCAGAAACTGAAAGATTTTGGAAAGGTTATTGCTTACTTACACAATATGGAAAGCCAGAATTATAAAAACCACAGGAAATTTTATCCGCCGCATCACTTTATCTATCTTCCATTATTAATGGTACTGCAGATTTTCGGGATTTATAAAACTTTTAATGACGAATCGCATGAGCTGATCTGGATTTTATTTTCTGTTGTTGTTTTCTTGATTTTATACCTGGCCATCATGGTGCGGCAGCATTACGCGCTCGGACTGCAGAACCGGATGGTGAGACTGGAATTCAAACAACGGTATTTCGAGATTTTCCAGCTGAGATCGGATGAGGTGGAAAGTAAATTGACCTTCGACCAGATCGCCGCTTTGAGATTCGCTTACGACGACGAATTTAAGACCTTTCTAGAAAAAGCGCTGAAAGAAAATATGAAAGGAAATGAGATCAAAAAATCCATCATCAAATGGAAAGCCGATCTCCATAGAGTTTGAAAATAATAAACACCAAAATAAATTATCATGAAAAAATTGAGCTTATACAGCATG
Organism: uncultured Chryseobacterium sp.; assembly: GCA_913778085.1. Classification (GTDB taxonomy): domain Bacteria; phylum Bacteroidota; class Bacteroidia; order Flavobacteriales; family Weeksellaceae; genus Chryseobacterium. The sequence continues at coordinate 13,361 of CAJYXJ010000068.1, forward strand.
ACGGTATTATGTCTGCTGATGTTAACAAGCTGCGAAGCAGTAGAAACAATCTTTAAAGCAGGAATGTGGTGGGGCATCATCGTAGTGGTCGGCGTAATAGCCCTTATTTTGTGGCTGTTCTCAAGGGGTAGAAACTCTTAACCAAAGTCTTATGGAAAATTCAGACCTAGAACTCATCACCCATCTGAAGCCTTCGAAGATTGTAAAAATTATGAAAGATCCGGTAGCTTCTGCAAAGGCGGTACATCTTATTTATACCTCCGATGCAGAAACAGCCGGAATTACCCGGAAAAAAACCGGTAAGAAATATTCGTATTACAGGGATGGCGAAAAAATAAAAGATAAAGAAGAAATTACCAGGATCAACAAGCTGGTAATCCCTCCTGCCTGGGAAAATGTCTGGATCTGTGCATTGGATAACGGTCATCTCCAGGCTACCGGAATAGATGTTAAGAAAAGAAAACAGTACCGGTATCACCCGCTTTGGAGTGCGTTGAGAAACCACACCAAATTTTACAGGATGCTCCAGTTCGGTTATGCTTTGCCTGATATCAGGCTGCAGGTGGAAAAAGATCTTGCTTTGCGGAATTTTGAAAAGAGAAAAATCCTTGCCCTGATCGTAAGTCTCATGCAGAAGACCAATATCCGTATCGGAAATAATGCTTATGAAAAGCTTTACGGCTCTTTTGGACTGACCACTTTAAAAGGCAAACACGTTAAAATTCAAGGGCAGAAAATTACGTTTCATTTCAAGGGTAAAAAAGGAGTAATGCATGACATCGACCTCAAGAGCCGGAGACTTTCAAAATTGATCCAGAAATGCAAGGATATTCCGGGAAGAGAGCTATTCCAATATATCGATGATGAGGGCAACCGCCATACCGTAGATTCAGGAATGGTGAATGAGTACATCAAGGAAATCAGTGGTGAAGATTTTACGGCCAAAGACTTCAGGACATGGTCCGGAACGGTAAGTGCACTTATTGCATTTAAAGAAATCGGATACGCGGAAACCCATACCGAATACAAGAAAAAAGTTAAAGAAGCCCTTGAAATGGTAGCTTCCCACTTAGGCAATACCAGCACGGTCTGCCGTAAATATTATGTCCATCCTCTGGTAATCAACCTGTACGAAAACAATACGATCAAAAAATACCTTGATGAGCTTGAACAGATTGAAGAAAATGACGGGAAAGCTGGCCTGACCCATGAGGAAAAGCTTGTGCTGAAAATCCTGGAAAACGAAAAGATTTAGAAAGTAAATGGTGAATGGTCAATACGCTTTGCTGATGAATTTTAAAATATAATTTTACGAACGCCTTATTCATTTAAATTTGGTTACAGCAGATCCTAGAATTGACCATTGACTATTGAGCATTCACTATAAAAGTAACCCCCCATCATTCACAAATTGACAAATGCAGCAAATTCACTATTCACATTATTCCCTGTTGTCATTTGCTGAGTGTAAAGTTTATACTGAGCCTGTCTGAGTGCCCTTACAGACGAGAAACAGGCGAAATCTTTTTATAGAAAACTTTATGAGTGTCTAAAGTATTTGACTCATAAAAACTGACTAGCGAATTCGCTATTCATTATTCTCCTACGCAGTAAAATTCACCATTCAAAAAACCACCCCGTCAAAAATTATTTCGTAATTTTCGCCACTCCTCCTCAGGAGTGGAATTTCGATTAAGGTTCTGACGGTTGTCTTTTTTTACTACCTCCAATTTGATAACCCATTTTTTTTATTCAAGAAACTGACAAGCACGTAGTATCCGATGCTGTCATTTGCTGAACGAAGTCCCTCGCGAACTAAAAATACGTGAATCTTTACAACAAAACTTTGCGAGCCCCGCGTCAAAAGAGGTCTAAGCCTGTAGAAATTAACAGGCGCAACGAATTCACCATTCACCTCGCTCTTTGCCGGAGACCTCAAATAAATGTTGTAAATTTGTATTCTCAGAAAATAAAAAATATACAACGAATATGGCAAAAGCAATTTCGCAAGTACCCTTCGCGGTAAACGAGCCGGTAAATTCTTATGCACCGGGAACCCCGGAAGTAAAAAGCCTGATCGCCCAATATAAAAAAATGTGGGCGGAGAAAGTGGAAATCCCTATGATCATCAATGGTGAAGAAGTAAGGACAGGAGATCAAGTTCAGCTTCAGTCACCCCAGGATCATGCCCACGACTTCGGGTTCTATCACAGAGGGACGATGCAGCACGTAGACGATGCCATCAATGCGGCACTGGCTGCCAAGAAAGAATGGAACGAACTGGGCTGGGAACACCGGGCGGCGATTTTCTTGAAAGCAGCTGATTTATTAGCCGGACCTTACAGAGACGTGATTAATGCAGCAACCATGATCGGACAGTCTAAAAACGTTCATCAGGCTGAAATCGATGCGGCATGCGAATTCATTGACTTCTTAAGATTCAACGTAGAATTTATGACGGAAATGTATTCCGAGCAGCCAGTTTCGGACGCCGGAATTTGGAACCGTGTAGAATACAGACCTTTGGAAGGATTCTGTTTTGCAGTTACCCCGTTCAACTTTACGGCAATTTCCGGAAACTTGCCGGCATGTATGGCGATGCTGGGGAACGTTGTGGTTTGGAAACCTTCCGATAAGCAGATCTATTCTGCAAAAGTAATCATGGACGTTCTTACGGAAGCAGGTCTTCCGAAAGGGGTAATCAACATGATTTTTACCGACGGGAAAGAAACCGCTGAAAAAGTACTGGCGCACAGAGATTTTGCCGGACTTCACTTTACCGGTTCCACGAAAGTATTCCAGGGAATGTGGAAAATGATCGGTGATAACATCCATAATTACAGAACCTACCCGAGAATCGTCGGGGAAACCGGAGGAAAAGATTTCGTGATCGCCCACCCTTCTGCCAACGCGGCGGCAGTAGCGACTGCTTTGGTAAGAGGTGCTTTTGAATACCAGGGACAGAAATGCTCGGCAGCTTCCAGAGCCTATATCCCACAGTCTCTTTGGGCTGAGGTGAAAAAAGTAATGGAAACGCAGGTTGCGTCCATCAAAATCGGTTCTCCTGAAGATCCGTCCAACTTTGTAAATGCGGTAATCGATAAAAACTCTTTCGAAAAATGCAAGGGATATATCGACAGAGCCAACGCATCGGGAGAGGCAGACGTAGTAATCGGCGGAAAAACCGATGATTCCAAAGGATGGTTTGTACATCCTACCGTGATCGAAACTACCAATCCACAGTATGAAAGCATGGTTGAGGAAATTTTCGGCCCTATTCTATCGGTGTATGTATATGAAGATTCAAAGTGGGCGGAAACCCTTGAGCTGGTAGATTCTTCTTCTCCGTATTCATTAACCGGATCTGTTTTCGCACAGGACCGTTATGCCATCAACGAGGCATTTAAGGCATTGGAAAATGCATCCGGAAATTTCTATATTAATGATAAACCGACAGGAGCCGTAGTCGGGCAGCAGCCTTTCGGAGGTGGAAGAGCTTCAGGAACGAATGACAAAGCCGGCTCCAAGATGAACCTTTTGAGATGGACTTCCGTAAGATCCATTAAAGAAACGTTTGTTTCCCCTAAAGATTATAAATATCCGTACCTTGGATAATGAAAGATGAATATAATCATTGATGAATGATTATAAGCCCTGGAATTTCGGTTCCGGGGCTTTTAATTATGATCGATACCGGCTTCATAAGCCCGTTTAAACGAATCATAAATTTAACCACAGATTAAACCCGAAAACCACAAAATTCACCCATTAAAGATGTTAAAAAGTTTTGTATTCTTTATAGCCAAATGTTTAGTAAATATGATCTTCTGTGTCTTTCTGACTACACCCGACCTTTGGTTTGCTGCTATATAAAGAATCTAAACAAATTTGAATCCCGGAATATTCCAATTAAAATTCACCGGGTTTCGGCAGATGATCTATAGTTCGCCAACAATTTTATTTTAATTTACTGATAATTAAGAGCAAGCTGAATTTTCGGAACAGTTATTGAACTGATGGAAGCACACAACCAAAACAAAATATTATGAAAAAATTAGTTTTAATAGCAGCTGTCGGAATATTTGCGATCAGCTGCGGGACGAAGGAATCTTCGATGTCCACAAGCAATTCGGATTCCGCCACAGTAGATAATACCGCTACAATGGCCCCGGCTGCCACAGATACCATGACAACGGCACCTACCGGCAATCCGGACAGCATCAAAATGAAAATGGATACTGCCGCTACTGCGAGATAGTATTAAATTTACCCCCCTCAATCCTCGGACGAAAATCCGGGGATTTTTTGTTTTACAGTATTTCAGCACCGTTTGCGATTCATATTGTTCTGAAATTTAATAAAGTTACTTTTTACTTTTTACTTTTTACTTTTTACTTTTTACTTTTTACTTTTTACTTTTTACTTTTAATTACTATATTTGATATACGACTAAACATTAAAGAATTTACTATGAAAAAATTATGGATAGGTACTGTTTTGGGCTTGTTATTTTTAAGCAGCTGTGCCGACAAAAAAGAAAACAGGGAAGAATTCAAGGAAGAACATAATAAAGAATATATGAGAAACAGCCTGGGCGATTCGGCCAGTGCCCATTCTGAACCGTCGGCTTCCGACAGCACCAAAATGAAATCGGATACCGCAAAATAAAACAAAACCGCAGGACACTACCTGCGGTTTTGCATTGATAGACCTACTTAACCGGCCAATCGCTTCCGGCTCTGTTTATAAAATTTAATGAATTCTTTTATTCCCCCAAATAAATAAACGTATTTACGACCATATAAGCCGATCGGTTATCCATTGATTTTCCGATTCCTCCGGTAGGAATTGTTGCCGTTCCGGTAACGGTATGAATATGAGCTCCTGCCGCCGCGGTACTCGACAGCATTCCGATGCCGCCCCAGGCTGTAGCATTGGGATCGGGCTGATAGCCGCCTGCTCCGTTATTCACCATCGTACCGCCCAGTAAGAATCCGCCGTCCGGTGATCCGTGGGTGTGGGATCCCGCAGTCTGGGCAATTCCCTGTATAGGTCCGGAAAGGCTAATATTGGGCAGATTGAGCTGGGAAATCCATAAATAATTATCTCCTCCGGTGGTTCCCGGCACTTCTCCATTAGCTTTGGTTTTCAGAACGCGGTCCTTTGCATCGGGAATATTGGCAGAAAACCCAAGAAGCTGGGCTGTAGATTTAGCTCCATCCGGAAGTGTCGAAACAGCTCTTCCATCCAATATATACCAACCTGCATGATCCACGTTCAGCAAGGAATTTTTAACGTCCCCGGCAGATGCCGTCAGAAAATTCCGGCTGTCGCCCTGCATCATCTTGATCCATACATTTCCGTCGAAAACATACATCCCGACAGATGTCATGTTGGCGGTTTTGGCACTGGCCGTATTTACCGGTGCAGTTATGTATACAATGACCCCTGCATGCTGCGCAGAATACCGGCTGTCTGCCGCTTTGATCTGCTCTCCTGTGAGCCTCGGCGGCAAAATACCTTCCGCAGAAGATCCGTCGTTTGTTCTGGCAACGACATCCAAGCTCGTTAGCGGGGTAACTGTATTAATACCAACCTGGGAAAAGGCAGAATTGGAAAATACGGCAGCCACAACGACTGTAAAAATTGTTCTCATCCGTTTAAATTCTTTACTGTTAACGTTCATAAATTGATGTAAAATATCGGTTATAGATTTTACAATATGAAGCCGGCAGCTTTTTTAGTTCTAGTGTTTAGGTAAGGTTTTACGCTTTTGGTAAAGTGGTTACAATAAGATGGTTAGTCCCGTAAAACGAGGGCAAATATATAAACCCCGCTTCTCACGGAAAAGCAAACGGATGTCCGTTTTCATGAAAATGAAGAGCACTTCTGTCTAACGGACAATTTTACACGCTCATTTCTTCTGCAAAAAAGCCTTTTACGTCAGGATGGTCTCCGGAATCCAATAGCTTTATATACGCTGACGGGGAATAATCCGTCATTGCTTTAAAAACGGCAGCAAACTTGCTGTGGGAAGAAAAACCGCATTCATCCGCCAGAATGCTGATCTTATACTGGCGATACTTTTCGTCTTCCGAAAGCTTTTCAACAATATACCCGATCCTAAGGCGGTTGATGTAGGTTTTAAAATCTGTGCGTTTATGACGGTTAATAAGAAAAGAAAGATATTTGGTATTGGTATTGAGTTCTACGGCGAGAAAAGGCAGCGACATGTTTTTGCTGTTGTACAGGGTTCCGCTTTCAAAATCATCAAGAAGTTCAAGCAGTTTATTTTCAGTTTCGGACGTCATTAAGGATTCGGTTTTCGGCCTGTTCAGCTCGCTGTCGTCACCGCAGTTTTCTTCAATGGAAATATTGGGAAATCCGTCTCCGTCTTTTCCGGCAGCAACGATGGTTTCTTCTCCTGACCTGTACCGACTCCTGAGAATCTGCCTGAGTTTGGAACGCTGCTTCTTACGGATTTTTCTGAATCTGAAAAAAGATGCGATCATCACACTGCCTAATATCACAATGGTAATATCTTTTACGAGACTGAACCTGTCGCTTCTCTTTTTCAAAACAAATTTTGATAGTATCGCTGAATCTCCGGAAAGACCGGTGCCGGGTTCAGCTGAAAGGGTATGTGAAAGTTCTGATAAATGAGCCGTTTTCATCGCGGTTTGCTTATGTTCACTAAAGCCGGTAAGCAAATTTTTCCCGAAAAAGCCAGGAAATCCGTTTTTTCCTTGAACGGCAAGAGGTATCGAAATAATAAAGAAAAACAAAAGTTGCTGAAAACTTTTAGACATAAATCAATAAATTATCATGGTTATTACAATAATTCATCATGTTCCGGTTGTGCCTTTTAGTTTTCACAAAATTAAGAATAATTTATATTTTAATAAAATTTAATGCATACAATTAATTCTATAGGAGAATTTAAATCTTTACAGCCAAATGATGAAATTAATTTAACTAATGTGGTAAAAAATAATCAAAATACGGCTGTAACTATTTTAGTTTTATGAAGACTGATTTGTCTACATAATTATTACATTTGCAACCAATAAAAAGTATTATGAAAAAATTAGCAATATTCTCTTCCCTGTTTATCGGAGCTTTAGCTTTTGCACAGGGAATTAAATTTGAGGAATCCAACTTCGCTACGGTTCTGGCCAAAGCCAAAAAAGAAAACAAGCTGGTCTTTATCGATGCCTATACTACATGGTGCGGGCCTTGTAAGCTGATGGCCAAAAACGTATTTCCGCAGAAAACCGTAGGCGATTATTATAACGCCAATTTCATTAATGCCAAGATCGACATGGAAAAAGGCGAAGGTATTGACATTGCTAAAAAATACAATGTAAAAGCCTTTCCTACCTATCTGTTCGTAGATGGAAACGGAGAACTGGTACACAGAACTTTAGGCTACGTGGAAGAAAATGATTTCATACAGTTTGCCAAAGACGCCGGAGATCCGAGTAAAAGATTAACCGCCCTGAAACAGAAATTTGAAAACGGCGAGAAAGATCCTGAATTCCTGAAAAACCTGGCAGGCCTTACGATGTACAGTGATCCTGAGTTTTCAGGAAAAGTAATGGAGCGTTATTTCAGCAGCAAAACGGAACTGGACAGAAACGATATCCAGATGCTTCTATCGGTAACGCAGACTTCGGACAGTCCGATGTATAAAATATTCCAGTCTAAAAAGACAGAGATTTCCAACATGATGACTCCTGAAAAATATGATGCTATTGATAAAAGCATGAAAATCGGCGGGATTTTAAAAAAATCGTACAATGCCGATACCAAATCATGGAACGACAATTATTTTCTGACGGAAGCCCAGAAATTCATGTCAAAGGAAGAAGCTGAAAAAACGCTGAAAAAGGCACAGGCCAACAGAGCATTACGAAATAAGGATATTGCAACTTACGAAAAACTGGCTTTGGAACTCAACAAAGATACTTCTGCCATGAGCTCCGAAGAGCTGAATTCCCTGGCCTGGAATTTCTTTGAGAATGTTACCAATAAAGCATCCTTGGAAAAAGCGGTAGCATGGGCACAGGAATCCGTAAAGAAAAATGAGAACTACGCCAATACCGATACTTTGGCGAATCTTTACAACAAAGTAGGCGACAAGAAAAATGCAAAGCTTTGGGCAGAAAAGTCCATTGAATTGGCGAAAAAATCCGGTGAAGATTCGGGAGACACTGAAAAGCTGCTGAAAAGCTTAACGATACAGTAACATAAAGAAAGAGGCTGTCCAAACTTTTGGACAGCCTCTTTTTATTTCAAAAAGTTTTTATTTAATATTCAAAAAGCACGCTTCCCCACGTAAAGCCGCTTCCGAAGGCCGAAAGCAAAACCAGGTCTCCCCTTCTGATCTTCCCCTGTTCTATGGCTTCGCTTAAAGCAATCGGGATGGAGGCTGCGGTCGTATTTCCGTATTTCTGGATGTTGTTGAAGATCTTTTCGTCCGGCAGACCGAATTTCTGCTGTACATACTGGGCAATCCTCAAGTTCGCCTGGTGTGGGATGAACATATCGACGTCATCGATTGTTTTTCCAGCTTTGTCTAAGGCTTCTTTCATCGTCTCCGGAAATCTCGTTACGGCATGCTTGAAAACAAAATTTCCGTTCATGATCGGATAGACCTCCTTATCGGTTACGTTTTCAGGTTCCTTCCTCATCCGGTCGCTCCAGCCGTATTTGGAACCCGGAAACTGGGTACACAGTTCGTCGGCATATTTCCCTTCGGAATGCATATTAACCGCCAGTACATCTCCCGCATCATCATTGATGGTAGCAGAAAGGACAATGGCTCCTGCTCCATCCCCGAAAATAACGGAAACTCCCCGTCCCTCATCGGAAAAATCCAGCCCGAAAGAATGGACTTCTGCTCCTACCACCAGAATATTCTTATACGTTCCAGATTTAATAAAAGCGTTCGCGACACTCATCGCATAAACAAACCCCGAACACTGGTTCCTCACATCCAGTGCCCCGATAGTGCCACAGCCCAGCATATCCTGCAGCAGAACGCCGCATCCTGGGAAATAATAATCCGGTGAAAGGGTAGCAAAAATAATATAATCGATATCTTTTGATGTTAATCCGGCGTTCGCAATGGCTTTTTCGGAAGCTTTAAAGCCCAGATAAGCGGTGGTTTCCTGTGCATCGTTGCGGTTTTCCCGGTGTCTTCTTTCTTTGATGCCGGTACGCTCCGTAATCCATTCGTCATTGGTAGTCATTAATTTGGCTAAATCATCATTCGTAACAACGTGATCCGGAACATGGAATCCGATCCCTTTTATTGTACTTTTAATCATATAGTTTGTTTAATTTTGGTAAAGATAAACTTATTTGACACATAGTTTTTCAAAATATTATTATTTTTACGATATGGCAATTGTTACCATTTACCGGGACTCCCAATGCGAATGGGTGGATGTGGAGGCTCCTACGGCGGAAGACCTTACGTTTTTACATGAAAGATACGCAATCAACAATCTTCTCCTGGAAGATACCCTGGACCCGAACCACCTCCCGAAATATGAGGAGGACGGCGACGTGAAATTTTTCCTGCTGCGGGAAAGCACCGAACTGGAACGGAAAAACCTCAACTCCATCAGCGACATCAGCACCAAAATCGGGATCTTTCTTCTGGATAAAACCATCATTACCATCCACCGGATGAAAACGAAGAGCTTAACAGAAACCAAAAAGCAGCTGTCCTGCCTGACAACGGAAACTACAGTTAAAAGTATCGCCCTTCGGATCGCCCTGCTGATCATGAAAAGTTTCGACGACGAATCGGTAAGCCTGCTGGAAACCATGGACAATATCGAAAATGAGATTTTCCTTAAAAATACCAACCACACCAACCAGATCAGGCGGCTGTACAAGCTGAAGAGAAAGTCGGGGCTGAACTCCAGGGTGCTTACGGTTTCTACCGATGCCATCGATAAGTTCAGGCTGCTGGGACTTCAGGATTCCGAAGTCTCCGATTTAAAGGACAAGCATAAAGATGTGGTTGCGGATTTCGACCACCTGAACATCCAGGTGACCAATCTGATTGGAATGTTCCTGGCTCTTTCGGACCAAAAGGCGAACCAGGTGATGAAAGTACTGGCTATCTACTCCGTCTATTTTTTACCGATTACCTTTATCGCCGGAGTTTATGGGATGAATTTCGACAATATGCCGGAGCTGCATCATAAAAACGGATATTTTTACACCCTTGGATTTATGGCGCTGGTGGTCATCTGCACCTTTATTTACGCAAGAAGGAAGCAGTGGTAATGTTGAATTGATTGGCTGTCCTATAATGATAACAGCTGCAAAGATTGAAAAAATTCTTGTCGGGGTATTTTATTGAGGTCAGAATTAAATATCTTCGTTAAACCTAAATAATGTAACCACCAATCACCATGAAAACCGAATCGCTGCAAAAAATCCTTGAAGACAACACCCTTTCCAAAGCATCCAAAGAAAAACTTTCCGCACTGCACGATCTTATTTCGGCAAAGGAATTTTCGGATCTTCTGGATGAAGACGGAAACCAGTATGTGGAATTTGTACAGGAAGGCGGCGGGGTATGGGGAAGCGCGCTCGTAGGGTATCTCTACGCCCTGGAAATTTTTGGCATCCGGTTCCTGAAAGTAGCCGGAACCAGTGCAGGAGCCATCAACACCATGCTGATCGCAGCCTGTAAAACAAAAGAAGAAGCCAAGAGCGAAACCATCAGGGATATCCTGTTCAACTGGAACTTTGCCGATTTTATGGATGGAAAACCGTATGTGAAAACCACCATCCATTCGATGCTGAACAATAAGAATTTTATCCGGAACAATATCATTATTGCCGCGATCATCATGCTTATTCTTGTGATCATGCCGTTTGCCATTTCTTCGGAAACGACCTTGCACGCTAAACTGCTGTTCCTGGTTCCCATCATCCCGATCCTCATTGTCATGCTGTGCCTGCTGAAGCTTTACAACGATCTTAAAAAAGCAAATTCCGGGCTGAATCCGGGAAATGAATTCCTGAACCAGATGGAATCGGTACTGGACGGTTTCGGCATTAAAACCGTTGCCGAGCTGAACGAAAAGTTTGTAAAAAAAGGGAAAAACCTCAACCTGAACTACCGCTACGGAAACGAGGCCCAGTACTACGACATGGCCCTGGAAAGTATTGGAGAAATCTACACTAATAATAAAGAACACATCGACGAAATACGTTACCGGATCTTTTACGAAGGTACGGTAAATAACGATTATTATAAGAAAGATCCTTTTTACCTGTTACAGTCGGAATATATTGTGGTAACGACGGACATTAACGCCAAAATCAAGGTGGAGCTGCCGACCATGGCGAATTTGTACTGGTCTGAAGAAGAGCTCAAGCACATCAGTCCGGCGGAATTCGTGCGCGCCTCCATGTCGGTTCCTTTCTTTTTCGAGCCGTTCCAGAAACAGATCAACCGGAATGACGATTCGGTAAAGTATGCGTGGAGATTCTGGATGAATACAAAGCCTGAGGACATTAATCCGGTCGGGGTATTTATCGACGGCGGCAGCATTTCCAATTTCCCGATCGACCTCTTCCATTCTGCTGATATTTTTTACCCGAGAACTCCGCTTTTCGGGGTACAGCTTACCAGCGATTCCGACCTTCTTTCGGAAAAAGGAAAAACCAGTGCGGAGATTTTAAAGTCGCCTTTTTCTTTTGCCGGTAACATTCTCAGTACCCTGAAAGGTTTTAATGATAAAACATTCCTCACCAAGCATACATTTTACCATCTTTACAGCATCCAGACCGTAAACTGCGGAACCAGCAGCTGGCTGAATTTCTTCATGAAAAGAAACGAAAAGGAAGAACTCTTCAACCGCGGTTTTTCTGCCGCCCTCGATTTTCTCCATCAATTCGACTGGCAGAAATACAAGTGCGAACGGATGATGCTTTCGATGAAGGAGAAAAAGATTTTGAAGGAAGAAGATACAAAGACGGTAGGATAAAGAATTTTGAGTATTTTTAACCTTTTTAATTTATAAATTGATACAAGATGCGGGATTATCTGCAGGGCATTTTGGATGCATATGCCGTTTTCGGGATGCCGGCTTCTGAACTAACTTATGATTATAAACTTTTTGAGCTTGAGAAATCAGAAAAAGTTGAAGAGCTTTTACTGAAATCCGGTTTTACATTTTCTCATGCGGAAATAATTGAAGAATCCTATTTTAAGGAGAAAGTACGCGGATGGCTGTTCAGTGGCTCATTTGGAAGAATGAATTTTGATCCCCGGCGGAAAGAAGCTGAATTTAATACCTTTTTCGATGCTTTTATTTTACTGGCAAAACCTGATTCTTTTAACAGATGTATCTTAGTTCAAAACGGCTTTATCGGGGCGATGTATGATTTTTTCCTGATCGAAGGCAAAGAAAGGAATTATATTTTATATTTTATCAGTTCAGACTAGTTTTATGATGAACCCTTTTCACAATGATCCAACAGATTATATCGCCTACATCTTTCTCATGGATAAGACCCATTACAGTCCGGATGCTTACGATCAGATGAAAATGGAGCTGATAAAGAGAAATTTCAATTTCGACAATCTGAACCAGGAATTCTATATACGCTTAGTTATAAAGAATCTGTTTCCCGGTTGGGAAAAACAGGTCAGAAAAATGTTTACCGCGCTTATCGCTCAAAGATGGACTTTTCAGCAGCCACTCGATTATAAAGAATCCTGGGGAAGGCTAATATTTCGGGGATTTCACACCGATGTTCCTCCAAAATTCGAACAGATCCTGAATCAATATATTAAAATATTCGAATCTACCTGCGGACATTGCGGAAGCAGAAAAAATGTAGAAAGCCACGATGACGACTATTGGTGCAAAAAATGTCATCTTAAACGTTTAAAGAAAATGAGAATCAGCAAAATAGACCGAAACGGATTTTCTTATTTCAGCAGAACAAAAAAACACCGTGTCTTATGGACGGAAATTGATAATATCGAATGGAAAACGGACGGTTACGACAATTTTGCCATTACCCTGAACAGATTTTCACCGGAAGATGAGCTTGCAAAAGATTATGATGAAGAAGACTCCATCTTGCTTTCAAATGAATCGTTTAATTTCTTCAAGCTGTTAAGAAACCTGCCGGCACATCTTCTTTCTGAATCGCAGGCAGATGAAATCAACAGTCTCTGCAACAGCCTTGAAGAATGCATCATCTGCAGAAGAAAATCGGTACTTAGTAAGATGATCAATAAAAAATGCCTGGTTTGCGGAACACTGACCGAAAAGTTAGAAAATCCAACGGAAACAAATCTTAAAAGATTTGGGAGCCGGCAGGGAATAATCGGTCATGAAAAGAAAATGTTCAGGCGGTCCTTACAGAATAATGCCATTTTCCGGTACCGTTATGAAACAGACTCTTCATTTAAATAAACAAAAGATATGGGCGGCTACCTGGAAATATATAAACTGAATCCACTTAAAATAAAAGAAAATCTTTATCCGAAACTTGTTAATGCAGAACTAGACGCAATATATATTCCGGAAACCCGAAGATGGATCGACCATTTCAAAAGGTTTTTTGAGGTCAATAAAAGCAGTTACCGGAATACCTCTTCTGAAACGGTTATCCAGAAACTGGAAAGTGCGGAAGCTTTTATTTTTGATTATGATGAATTTTCATTAATAATCGATTGGCTTACCTGGTATTACAGGAATGAAATAGATACTGATGACCTTTTCCTTGACGAAAACGGATTGATCAGTATAGGCAGCCTCAACAGCAAGTTTGAGATGACCGCTTTATTCGGATTAGGATGTGAAGGTATTGAAAAGTATTTCTTTCCGTTGATACAGCCCGGGTTTACCTGGAACTCAGGAAGCTTTCCGCTGAGCCAGCGTGAGCTTGTTCTGATGACTGAATACATGCTGGTATTTTGTATTGCCGTCGCTGGATTTTTAGAAGACCCTTCTGCCGGGGAGATGATAGAAGATATCCAGCCAAATGCATTTGCTGATATCGAAGCACTCAAAAAAAGTACTGAAAAACATTTGCAGCAGTATTTATCTGGAAACGAAAACTTATCCTACAGGCAGGAACTGAATCTTTTGGTTAATGAAAAATATTATGAGCATTATTCCTTTATTCTGCTGGATATAAAGAAAAACCTGACCGGTTATACTGGATTCATTTATACTGATGAATGTTTTTAAAACGATAACTAAAACCTATCAATTATGATCTCACTGGAATATGCAAAAGGATTTATCAGGACCTTCGGGTATCTGAGCGGGCCGGGTACCGATATTACCTTCGATTTCGATATTATGGAAATCGACAAAAATTCAGACGTCGGCAGGGCTATTGCTTCAAAATTCGGGACAGACGAAAACTGTATAGCGTACATTAATGAGATTAACGAAGGATCTCTTTTCACCGATGTCCGTCAATGGCTTCTGGACGGCGAACTTATTAACAGAAAATTAAGCGATTACCGTTTAGACTCTGAAGCACAGGGTATTTCAGGAGTTTTATTACAGATGTCCAGAAAAAAAAATTCCTTAAAAGTAATCATATTCAATGATGAAGCTTATGAAAAAATCGGAAGGCGTTTTGACTTCTTTATTATTGAAGGCTCCGATAAAGATTATATTGCACATTTCATCAGAAAATAATGCATCTTGGAAATCCTATCTGTAATAAGTCAGGCATTTTTATCTGTAATAAATGGAAAGAATCTTTATTTACCTTCAGCACCGGAAGAGATTTTTTTCAACAATTGCCCGCAGTGCGGAAAGCTGGCCAGGACTCCTTCTGCATAACAATGCAAGTATTGCGGGTTAAACTGGCATCAAAATAAATTTTAAATGTAAAACTTGTATTCATGATTGATAAAACCGATTTGCGGGAAACATTGGATCTTCCCTTATTTGACTTCACCAGCGAAACAGAAATCTTCCAAAATCAGACCCTCCGTCCTGTTCTGAAATTGCAGAATGACGTGTATCTGATGCTGTTCAAAGACTATGCGCTGCGCAAAACTTCAGATTTTGAGATGCTGAAAAAGGAAAAGAAAATAAATTTTATTGATCAGAGCCTGCAGAAAGATAATGCCCTCCGCAATATCTTTATCGGAATGACCATCGGCATGCTGACTTCTGAGGAAATGAAAATATACCTTTCCGATGTCAAGTCATTTAATAAAAGAATCATTACCATGCTTACGGAAAGGATTAAAAGCCATATTAAAGAATAAGAAATAAGATCCCTTAATTTAAAAATAGAATAATGAATTCATTGGATTACCTCAGAGGGCTTCTTCATGCCTTCGGATTTCTAAATATGCCTGAAGCTAATTTATGGTGTGAATTTGATATTATTGATTTTGAAAAAGATAAAGATCCTAAAAAAGCTCTGGCCTCAGCTTTTGAAACTGAAGAGAATTATATTACGGGTATTAAAAAAATCACTGAAGAGAATTTTATTAAAGAACTGCATAAATGGCTGAACAGCGGAGAACTTATGAAAAGGAACATGACAGATCGCCGGCTGGATATCGAGACAAAGATTATTTTTGATATTTTAAAAAAGATAACCCAACCAGAATCTTACGGCTTACTAGTATTTAATGATAATACTCCTTCGTACATAGGCATTTATTTCGACTGTTATTTAATAAAAGGGGCAGAAAAAGATTATATTCTGCATTTTATTTATAACGGCTGAGTATTCCATCATCCTTCCAGCCACTTCGGCTTCTGCTCCAATACTTTATGATAGACCGGACAGCTTTCCGAATGGCAGCCTTTGAGATAGCCCGTGCTCATCAGGAATTCGTTGACGATTTCCCCACCGGTGAATTTGAAAGTCTTCTTAAAAAGTTTCATCCATTCCGGCAGCTTTTTCGGATGGTGATGGTCCAGCCATTTCTCGAATGAACCGAATTCCTTTTGTAACCCGATAATGGTTTTTGCATTTTCGATGGCTGCATTGATCTTTAATCTATTCCTGATAATTCCGGCATTAGCAAGCAGCCTTTCACGGTCGGCTTCAGTATACGATGCAACTTTTTCGATCTCAAAATTGTCGTACGCTTTTCTGAACCCTTCTTCCTTTTTCAGAATGGTTTCCCAGCTCAGGCCTGCCTGGTTGATCTCCATTACCAGTCTCCCAAACAATTCGTTATCGTCGTGAATCGGAAAACCGTAATGGTAGTCGTGGTAATTTTGATGAAGTGCCCTTCTGCTTTCGGGCTGCAGGGTTTCAATAACGGTGCAATAACTCATGGTGGATGCTTTTAAGCACCAAAGATAAGACGGATGTTTGACAAGTGCATGGCAGGAGGAAATAAAAAATATGTGACTTACTAATTTTTTGCTCCTATTATGTACATATCCAGATAATATTTTGTCTATCGTCCCATCGGGAATACCATAACCATTGGAACACAGTCCGCTCCCACCGGCGAATCACAAAACAATCGCCGTTGTATTCTTTACTTCCGAGATCATAAATGAACTATGCGTACTTGCAATATGCTGCAACGTCGTAAGTTTTGAAAGCATAAAATTCCGGTAATCTTCCATATCTTTTACTCCTATCTTTAAAATGTAATCATAGTCGCCGCTTACGTGAAAGCATTCGGTGACCTCCTGAAGATTCATGACTTCCCTTTCAAACTGGAGGACATATTCTTTTTTGTGCTGGGTTAATTTAATATGGCAAAGCACGATAAAATTCCGGCTGATTTTCTGCCGGTCCAAAAGGGCTACATATTTGGAAATTACACCTGTATTTTCCATTTTACGGATACGTTCGTACACTGCGGTAACAGACAAACCGAGTTTATGGGACAGTTCTTTGGTGGTTTGCTTGGAGTCTTCCTGTAAAAAAAGCAGCAGTTTTTTATCCGTTTCATCGAAATTCATAGATAATTTTTTGTTAAAATTTTACTTAATCCAAATATAATAAACTTTTTTTCTATTTATTTAAAATTTAATAGATTTATATTCTAATAAATTAAAATTCTATTGTAATAATTCTTAAGGTTGATCATATTTACAGCATAAAACATGTACGATATGAAAGACTTTAATGCAGCCAATGAAATTCAGGATTTGCAGTATTTTGGAGAATTCGGAGGAGTAAATCCTTCAATTTCAGACAGCTCTACTTACACTTTCCTGTCTGCCAAAACAATGTTCGATACTTTTGAAGGCAATGCGGAAGGATGTTACCTTTATTCCCGCCATTCCTCTCCGATGAACCTGTATCTGTCACAAGCTCTGGCGAAGCTTGAAGACACTGAAGCCGCCAACGTAACAGCTTCAGGAATGGGAGCAATTACCTCCGTACTGATGCAGGTCTGCAAAAGCGGCGACCATATCATCTCAAGCCGGACGATCTATGGAGGAACCTATGCTTTTCTGAAGAATTTTCTTCCCTCTTTTAATATCAGCACGACCTTCGTAGATATCAGCAATTTCGAGTCAATCGAAAATGCCGTTACCGAAAAGACAAAAATTATCTATTGCGAAAGCGTAAGCAATCCGCTTTTGGAAGTGGCCGACCTTAGAAAATTGGCCGAAATCTGTAAAAAATATAATCTGAAGTTGATCGTCGACAATACGTTTTCTCCCCTTTCCATTTCTCCCAAATTGCTTGGTGCAGACATCGTCATCCATTCCCTGACGAAATTCATCAACGGAAGCAGCGATACGGTAGGCGGTGTGTATTGCGGAACTCAGGAATTCATCAATGATACCAAAAATGTAAACTCCGGAGCCTGCATGCTGCTGGGCCCGACTATGGACAGTTTACGCTCGGCAAGTATTTTAAAAAATCTCAGAACACTTCATATCCGGATGAAACAGCACAGCCATAACGCCATGTATCTGGCCCGGAAATTTGAAGAGGACGGCTTAAGGGTTGTTTATCCCGGTTTAAAATCCCATAAAAACCACGAACTGATGAAAAGCATGATGCACAAAGAATACGGATTCGGCGGCTTGCTCACTTTAGATGCCGGAACTACCGATAAGGCCAACGAGCTGATGGAACTGATGCAGCAGGAAAACCTCGGCTACCTTGCCGTTAGCTTAGGCTTTTACAAAACTCTATTCTCATGTTCAGGAAGCTCCACTTCCTCCGAAATCCCGGAAGAGGAACGCACTGCAATGGGAATTTCCGACGGACTGATCCGTTTCTCAATCGGACTGGATCATGACATCGAACGAACTTACGAAAAGATGAGAGAATGCATGCTGAAAACAGGTGTTCTCAACCATGAAACCATCTCCATATCCTAATTATTGTAGAAAGCTGTTGTTGATTCGACAGCTTTTTTACTTTTAAACATGAAGAGCATTAAGTTTTTTCAAGTAGTGATTGTTTTAGGCTTACAAATCCGTTTAATTTACAGAAGCCTATTTTAAAATAGCCAAAACATTGAAAATAAACGATCAGCTTTTATGAAAATGGTCCGGGAAAGCTTCTTCAGGTTTCATCCTGAAAATATTTAACAAAACCCAGGATTTTAAAAATCCGTATCCATAGGAAAACATCTGAATGTAAGTTGCAATGACGGCCATTCCGGTAATGCTGATGTTTTTGGTAACCCACAAGGCATGGAACAGCACCATAAATGTATACAGCCCGTAAAAGGCCAGAATGATTCCTTTTCCGAGAATAAAATACTCCAGAAAGCCCATGATGTAGCCCATCAGGAACAAAGTAGGAAAAGCGAATGAAATTTTTACGTAATCCGGATGCCGCTGGTTGAGGATCGGACGGGCACAGCCGAACTGGTATACCTGTTTTGAAAACTTTCCGAAGTCTACCCTGCGTTTGTGATATACCGCAATATTATCGAAAAATGCAGTCTTAAAACCATTTTCCCACAGGGTCATCGACAAATCAGGATCTTCGCCGATGCGCATTTCGGAAAAGCCTCCCACTTTTTCAAACACTTCTTTCTTAACACCCATATTAAAGCTTCTAGGCTGAAATTTTGAAACCGCTTTTTTACTTCCACGGATTCCGCCGGTGGTAAAAACCGAGGTCATGGAATAGGAAATGGCTTTCTGCATGAGGTTAAATCCTTTATGCGCCTTATCTGCACCGCCGAAAGCATCGCACGGAATTTCAAGAATATCCTTTTTGATATTTTCGATATAGTCCTTTTCGACAATCACGTCGCTGTCTACAAAAACCAGCCATTCGTTTTCAGCCCTCCGTGCACCGTAATTTCTTGATAAACCGGGTCCGGAATTATCTTTACGGAAATATTTAATCTTCAAAAATTCGGTAAACTTTTCAATAGTAGGTTTCAGATCGATCAGGGAGCCGTCATCTACAATAATGACCTCAAATGCTCTGTCCGTCTGTGCAGTAAGAGAATTCAGGAGCTCAAAAAGTTCGTCTCGACGGTTAAAAATGGCAACAATGATGGAAATGGTAGGCTTCAAATCTGAAAATTTTTCAAAATTACTTATTAAAGGAGAATGCGCAAAGTATTTATGATATTTTATAAACAGGAAATTTCTTCAGATCGTATTCAATGGATGAAGTATTAGAAATTAATTGGTTTTGCGTTTTGAATAACCATCAACCTCAGCTTAATAACTATACATATTATCAAGCTGAAAGTCTTGAAACCACAGGAATTATTATTTAATGATACCGGCTACGTATGAAAATCTTTCGAGAACCTCAGGATGACACAACGCTAATACTAACCTGAATTATGTTCCGTAAAAATATACAGCCATTTAATACTGCATATACGCACTGTCAGGCTGAGGCTCTCGAAGCCACCACTAAAGCTGTGCGAAAATCCTTCGATAGCCTCAGGATGACACAACGCTAATACTAACCGGGATTATGTTCCGTAAAAATATACACCATTTTAATTCAAACCAAACTGCATGTACGCACTGTTAGGCTGAGGCTCTCGAAGCCACCACTAAAGCTGTGCGAAAATCCTTCGAGAGCCTCAGGATGACACAACGCTAATACTAACCGGGATTATGTTCCGTAAAAATATACAGCCATTTAATACTGCATGTACGCACTGTCAGGCTGAGGCTCTCGAAGCCACCACTAAAGGTGTGCGAAAATCCTTCGATAGCCTCAGGATGACACAACGCTAATACTAACCTGAATTATGTTCCGTAAAAATATACAGCCATTTAATACTGCATATACGCACTGTCAGGCTGAGGCTCTCGAAGCCACCACTAAAGGTGTGCGAAAATCCTTCGAGAGCCTCAGGATGACACAACGCTAATACTACCTGAATTATGTTTCATAAAAATATACTGCCATTTAATACTGCATGTACGCACTGTCAGGCTGAGGCTCTCGAAGCCTTTCCGCAAATATTTATATCTTTAATTAAAAATACAATATGAAAAGATACTACGTTTACATTCTCAAATGTTCTGATAATTCATATTATACCGGTGTTACAAATGATATTGAAAAGAGAATACAATACCATACAGAAGGTATCAATCCTGATTCATACACTTACTCAAGAAGACCTGTCGAATTGGTTTTTCACACAGAATTTAATGACGTGAACCAAGCCATTGCCTTTGAAAAGCAGGTAAAAGGATGGAGCAGAAAAAAGAAAGAAGCGATCATTAATGATGAATGGGAAAAACTTCCCAACTTATCAAAAAGAAGAAAACCAAATACATAATAGTTGGCAGTATCTGAAAAATCCTTTGAGAGCCTCAGGATGACACAACGCTAATACTAACCGGGATTATGTTCCATTTAAATAAACAACCATTTAATTCAAACCAAACTACATGTACGCACTGTCAGGCTGAGACTCCAAGCCACCTTACTACAATAAAGAAATCATGATCAATGATACTGGTGACGTATGAAAATCCTTCAAGAACCTCAGGATGACACAACGCTAATACTAACCGGAATTATATTCCATTTAAATAAACAACCATTTAATTCAAACCAAACTGCATGTACGCACTGTCAGGCTGAGGCTCTCGAAGCCACCTTACTACAAAGCACTGCATAAAGAAATCATGATCAATGATACTTGTGACGTATGAAAACCTTCCGCAATGCGAAAGGTTTATCATTATTAATTTTCCAATTTATGTACTTTTTTCGTGCCCTCGTACATTTCATACTGCAGAAAACGGGTTTCCAGTTTCCCATTGAAAAGCTTGATCTTTCTCGACGGGCGGAGACCGATTTTCTTCACCGCTTCCAGGTCGGATGAGATCAGCCAGGCCAATGTATTTGGGTAATGGGTTTTAAAGGTATCCCCTATTTTTTTGTAGAAATCATCATCATTAATGGAGATTCTCTCATCGTATGGCGGATTGAATACCATCAGCAACGGGAAAAGTTCTTTTTTGGAATCGAAGAAATTCTGCTTTTTCACTTCGATCACGTCTTCCATTTCCGCAGCTTCGATATTTATTCTTGCGGCATTCAGCATTCGGGCATCAATGTCGTAGCCGATGATTTTTCCGGTAAATTCCTTCACCCGGTTGATACGGAATTCCTTGATTTTCTTAAATAGGTCGGCATCATAATTTTTCCAGTTCTGGAAGGCAAATCCTCTTCTGAAAATCTGTGCCGGCAGGTCCAGGGCAATCATGGCCGCTTCGATAAGAAGAGTTCCGGAACCGCACATCGGATCGAGGAAATTCCCTTTTCCGTCCCATCCCGCCAATTGCAGCATTCCGCTTGCCAGTACTTCGTTGATCGGTGCTTCCCCCTGCTCTCTTCGGTATCCCCTTTTAAACAAAGGATCGCCAGAGGAATCCAGAGAAATGGTAATCAGTTCACGGTCGATATGAAGGTGGAACTTAATATCCGGGTTCCGGGTTTCCACATTCGGGCGTCTTTTGAATTTATCCTGAAAATAGTCTACGATCGCATCCTTCATCTTTAAGGTGACAAACTGCGAGTGCTTGAACGTTTCGGAATTTACCGTCGAATCAATGGCAAACGATTGATCCACATCCATAAAATCTTCCCAGTTGAATTTGAATAGACGATCGTAAAACTGGTGCTGGTTGAAAGCTTTAAATTCATGGATGGGAACCAAGATTTTCAGCGCCGTTCTGGCAGAGTAATTAATCTTATATAAAAAACCCAAATCACCTTCACAGTTCACGGCACGGTTTTTTACTTCAACCTTCCGTCCGCCCAGCTTTTTAAGCTCTTCCGCAAGAATCTGCTCCAATCCGAAGAATGTTTTTATCTGGATCTGTATATTTTCTGTATTCATAATGCAAAAATACGATTTTAGTTGTTGGTTATCAGCTTACCGGTAAGAGAAATCGCTGCAAGCTGTAAAAACCATGGGTTAACCGCTGTGGACGGTAGGCCAAAAAACACTATTTTTGCAGCATGGAATGGTTTGAATCTTGGTTTGATACCCCTTATTATCATCTTCTGTACAGTAACAGAGACTATACGGAAGCAGAAAACTTCATCATAAAACTTACGGAAGACCTACAGCTGCCTAAAAATTCCAGGATTATTGATCTGGCATGCGGTAAAGGACGGCATTCGGTTTTCCTGAATAAGCTTGGCTATGACGTTTTGGGACTTGATCTTTCCAGACAAAGCATTGAATTCGATAAGCAGTTTGAAAACCAGACTTTGCTGTTCGACGTTCACGATATGCGGAACCCGATCGATGCCGATCCGATGGACGCGGTTTTCAACCTTTTCACCAGCTTCGGCTATTTCGATGATGAGAACGACGATAAAAAGGTTTTCCAGTCGGTATACAATGTTCTGAAGCCCGGCGGTTATTTTGTTCTTGATTATCTGAATGAAGAATTCGTAAGAAAAAGCATCGTTCCGGAATCTATCGTAACAAGAGGAAATATCGAATTTAAGATCTTAAAAAAAATCCAGGGACGGCATATTGTAAAAGATATCAGCTTCGAGACAGACGGAAAGCATTTTCATTTTTTTGAAAAAGTAAAACTCCACACACTGGAAGCCATCAATTCTTATGCTGCGGAATGCGGCTTTGAAAGAATAAAAATCTGGGGCGACTATCAGCTCAACGAATTTAATAAAGAGACATCCACTCGTTGCATTAATTTATTCAGAAAAAAATCATGATTACGGTAATTTTACTGATCGCTAGTGTAATGGCTGGGGTATTTCTGGGAAAGCATTTCGGTAAAAAAGAAAAACTGGCAAAAAATTTACTCATCCTCAGCGCCGGATTTCTGATTACGGTATGCCTTAACGAAGTCTTTCCTCAGGTCTACACTGCAGAAACAGGAAGCAGCCTCGGGATTTTCGTGATCGGCGGGGTTTTGTTACAGATGATTCTTGAAGCGCTGACCAAAGGTTTTGAGCATGGTCATTTCCACCACCACAGCGAACATAACATCCTTCCTGTGGCACTGATGGTCGGACTCTTCATCCATGCTTTTATAGAAGGCATTCCTCTGGCCAATGAAGAATATGATTTTTCACCTTATCTCTTAGGGATCGTGTTTCATAATCTGCCGATCTCATTTATCCTGGGGGCATTTTTATTCAACAGAACCCATGAATCAAAATCGGCTCCTTCATACCCTTCTCTGCTGATTGTTGCTTTATTCGCCTTAGCATCACCCATGGGAATGCTGTTGGGAAACTATTTCAATCCCGATCTACAGCCTTATTTCCTTGCGATTGTCGGGGGGATCTTCCTGCATATTTCATCCGTTATTATTTTTGAAAGCAATAAAAACCACAACATCGACTGGATGAAAATCGGACTGGTTATTTTAGGCGTTTCCCTGGCGTTGGTAATGCATCTTTTTCACAATCATTCTCCTTTGGGACACCAACATTAGTTTAAAGCGGGCTCTAAAAAGGCTGGAATAGAGAACCCGGATGCGGTATTTTTCTGCTGTTAACACCTGTTATTAAGAATCTCTCTTATCAAATCGCTTTATTTATTCTTTGACAAATAATTATAATCAAACTTAAATTTGACTGTATTTAATTTGTTTTTAACCGTTTATTGAAATAAAAAACTGAAGTTCAGTTTGGTAAATCGGCAGTTTAAATACAGTTCCTATAAGTAACAGATGATCTAATTCATACCTTTGATCGGAATGTTAAAAGGAGAAAATTTCAGTACCCAGCCCATTGATTCGGTTTCTAATTCGAGTTCAAGTGAGTCTAAAAACATTTCTCATATACCAGGTTTACGCCTTGCTAACTTAACGTGAACTCGAAGAAGAACCGGAGTTAACAGGCTGGAAGAGGGATGCCGGATGCCGGAAGTCTTTCTTGTCAAAAATAGATCCGGAGGTCTTGATAATCAAACAAATATTTTGTTGTTCTATCAGAGAAAATTCTTATTTAATGCTGAATTAAATAGCCTTACACCAAGGTCTGATTTATATGTGATATTGATATGGCCGAATTCACGTTAACTTAACTCACTAAAAATAATTTGTACATCGTAAAATGCTTATTAATTGACTATAAACATAAAAAAGGCCCTGAATACATTAACTCAGGGTCTTTTTATTTTATTTTTTAATTCCGTTCAGATTAGAATTTCCATCCGAAAGTAAGGAAAAAATTATTTCTGATATTTTTTACGTCCGATACCGCGTAAGCATCACTTGAAATCAGACGGTTTGGAGAATAGTATCCTGCTTCGTAATTACTGTCTACCACTCCATACAAAAACGGGTTGCTGTATTTTGAGAAAATGTTCTGAAATGACGCATCAATATAGAAAGATCTGAAATCATATCCCAGACCAAATGACAAAGCATTGCGGTCGTTTAAGATCAGGTTGCTGTAAGACTGGTTATCGGTAACGCTTCCGTCATTATTATATTTGCTTATGGTAAGTGCATCGATAGGACTTGAAGCATAGGAATATCCTCCTCTAAGTCTGAACTGCTTGATTCTGTACTCTGCACCAATCTTTAACTCAGATAAGTTTTTGTAATTATCTTTAAAGAAATCATTCAGCTCGGTTTCGGCGTCTCCGTACACTTTGTATTTAGGCTTTGTCAGACCCCGAGTATAGTCGACATTTAAAGCAAAGCTTTTGCTGGCGATAAATGCGGCACTCACCGTAGCCTTCATTGGAGTGGTCAGCCTTCTGTTTTCACTGGCAAAATCGTCACCTGTAATAGGATCGTTGTAATAATTATACCCTCGGTCCATATTCCAGAAAGTCGGTGTTTCCAGAGCAGCTCCCAATCTGAAGTTCGGGCCCAGTTTCCCGATAACCCCTAACGAAGCGGAGAAACCGTTTGCCTTTTCTGTAAACGGCGTATTCTGCTTGCTGAAATATTCAGCATTTCCGTTGGACAAAGAATTAAAAATTGCCGTATCCGACTGGTCAATCGATGTATTAAGAAAATTCAATCCGGCTCCCAGGTACAAGCTATTGTTATAATTCGCTCCTACGCCAAAACTCGTTTTTGATAAATATCCGTATCGGTCATAAGCATGTCTTCCGAATGAAGAACTGGTTGCATCGGGAAAATCATAAACCAGATTATTATTTCCCGGAGTCTCAATATAATTTTCAATAGACTGGTTGGAATAGTTTACCCCGATATTAATGAATTTCCATGCGCTTTCCGTCATGAGTTGAAAAGTCATCACTGCGCCTAGGCTCCCCAAATCTCCCTTATTGATGCTGTATCCGTAAGAAGAACCTGCATAGGAGGACGTATTCTTATTATTGGTAACGGATAATGTTCCTGAAATTTCTCCTGAAATCGCTACCCCAAGACCTGCCGGGTTGGTAAGCAGCGAGTTCGCATCTCCTCCTAATGCGCCGTTGGAACCGCCCATTGCATTAAACTTAGCAGAACCTACATTCGGTGCATTAGAATAAACATCTACGGTATTTCTAATCACAGAAACATCTTGAGCCTGCGCAAAAAATGCTGCAGAAATACTCATTATTGCTAAAGATTTTTTTAACATTATTTTTTTGAATAGTTATTATGTTTAATTATCTGCCTCCACGGAAGCCTCCGCCTCCGCCGCCACCGGATCTGAAGCCTCCACCTCCGCTTCCGCCTCCGAAGCCTCCGCCTCCTGAACGGAAACCACCACCGCTGGAATTATTGAATCCGCCGCTGTTGTTTCTGAAACCGCCATCATATCTTGGCTGCTGTGATGGCTGCTGATAGTTATAATTCGGTCTTGGCTGACCCTGATTACGGAAACCGCCTTGAGGTCTTACCCCATTCTGGCCGCTTCGGAATCCGCCGCTGGTATTTCCTTGTCTGAAACCACCGCTGTTTCCTCTGAAGCCTCCGTAATTTGTATTGGAACCTGAGTTTCTGAAACCTCCTGTATTGGTATTGCTTCTTCTCATTCCGCCGGATGTTACACCATATTTATTGGCAAAACTTCCGTTATAAGTATTAAATCCTCTGCCATTGGCGCCACTTCTTCTGTATGGAGCATAATAGCCGCCGCCCCAGTATCCTCCGCCATAACCCCAACCGTAAGGGTAACCCCATCCCCAATATGGATTATAGGCACCGTACCAGCCGCCCCAAGGATAACCCCAGCCGGCATTCCAGCCGCCCCAGCCCCAGGAAAGTCCGAGACCCCAGCCGTAACCGCCGTAGCCGCCATAGCCCCAATATGGGTTATAGCCGCCGTACATACCACCCCAACCCCAAGGGCCTCCCCAGCCCCAGGAATTATCGTAGTAATTCGTCTGGCTGCCGGCATAGCTGCCCCAGTCTGAATCCGTCGCGGTATTATTCCAAGAGTAATTATTCCAGGAATCATATTTTCCCTCCCTGGAATTCATTTCCGCATTCTGAACAACGTTTGAATCATCCTGATAATAATTATAATCTTCTCCTACCCTGTTTCCTCTTTCATTGATAATTACGCCTTCGGGAAGTGTATCTTTATTCGGGTCGTAGTACACGCCGTCGGTCTCGCTGTAGCCACCCATCTGGGCTCCGCATGACATTAGGATCAATCCGCCTGCAATGGTAAGAATCCCTTTGGATTTTAGCACACCAAGCAAATTTTTATGTATATTTTTTTTCATGATAACGTAAAAATTTTTTATTTAAATTATATTTGCAATCTGTACCAAAAATGTACCATGAGCACCGGTACAAAAATCTATCAAAAATAGATTTTTATTTTTAGATAACAATAATTGGAATAAGTTAAAAATATTAAAAAAAAATTAATGGCAAAATTAACCTCAAGAAGCGAAGATTACAGCAAATGGTATAATGAGTTGGTGGTGAAAGCCGACTTAGCTGAAAACTCAGGAGTGCGGGGTTGTATGGTGATAAAACCGTATGGCTATGCGATCTGGGAGAAAATGCGTGATGAAATGGACAGGAAGTTCAAAGAAACAGGTCACGTAAATGCTTATTTCCCGCTGTTTGTGCCCAAAAGCTTGTTTGAGGCTGAAGAGAAAAATGCAGAAGGTTTTGCTAAAGAATGTGCTGTAGTTACCCACTACCGTTTAAAAACGGATCCGGAGAACCCATCCAAACTGATTGTGGACCCGGATGCCAAACTGGAAGAAGAACTGATCGTACGTCCGACTTCTGAAGCCATTATCTGGAACACATATAAAAACTGGATCCAATCTTACAGGGATTTGCCTATATTAATTAACCAGTGGGCAAACGTAGTCCGTTGGGAAATGCGGACACGTCTTTTCCTAAGAACGGCAGAATTTCTATGGCAGGAAGGGCATACGGCACACGCTACGAAAGATGAAGCGGTAGAAGAGGCAGAGAAAATGAATCAGGTGTATGCCGATTTTGCAGAAAACTTCATGGCAATTCCGGTAATCCAGGGATTGAAAACCCCTTCGGAAAGATTTGCAGGAGCAGACGAAACCTATTGTATCGAAGCTTTAATGCAGGACGGGAAAGCCCTACAGGCCGGAACTTCCCACTTCCTCGGACAAAATTTTGCAAAGGCATTCGACGTTAAATTCACCAATAAGGAAGGAAAAATCGAATATGCATGGGCTACTTCATGGGGAACCTCGACACGTCTGATGGGTGCTTTGATTATGACCCACTCTGATGACTTCGGATTGGTGCTTCCTCCTACCCTTGCTCCTATCCAGGTGGTAATTGTCCCTATTTTCAAAGGAGAAGAACAGCTGGCACAGATCAGCGAAGTTGCCCTGGATATCCAGGCTAAGCTCAGGGCAAAAGGTATTTCCGTAAAATTCGATAACGACACCCAGAACAAGCCGGGATGGAAATTTGCCGAATATGAACTGAAAGGAGTTCCGGTGAGGATTGCCATGGGCCCAAGAGACCTGGAAAACAATTCGGTGGAAATCGCCAGAAGGGATAATTTAACGAAAGAAGTACGCGCAATTGAAGGTATTGATTCCTATATTGAAGAGTTGCTTCAAACCATTCAAAAAGATATTTATACCAAAGCTTTTGAATTCAGAAAAAACAACATCACGAAAGTGGATACGTACGAAGAGTTCAAGAAAGTGCTGGAAGAAAAAGGAGGTTTCATTTATGCCCATTGGGACGGAACTGCCGAAGAAGAAGAACAGATTAAAGAAGAAACTAAAGCAACGATCAGATGCATTCCTCTGGATGATGACGTGGAAGAAGGCGTTTCGCTGATTTCCGGTAAACCTTCCCAGAGAAGGGTTTTATTTGCCAAAGCCTACTAGGTATAATTGATGATTGATTGATGTTATTGTAATTCAATGATATTGGGTGCTAAGGAATCAATTGTTTAAAATAATGAATCTGCAAAAATTCCGGGAATTTTTGCAGATTTTTTTTGCGGAATATATTTGGACTATTTTTTGTTACTTTTCATTCCAACATTAATCTCAAAATATTTTATTATGTCATTACACGTCATTGATCTAATTAAAGGACAATTAGGTCCTGCGCTGGTATCTCAGACAGCTTCCCAACTTGGAGAAAGTGAAAGTTCAGTCTCTAAAGCCATACAAGGCCTTTTACCGGCTGTGGTGGGTGGACTGGCCAACAATGCCGACAATCCTGAAGTCTTGGATACGATTTCAAATCCTTCGTCCAGCGGCATCTTGGGAAACCTGCCCGGAGGTTCATCCAATGATTCAGGTATTTCCCGTTTGTTATCCGTTCTTTTTGGCGACAGGCTGAATGGGCTGATCGAAACGATTGCAGGATATGCAGGGATCAGTAATAATTCTTCAAGTTCCTTACTGAATATGGTGACGGGAGCCACAGTAGGTTCGTTGGGAAAATATGCAGGTGAAAATAATCTGGATCATGCAGGAATTTCAAAACTGTTGGATGAGCAAAAAGGAATTGTTTCGACCTTACTGCCGGCCGGACTTTCTTTAGCCGCCCTGAATGAAAGCGGCGACTGGGATGCACGCTATAAATTTGATAACGACCGGGATGCCATAAAAATGCCAACTGAAGAAAAGACGGTAACAGAAGAACCGAAAATTGAAGTAACCAGAAGTGTAGCTCCTGAAGGAACCTTCCCGGACAGACCTACTTCCAATGACAGCGGTTCCATCTGGAAATGGCTTCTTCCCCTACTCCTTTTATTAGCAGCAGGATTCTTTGTATGGAAGCAGTGCGATAAAAGAGAAACCACAACAACGACTACGGTAAGCGATTCCGGAAAGGTTGTAACTGATACCACTACTACAACTTCACGAATGACAACCGACACGGCAGGAACGGCAGCAACATCTAAAGTGGATGAAGATATCGATCTTAACGGTACTGCACTGAAAGGCTATAAAGGCGGAATGGAAGATCAAATGATTACTTTCCTAAAGTCAGGAGGCTATAAGAATGCTGCAGATGATAATGCTCTGAAAAACAAATGGTATAATTTCGACCATGTAAATTTTAAAGTAGGAAGCGCTACCGATCTGGAAGCCGGCTCCGAAGGGCAGTTGCAGAACCTGGCATCCATTCTGAAAGCTTACCCTGAAGCAAAAATAAAAATCGGTGGATATACCGATAAAACCGGTAACGAAGCCGCAAATTTAAAATTATCTGCTGAAAGGGCTAATTATATTAAATCTTGGCTTGAAAAACAGGGAGTAGGTTCACAGGTAACCGGAGCAGACGGATATGGAAGTGAATTTGCTACCGTTGATGCCAAAGCTTCGGATGCTGAAAGAGCGATTGACCGAAGAATGGCAGTTAGATTTTCAAAATAACCTAATTTCCAATATACTATAAAATCCCGGAACTACTTCGGGATTTTCTTTTGTCCCCCTTGTCCTTTTCATTAATTTAATTATATTTGTTAGTCATTTCTAACATTTTTATGAATCCGAATTTAAAAAACGCCTGGCGAAAAGATAAAACATCCAACTCCTTGTCCGAAGCCTATTCTTCGGTAAAGATTCCTAAAAACGGAAGTTTCTGGAGAAAGTATCTGGCTTTTGCCGGACCCGGGCTTATGGTCGCCGTAGGGTATATGGATCCCGGAAACTGGGCAACGGATATTGCCGGAGGGGCGCAGTTCGGCTATACCCTGCTTTCGGTGATTCTGATCTCCAATATTTTTGCAATGGTATTGCAGCATTTATCTGTAAAATTAGGCGTTGTAGCGGAGAGGGATCTGGCACAGGCCTGTAGGGACCATTTCAGTCCGACCACGAACTTTATCCTCTGGGTATTTTGTGAGATTGCCATCGCCGCCTGTGATCTTGCCGAGGTCATCGGTTCCGCTATTGCCTTGAATTTACTTTTTCATATTCCGCTGACCTGGGGAATTGTGATTACTACCGTTGATGTACTGTTTATTCTTCTTCTTCAGTCAAAAGGTTTCCGTTGGATCGAAAGTATTGTCGGCGGATTGATCTTTATTATTCTTGCCTGTTTCATCTACGAGCTGGTCATTTCAAAACCGGCGATTAATGAACTGTTAGGAGGCCTTATTCCACAAAAGGAAATTATTCAGAATCCTTCTATGCTGTATATTGCCATCGGGATTCTTGGGGCTACCGTAATGCCGCATAATTTATACCTTCACAGCAGCATTGTGCAGACCAGGGACTATTCCCGGGATACGGCAGGAAAAAAAGAAGCGATTAAATTCGCAACTTTAGACAGTACGGTCTCCCTAATGCTGGCTTTCTTCATCAACGGCGCAATTTTAATTTTAGCAGCAGCTACCTTTCATATTTCGGGTAATAAGGACGTGGCCGATATTCACGATGCCTATAAAATGCTGACCCCGATTTTGGGAGCTTCCATGGCGAGCATTGTATTTGCCGTTGCCTTATTGGCTTCCGGACAGAATTCCACCCTCACCGGAACTCTTGCCGGACAGATCGTTATGGAAGGATTTTTAAATATCAAATTAAAACCGTGGCTCAGACGTCTGATCACACGATTAATTGCGGTGATTCCGGCACTGATTGTTTCCATTCTGTACGGCGAAAGCGGCACGACGGAACTTTTGGTTTTAAGCCAGGTTATTTTATCGATGCAGCTGAGCTTCGCCGTGGTTCCCCTGGTGATGTTTACCAATGACAAAGCCAAAATGGGTGAATTTGTGAACAAGCCTTTTTTAAAAGTCTGTATATGGATTATTTCATTTATTATCATCATTTTAAACCTTTATCTTTTGTATCAGACGTTCTTTGGAGAAGGCATTTAATGAATGATGAGTTATAGGTGATGTATGATAAATGCTTATTTTTATTAATATTGTAGATGTTTATGCTCTTTTGCCATTTTCGGATGAGGTTGAAATACACAAGAATTGCAGAAAAAATAATGTTTCAAGACGCAAAGAATTCGGCAAAGTCAAAATTTAATACTTTGCGTTTTTCCACTAACACTTACCTTGTAAATTCACGATTGACCATTCACTTGCGAAGCAAAATTCACCATTCTCTATTCATACCTACCCATAATCTGACGAAATGTCACGCTTTTTTCTTTGGCAGAATGTTTGCGAATAAAAAGGAAAATAAAGATTGAATTATGGAAAACCAGGATATTAACGAAGAAAGCATCAACAATCAGGAAGATACGAATATTCAGAATGAAGCGGCAATTGAGGAAAATGTGACAGCAAAACCGACGGCAGAGGAACTTTTGGCAGAAGAAAAAGACCGTTATATCAGATTGTACGCTGAATTCGAAAACTATAAAAAGAGAACCTCCAAAGAAAAAATGGAGTTTTTCCAATATGCCAACCAGGATATGATGATCTCCATGCTGGGAGTTCTGGACGATTTTGAAAGAGCAATTAAAGAGATTGCCAAAAACGGAAATGCGGCAGACCTTCAGGGCGTAGAATTAATTTATAATAAATTCAAAAATAAACTTACTGAAAAGGGACTGAAAGCCATGGAAGTAAAAGCCGGGGACAGCTTCAATGTGGATTTCCATGAAGCGATTACGCAGATCCCTGCGCCGTCTGAAGACCTGAAAGGTAAAATCGTAGATGTAATTGAAACAGGATATACACTGGGTGAAAAGGTGATCCGTTTCGCAAAAGTAGTAACCGGAAATTAAAACATAAGCAATAAGTAATGGGTAATAAGCAATTGGATATTACTCATTATTCATTACTAATTACTCATATATAAAGATGTCAAAAAGAGATTATTACGAAGTTCTGGAGATCAGCAAATCTGCCTCAGCCGACGAAATAAAAAAAGCATACCGTAAAATGGCGATCAAGTATCACCCGGATAAGAACCCGGGCGATAAAGATGCTGAAGATAAATTTAAAGAAGCTGCAGAAGCGTATGAAGTGCTGAGTGACGAGCAGAAAAGAGCCAGATACGACCAGTTCGGCCACGCAGGAATGGGTGGAAACGGAGGTTTTGGCGGCGGCTTCGGTGGAGGCATGAACATGGAAGATATTTTCAGTCAGTTCGGCGATATTTTCGGCGGCGGTTTCGGCGGATTCGGCGGCGGTGGTGGCGGCCGTCAGCAGGTAAAAGGCTCCAACCTTAGAATCAGAATCAGGCTGAACCTCGATGAAATGGTAAATGGAACCCAGAAAACCATTAAAGTAAAAAAAATGAAGCTGGCTGAAGGAGCCACTTCAAAAACGTGCCCGACCTGTAACGGTTCAGGTGTTCAGTTAAAGGTAATGAACACCATGTTCGGCCAGATGCAGACACAGACTACCTGCGGAACCTGCCAGGGAATCGGTAAGGTAGCCGATAAAATTCCTGCAGGAGCCAATGCACAGGGACTTATAAAAGATGAAGAAGAAGTAACCATCAATATTCCGGCCGGAGCCAGAGACGGCATTCAGCTGAATGTAAGAGGAAAAGGAAATGACGCTCCTTTCGGCGGAATTCCGGGAGACTTACTGGTGATTATTGAAGAGGAAGTCGATAAAGTGATCAAAAGAGAAGGCGACAACCTTCATCAGGAACTCTACATTTCCTTTGCAGAAGCGGCACTGGGAACGAAAAAAGAGGTCCCGACCGTAGGCGGAAAAGTAAAAATAACGATTGATGCAGGAACCCAATCGGGAAAAATCCTGAGGTTAGCCGGAAAAGGCCTGCCGAGTATCGACAGCTACGGAAAAGGGGATATGTTTATCCACATCAACGTCTGGACACCGCAGAAACTTACGAAGGATCAAAAAGATTTCTTTGAAAAGCAGATGAGCAGCGGGGAAATGGTGGCTGAACCTTCCGGTAAAGAAAAAACGTTTTTCGATAAAGTAAAAGATTTATTCAATTAAAAATATTTGAAAGAGGCTTATTTTTTGTAGGTCTCTTTTTTCACATTAACTGCTGACTAACAATTAGACCCAATCATTAAATTAAAAATATCTGCGTTTATACGCTAATGCAAATTTCACATGAATTACAAGCTTCAACTCCGTACACCAGACTCTACCCCAAATCTTGTTTTTAACACGATTTTTTTCGACGCATTTAAAATAAATATCGTAGAGCGATATTTCGGCCGTGTTCCGAAATCATGTGAGGTTTTATTTAAAGTAAGAACCTTGGATGATGTACTTGTTCAGAGAAAAGACGGGAATACCAGAGTAAAAATTAAAGATGCCGATCTTGAAACGTATATGAGACTGATTAAAGTATTAGGATCATACGAATACCGCAATCATCTGATCAACCGAAATGAAGCAGAGCAGGATCTGGTTCACTTTATTCTGAGACTGGTGATTATAAATTATGATTTAAACTGATCATAACTTGAGAACCGCATAAACAGACCGTCCGATATTTCCGGACGGTCTCTTTTATTTTGTTGTAATATGATGTTAATCGGCTGTAAAACTCAAGCCGGATCCGTGAATTTTTTGAGAGAAGATTACTTAAAATTCAGATTGCCCGCTACCTTCTTTACTTTATTCTCCCGCTTAAATATAACCGAATTGCAATCTCTTTAATAAAACTCTTCTTCATTTTACAGATCCTTTTTTCCAATGATCTACAGTACATATTTCAGCTTCCGGTTCAGAAATACCAGAATGAGACTTGAAGCCACTAAAACGACAGTAAAAATAATATCCTTAAAAGAACTGAAGTAACCGGATTTGTACACGAGTTCCATACAAAAAGGATGAATGAGATAAATTGCCGTTGAAATGCTGGCAAGGATCTTTGAATCTGTTTTTACAGTGATGTTTTTACAGTAAAGAAACAAAAGCGGACAGGCAATCCACAGAGAGAACAGAAGATCGATACTTTCTTTTTTCTGCAGATGAAGGATTTTTTCATTCAGGAATGCTTCTGCAATCACTGCTCCTGCGGAAAGCAAAACCATCCCGAGTGCAGGCTTCCGTTTTATATCGATTCCTGATTTTTTAATTAAAAAGCCAATCCCGAGAAACGGAAAGCAGACAAACAGGAAATTCCGGTAGGTGGGAAAAAGATTCAACACCGTATCCGTTTCACCATTAAAATAATGCGAGTTCCCAAGATACTGAATGCTGTAACCGACAAGAAAGCATGCAATTAAAATCAAAAACAATCTTTTAGCAGGTATATTTTTCAATGCATACAACAGGAGTCCGGCAAAGAAAGTTCCGATCAGGTACCATAAATGATGGTACCCGAAAAGGATATTCATTACATAATTATCATTTTCTTTCCAGAGAGGAATATAAATAACCGACCAGATTGCATACAGCAGAAATATCCGGAAAGACCATTTTTTCAGCCTTGAAAGATCATTTACATAAAAAAAGAAATAGCCTGATATGATCAGAAACACCGGAACCCCCATTCTGAAAAGCCCATTGACCAACGCGTAACTCAAGGAAGGAAAAGCATCACGGAATAGATGCAGGTGCAGGCACACGACGAAAGCCGCCATCACAATTTTTAAAATATCGATCGATAAACTTCTCATGGATGATCAAAAAAAGCTTACGATTTACTCATAAGCTTTCTATATTTCAAAGGTAAGATTAAATTATTTACTTTTCACTAAAGAAACAGCTCCTTTCCCTAAAGTGAACAGAATCACACCCAGAATACCACCCGCAAGTCCCAGAAGGATTTCTTTTACTTTGGTAAGGATTTCGCTGGATGACCACTCCGGTAAAAGGTGGTGGAAATACTCGATCCGGTGGGCAAAGATTCCGCCGGCAACCATTATCAGGGCAATGGTTCCAATGACACCCAATGCTTTGATCACGATTGGCAGTGCCTTTACGAGCAAATGGCCGAGTTTTCCGAAGAATCCTTTATCATTGCTTTTTTTGATCAGTTTAAATCCGGCATCGTCCATTCTTACGATCAGGGCTACGATTCCGTATACTCCCACGGTAGCAATAAACGCTACAAGGGTAGTTACGAGAATCTGGGTAATAAAAGGATGGCTTTCTTCCAGCACGGTACCCAACGCAATAATTACAATTTCAATAGATAAGATAAAGTCGGTAGTAACAGCCGATTTTATCTTTGCTTTCTCTACTTCCTCCGGATTCTGTTCTTTCGTCTGTTCGATTTCCTCTTCCACTTCATGCCCTTCCTTATTACGGTGAAAAAGATACTCTATAATCTTCTCCACTCCTTCAAAAGCAAGATACAGGCCGCCCAGAATCAGGACATAATTAATGGCAGGAGCATACAGCCAGTTAAGCAGAAATACCACAGGCAGGATAATAAGCTTATTAATAAAAGAACCTTTAGTGATTGCCCACAGCACGGGAAGTTCTCTTGACGATAGGAAACCCGTTGCTTTTTCAGCATTCACTGCAAGATCATCTCCCAGGATGCCCGCTGTTTTCTGAGTGGCCACTTTACTCGTCACCGCCACATCATCCATCAATGCCCCGATATCGTCCAGAATTGCAAAAAAACCAGATGCCATAGTATTTTAATATTTTTTTAATAATTGTTAAAGCGCAAAATTAATTATTTAATTCGGTTTTCCGTATGGTCGGCATTAATTTCAGCATAATACTTAGCAAAGAATACACCGTTGATTAAATGGGCGGTGTTATTAAGAGTGGTTTGGAAGGGTTTGGATATTTTCATCCTGACAGCCTATAATCAGATTAATATCAGCATTATGTCATCCTGAGGCTCTCGAAGGATTTTTATACACCGTCAGTAAAGGCTTCGAGAACCTCAGCTTGACAGTACGCATATGCATTTTTGATTGAATTAAAATGCTTGTTCTGTTCAGTCAGCGGAACATATTTCAGGTTATAATTAGCGTTAGGTCATCCTGAGACTCTCGAAGGATTACACCGCTATTGTCATCTATTTGGTTTCCTTCTTTTTGATAGGTTTGGCAGTTTTTCCCATTCATCATTAATAATAGCTTCTTTCTTTTTTCTGCTCCATCCTTTCACCTGCTTTTCAAATGCGATAGCTTGATTTACATCATTGAATTCTGTATGAAAGACCAATTCAATAGGTCTTCTTGAATATGTATATGAATCAGGATTCATACCTGCTGTATGATATTGCATTCTTTTTTCGATATCATTGGTAACACCGGTATAATAGGAATTATCAGAACATTTAAGAATGTAGACATAGTATCTTTTCATATTGTATTTTAGTTAAAGATATGAATATTTGCAAAAAGGCTTCGAGAACCTCAGCCTGACAGTGCGCATATGCAGTTTTAATTGAATTAAAATGGGTGTTCTGTTCAGTCAAGGAAACCTATTTCAAATTAGTATTAGCGTTAGGTCATCCTGAAGATTTCGAAAGATTTTACACCACCGGTAAAATAGCAAAAAATCCAACTGTAAGGAAAGTTATCTCATCAGCATGAAATTTTGAATTAACAACAAAAAATGCAGATAAGAAATCATCCTAAACAAGCAGTAAAGAAAGCTCCAGCCAAAAGAGAATCTTCATTTAAATTTCCATATCTTTAATTTATGAAAAAGCTGATTCTGAATTACCATTTCTTCGTTTTAGGATTGATAGGCTTGGTACTGAATTCATGCAATACACGGAAATTTAAAGTGTGGGTGGGAACGGATAACGAACAGAAGATTTACAACCTGAAATACGGCGAGCACGAAAGGCAGAAGATGGATGTTTTTCTTCCATCGGGATATCCTGTAAACAGCCCGGTAGTTTTGCTGATCCACGGTGGAGGCTGGACCATGGGAAAAAAGGAACACATGATCCAGATCCAGAAAATGCTTTTTAAGAATAATATCCCAAGCATCAATATGAATTACAGGTTGGTTTCCAAGGAGAAGAAAATTACCTACCGCGAACAGCTCGAGGATATTAATTCTGCTCTGATAAAGTTTAATTCTTTGGCCGACAAAGCCGAACTGCAGCCGGACAACTATATCCTCTTAGGTGAAAGTGCCGGCGGACATCTTGCTCTGCTGTATGGCTATCAGAATCCGGACCGGGTAAAAAAGATTATCTCTCTAAGCGGTCCGACCGATTTTTACTCCCCGGAATACCTGAATTCTTTTTATTCCAAATATTCATCGCCGACCATTCAGAAAGTAGTGGGTACGAAATTCAACCGTAAAAATTTATCTGAAGAATTCCGAAAGGCAAGCCCGATCGCCAATGTTTCTAACGTCCCTACCCTGCTCTTTCAGGGAAACCGGGATTTTCTGGTCAATCAGAAACAGGGGCTGGCACTGGATTCGGCACTCACGGCACAGAACATAGCCCATAAATTCATTTATATGGAAAGAACCGGTCATGTGCCAAGGTTCTTCAAT
The DNA here is from genome assembly GCA_913778085.1 of uncultured Chryseobacterium sp. GTDB lineage: Bacteria > Bacteroidota > Bacteroidia > Flavobacteriales > Weeksellaceae > Chryseobacterium. The sequence continues at coordinate 51,539 of CAJYXJ010000068.1, forward strand.
AAGCTGAAAAGAGACAGCATCATCTATCCGAATATCCTGGAATGGATCCGGGAATGATTTAATGCAACTTGAATTACAAACCAGATTAAAAGACTGAAGTTTAAGGGAAGATCTGATGAAGTTTTGATTTAACCCATCTTTTAATTTTCATTTTATCAATTAATTAAAAAAGCGGAACGAAGTCCGCTGGGTTAATTACTTATTATTTTCTAATGGCCCAACTTCATCCATTTTGCTACGGTATTCGTGTTGAGCTTAAAGCAGGCGGCAAGCTGACTGTTCTGGATCTGCTGTTCTTTCTATTAAAAATCAGGAAAACGTTCTGTAATTGTCCCATTAAAAAACCCGCTCGAAAGCGGGCTGTAAAATATTTTAAAAGCAATTCCTACTTTTCTTCCTCGTCAAAATTATGGTTCTCATACTTTGAAAAATCCTGTTTTTTTCCGAACAGAAATTTAATAATTACCGGTACAGTGGTTATCAGGACAATCACGATGATAATAAGTTCCAGTTTCTTCTTTAAATCGATTCCGAACTGGTCGATAAAAAGCTTATCCAGGTAGTGACCCGCAAAAATCAGCAGGAAAGACCAAAGCACCGCACCAATGACGTTATCCCTTAAAAAGTCTTTTTTATCCATCTTTACGATTCCGGCAACGATAGGAGCAAATGTACGTACGACCGGTAAAAATCTTGCCATAATGATCGCCAGGGCTCCGTTTTTCTCAAAAAAATCGTGTGCCTGATACAGGTACTTCTTTTTGAACAGCCAGTTATCCGGCTTTTTATATAGGGTGGAACCTGCTCTCCTTCCAAAATAATATCCCACCTCATTACCGATAATTGCCGCTACCGCTACTGCAGAAGCCAGAATGAAAGTATCGAAAAAATCGCTTCCCGTAGAACCGAAAGTCTCCCGGATGATGTCTATCGAATAAATTCCCGAAACGAAAAGCAGAGAATCTCCCGGTAAAAAAAATCCTACGAAAAGACCGGTCTCGGCAAAAATAATAAAAAGAATCAGCCAGAACCCACCCAGTTTGATGTAGAACTCGGGATTTAACAAATCTCTCCAGTTGTTGTAATCTTCCATACCTTTTGATAAGCAACAAAAATAGGATTAATAAACGTCAAACGGAAATATATTATAAGATTTTAACGAAATTTAAACATGATCTTTACAAGTCCATGTCATCGTCCGAAACGGCCGTCCCATCAGCCATCAGGAAGGCTTTCAGGAATGGTGTGAGGTTTCCGTTCATTACGGAATCCACATCCGAAGTCTCGAAGCCGGAACGTACATCTTTCACCAGCTTATACGGATGCATGACGTAATTTCTGATCTGGCTTCCCCACTCGATTTTCATCTTGTTGGCTTCAATCTCGTTACGGGCTTTCAATCGTTCTTCCAATTCCATTTCATACAACCTTGAACGGAGCAACTGCATTGCTTTTTCTTTGTTCTGCAGCTGAGAACGGGATTCCGAGTTTTCAATAATAATTCCTGTCGGGGCGTGGCGAAGGCGGACTGCCGTTTCCACCTTGTTTACGTTCTGCCCTCCCGCTCCCGAAGACCTCATCGTCTCGAATGAAATATCGGCCGGATTGATGTTGATTTCAATAGTATCGTCCACCAAAGGGTACACATATACCGATACAAAGCTGGTATGACGCTTGGCATTGGAATCGAAAGGGGAAATCCTTACCAACCGGTGAACCCCGTTTTCTCCTCTCAGATAGCCGAAAGCAAATTCGCCCTCGATTTCCAGGGTTACGGTTTTTACACCGGCTACATCTCCTTCCTGGAAGTTCAGCTCACGGATTTTATAGCCCTGCTTTTCCGCCCACATGGTGTACATCCTCATCAGCATTGAAGCCCAGTCGCAGCTCTCCGTTCCACCGGCTCCGGCTGTGATCTGAAGCACCGCCGAAAGCTCATCCCCTTCATTGGAAAGCATATTTTTAAATTCCAGGTCTTCAATTTTTTCCACGAGCTGCGGAAAAGTAGCATCCAGTTCCTTTTCTGAGTCCGGATCTTCCTTGGCAAACTCCACCAGCACCTGCAGATCTTCAAACTGGGTATTGATCTCGTCGTAGGCTTCCACCCATTTTTTCTTGGACCGGAGCTGCTTCAGGAAGGCTTCCGCTGTTTTGGGATTGTCCCAGAATTCCGGCGCAGCCGTTTTTTCGTCGTCATTGGCAATTTCAATCTTCTTCTTGTCGATCTGAAGATATTTATGGAGGTCGTCAATCCTTGATTGGATTTCTTTTATCTGGTCGTTGTTGATCACGATTTTTTATTTCCTGCAAAAATAAGAAATTTTTATTCCGTTATGGCCGGATTATACAAAGGCACAAGAAATCTGATGATGGCAACGCAAAAAGGCGCAAAGAATCTAACACTGTCAAATTTTTATGCCGTTGATAATATTGTTGCTAAACTGGAATCAAAGAAGCGGTATTCCACTTTGTCAGGCATAAATTCCCTGCGATTTAAAACGTTCTGTATAGTAAGAAGATTCGTCTCTCTGCATTTTCTCAACATCATTGCAGTTAAAAATCAGCATTCACTCACGAAGCAGAATTCACCTCCCAAACCACCCCCGTCAAAAATTATTTCATAATTTTTCGCCACCCCTTAGACTTTCGGAGGGGAAATTGCGGTTAAGGGTATTTCTTCAGCCTTTCGATTGGGTTGGAATTCGCAAGGACGCAAGATAATTGGACCATTATACCGCTGAAAGGCGCAAGAATTTGACGCCGTCAAATTTTGATACCGCAAATCCCAACCTTTGAATTTTTATGCTTTACAAAATCCACGGTATACAGTTTTATCAGAGATAAATCCTGGCGATCTAAAAAAGCCTTTTTTAAAAGATTTGTGTCCTTGCATTTCATTAGAATCCTTTCAAAACAATGGCTTCATTTTTCAGAGACTATTTTCGCATCCAGCAATTTTTCAAAAAAGCTCCTTGACTTTTTAGTTTCCGCCCTGAAACTCAGGATGGCTGTAAGATAGGTAGCCAGTAACATCCCGATCGGAATAAGAATACCCGGATAGCTACAATCAGCACTTATGACATTAACGATCAGGAAGATGAAAACTGCAAAGCACCATAATGCCGAAAAACCCAATATAAAAGTACCCAGCTGCATTTTCACTTCGATTCTTGTTCCGGTATTTTGCTGCCGAACTGTCCCGTTAATTTGAGGTTGAAAAGCATTTCTTTTAAAAATAATCCTGCTGATATTAAAATGATTACCTTCAATTAAACCTCTGTATTCCTTCGTAGAACCGCTTCCGAAAACATACACTTTTTGCCACTCAACGGAATTGGAAAGCTTAGCCATCACTTCTTCCTGAGAAAGAGGCGATTCATAAATAATATGCTCAAAAGGCAGATATTTCATTTATACGATATTTACTTAAAATCAAAATTCTCTATTCACTATTTACCATTCACTTCCAACAACTAACCCTGGCTTCCGCCACCTTCTTCATTGTGATGGAAACCGATAATCCGGCGCGGTTCTTCCACTGCCCTGTAGGTATCCACTTCCTTTTTCAGTTCTTTGATGCGGGATTGAAACTGGTCGAAATTGTTGATGGTAACGTCCTTTAAAAAAACGGCTATCTGATCGAGGTATTCACCCGTCAGTTTTCCGGCAGCATCCCGCAAAGCTCCGTTAAGAAGATTCTGGTCGATTTTCAGATTTTCGTTGCGGGTTTTCTGGTAAAGGTTCTTGATCCTCTTTTTCAGACTTTGGGTAAAATCGATCAGCATGGTGTTGCTGAAGACTTTCATTTTTGCTGAAACGCTACTCCAGAAAGGAATTTTATCGGCTTTATTGTTTTTAAGGATTTTAAACAAAAGCGAGTCTTTTTCCAGATTTTTAGTCATGGCATACAGGATGATTTCCGCCCGCTCCGCCGCATTGGGAGGGAAAACGGGAACCATCACATCAAATCTTCCCGGAGCAGTAATTTCTTCATCGATATCCGAAACGGATTTTGCCGAACCTATCATCAGAAGCTCTTCCTGTTCAAATCTTGAGATATGATGAAGAATGATTTCCTGGGTTTCAAGATTGCAGGCAGCAACGTTGTTTTCAACCTTTCTTGCCATCATGATCTCATCGAAATCATCCATAAACAACAATACCCTGTCTTCTTTCATCATCGTTACCAGAAAATCGTTGAAATTGGTGCGGTTGCCGTCGACATAGGAGGTTCCGAGGTAATGCTTTTTCACTTCTTTAAACGCATAGCCGATAATTTCCGCAATTTTATTCGCCCAGAAGATCTTGCCGCTTCCCGGAGGACCGTACAGGATAATCCCGGCCGGCTTGTTGATGCCCCAGTCTTTAATTTGCTGCGGATTTAAAAAAGGTTCCAGAATACCTGAAATGTAAAAAAACAAGTCCCGGTAACCGATAAAATCTCTTTTCTGAAGACTGGTTTTATGCCCGAAATAGTTGTAAACAAACTGATAATTGCCGCCTAACTGGTTATCGATTCCATAGCTGGAAACGGAAGACTTGAAAAATCCGTTATCGAAAATATTGGGATCTTTTTCTTTGATCGCCTTTTCTACTTTATCTTTCGGCTGTTTGATGGTTTCCGCAATCTGCTCAAGGGTTTTGGTTTTATCAAGGTCTTTTTCATAAATCCTTAAAAATTCAGCATTTTCGCGGGCAAATTTTTCAAAATCCTTTTTTACTTCAAAATTCGTATGGATACAATCCGTAAGTTCAAGATCAAAATCCTGAATGAACTGCTTTATGGCTTCGGAGGAAACATTAAGTTCCTTAGCCAGTTCGATTAACTTCATAATTCCCGATTAATTCTATCAAATTTAAGATTTTTAAAAATTAAATTTTACTGATCTTCACTATTATTTGTAACAAAAATTAAATTATATAGACTACTACTATGTAAAACAAATTACATGGAAAAAATTTTATCCGTAAAGAATCTGACGAAAAAATTCAAAAGAACGGTAGTGAACAATATTTCCTTCGATGTGGAAAGAGGAAATGTTTACGGACTGCTTGGACCGAACGGAAGCGGAAAATCCACAACCTTCGGGATGCTGCTTTCAACGATCAACCCTACCAGCGGCGAATGGTACTGGTTCGGGAAGAAAGGCACCGATCCCGACACATTGAAGAAAATCGGGGCCATTATCGAACAGCCAAATTTTTATCCGTACCTGAATGCGGAAACCAACCTGAAAATCGTAGCAGAGATCAAGGGAACACCTTATTCGAGAATTGATGAGGTTTTAAAAACCGTTAACCTCCTGGAAAGGAAGAAAGACTTGTTCCGAACATATTCCCTGGGCATGAAACAACGTCTGGCCATTGCTTCTGCCATGCTGAACAATCCCGAAGTGATGATCCTTGACGAGCCGACGAACGGTCTTGATCCCGAAGGAATCATCCAGATCCGTGAGATCATCAGCAATATTGCCAAACAGGGCATTACAATTATTATTGCCAGCCATTTGCTGGATGAAATCGAAAAGATCTGCAGCCACGTGATTGTTCTGAAAGAAGGAACTTCGCTATACTGCGGAAGGGTGGATGAAATGACTGCGAACAACGGCTATTTTGAGCTAAAGGCAGACAACAATACATTGCTTCTGAATGCACTGAATGAACTTCAGTGGTTTACGGCCATTAACCATGACGGCGACCTGCTGAAAGCCCAGATCCGGGATGATGCCTCGGTTTCCGCTTCAGCATTGAATCAGAAGCTGTCTGAAAAAGGAATTTTCCTTTCGCACCTGACGAAGAAAAAGCTTTCTCTTGAGTCCCAATTCCTTGAACTTGTAAAAAACACAAAATAATCATGCTTAAATTATTAAAACTAGAATACTACAAAAACCTGAACTACCGGCCGTTTAAGGTTTTTACGATCTTATATTTCGCCATTCTTATTGCGTTGCTATTTGTAGGACTGGTGGATTTTGATCTATTCGGCGGAACGGTCAATCTGAAGGAACAGGGAATCTACAACTTTCCGGAAATCTGGAACTTTACGACCTGGATCGTAGCCCTGCTGAAAATTTTTCTCGGACTGATCATTGTATTTTCCATCTCACAGGAATTTAGCAACCGGATGTTCAAGCAGAACACGATTGACGGATTGAGCAGAAAAGAATTCATCACCTCAAAACTTTTAACGATAAGTGTTTTCACCACCGTTTCCACCGTTCTTGTGTTTGCGATCACCATGTTCCTGGGCTATCGGTATTCCAATACAACAGAATCGGCCAAAGTATTCCAGGAAATATTTTTTATCGGCAATTACTTTGTAAAGTTGTTTACTTTTTTCTGCTTCCTGATGTTCCTTTCGGTAATGCTGCGGAAATCGGTGTTTGTTTTCCTGGCACTCTTTGTATTTTGGGCAGTTGAGCGTATCTTATCAGGCGTAGAAGTTTTTACGAAAGTAAGAGGATTGCAGGGCGAACAGAGAAACCAGATCCTGCAGAACGACTTTTTCGCTACAAATCTCCTGCCGCTGGAAAGCATGTCGAGCCTTATTCCGAACCCGATAATGCGGCTGAACATGGCCAAAATGATGGGCATGAAATACGAATTCCATTATCCTACGGAAAGCCTGGTGGCCTGTTTAGCATGGTGTGCCATTTTCATCTTTGGATCGTATTGGATTCTCAGAAAGAGAGATTGGTAATTTATTAGAAACATTCAACACAATATATTCAGATTATTTTTGTAAGTGACTCATTTCGGGTCACTTTTTTTTGTTTCTTTGGCTTAGAATTTTCATTCGATTTTTGCAAAATTAAATGCCATGAAAAAAATTTATTATTTCCCGGGATTGATCAGTGCTTTGATCGTGCCTGTTTTATTTTGGCATTACATCAATCCGTATATTAATAAAACGAAATATAATGTAGTTGACATCGGGCTTCCTGCAAAGCTTACCAAAGAAAACTATCAATACTCATTTGAACCTTACAGGAACTGGAAATATAAAAAGATTGTTGTACAGCCTAATACCGCCTTACAAAATCAGCCCCACTATGTTTCTGAATTAAAAAAACTTCAGGCAAAAAACGAAAAGGAAACCGGGATTGAGTTTATTCTGGAAAATAATACCTATGGCGATTTTGTTTCCTTATTGAATGATATGGCCATTGCAAAACAGGAGACCTATGCTTTAGATCTGGAAAATACAGGACATTTATTTGCTGTTGTTAACTATATTGATCCAACAGCGAAGGAGCCTGAATACAAATGTCTTTTGTGTGATGATGTGATTGATTCTTACGAGTCATATTCGCCTGACATTTCTTTTAGATTCCAGCTCTACTGTCAATCGCTTTTTACAGATTTGCCCAAGCTTCCTGAAGGCGCCTATTATATTCTTTTCGGATTTTTATTGTTCTTAAATATTTCGATGTTGAGCATCAAAGAAAATTTTCAGATTAAAAGAAATACAATATAGCTGTTTATCAAACCTTTAAGGTTTAAATTATTATATATAATAGCTTTAAAACAAAAAGGACTGCCTTTCGGCAGCCCCCTTACAATCACTTCTTCACTTTAAAACACTTATTTTTTATCTTTATCCAGCAAGGCTATATATTCTCCGTAGCCTTTCGCTTTCATTTCCGCTTTCGGAATAAATTTCAGCGAGGCACTGTTGATGCAATAACGAAGTCCTCCTTTATCGGCCGGTCCGTCGTTGAAGACGTGTCCCAAATGTGCATCTCCGGTTTTACTTCTTACTTCTACCCTGGTCATTCCGTGGGAACGGTCCAGTTTTTCTTCTACCAGTTTTTTGGTAATTGGCTTGGAGAAGCTCGGCCATCCGCAGCCGGACTCAAATTTATCCGTAGAGATAAATAACGGCTCCCCAGTGGTGATATCCACATATATTCCTTCTCTGGTTTCATCCCAGTATTCATTCTGAAAGGCCATTTCGGTTCCATTTTCCTGGGTTACATTGTACTGCTCGGCAGTCAGTTTTTCTTTTAAGACTTTTTTATCCTGCTTCTGATATTTGGTTTCCTTACCTTCTTTTTTTGGCGGATTGGCGTTCCTTGCCATTTCAAACAATCCCGGTTCGATGTGGCAATAGCCTCCCGGATTTTTATCCAGGTAATCCTGATGGTAGTCTTCAGCTCTGTAGAAATTCTTTAAAGGAATCGTTTCTACTACAACCGGTTTGCTGTAATTTTTAGCCAGTTTTGCCACTTCAGCTTTTACTGCGGTTTCCGTCTCTTTATCGGTGGTATAAATTCCCGTTCTGTACTGGTTCCCTCTGTCATTTCCCTGCTGGTCGATACTTGTGGGATCAATGGTTTTAAAATACAAATCGATCAGCAGATTCAGATCTACAACTTCAGGATCGTATTTTACCTTTACTGTTTCTGCAAAACCTGTGGTATGGCTTACCACTTCTTCATACGTCGGATTTTTTTTGTTTCCGTTGGCATATCCTACTTCCGTACCTACAACGCCTCTGATCTGCTGGAAAAAATGTTCGGTTCCCCAAAAACATCCGCCGGCAAAATAGATTTCCTTTACATTTTTATTGTCCATAATGGTCTCATTTTCTTTCTTTACCTCCGTGGATTTGGTTTTGGCATCTCCACAACTTGTCGCAAAAACCGCAATACCCAGAACGACGCTGAGCAATATTAATATGTTCTTCATTTTTATTTTTATATCCATTTCAAATCTTTACTTTTCTTCATTAAAACCTGCCTATCCAAATTGCAAATTTCGGACTAATTTTCCGGTTGTTTCAAAGATAATCTCTATCTCGATGATAGCAGGTCCGCAGGATTTCCTTACACTATTATTTACGAAAAATATAGGGAAATGGATTTGACAAAAGAAAGATTTACCTCTTCATCCGGAATAAGTTTACCTGATTTTCAAAATGCAGACCTGGCTTTTTATAATTGGAAATAAATATTTTGTCAATTGGCCACTAATTGTACAAAAAAACTCCCGGCATCCAGCATCCCTCTTCCAGCCTTTTAATATCACTCCGGGTTCACCTTAAATTTACGGCTTCCCGTTTACGGTTTTCAGTAAAAAACAGTAGATTTGCATCTTATCAAAATTGTAAAAAAGCAAAGCATATAGATCATGACATCACAAGAGATCCGTCAGAAATTTTTAGATTATTTTCAAAGTAAAGGCCACCTGATCGTTCCCTCCGCACCTATCGTGCTGAAAGACGACCCTACCCTTATGTTTTCCAACTCCGGGATGACGCAGTTCAAAGATTATTTTTTAGGTTACAAAGAGCCTAAAGCTTCCAGAATTGCCGATACGCAGAAGTGTCTTAGGGTTTCCGGGAAACATAATGACCTGGATGATGTGGGCAGGGATACCTATCACCACACCATGTTTGAAATGTTGGGAAACTGGTCTTTCGGTGACTATTTTAAAAAAGAGGCTATTGCTTTTGCCTGGGAACTGCTGACGGAAGTCTATGGAATTCCTAAAGAAAATCTTTACGTAACCATTTTCGAGGGCGATGCTTCCGAAAACCTGGAAAGGGACCATGATGCCTATGATTTCTGGAAGTCCCATATTTCCGAAGACCGCATCATCAACGGGAATAAGAAAGACAACTTCTGGGAAATGGGAGCCAGCGGACCGTGCGGGCCGTGTTCCGAAATCCACGTTGATTTGAGAAGCGAAGAAGAAAAAGCAAAAGTTTCAGGACTTGAGCTGGTAAATAACGATCATCCGCAGGTTGTGGAGATCTGGAATCTGGTATTCATGCAGTACAACAGAAAAGCAGACGGCTCTCTGGAAAATCTTCCTGCAAAACACATTGATACCGGAATGGGCTTTGAGCGTCTGTGCATGGCGCTTCAGGGGAAATCTTCCAACTATGACACCGATGTTTTCACACCATTGATCGCTAAGGTGGAAGAACTTTCAGGAAAAAAATATACCGCAGTTTTAGCAGACGAAAAAGACATTGCCATCCGGGTGGTTGTAGACCATATACGCGCTGTTGCCTTTGCGATTGCCGATGGGCAGCTGCCTTCCAACGGAGGAGCCGGCTATGTGATCCGGAGAATTTTAAGAAGGGGAATTTCATATTCTTACCGGTTCCTGGAGATGAAAGAACCTTTCCTTTACAGATTGGTGGCGGTTCTGCAGCAGCAAATGGGGACTTTTTTCCCGGAACTTGAGAAACAGGGAACTTTGGTCACCGAAGTCATCAAAAGTGAAGAGGAATCTTTCCTTAAAACCATTGAGAACGGATTGATCAGGGTTGAAAAGCTCATTCAGCAGACCATTGCCGATAATCAAAAGGTATTGTCTACACAAGAGGTCTTTGAATTATATGACACCTATGGCTTCCCGGATGATTTGACCAGAATTATTGCTGAAGAGAAAGGGCTAACCATTGATGAAGACGGCTTTACAGCAAAGAAAAAAGAACAACAGGAACGATCCAGGGGTGATTCTGCACAGAAAGTTTATGATTGGGTAACGCTGGAAGAAAAACCTGAAAACTTCGTAGGTTACGACAAATTTGAATCTGAAACCTACATTACCAGATACAGGAAGGTAGAAAACAAAGACGGGGAATTTTACCAGGTCGTTTTAAGCGAATCTCCTTTCTATCCGGAAGGCGGTGGCCAGGTCGGCGATAAAGGAATCCTGGAAAATGCTGCGGAAAGTTTTGACGTGTTGGAAACGAAAAAGGAAAACGGCCTGATCGTTTCTCTGATCAACGGTCTTCCGAAAGATGCAGGTGCTCTTTTTTATGCTAAGGTGAATAATTCAGACAGAAAAAACTCCCAGGCGAACCACTCGGTAACCCATTTACTGCACGAGGCTTTAAGAGAGGTATTGGGAACCCACGTTGAGCAGAAGGGCTCTTATGTGGGCCCGGACTACCTCCGTTTCGACTTCTCCCATTTCAATAAAATGACGGAAGAAGAACTGGAATTGGTGGAAACCAAAGTGAATGCAAAAATTAAGGAGAGCATTGCTTTACAGGAATTCCGAAACATCCCGATTCAGAAAGCTTTGGATAAAGGAGCCATGGCCCTGTTCGGCGAAAAATACGGTGACAGCGTAAGAATGATCCAGTTTGGCAGTTCTAAGGAACTTTGCGGAGGAACCCATGTAAAAAACACCAGTGAAATCGGTCATTTTAAAATCGTTTCCGAAAGCTCTGCAGCAGCCGGAATCAGAAGAATTGAGGCGATATCGGGTGACAAATCCGAAGAATATTTCAAAAATCTTGAAAAACAGATTACTGAGCTTTCACAGGTATTGAAATCCAAAGACCTTATCCGTTCGATAGAAAAATTAATGGAAGAAAACGCTTCTTTAAAATCGGAAGTGGAAGCATTCAAAAAAGAGAAAGCAAAAGGGGAAATCGGTGATTGGAAAGGAGCTTATGAGCAAAAAGGCGATAAATTGCTTCTGGTTAAAAAAACTTCCCTGGATGCAGGTTCTATAAAAGATATTGTCTTCCAGCTGAAGCGGGAAATCCCGACCTCCATCACGGTGATTCTCTCCGACGCAGACGGAAGGCCTATGATTACCGTAGGTGTTTCAGATGATTTGGCAGGAATTTATCAGGCCGGAGCACTTATTAAAGAATTAGCTAAAGAAATCCAGGGCGGCGGAGGAGGAAATCCGGGCTTTGCCACAGCCGGAGGCAAAAACCTTGACGGGCTGGAAAATGCCTATCAGAAAGCATTGAATCTTTAATTTTTCAAATTAAATTCAAAATATAATAAAGCAGTTGTTTTTTAAACAGCTGCTTTTCATTTTAATGGGATATTTTATTTATCTTGGCATTTATCAGAATTAAAAGCATGTCCAGGATTTTGATTCCATTATTTTTCCTGCTTCTGTTCTCATGCAAAAAAGCAGAATACCATGACGGCAAAAACCGTTATGCAACCGTTGCAACTATTAACTCAAAAGATAGCCTGCTCGCGTATTCTTATACGAAAGGCATTAATTACGAAATAAAACTGGAAGATTTACGAACCTATAAAACGATTTATTCAAAAAAAATCAGTAATAATTGTTTTACAGAACCCAGAACTCAAAATGGCAAATTGTATTTTCCCGAATCCGATCACTTATTTACCGGTGTTGATTATAAAACAGGCAAAATTTCCTGGAAACTTCCAACCCCAGGACGAATAAGAGAATTTCAAATCGTAAATAATCATATTATTATCGCAAGTATCGATTTGTATGGGATAATGGCTATCCATGCCCATACCGGGAAGATTCTTTATGAATTGCCACTGCATTCGGATAAAAGCTGCCAGGTAGATTTTGCGCCGCGTCCTATCGGGTTTGATGAAACCTATTTTTATGTGGCAAATTTCAATTGTTCATTAATCTCTGCTTATGAAATCTCTTCCGGCAAAAAAGTCTGGAGCAAAACAGAATCCGCATCTGCGCTATCCAATTTTACCGTTGCAGGAAAATATATTTTTCTGGGATATAATCTGCATAACAATGATAACCTCTCCGGAGAAATTATGCTTTTAGAAGCACATACAGGGAAATTACTTTACAGGCAGTTTGCATTATTTGATATTTTTACAGATCCTGTTTCGTACGGAAATAAGATGTATTACCATACTTATGATTATCGGTTGCAGGAACTTGATGTTGAAAACAAAACAGAACGTACCCTGTTTACATTTGAAAAATCGAATGACTTCGGAGGGAACCAAATATACAGACAGGACCATTTTCTGTTTTTGCAGGATCTTCAGTACAATATTCTAAAAATCGATTTACATACTTTTAAAAAGGAAATTTTTGATAAAGGTAATAAAGGAATGCTGGGCGTTCATAAACTTAAAGATAAAATAAATTTAATTTATTAACTATCCGAACTCTGGTTAAAATCTGGACGGAGTGATAAGCCAAAATAAAGAGACATTTCAGTAATGCAATGATTCAATGGCTCTGAGAATTTCACCTTCTTTAAGTCTGATATTTTTTAAAATTCCCGAAAAATTTTCAGGAATTTTAATTATAACTCCACTTTGGAACGATTCATGATTAATGAAAAAAAGAACAGGTTATGGTTTATACTAAATGCAATGTATTGAAGGATATAAAACCATAATATGATCTATATCACAAATATATAAATAACATGACATAAAAAAGCATTTTTTATTACAAACATTACACTTACACATATTAATACACCACAAAAAATTAACATTATGAAACCAACACATTTTATTTCAAAAATCCAGATCGCCGTACTTACATTAATGACCAACTTTGCTGTAGTATGGGCAAACGCACAGGAAAAAGCAGCAGACTTAAAAGTAGATGTGGATATGGATAAGGGGGGCAGTTCAGATGGTTTGATGTCTAATCCTATTTTATGGGTAGCGGTGGCACTGATCTTAATTCTTATCGTTGCCTTGGCAGCAAGAGGAAACGGAAGCAGAGCTTAAAAATCTGCTAATTGTAATTCCGCTAACTTGTACAGAAACACATTTTTAAAAAACGATTTAACGTTAAAAAAGGCTGTCCAGAATATGGGCAGCCTTTATTTTATGATTCAGTGTTTGTCGTTTAGAGAAAGAATTCCATCATTAAAAAACTTTCAGGCTTTCTTTTCCGACCGGTAGCAAAGACCAATTTCGGAACTCAATATTTTTAACAAAAAATTATATTTTTCCCTATGGTATTGTAACTTTCTTATCAATAGTTTTGTCTATCTATTAAAAAAACTAATGACAAAATTTTCAGTCTTACTATTTTTATTTTTTACCACATTATTTTTCGGACAAAGCCAGCTGAAAGTTTTCAGCAAAGCCGATAAAAAACCTGTTCCCAATGCAGCAGTATACTGCGAGGATGAACTCCTTGGAAAAACAGATCTCAGCGGAAATATTTCCTTTAAAACAAAATGCAGAAAAGTGGAGATCCTGGCCGATAATTTTCATGATGTTACGGCAGATGTGAAAAAATCCATGGAAGTTTTCATGCTGCCGTTATCGGAAAAGATGGGAAATATCGATAAGATCATTATTCAGGATAAAAGTGATCCGAGGGCGTTGAGGATTCTGGATGAGCTTAATAAAAAAGCTAAGGAAAATTCACCGAAATCATTAGACTCGTATACTTTTAAATCATACGCTAAATTTTCCATCGATGTGGATAAAGATTCTGTAGATACTTACAAAAATTTCCTGGCGGTAAGAAAAGATTCCCTATCAAAAGTCGACAAGAAGGATGTAAAGCAGACTAAAAAAGATAAAAAAGATTCTCTTACAGCCGAGGATTTCATCCAGGCTTCGGCAGAAGGCCAGATGTTTCTTTGGGAAAAGGCGGCCGAATACAAATATTCCAAGAGCTTCGGTGAAAAAACCAACATTATCGACAACAGGATGTCGGGCTTTAAAAATCCGATTTACGAAGCGCTGGCGATCAATATCTCCAATCTCGACCGTATCCCAAGGCAGTTGAGACCAGAAAACAGGAAGCTTTTTAATTTTTACCTGTCCGATACCTTACAGATAGACGGAAGAAAAACCTACGTCATCAAATTCAAGGAAATCACCGACAAAAAAAAGCAGAATCCAAGGAAGTTTAACGGAAAAATATATGTGGATTCCGAAACCTACGCGTTGAAAAAGTTTGAAAGTGCCAGCAAGAAGAAAAATGAAGGAGAAATCGTTTCCGTGTGGAGACCCATCGGTGGAAAATGGTTCCTCGATCATGAAGACATCCGCGTTAGAATGGGAAGCCAGAGTTTCGACACCTCCAAAAAAGACAGCCTGAAACCCGGTGAAAAAGCAAAATATAATCAGAGGGAATTCGGAAACTATCTCTATGTTAAAAACCGTTTTTTCGGCTTTGAGCTGAACAAAGAACAAAAAGCTTCAGATTTCAAAGGCTATTCGCTGGAAGTAAAGAATTCCGACGGCAGTCTTCTGGATCAGTACAGAACCGACAGCCTAACCGCACGGGAAAGCGCAACCTACACCAAAATCGACAGCTTTGTACAGAAGCATGATTTTGAAAAAAAGCTCAATACTTTAACCCAGCTGATGCGCGGAAATCTTCGCTATAAAATCATCGATTTCGATATTACGAAACTTTTCAGCTACGACCAGCACCAGGGATTACGCTTAGGCGCAGGAATTAAGCTGAATGAAAAATTTAACAAGACCTTTTCACCGGACGGGTATTTCGGATACGGATTTAAAGACCACCGTTGGAAATATGGTCTCGGACTGGATGTAAAATTATCACAGAAAAGGACATCCATATTCCGTGTTGAGTACGTCGACGATGTTTTCGCAGCAGGAAGATTCAGCAATACGATGTGGGATATGATGATGAAAATTCCGGACCTTAACCTTGATCTTCACAATGCTACCTTTTACAGAAATCAAAAATGGGGTGCGTCATTCCTGTACGATATTTCCAATTCGTTAAGCATGAAAATCGCGCTGAACAAAGAAAAGCAACAGGCACTTTTCGATTACCGGTACAAGGATCTCGGAAATGCCTTCGACAATACCAGCGCCGCATTATCCCTGAAATTTTCTCCGAATGATAAGAACATCATGACGCCGAGTGGAAAATACACGTATGAAAAAGGCTATCCACAGGTGTTTGTCAATTATGAAAAAGGATTCCGCACCTTGGGCGGAGAACTGGATTACCACAGGCTGGATGCTTTAATCATCCATCAGTTCAGATCAAAACTGGGCTATACCAACATCAAGCTTTTCGGAGGAATCTCTTCAGGAGATGCGCCGATCTGGAAAAACTTTGAAATTGCCGGACAAAGGGATCTGAATTCTGATAAATGGACCTCTGTTATCAGTACCCCTTCCAACCTCGGGTTTGCAACCATGCCTTCCGGAATGTTTTTCGCTGATAAATTTGCAGCCTTTAAAGTCTCGCAATACCTGCCGTTCCGTTTTAAAACCCTAGGACAAAGGTACTCCAATATCGAACTTGAATATCAGGGAGCCATTGGAAATATGAAAAACAGGGAAGATCATCAGTTCCGGTTCCAGGTGCTGGATCATTATTACCAGGAAGCGGGCGTTATGTGGAACCGGTTTCTGGGAAGCCGTTACAGTGTCGGGTTTTCCTACCGTTTGGGGTACTACCAGACCTCGGAGTTTAAAGATAATTTCGGAATTAAGGTTAAGCTTAACCTCCTGAATTAAAAATATATTTTTATTGATGACCAATTATTATTTCAACACGAGCGGGCTTTGGTCCGCTCTCTTTTTTCTCCCACGGATTCCCGCATACTTTCACAGATAACAGCCCAGATTTGTGGAAATTATACCGCTATGCCATAACACCCCATTTGTCCATCCTGTAGGGATCTCAACATAGTATTAGAGAACTGCCTGGAAATATTCGTGTTTAGATTTTTTTATTTAAACCACAGATGCGCACAGATTTGCACAGATGATAGTGCAGATTTTGCGGAAATTATACCGCTATACCATAACACTCCATTTGGCCATCCTGTAGGGATCTCAACATAGCATTAGGGAACTGCTTAGAAAGATTCGTGTTTAGATTTTTTTATTTAAACCACAGATGCGCACAGATTTGCACAGATGATAGTGCAGATTTTGCGGAAATTATACCGCTATACACTAACATCCCGTTTGTCCATCCTGTAGGGATCTCAACATAGTAGTAGAGCACTGCTTGGGAAGATTCGTATTTAGATTTATTTAAGTAAACCAGATGCGTAGAGATTTTCACAGATAACAACACATATTTTGCAGGAATTACACTTCTGTGCCATAACACACCCGTTTGTCCATCCCGTAGGGATCTCAATATAGTAGTAGAGAACTGCTTGGAAAGATTTGTATTTAGATTTTTTTTAAGTAAACCAGATGCGTAGAGATTTTCACAGATAACAACACATTTTGCAGGAATTACACTTCTGTGCCATAACACCTCCGTTTTTCCATCCCGTAGGGATCTCAACATAGTATTAGAGAACTGCTTGGAAGATTCGTATTTAAATTTATTTAAGTAAACCACGGATTTTCAGATGACAGCGCAGATTTCACTGTCTATAAACGCTTTATTAGCAAATTGATGATTCACCGATACAATAAAAATCTTTGATTTTATTTCTGATGTGATCTAAAATATTTTTAAAGTATAGAACTTAAATCTGCCGTTTCTTATGTTAAACTCTTTATCATGTAACATTCCCGCAACAGCTACCATTATTTTGACTAATTCTAATTATTGAAACTCCCGTAACATTCCATAAGTTTTAATAAGAAAAATTTAATTTCTTTTCCATAGCTATTAAAATTCAGTTCATACCGGAACCCTAGTTTTGCAGCATCGAAATAAAGCAATTATGAAAATCCACAAAACAATCGGCGTGCTGTTCTTAATGGCAGCGCTGTTCCAGAACTGTAATGATGAAACTACGGACAACAATGAGAATCCGGTAAACCAGAACATCAAAATCGAGAACTTCTCCAAAGAACCGGCCTTCGCTTACGGAATGAGCGGCTTTGAAAACCTGAACATCACAACTTTGATTTCCAGTTCCGATGTACTTGCCGGAAGCCCAAACTTTGTTTTTGCAGGACAGCCGGACGGAATGGGCATCATGAAAGATCCGAATTCAGAAGGATACCTGATGATCACCAACCATGAAATTACAAAATCGGTTTCAAGAGTTTATTTAGATAAAACCTTCAAGCCGGTAAAAGGAGAATACATCCTGAACGGGATCGGAGGAATGACCAGGCTGTGTTCCGCAACATTGGCTACCGTAGCCGAACATGGGTTCAGCGCTTTCCTTACTGCCGGAGAATCCGGGGAAGAAAGTATGGTACATGCGATCAATCCGCTGGCGGCAGTTGCCCAGGCAGCAGACCAGTCAAGAGTGAAGCCGGCTTTAGGAAAAGCATCGATGGAAAATGCCGTTCCGCTTCCTAAAGATGTTTCCAACGGGAAAACCTACATCGTCATTGGTGAAGACCAGTCTTTCAGCTCTTCCCACCAATCGGCAGGACAGCTGATCATGTATGTTTCCGATACCCAAGGCGACTTAAACAACGGTAAACTGTATGCTTTGAAGAGAACCAACAACAATTATACGGAGACCAACATGACGAAAGGAAACCAGTATGATGTGGAGTTCGTGGAAATCTCCAATGCCAAGAACCTTACCGGAGCACAGATCAACCAGAAAAATATTGATAACAACGCGATCCGTTTCTCAAGAGTGGAAGACGTGGATTACAGAAAAGGAGCCGGGAAAGGAAGAGAAATCTATTTTACCGCTACCGGAGAATCTTCAGACGGGGTAAATCCGAAAGCAGGACTTACGATGTGGGGAAGAGTATATAAGCTTGTCTTAAATGAAAGCAACATGCTTACCGGAAAACTTGAATTGGTAGCTGAAGGAGACTCGAACCCCGGAAGCAACCTGATCAATCCGGATAACCTTTGCGTAACGGAAAATTATGTATACATCCAGGAGGACGGGGATTCTTACTATCCTGCCGCCACCCACGATTCTTACATCTGGCAGCTGAACATCAGCACCAAGCAATACAAGCCTTGGCTGAATATGAAGCACAACAGAAACGATGCTGCATGGCAGGCTGCTTACAACCAGTCCGGACAGCTTACCAAGCTTGGTTCATGGGAATTCGGAGCGATGATCGATATTTCAGACATCATCGGAGTGCCTAATACATTTGCCGTAAACATCCACTCCCACACCTGGCAGAAAGATGCGTTTGCCAATGCAGACGGTGCCGGAGTGAATACCAACAAAGAAGGTGGGCAAACCATCATCATCAGAAACGTTCAGAAATAAATTTACTATCATTCTTAACAGGTATCAGTAGGAGAAATTCTACTGATACTTTTTCATATCGTATGAAAATCATTCTTAAATATCCTTTTACGATTTTTCTTTTCATCGTTTTTGCAGTTTTCGGGGCATTGCAGTGTACGCAGAACCAGCAGCCGTTGCAGGATGATCTTTCTGAAGTGAAGAAAGATCTTTTTAGAAACAATACCGATTTTCTGAACCGGACCAACGAACTGATGAAAATGATATCCGGAAACCCGGACCAGGCATCGCTTCAGAGAAAATTTGAAGAACTAAGAATCTCCTATAAAAAAATGGAATGGGCGGTAGAGTATTTTCTTCCCCAGACCGCCCGTTTTATTAATGGTCCTGCCCTTCCCGAAATCGAAATGCAGGAACACACGGAAATTGAACCGGAAGGATTACAGGTCCTGGAAGAACTGTTCTACCCTTACGATCCGGCCAATAAAGAGGAGGTAATCCGCATGCTTAAAAATCTTACCAATAAAAGCAATGCCATTAAAGTGAACTTCCAGGCCATTACCATTTCCAAAGACCAGGTATTCGATGCGTTGAGACAGGAGACTTTCAGAATTTCCAGCTTAGGGATTGCGGGATTTGACACCCCGGTTTCCGGAACATTTTTAACGGAAATTCCATATGCCCTGAATGCCGTAAAAAAAACGCTGCAGCAGATTGCTACGGAAAAGTCAAAAGAAAAAGCCTTGGCAAAGATCAGCCGCGAGATTGATTCGTCTGTTGCTTATCTGAAAAAGAATACGGATAAAAATACATTCGACTACATACACTTTATTCCTGAACATCTCAATGCCATCACTTCCCTGATGATCGATTTCCAGAAACAGGAGGAAATTCCGGCCATAGAAGTGACGTCGGCACTGAATAAGAACGTCCGCACATTTTATTCTAAAAATGCTTTTAATCCGAATGCTTTTGTTCCCGGGAAACAGTTTGAAATGTCACCTGAAAAAATAAAACTCGGCAAACAGCTTTTTAATGATAATATTTTATCCGACAACAATTCCAGAAGCTGCGCCACCTGCCATGTTGCGGAAAAAGCATTCACCGACGGAAAGGAAAAATCCATGTCGCTCTCTGATTCTCCATTGCAGAGAAACACGCCTTCGCTGAATTATTCGGCTTTCCAGCACGGCCAGTTCTGGGATATGCGCAAGGATGACCTTGAAGGACAGAGCTCAGCGGTAATTACGAACAAAGAAGAAATGCACGGTGATCTCAGCAAGATTATCGCGAAGATCAATACCAATCCGGAGTATCGTACTGCATTTGCAACGATTTATAAAGAAAAAAAAGCCGAAATCTGGCAGCTGCAGAATTTACTGGCGAGTTACATCCGTTCATTAGCCACTTTCAATTCGGATTTTGATGCGTATATGAGAGGAAGTAAAAAGGCCATGACCGAAAGCCAGAAAAAGGGTTTTAACCTGTTTATGGGAAAAGCGCAGTGCGCCATCTGTCATTTCTTACCGCTTTTCAACGGGACGGTCCCGCCGAATTACACCAAAACCGAACAGGAAGTCCTGGGAATTGCAGAGAATTCTTCCAACCAAATGGCAGATAAAGATCCGGGGAGAGGAAAATTCCACGAAACGGTAGCCTTTCTACAGCATTCCTTTAAAACCCCTACCCTTCGGAATATTGCCAAAACAGCACCTTATATGCACAATGGCGGTTACAAAACGTTAAAGGACGTTATGGAGTTCTACAACAAAGGCGGCGGAAAAGGATTCGGACTGAAAGCCGATAACCAGACCCTTTCCGATGCCCCGCTGAACTTATCGGAAAAAGAAATATCCGAAGTCATCGATTTTCTGAATGCACTCAACGATCATTAAACCACAGTCCCGGAAATTCCGGGATTTTTTTACTTTACCATTGAGAAATTAAGGTATTTTTAGCTTAAAAAAAATATCGGTTGTTCAATGTCTATCGAGCTTGTCAAGCTAAATGTTTAATCGTATTAAATTGAAGAATAAACGAAGTTTATTTTAATTCAGAAAATGAAGAGCGATCGCGGAAAACTTCTATAAACATCAGCGGCTTGTGAAATATATAAAGCATTTATTAATCTTCCCGATCTCAATGGAGTTTATAGTCCAATGAAGGTTACTGATCGTCAATTAATTCTCATTAAATAAAAATTTTGCTAACAGATTAAAACCAGACGGTAAAAACTTTTCTGTGAGGAGAAATATTATTAATTTTGAAAGGTTTTTTATGAAAAGGATTTTATTGTTTTTAGGTCTTTTACTCTGGAGTTTTGGTTTTTCACAATCGAAAGTCACCGCTATTGAAGCCGTAGTCATTAAAGACCAAAGCGATCCTAAAGCATTGGAAATTCTGAATAAGGTAAACCGGATGTTTACCGAGAATTCTCCGAAAACACTGGATTCCTATTCATACAAATCTTACGAAAAAATTTCTCTGGATATTGATGAAGACAGCATTTCGCAGTACAATAAATTTTTCGAGGAAACCGGAATGTTCCGGGAAAAACGAAGAAAAGATTCATTAAACAACATTTCCGCAAGAAAAATATTTTCCAAAAGCAAGCTGTTTCTCTGGGAAAGGGCGCAGGAATTTTTATACTCCAGGCAATACGGTGAAAAGATCAATATCCTGGACAACAGGATCTCCGGACTGAAGCAGCCGATCTATGAAATGATCGCCCTCCAGCAGAGCAACCGGGATAAGCTTCCCGATCAGCTAAAACAGGAAAACAGAGGATTGTACCGGTTTTTCCTCACCGATACCATTGAAATGGACGGCCGGAAAAACTTCGTCATCCGTTTCAGGGAAGTCAATTACAAAAATCCTGACAAAAAGCGGAAATATAACGGAGCCATTTATGTGGATACCGAAACCTACGGCGTAAAGAAAATCGAAAATTTCAGCAAAAATAAAAACGACGGAATTATTACCAGCACCTGGATTTTCTTTCACAACAAATGGTTCCTCGCTCACGAGACCGTAAAGCTCAAGATGAGCAATATGAAACTGGAAGAGGAAGATCCTCAGCATTCAGATAAAAAACCGGAGTTGAAAAAGAAGCAGACTTTCGGAACTTATGCTTTGCTGACATCCCGTTACTTTGATTACAAATCCCCTGCGGAAAACAGTCCGGGGGATTTCAAAGGATATACGTTCTCCGTAAAAAATATCCGCGGAAATACACTGGACCAATACCGCACCGATCCGCTGACGGAACGCGAAAAGAATACCTATAAAACCATAGACAGCCTTGGCCGACAATACAACATCGACAGTAAAGCACAGGTATTAAGCGGTTTACTGAACGGTCAGATCCGTGTTGGCGTAGTGGATTTTGCGGTGGATGAAATCGTAAATTACAATTTATATGAAGGTTTCCGAGTTGGTCTGAAAGCCAAGCTCAATGAAAATTTCAGTCCTTATTTTTCCCCGGATTATACGTTTGCTTATGGTTTCAAAGATGATAAATGGAAGTACCGAATCGGGCTCGACATCAAAACCACTCTTGAAAAAGACTCTTATTTCAGGGTAGATTATTATGATGACGTAACCGCCTCCGGCGAGTTCTACCGCAGGCTGTGGAACTTTAAAATGCGGATGGCCAACTACGGAAACAACCTGAATAACGACCGGTATTACCATTACCGGGGTGCCTCCGTTTCTTATCTGAATGATGTTACCAACGGATTGACCCTTGTTTTCGCGGCTAGGAGAAACCTTGAAGAAGCTTTGTTCGATTACTCGTTCCGTGGAAAAGGTTCTTCATTTGAAAATTTCAACACGCTGTTTACCTTAAAATATTCTCCGAATTCCACGAATATCATGACGCCGCAGGGAAAATCGCTGATCGACCAGAAATACCCTGAGCTGTATTTCAACTATGAACAAAGCTATAAGATCTTTGGCGGAGACCTAAGTTACATGCGCTTTGATGCCCTTTTCGTCCATAATTTCAAGACGGTTTTCGGAACAACGGGATTCCGGCTTTATGGGGGAATGGTTTTCGGAGGTGCCCCGATCTGGAAAAACTTCACCATGAACGGACTGGCTTCGCCAAGAAGGGATTTTAATTTTAACCTTACCTCTTTTCTGGGCTTTGCAACACTGGAAGGCGGAAAATATTACAATGACCGTTTTGTTGCTTACTATTTTACGCATAAACTGCCCTGGTACTTTAAAAGTTTCGGACAGAATATTTCAAGCTTCGACTTTGTGCTGCGCGGGACCATCGGAGATATGGAGAAAGCCGAATATCACCAGTTCAGGTTCCGCCCATTGAACCATCTCTACCAGGAAGTCGGACTGGAATGGAACAATTTCCTCTCTACCTACTTCAACTTAGGATTGTTTTACAGGGTTGGCTATTATACGACTCCGAACTTCAAGCAGAACTTTGCGGTTCAGTTCAAATTAAAACTGTTGGAATTCTAAATCAACCATCTTAAAGAATTACGGACAGATTTTCTTTATAAATTAAAAAGAATAAATAAATACCAGAAATACAATGCAGAAAATAGAAATAAAAGCTGACCAGTTTTTTGAATTACTAAAATTGAAAGACACATCGATGTGGGAAATTTTCGCTCAGATGATCGACGGCAATGAAAAGGAAATCATCTTCCTGGATCATGATAACAAAATCCTTTTCAACTACATCCTGCCTTCCAACCCGGAAAAACTGGAAGAAGACCGGAAAGTGTTCTCAAAACAGTTTGCGGATAAGCTGGCTAATTTGAATTAATATAAAGTTGAGTTTTTGCTCAACTTTTTGTTTCTGTAACAGGTAGCGCTTTTAGAACCTCTGTCGAAAAATTAAAAAAGTTTTTCATTAAAACAGATTTTTCTATTTATTTTTTCAACTAAAAACAAATACTTCATTAATAAATTGATTATCAATTATTTAAAATGATTAAATATAAAGAAAACCCGACAGAATTTGTCTAATTTTCTTTACATTAGTTTTATCATTAGCTTACTACGTTTGTAAAAGTTTAATCAATTAAATTTTTTACAAATGAAAAAGAAAATTTTATTTTGCGCCCTGATGGGAATTTCAGTGATGGCTTTTGCGAAAACTTGGTCGGTTCGTACATCTTGCGGAAAAACGGTAAGCCTTACAACAGCAGATAATGTTGGAATTGAAGATTTAAAAAACTACGTGAGATTAACTAACTATGATGTATGTGGTTCTTATCCAAGTACCGTAACGATTATTCTCTAAAAAATGGAATAAAGGAGAAAAATTCTCCTTTATTCTTTATTATTAATAAGTAAGTTATTAAATGAAAAATTTTATACTAACACTTCCTCTATTTTTATTTCAAATATTCTTTTCTCAGCAAATCTTAAAAACAGACTTTGCAGTTTCATATAATGTTGAATATCCTATATTCAAAAAGAAGAATACTGAACAGTTTTTACTTTTCATAAATACTAAAGAAAATATCAGCTATTATAGAAGTGCAAATCAATACGTATTAGATTCTCTGTCTAAGCGAGGAAAAATTTCTAATGATGATATAATCTCTTCAATGTCTTATGATACGGCACTTGGAGAAGAGGTTGTAAGAAAAAATAATATATTTACTGTATATGAAAAAGTTGTAGGTGTAAAATTGAAGTACAGTGAACCCGTAAATCTAAAATGGACAATTTATAAAGACAAAAAAATTTATGCCGGTTATAAAACAAGGAAGGCTATAACAATAGCTTATGGAAGAAAATGGATTGCTTGGTACACGGAAGATCTCCCCTTAAATTTTGGTCCATATAAATTTTGCGGTCTTCCAGGCATTATTGTTAATATGTATGATGAAAAAGGAGAATACTATTTTACATTAACCCAATTTAAAAAGAAGGTTAAGCAAATTTATTTTCCAAAGGATAAAAGTTATAAAAGCTTTACCAAACAACAAACAAAACAGGCGAAATATAATGCTTTATCTAATATTAGTGGAATTGTTTTTGATGATCCCATTGAGAAAAAAAGAATGGAACAAGTTAATCAAAAAAGAATAAAAGAATCTCCTCAATTAGATATTGAATAAATTATCAGTGAAATGGCCAAATAAGATTAATTCTTAAATATAGTCCTTGTAATTTTTTATGAGGATTTATATTTTATAAAATATTATGTATTTATTTCTTCAAATTTTTGATAAGCTCCTGAATCTGCTCTCCAAGTAACTTGGCTGTTTCCGCATCAGAAATATTGATAACGATGCTTTGATGTCCTAAAACAGTTGAATTATCTGTATTTTCAAAATTATTAATCTGAACTGATTGATTATTATCAAAAAGATCCTGAATTTTTACTCCAAAAATATCCGCAAGTTTTGGAATATAGCCTGATTTTATTTCTGTTGTTTCGTTTTCCCAGTTGACATACGTTAGTCTGTCTACATTCAGCATATCAGCAATATCCTGTTGAGAATATTTGGTTTTGCTTCGTAATTTTTTCAGATTGGTTCCCACACTCATGCTTTTGTTTTTATACAAATTAATATTTGTTTGAAAGTAAAAAAATTTATTTACATTTCCTGACTAACAGCTTCTCAAAAACAGATCAACTGTCTTTTTCGCTTCCGCAACATCATGAACCCTTAAAATTTTTGCGCCCTGTTGCAGCACTTTAAGATGAAGCTTCTGCGTTTCTTCGTTAATGTCTCCAGGGGCTTTCCCAAGCGGCTTGTAGATAAATGATTTTCTTGAAATTCCGATCAGCAGTGGAAGTCTTCCCAAACCGAGATACTTTATTTCATCAATCATTTTTATCTGATCCGCTACTGTTTTGCCGAAGCCGAAGCCCGGATCCAGAATAATATCCTGAACGCCTTTTGACAGCAGTTCGGCTATTTTTTCAGAGAAATACCGGTTGATGGAAACGGTAATATCTTCAAAGTTTATTTTATCATGCATGGCATCATAGGAAGGGTTTACATGCATCAGAATATAAGGAAGTTTTGTTTCTGCTACAGTATCAAACATCCGTTTATCGTACTGCCCACCTGAAATATCATTAATCAGATCGATTCCTTCACTGAAGCCGAATCTTACCGTCTCGGAATAAAAAGTATCCAGGGAAATTAAAGCTTCCGGAAATTCTTTTTTAAGTAAAGAAATCATCCTTCCGATCCTGGCTATTTCTGTACTAGCACTTAAAAATTCCGCATGCGGCCGTGTCGACTGGGGTCCGATATCAATGATTTCCGCACCTTCTTTCAGCATCTTTTCTGCGTGTGCAAGAGCAGTCTTTTCATTATTGAATTTTCCGCCATCGGAAAAAGAATCCGGAGTCAGGTTGAGGATTCCCATAATTTTCGGGGCGGATAAATCCACCAGCTTTCCGTGGCAGTTTAGGGTGTGATCGTCGGGTGATGGTCCATGATGTTGCATGCCGCAAAAATACGATTTCCGGCAGCCAACTCCAACATCAGAATAAAAAACCGGGCCCTGATTTCCGCTACCTAAAACCTAATTCGTATATTTGGAAGATTAAGAAAATTTATGTCAGAAACTTCAGTACAGTTCGGGAAAATTATCAGTCAGTGCCGCGAATTATTCAGCAAAAAACTACAGGATTACGGAGCAGCATGGCGGGTTTTAAGGCCAAGTTCGATTACGGACCAGATCTACATCAAAGTAAATAGGATCCGTACCCTGCAGATGACCGATAAAAAAATGGTGGACGAGAGTGAAGAAGATGAGTTCATTGCCATCATCAATTACTCGATCATCGGACTGATCCAGCTTGAAAAGGGATTCTCCAATGATTTTAATGAAAATAAGGAAGAAATCATGCAGCTGTACGACAGGTATGCCACTGAAGCCCGACAGCTGATGGAGCGCAAAAACCATGATTATGGCGAAGCGTGGAGGGATATGCGTATTTCATCGATCACAGACCTGATCTACCAGAAAGTATTGAGAACGAAGCAGATTGAAGACAACCAGGGCGTAACGATTGTTTCGGAAGGCCTGGATGCCAATTATTTCGATATGCTGAATTATGCCGTTTTCTGCCTGATTAAGTTTTCTGAAAAAGCTAGTCCTATAGAATCCGAAAATTGATAGAAAATGAAATTGCTTGATTTACATTTAAAAAATATAGGGCCATTTCTGGATGACACCATCGAATTTGCCACTTTTGAAAACTCCCGGAAACAGGTAACAATTCTAACAGGTGAAAATGGAACAGGAAAAACAATCGTACTGGATGCAATCAGGAAAATAATTCTGGCTGACAATGATTTATATGGAAATATTAAAAGACAAATAAATAGAAATACGGATTTTAAAATTGATTTAAGGCTTGAAGTCAATAAAGAAATACTCGATTTAGAAAGTTCCCAACTTGTTGATAATGGTGTGCAGGTATTATTTAAAGGTAATCCTTATCGTATCATATCACAGGCATTTCTTGATGACAAAGATTCAGATAATCAACGATGGATAATGAATTACTGGACTTCTCAAAATGACGATAAGCCGTTCCATATTTCAAGTCTGGATTTTATCAAACCGGAAGAATATCTCGTTGGCGCCTTAAAAGGATTTCAAAAGAATGCTGAAACAACAAAAATTATAACATTTTTCGATTACTATAAATCTTCGGATCAGCCGGATCAAAAAAAAGAAGGTGAATTTATTTATGAAGCCATCAGAAGAATATTTAGATTAAGTTTAAATGACGGAGAATTAAAATACGTTGACCGCACTTCTCTGTTGCCCATCATTGATGTCCGAGGAAATGAAATTTCTTTGGAAAAATTAAGCAGTGGCAATCTGTATTTAATTCAAAGAATGCTGGGACTTTTATCTCAGATGTATTCGGTATATAAATTAAATAATCTACCATTAGAAGATCTGCTAAAAACTCCGGGCGTCTTATTAATAGATGAAGCAGAGAATCATCTTCACCCAAAGTGGCAGAAAACCTTTCTTAACTCTATTTTAGATATTTTTCCAAATCTTCAGATTATTGCAACTACCCATTCTCCCTTTATCGTGGGATCAGTAGATGGAGCAAAAGTATATGTCTGCAAATCGGAGAAAGATTATTCTGTTATCTCCGATGAAACCGATGAGTACAGCAGCAAACCGATTGATGAAATTTTAATTTCAGATGCTTTTGACGGGACTTTGCCTTTTGCCAACGAAAAAATATCTTCTTTACTGAGTCGAAGGAAAACAGCGATAAAGGAAAAGAATAAAGAATTAGAGAATGAGATTGAAGATGAATTGAAAAAAATTAATCCCCAGTATTTTTCCTATTTGGAACTGGATAATTTATTAAAATCCATAGCTAAATGATTCACCTGGTTAGATTATCTGCTCCTGGTATATTAGACAGGAAAAAAGTAGAGTGGACAGAGAAATTTTTAGAAAAGAGGCGAATAGATCCTAAAGCAAGACCTGATCATAATAAATATGGTCATCATGACATTATTAGTAAATTGCTTTCTACCAGCAGCCATAAATGTTTTTATTCGGAGGAAATGCTTAAAGGCAACTATCGGGAAATAGATCATCATATAGAAGTTGATGAAAAACCGGAAGATGCCTATGCATGGGACAACTTATATTTGTCCAGTGCAAATTGTAATGATAAAATTCCAAATATTGATATTGCCGTAAATGACGTCCTGAATCCTTTTAGAAACTCAGACGATGAAATTGAAGACAATCTTTATTTTGAAGATGAATGTATTCTTTCAGATTCTGAACCAGGAAAGAAAACAATTAAAAAATATAGATTAGACAGCGAGAATCTTGATCTAAAGAGATCAAAATTATTGCATAAATTCAAAAATCAATTAATTGAAATAAAGAGCAATATTATTAAAGACGGTAGAAATACGTATAATGATGAAGAAGCTCTGAAACTTAAAAGATTTGCTGATAAAGATGCTCCTTTTTCCTTAATGTTCAGATTAATTCTTAAAAAATACAATATATGAAAGCTATCTTACGTTTCGTTATCGCCGTCATTTTCATCCTTTCCGGTTTTGTAAAAGCGGTAGATCTGGTAGGGTTTTCTTTTAAAATGGAAGAATACTTCTCCCCCACGGTTTTCGACATGCCGTTTTTTGAAAAATTCGCCCTGCCGCTATCGATCGTCGTCGTGGTTCTGGAACTTCTTCTGGGCTTTATGCTGCTGATCAAATTAAAACTTAAATTCACACTTTCCGCATTAATTGCGCTTTGTATTTTCTTCGGCTTCCTGACGTTCTATTCTGCTTATTACAATGTGGTGACGGACTGCGGATGCTTCGGGGATGCCATTAAGTTTACACCTTGGCAGAGCTTCATCAAGGACGTCGTATTGCTGATCGGTCTCCTCATTGTATTTATCCTGTACAGAAAAGACTTTAGAAAGAAAGATGCCTACAGCTACAGCCCTAAAAAAGAAACCGGGAACAAATTCAAGTATATTCTTCTGGGTATCTTTACCATAGCCATGATTCTTGTCGGCACGCACGGAATTATTCATGAACCGCTTATTGATTTCCGCGACTATAAAATCGGGACCGATCTGAAGACTGAAAAAGCAAAAATCAGTAAAAACCCTTCCGAATATAAAACCTTTTACTCCCTGAAAAACACCAAAACAGGAGAAACGGTAAAAGTAAACCAGGACGATTACATCAAAGAAACAAAATACTGGGCGGAAGGTTCGCCATGGAAAATCGAAGAAGGGAAAAATGAATCCGTTCTGATCAGAGAAGGCTATAAATCGGAGATCGTGAAATTTAAGATAGAAGATCCGAACGGAACAGACGTAACGGAACAGATCATCAATGCTCCGAAAGCGGTTTTGATCTTTTCTTATCATCCGCAATCGGTTTCTTCAGAACTCATGAAACAGCTTGAGACAAAGGTTAAGACCCATGGAGCTACCGTAGTGTATGGCGTTTCAACCCTTCCGAACACTTTTAAAACCATAAAAAATACCATGATGGACGGCACGGCCATTAAAACCATTGCCAGAAGCAATCCGTTTGTCCTGATCCTGGAAAATGGAAAGATCGTCGACAAACAGCCGGCAAAGGACTATTTGAAATAATGGATTAGGTGAATGGTGAATTTTGCTTTGCAAGTCAATTTTGCTGCGAAAGTGAATTTTTAAAAAGTAAATGGTGAATCAAAAATAAAATGACCATTGACACGAAGTAATTGACAATTTACCCAAAAACGACCAGTGAAGAAACCTTATAGAGATGTTAAATCCGAGACCAACTTTAAACATTGAACTTTAAACCTTAAACTATACAATTATCATCATGCAAAAATCCAATAAGCCGATTGCCGGTTACCATCTTTTAATGATTCTTTCCTCTGTGGACGGGGAATTTGCCCCGGAAGAAGGAATGCTGGTCCAGCAGTATTTGGCGGATGAATTTCCTTTTAAAATGAACCTCGATAATGAGCTTGAAACCATTGCCCTGCTGCAGCCGGAAGAATGGAAAGATCATTTTGAATTCCATGCCCGATGCTTTTACGACGATTCCACGAAGGAAGAGCGCGACAGCTTTATACAGTTTGCCAAAACGCTGATCAAAGCGGATAATGTGGTTACTGATGAAGAGCATACTTTCTATACGTTGTTAAAAAATCTTTGGAATATCGACAAATCATAACATTAAAAAATACAATACGGTTTAAACCTTAAAATAAATTCTATGAGAAGAAAAATAGTAGCAGGAAACTGGAAAATGAACAAAACTGTAATCGATGCCCAGCAGTTGATGGTTCAGTTGCTAAGCTATAAAAACAACCATACAACGAACTGTGAAGTATGGATCGCACCACCGGCTCTGTACCTGATGATGGCGAAGGATATTTTTGAAAAAGACGAGATCGGTATTTTCGCACAGGATATGAGTGAGCATGAGAGCGGGGCCTACACCGGAGAAATTTCTGCCGATATGCTGGAATCCATCGAGGCAACCGGTTCTCTCATCGGACATTCCGAAAGAAGACAATATCATGGTGAAACAGATTCTCACTGCAACAGAAAAATAAAACTGGCTTTAGACAAAGGCATGATTCCCGTTTACTGTAACGGAGAGACCCTGGAACAGAGAAAGGCAGGAGAACATTTTGAGGTAGTGAAAAACCAGACGGAAGTTGCTCTTTTCACGCTTTCCGTAGAAGAAATCAAAAAAGTAGTGATCGCTTACGAGCCGGTTTGGGCCATCGGTACGGGAGAAACGGCAACTCCGGAACAGGCACAGGAAATCCACGCCCACATCAGAAGCATTATTGCTGCAAAATACGGACAGGAAGTAGCGGATGAAGTTTCCATTCTGTATGGGGGCTCCGTAAAACCGGATAATGCGAAAGAAATTTTCTCCCAACCGGATATCGATGGCGGACTGATCGGCGGAGCTGCTTTGAAATTAGAGGATTTC
Organism: uncultured Chryseobacterium sp.; assembly: GCA_913778085.1. Taxonomy (GTDB): domain Bacteria; phylum Bacteroidota; class Bacteroidia; order Flavobacteriales; family Weeksellaceae; genus Chryseobacterium. The sequence continues at coordinate 82,844 of CAJYXJ010000068.1, forward strand.
TCTAAAATCATCGAAGCGTTCAATTCCTGAGAACAGCCATAATAAAGTAGATAAGAACCACCGGAAACGGTGGTTTTGTTTGTCTTAAATAAGGGGAACGCCGGAAGTTTTTTTGTCAATATATTGCCAACCGAACTGAATATCAGACGATTTCTGATCTTTTGTAAATCCTTTAAAAAGTAATTACCCATCATTCAGCTTTTCATTTTTAGCTATCGGAAGCAGAATCATTATCTGTAAAAGTAGATGAAAATCGTCGTTTAAATATTTTAAGACCTTGCAAGAGCCTGGTTAAGTTTGACCCAGAATTTTCCGTCAGCTCCCTTAATCTTAATTTTCTGCTTAACTTTCTACCACTGTGGAACCCCTGTTTAATTTAAATGAATAAATCGGACTCAAATAAATTGAATTTTTTAAGCTAAAATATTTACTTACGAGTAGAAGGGAATTCCAAACTTAAACAGGTTTTAAATTTTTTTGTGAGCTATGTATCATTTAATCTGCAAAAGTATCCGTGGTTCAATAATCCAGACAGCCTAGGCAATCTTCCTGTTGAAAATAAAATAATGCACTTTATAATCTACGACATGCCCGGAAATATAATAGACGTACAATTTTTTCTGATAAATCCCGAAAAAAGACCGGGAAACCAGATAGATAAGTTCCTTTTTTTCCGTATGTTCAGGAAGGATGACTCCGTAAGTTTCTTCGATTTCAGCAACAATAATATGCCGAAAGTTTTCCTTGAATAAAGACATAAGGCGTTTATTATGATTCGGTTGATTTAAAAATTATATACGCACAAATACAGGCTGCGGATTTAAAATAAAGATGGCTCATAAACAATGTGGTATTAAACAGTCACAAAACTAAGCGTAATAAATGGCCTGAGCCCGATTTGGCCATCTACGTTTTAAATCTGCAGAATCTGTAAAATCAATGAGTCTTCTATTATAAAATCCGCTGTAAAAAAGCCATTCATTTTTTAGAATGAGAAGAAAAAACAGGTAATCTCGAAACTTTCTAAAATCCGACGAAGCGGATGCTGTTTATCTGGCGTGAACTGGTCATAAGAACAAATTGGTAATTGATATTCATTTATCATATCTCAAAAATTGTGTTGAGTTTTGGCCCTATGAAAATTTTAATTCCAAACCGACTTCAAGCGAAATGTATTGTAGGCTTTGGTTAAGCGATTATATGACATATGGTAAATGAGCTTCCTTGGCCAAGCTCATTTCTATTAATATTTGAATATTACCCTAATACCGAATTCTTATTAATATCGAGGTAAAAAAAGTCTCCCGGTTTAGGGAGACTTACAATATATTGAAACTATTTAATATCGACGACATACATCGTTCCTTTGTCTACTTTTCCGGTTTTGGGAAGGATCTTCGCTTTGGGGTTTCCGTTTCCGTCGTCTACGATTCCAAAGTCATCATCATTGAAAACCGCCAGCTTATTGTTGCCAAGGTAGACGATTCCCTCAAATTTATCATGCTCATAGCCTATTTTGGAGACCAGATCTACTGCAAGCGTTTTTGAAACGGCCTGGATTCCTGCTGCGGAAATCTCAGCCCACGTACATTGTTCAAGAGCTTTTCCGTTGATCTTCAGTCCGTCGACGGCACTCAGGTCGGAACCGTTTACATCAGAAGCGCCTGAAATGTTGATCCTGTATACTTTTTTAATCCCGCCTTGAGAACCGAAATTTCCGTCTCTTTCAATCACCAGGAACTCCGTGTTGCTGAGGGCGGTAATGTCACATACCGAATCGGAAGCACCGCCGTCCTGCTGGTACAGAAACTGCTTTGTCTGTCCGGTCGCGATATCGAAAGTAACAATCCGTGTTAAGGTCTTATTGGTCGCTAAGCTTTTGCTGGGTACATACATCATCGATTGTATCGTTCCTACCAGCGTTTTTCCGTCCGGCGTGATGCATAAGCCTTCCATTCCGCGGTTAGCTCTTCTTTTGGCCAGCACCGCCGGCAGCTTACGTGTTCCCGTATTCACCCCGATCGGGCTGATTCTTTCCATTTCCACTCCTTCAGCTGTATAATGTACGATATGAGGACCATACTCATCGGATACCCAGAATGTCCCGTCTGCTGCGGCCACAATGCTCTCACTGTCCAATCCGTAATTATCCGTTCCCAGCACACTTCCGTTGGCATCATAAGCAATTTCACCAGTACTTCCCATTCCTGCAGGGTTTGGTAATCCCGTAATCGGCTGTCCAGATGGATTTTTAAGCTTTATATATTTGATAACCTCTACATTCCCTTCTGCATTGATCTTGAAATGCATGATTGTAGGTGTAAAAGAAGGGCTTAAGAATTTTTTTCCGTTTAAATAATCCGTATTCGGGCCACGGTCGGTAATCACATAGAACTCTCCCTTTCTTGTTGGATGTGCTGCTGCTCCGGATCCGAAACCTCCATTGATTACAGCAACCCCGTTAACAGTTGCCAGGGTGCTGAAGGGAAACTCCTGAGGCAGCTTGGAATAATTGATATCCTGGATGTTATCAGCCGTTTCAAAATCTTTGCAGGCTGCCAAAGCGGTAAGCATAAATGCAGAAAATAGTATTTTTTTCATGTCTGTCTATTGTGACGCGAAAGTACTGATGCTGTATGAACTGATGTTTAAGACAATGCTAAGTGTAGTTTAAATAAATAACCGCCTATATTAATTTTACTGCCAATATTAATCCGCCATTTGGATTCTATAAAACAAATATTTGGGAAAATAAAGAGATCCGATTGCCAAAAATGAGGTACTGTGTATAACAATCTCTATATAAACAGCTCTTAACATTAAAATAAATGCTCTGAATTTTTCCAGAATAAAAAATCATTTATCTCATTGTGAGCATAAAATTTTTATGCATCTCTGGCTTAAATCATCCCTATCATGCTATGTCATTTGTTTTATAATAATTTAACCTATATCTATTTGGTCACAAAAATTTTGTTATATTTGTGTACTAAAGTTTTTTACCAAAACTTAAAAACACAATAATAAAGATCATTTTTTCGAAAAAATTTAACTATGAAAAAAATCTATGTATTGCTTATTCCCCTATTTTCCTTATTACAAATTTGCTCAGGTAGCTTTTAAGACCATACCTCCCTCTTTAATTTTTGATTTACCGATCCGGAAAACATAATCTATTCATATAAATTTTTTACAATCAATGAAAAAAAACTTATTAACTGCGGCTGCCCTCGCTTGCTCGGCAGTCATGTATTCCCAGGTAGGAATAAACACCAATAATCCGCAGGCCACCCTGCATGTCGACGCCGGCAAGGACAACCCCTCTACCGGTATTCCCAACACTTCGCAGCAAAGTAACGACTTTGTAGTAACTTCCGCGGGCAACGTAGGGATTTCCACAACATCGCCCACAAACAAACTACATGTAGTCGCAGCGTCTAATCCATTACGGATGAGCGGACTTGCGAATGCACAGAAGACCGATTCTCTGCTTACCGTAGATGCCGCTACTGGAGTAGTAAGGATGAGAAGTATTAATTCTATTTCCTCAAACTCTTCTGCCACCTGCAACCCCAATCTGAAACCGGGAACCATTTCCCACAACCAGCCTTACGGCTGTTCGGGATACGATCCGGGGGTATTTACTTCCTCTGCAGCAGATCCCGGACTCGGAGGAACCGTGTCCTATACCTGGCAGCAGAGCACTGACGGAGGAGCTACATGGACGGCTGCTTCAGGAACCAACAATGTGCAGAATTACGATCCGCCGGCCCTTACTTTCCCAACCCAGTTCAGAAGGGCAGCTGTAAACTACTGTGGAGCAACGTACAGCAATACCGTCTCTATAGCCATTGATGGAGCCAGTTTAGGAATTACAGCGACTCCATGCGCCATTGCACCGGGAGAAAGCACCTCGCTGTCTCTGGGATTGTATACCGGATCATCAATCACCAGCTGGTCGATATCCCCTTCCGCGGGAATGACTTTCAGCAGCACCAATACACCCAATACAACCCTGACCGCCTCTCCGACTGCGGCAACAGGATCTTATACGGTATCGGCAACGTTCAACAGTGCTTCCTGCGGAACAAAAACCTTTACGAAAACCATTACGGTGGTTCCTGCGGGAGTAAATGTTGGCAACCTGAAGACCTCCTGTAAAGACATTCTGGATTCGGGGGCATCTACCGGAAACGGGACTTACTGGATCGATCCGGACGGAAGCGGAAATGCTTACTGCGCCGAGCAGGTATACTGTAATATGACCGACAACGGAGGCGGATGGACCTTAATTCTGAAATCCATGAACAACAACGGAGATTTCCAGTACAGTTCAGCAATCTGGGCTTCGGGAGCAACATTCAATACCTCTGATTTGAACATCAGTAATGCAAGCACAAGCAATGCGCTGTACAGACCTTACAATTATTTATCCGCAAAAGAATTCTGGGTAGACTTTGTAACGACACCCGATCTTACTCCTTTCACCGTACCAACGGCTGGAACACCGAAAGCTCTGGCCAATTCCACATTGAATGCAAATGTTGCCAACCAGTACTTAAATCAGCCCCTGCAATCTTCAGGAATGAACAGTACCTATTTTACGCCTTCCAATGCTTATTCTTATCAGACCGGAGGGGTGGGTAACGGTATCAATTTAGGATCAACCTACGCTTCCGTACGGTTCGGAATGCTGTCGAATAATGAAACCAATGAAATTTTCAATACTTCGGATTCGTCCATAGGTATCGGAGCAAAAAATACCGTTGGTAATTCCGGTTCCGGAAACGCATACAATCCTATTGGCAATGAATATTTTAACGGAGCTAACGGGTTAGGCTTTTACAAAGCACTCCTTTGGGCCAGATAATCACTTTTTAATATCACATAATTCATAATCATGAACAAAAAATTAGTTATTTGCCTCCTCATGTTCTTAGGAGTAAATATATATTCCCAGATAGGAATAAATACTACTAATCCGCAGGCTATCCTGCATGTCGATGCCGCTAAAGACAATCCTTCCACCGGCATTCCAAACGCTTCGCAGCAAAGCAATGACTTTGTAGTAACTTCCTCAGGAAATGTAGGAGTTGCCACTATAGTGCCTGCAAATAAGCTTCAGATCGTTTCTTCTTCCAATCCTTTACGACTGAACGGCCTGGTCAACGCTCAGAAAACAGACTCCCTGCTTACCGTGGACGCTGCTACGGGAGTGGTAAGGATGATAAGTGTAAATTCAGTTGCAGGAACTTCTTCAAATGTTTGCAATCCAGGCATCAAGCCGGGTACGATTTCCCACAACCAGCCTTACGGCTGTTCGGGATATAATCCGGGGGTATTCACTTCCTCTGCAGCAGATCCCGGGATCGGAGGAACCGTGGCCTATACCTGGCAGCAGAGTACCGACGGAGGAGCTACCTGGGCAGCTGCTTCAGGAACAAACAATGTACAGAATTATGATCCGCCGGCCCTTACATTCCCAACCCAGTTCAGAAGAGCTGCCGCCAATTATTGCGGGGTAACGTACAGTAATGCTGTAGATATCGCCATCGACGGAGCCAGTTCGGGTATTACAGCAACTCCATGCGCCATCGCACCGGGAGAAAGCACCTCGCTGTCTCTGGGATTGTATACCGGATCATCAATGTCAAGCTGGTCCGTATCTCCTTCGACGGGAATGACCTTCAGCAGCACCAATACCCCAAATACGACCCTGACCGCCTCTTCAAATGCAGCAACAGGATCTTATACCGTAACGGCCACGCTTTCCAGTGCCGCGTGTGGAACAAAAACCTTTACAAAAACCATTACAGTAGTTCCTGCGGGAGTAAATGTAGTCAATCTGAAATCTTCCTGTAAAGAGATCCTGGATTCGGGATTATCCACCGGAAACGGGACTTACTGGATCGATCCGGACGGAAGCGGAAACGCTTATTGTGCCGAGCAGGTATATTGTAATATGACCGACAACGGAGGCGGATGGACCTTAATCCTGAAATCGATGAACAATAACTCTGACTTCCAGTACAGTTCAGGAATATGGGCTTCGGGAGCGACATTCAATACTACCGATTTCGATATCACCAATGCCAGCATAAGCAATGCCCTGTACAGATCTTATAACTACCTGTCTGCAAAAGAATTCTGGGTAGATTTTGTAACAACACCTGATCTTACTCCTTTCACCGTACCAACGGCTGGAACACCGAAAGCTCTGGCCAATTCCACATTGAATGCAAATGTTGCCAACCAGTATTTAAATCAGCCCCTGCAATCTTCAGGAATGAACAGCACCTATTTTACGCCTTCCAATGCTTATTCTTATCAGACCGGAGGAGTGGGTAACGGTATCAATTTAGGAGCAGCCTACTCTTCCGTACGATTCGGAATGCTGTCGAATAATGAAACCAATGAAATTTTCAATACTTCGGATTCGGCTATCGGTATCGGAGCATTTGATAAAGCCGTTCAAACAGGAAATACCGTTGGTAATTTCGGTTCCGGAAACGCATACTACCCTATAGGCAATGAATATTTTAACGGAACTAACGGATTAGGCTTTTACAAGGCACTGCTTTGGGCCAGATAATCACCGCTTTCACATCATATAATTTATAAATCATGATCAATAAATTAGTTATTTGCGCCCTGGTATTTTCAGGAATAAATATATACTCTCAGGTGGGGATCAATACAAAGAACCCACAAACGACCTTTCACATTGACGGTGCTAAGGATAACCCTTTAACCGGAGTTCCCAATACTGCACAACAGAGCAATGACTTTGTGATTACCTCAGCAGGAGATGTAGGTATCGGAACAATAAATCCCACCAATAAAGTTCACGTAGTATCACTCTCCAATCCTTTAAAGCTGAACGGTCTGGTGAATGCACAGAAGACGGACTCCCTGCTTACCGTAGATGGTTCGGGAGTGGTAAGGATGAGGAGCATCAATTCCGTCTCCGGAAACTCTTCCAGTGCCTGTAATCCGAGCATCAGGCCGGGAACCATTTCCCACAACCAGCCTTATGGCTGTTCGGGATACGATCCGGGGGTGTTCACTTCCTCTGCAGCAGATCCCGGAATCGGAGGAACCGTGGCCTATACCTGGCAGCAGAGCACCGACGGGGGAGCTACCTGGGCAGCTGCTTCAGGAACCAACAATGTGCAGAATTACGACCCGCCGGCCCTTACTTTCCCAACCCAGTTCAGAAGAGCAGCTGTAAACTACTGTGGAGCAAGCTACAGTAATATTGTTAATATTGCCATCGACGGAGCCAGTTCGGGTATTACAGCAACTCCATGCGCCATCGCACCGGGAGAAAGCACCTCGCTGTCTCTGGGATTATATACCGGATCATCAATGATCAGCTGGTCGATATCCCCTTCCACAGGAATGACTTTCAGCAGCACCAATACACCGAATACGACCCTGACCGCCTCTCCGACTGCGGCAACAGGATCTTATACCGTGACAGGAACATTCAGCAGTGCTGCCTGCGGAACAAAAACCTTTACAAAAACCATTACGGTAATTCCTTCGGGAGTAACGATAGCAAATCTGAAATCTTCCTGTAAAGAGATCCTGGATTCGGGAGCATCTACCGGAAACGGGACTTACTGGATCGATCCGGACGGAAGCGGAAACGCTTACTGCGCCGAGCAGGTATACTGTAATATGACCGACAACGGAGGTGGATGGACCTTAATCCTGAAATCCATGAACAACAACGGAGATTTCCAGTACAGTTCGGGAATATGGGCTTCCGGAGCAACATTCAATACTTCCGATTTTAACATCAGTAATTCGAGCACGGCAAATGCTTTATACAAACCTTACAATTATTTATCCGCAAAAGAATTCTGGGTAGATTTTGTAACGACACCCGATCTTACTCCTTTCACCGTACCAACGGCTGGAACACCGCAGGCACTAGCCAATTCCACATTGAATGCAAATGTTGCCAATCAGTATTTAAATCAGCCTTGTACTGTAAATGGGGTTCCTTCTACTTATTATACTCCCGGAAATGCGTATACCTGGTTAACGGGAGCCATGGCCAACGGAGTCAATATTGGGACCGGTAATTTTGGAGCTGCCCGTTTTGGAACAGTGTTGAATAATGAAACCTATGAAGTATTCAATACAGCTGATTTCGGTATCGGTATCGGCGTAAAAGGAGTTCCTAGTGCTACCTGGGGTTCCGGAAACGCTATCGGACAAAATTACGGTTCGGGAACGCCAAGCGGTACGAATTGCCTTCCTGAGGTGAACGGTACGAATCCCGGAGGCTTTTATAAAGCGGTTCTATGGGCAAGATAATCCTTGTGTTATTGATCGCTTTCTGCTCTTCAGTTTCCGGGCAATCCGGAGACTGCAGCGCAGATTTCCTGCAAAAAGAAATGGAAAACAGAAAGGCGGCTTTTTCACAGATGTACCGTCCGGGAAACCTTATGGAAGATCATAATTTCGGCAATACCCGTCTTTATGATTTCAAGTCTGAGCATACGCTCATTTTTTTCTGGAAAACGGATTGCCCGTTCTGTAAAAAACTGCTTGCTGAAATCTGCTTGATTCTGCAGAAAAACAACAGCGAAAAAGTTCAGGTTATAGGCGTCTGCCTGGATGAAGATAAAAGCAACTGGGAAAAGCATGAGTTTGTAACTTCCGGTACTTATCCCAATCTCCTGAATGTATATGCCGATAAAAGCTATTTCAGCAATATCGCCATACAATATCATATTTATGCAACCCCTTCGATGATTATTTTAAATGATGAGCACCGATTTGAGAAATTGCCTAAAAATCAGGATGAACTAAGAATAATGTTCGGTTATAATTAAAACAGAATTTTATCTTAATCAAATTTATCCCCCATCGAAAAGTTTGTGGGAAAATACTACAGAGCGGAGGACTTGTCTTTCGCTCTGTTCTTTTATGCAGTTTTCTGAACAGATCATTTCTTACTATGATCGATGAACAGAATTATGTAAAAGTTCAGACATTAAATAATCTGAAATCATTTATTATATCTAATCATGTTTTAAAGGATTATTCTTCATAGTGAATAAAATTATTCCACTGTATATGAGCAAATTAACCAATGGTCCTTTTATAAACCAGGCCATATTGTCTCATCATGGACATAAATTGCATTATCGTTTTTTGAATTGATTATTAATCCTGAAAGCACAATTGGTTACCTTGCAACAAATTACCTATATCTATTTGTTCAGATAAAATTAATCGTTATATTTGCGGCACAAGTCTTTTCGGAGGTTTAATCAACAGAATGGCAAAGAAGAATTTTCTCATAAAAATTTAGTTTATATTATATTCCAGATAAAATTAAATATGAAAAAAAATTTATGTATTGCAGCTTCCCTCATTTTTTCTGCTGCCACATATGCACAAGTAGCTATTAATAACAATTCTCTGAAAGCCACTCTGGACGTCACCGCAAAAACCACAGACCGAAGTAAACCCGAAGGCCTTTTTAAATGAAAGCTCGCTATAAACCAGATGAAAAAAGTAACTAACACACACAACAACAGCTGGATCGGGATTTGTAAATTCAGACAAAGTCTGAAAGCGATGCATATTCATGATCTGGAAAAAAGCACTATGGGCACCCACCCCCTCTATAACTGCATTGAAAACGGAACGGCAGGTGTGAAAAAATTGAATCGGTTTGTGTTAAAGAAACTCAATAATGATAGGACGTCCGAAGACTTGACTAATTTTTATTCTTCCGGCAGCAGCCAGAGTACCGGGATTGAGAATTACACCTCCGATCACCTGCGGAACGATATTGCCGCCAATAGTATTACGCAGTCGCAATCCTGGGGATTTATCGCAGAGTTTCAGCAGTAATTAATTTTCTGATATAAATGAATATTGTATAAACATGGACTTCAAAAGTATCCATATCGGAAATTTCGTAAAAAAAAGAGTTGCGGAGAATGGGATCGAAATATCCCATATCTGTAAATTTATGAAATGTTCGGAAGATGAAATTTACAAAACCTATTCTTCCAAAGAAATTGCTACCGAAAAACTTCTGAAATGGAGTAAGCTGCTGGACTATGACTTCTTCAGAATTTACACCCAGCATCTTATTCTTTACTCACCGCCGGTAAACCAGAAAAAAAAGACCGGAACAAAAACCCAAAGCCCGGTATTCCGGAAAAATATTTACACCCGGGAAATTATAGATTTTATTATTGAGCTCTTACAAACAGGTGTAAAAACAAAATCTGAAATCATTCAGGAATACCGCATTCCGAAGACCACCCTTTACAAATGGATCAGCAAAGAAAACATAGAATTTCCTGATGAAAATAAAAACACCTGATTACCGAAAAATCTATACGGATATGATCCGGATGAAGTATCCTGAAAAAGAAGCATTATGCAGCAGCATCTTAAACAAAAGCCTTATTGAACCTTTGGATATTATCCGCCTGAATAATATTATTACCGAAAGCAGCGATAAGAAAAAAATGCAGGACGACCAGAAACTGAAATCATATGATAAAAAAACAATCCTGCAGATTTTGGATTATCAGAAAAAGAACAACCTGAACAATACGGAAACAGCAAAACACTTTAAGCTCAGCAGGAACAGCATTGCCAAATGGAAGAAGACGTTTTTTTCCACCGATGAGGCTGCAGATAAGCATTTTTAATGATTATGTTTTTAACATTACAGATCACTACCCTCCAAAATTCATATTAAGAACAACGTATTAATCTCTATCATCTGATTAACATTGATTATTATATTTATCAATTTATACAGATAATTTTTTGACGAATCAGATTTACAGAGTCTTTACAAACTATAAAATAACCTGAGTTCGGGATAAGACTATATAAACGCAAAGCTAAACAAAAGTATTAATCACATGATTTCAAAGATTTAAGATATACAAAAGCGTGTAACCTATAAAGAATCCGTCTCACAACTGAGGCGGATTATTCTTGGTTATTATTTTAGATTTTTGTATATTTACATCTGACAATCAGGTATTTATATATGAATTTCAAGTATTACAACCAAAATCAGACTGTGTTA
>CAJYXJ010000069.1 GCA_913778085.1 uncultured Chryseobacterium sp.
CAAAGTTTAAGGCTTCAGAAGTCCTATCTACCTTAAACCTTATTTTTGATTAGAAATGATAATCGGTACCACTTTAGGGATTAACCGCCTGTTTTAAAAGACAGGGATCCACAGGAGCCTGCTGTTAGTAGAATAACCAGCCTTATTTCTGCAAGCTCCGTAGGGGCGGCCTGTCAAATGCACGATCCGGATATTTATTTATTTATTTATTTATTTATTCCGGCCATCTGAAGATAAGTCTATAAACCGTAATTTTACTTATCACTTATCACTTATCACTTATCACTTATCACTCATAACTTGTTACCCTTAGTCATTTCCAGCCGAAAAGTTACTTTGGCAGCCGGGTACTGCAATACAGGCCGACGCCCTAGCGCCGATAGAAACGGATACCCCGCAGCAGACGGCGGGAAATAAAGGCACCAGCAATGGAAAGCAAAGGCGTGAGGAGTAGCAGTGGATAGCGGGATCAGGCTCCTGAAAAAATCCTTTTGAATAATTTGAAGTTGCAGCACAGATGACTATTACGGACTCGGATTAACGGATCAGCTTAGGGTGTTTTTGATTTTAATGGATTGTCTATATACAATAAATCCCGGAAGATCTTACGATGTTCGGGGTTTAATACTTCTTTTGAAAATCAACTTTGATATCCTAATAGTTTTCTCATCTGATAGAAGAATCTTTCAATTAACCTGAGATCTTCTGTCACAATTTCGGCATTTCCTTTAAGCTCCTTATCGAAAGTCAGGGTTTTATTATAGCTTGTTTTCAGCCCCTTTGGCAGTGCTACATCTACATAATAGTTCCCGTCTTTATCAGGAGATAGAGATATATTCTGAACTTTTCCTTCTACGATGCCGTATTCCTGGTAGCGGTAATTATCCAATTTAATCAGTACTTTTTCGCCTGGAATAATTTTTCCCGAATTAGTGGCCGGAACAGACATTCTGCCTACCAATTGCTCCTTATTTTCAGGAAGAATAGATAAGATGACTTCTCCTGCTTTTATAAATTGATTTTCTCCAAAAAACTGCTGAAAGCTAGCGATTCCATTTGTGTTGGAGATGATGAGATAATTTTGTTCCCATTGTTTCAGCGACTTTCTTAGTTGTTCAAACAATTGCAGGGTTTGAGAAGAATAGGTTATTTTATCTTTTTCTGTATTAATCGCCGTTCCGCTTTTTGTTTTATTGATATTTGAAATCCCTTCTTCCATTTGAGAGAGGGAGATATTGATGTTTTCCAAATTCTGCTGAGCTTGTAAGAATTTTATTTTTTCATTTTCTAGCTCCATGGAAGAGATTACACCTTGGTTAAACAATTCCTGTGAACGCTGATAGTTTTTTCTTGTGAGTTCATATTTCGCCTGTTCCAGTTTTTTTTGTTGTTTTGTCGTAGCGATTCGTAAACGGTATTCGGACAGGCTTTGATTAGCGGCCAAATTTTCAGGAGCGTATGGCTGCAACCGGGTAAATAATGTTTCATCCTGAAATGCTTTAGCAAAGCTGTTGTAGTCACTTTGCAGCTCACCAAGTTTAAAGTGGGAAACTTTAGTTACAGGAAATGTGAGTAATTGATCGGGAGCTGTGGAATCTACAATTTTTTTAAGTTTTAAAACATCTTCATAATTGGCCGTTGACTGCAGTACCATCATTACCTGATCTTTTTTGACCTGTTGGTGTTCCTTAATAAAGATTTTTTCAATTTTAGCATTTGTTCTGGCTTCCAGCTTTTCAGGGGGATTCTGGGAAGTTACGACAATCGGAGCCGGAATAAATTCAGGATACCGGATGACGTAGCTCATCATTAAAATAAGCACCAGAATTAAAAATATAATTGTATTTCCCCAACGGATCATCCAGTGGGGCGGTTGAGTAAGGATATCCTGAACGCTTTCAGAGCGTAGTTCAATATTATCTAAAACGTCTTTTTCCATATTTTAAATATAAGCAATCTCCAAAGAATTGAAGATTGCTGTTTTGTACATTAGATTGAATTAAATGTATACATCATTAAAAGCCATCATTGCAGGCTTGTGACGAATACATATTCCTGTGGATACATGAACCTCTTTTTTCGCACCACAGCAGGTTGCTGCATCCGCAATCAAATGGTTCTCCCGGAAGTGGGGGTTCAGTTGGAAAGTAAGCTCCACAAAAGCCGGTGCCTCCGCCGTTTAATGACTTTAGGTTCTCTCTGGTCAGTTTTTTCAGATTTTTCATAGTAATTTGATTTGGTTAATTTAATTCCTACTCTGTAAGCTTTTCGGATTCCGCTTTAATTTTATACCTGAGTCTAATTTCCAAGTTCAAGCTGATTTTTTACCAGTCGGTAATATTCGCCTCTGAGAGCTACCAGCTCAGCATGACTTCCTTCTTCCACTAATTTTCCTTTGTCTAGAACAATGATTTTATCAGCATGTTTCACGGTGGAAAGTCTGTGTGCAATTACAACGGCTGTTTTACCTTTAAAGAATTGCTCAAGGTTTTCCATAATGACTTTCTCATTGTTGGCGTCCAATGCTGATGTAGCCTCATCAAATAGAATATATTCCGGAGATTTGTAAACCGCTCTGGCAATAAAAAGTCTTTGTTTCTGCCCACCGCTTACTCCAAGGCCTTCATTTCCAATTTTGGTGTTATAGCTTAAAGGAAGCTCTTCAATAAATTCTTTGATATTTGCAATTTCTACAGCCCTTCTCAGTTTATTTTTATCAACATAATCTTCACCCACAGCAACATTATTGGCGATCGTGTCATTAAATACATAACCTTCCTGCATTACTACTCCGCAATGATCTCTCCAGAATCTAGGAGAAATATTTTTAAGCTTGGTGTTTCCTAGCCGGATTTCACCTTCTGAAGGTTCGTAAAACTTCATCAGTAATTTTAATAAAGTTGTTTTTCCGCTTCCGCTGGCTCCTACAATGGCTGTTGTTTTCTGATAAGGAATGGTTAAGCTTAAATTTTCAAAAACAGGAACATCCGAACCTGTATATCTGAAGGAAAGATTCTCAATTTCAATATCTTTTCCGGGGAGTTCATGGCTATATTGTTCGTCTTTATTTTCTTCATCCTCTTTATCATGAATCTCGCCCAACCTTTCTAAAGAAATTTTAGCATCTTGTGTCTGTTTAATAAAGTCGATTAATTGAAGTAAAGGGCTATTTAGTTGTCCGATGATGTATTGAACCGATAGCATCATCCCTAAGGTAAGGTTGCCTTCCAAAACAAGTTTTGCCGATAGAAAACTTACCAGGATATCTTTCATCTGGTTAATAAAATTTCCGCCGACGGATTGCCATTGTTCTAGCGAAAGAGATTTTATTCTGATTTTAAAAAGCTTTACCTGCAAAAACTCCCAGTCCCATCGTTTCTGTTTTTCGGCATTATGCATTTTAATTTCCTGCATCCCATTGATGAGCTCGATGACCTTACTTTGTTCCTGGGATACCTGGGAAAATCTTTTATAATCGAGTTCTTTTCTTCGGCCTAAAAAAAAGCTGATCCATCCGATGTAAGCGGCTGCTCCGATAAGATAAACAATAAACAGCCGATAGTCATAAAATAAAAGGACAATACTAAAAATTATAAGATTGACCAATGAAAACAGGGTGTTCAGTGATGAACTTGTTAAAAGTTGTTCAATTCTATGATGGTCATTGATCCGTTGCATGATATCCCCAGTCATTCTCGTGTCAAAGAAACTAATTGGAAGCTTCATCAATTTAATAAAGAAATCTGAAATAATAGAAATGTTTATCCTTGCTGAAAGGTGAAGCAAAATCCAGCTGCGAATGATTTCAATTCCCATTCTGCCCATAAAAAGCATAATCTGCGCTAATAGGACAAGATAAATGAAATTGAGATCCTGATTCTGAATTCCGACATCAACAATACTCTGGGTAAGAAATGGAAAAATCAGGGAAAGTAAGCTTCCTGCAAGAAGTCCAACAGCAAGCTGGATCACAAGTGATTTATACTTCAATACATATTTGGAGAGAAAGGAAAAACTGGCTTTGCTTTCGTGATCATCAAATTCAGTCTGGAAAAAGGCTGGGGTTGTTTCTAAGATCAGGACAATGCCTTCTTCCGTTTTTTCATTGGCATTTTCGCCGATCCAGAGTTTTATGAATTCCTCTCTGGTATAGGTAATGAGGCCATATCCGGGATCAGAAACATAGACTTTATTATTTTTATCGATTTTATAAACGACGACGAAGTGGTTTTTGTTCCAGTGTACAATGCAGGGAAAAGGGACTTCTTCGGCAAGAGATTCAAAGTCAATTTGAACGCCTAAAGAACGGAATCCCAGATCTTCAGCAGCATCGCTCAGCCCAAGCAGGCTGCTGCCTTCACGGGTCGTTTCTGAAAGGTTACGGATTTGTTGCAGGGAAATGCTTTTTCCGTAATGTTTACTGACGATACGAAGGCATGTAGGACCACAGTCTTTAGAATCCGGCTGGCGGTAGAAAGGAAAGGATTTCAATGATTATTTCTTTATTTATAAATAAGTTGCCGCCGGTCTGACGGCAACTATTTTTACTTTTTAAAGTTCTTTTACGAATATTTAATTTTGATTAAAGCAGATCAGCATTCCATCCAGCAGGAAAACAATAGCTTTCTTCTGAATAAGTACACGTTTTCCCGGTGGCATTCTGACACTCATTCTGAGTTGCATAAGGACGATAATAAGGGGATTTAGGTCCTGGACAACCTTCTTTAGTTCCACCTTTTACATTTTTTAAATTTTCTCTTGAAATTTTTTTTAAATTTTTCATAGTTTTAAATTGTTTTGATTTGTTCTAATTTTAAAAAGGGCACTGGTCAACACTTCTACATAATCCATCGAATCTTCCTCCGTTTCTGCAGCATATTGATGTTCCCGGGCAGTAATCGTCACCTGTTCTGCAGGCGAGTCCTCCCGTAACCGTTTTTAATTGGTTTCTGTCAAGTTTTTTTAAATTTTTCATAGTAATAGAATTTTGGTTATCCATAAATTGGATCCCAGCAGTCTGATGGTTTGCATTGGGTTCCGCTCATGCACATGACGTTACATCCTACCAGGCACATCACTTCGTTTCGGTTCGGGCAGTACCATCCGCCCATACCGTCACTTACCGGTGGACCATATCCACCCTGAATCATTCTCAAATCCTCTCTTCGGATTTTTTTCAAATTTTTCATTGTAATTAATTTTAATTTTCCTACTCTTTTCAAGCTTTTCGGATTCCGCTTTAAATTTGTCCTAATATAGTGAATTTTAGAGGTCGAAAATTATTTACGTTTAAATTTCTTCATCCTCCGTTAACTCATCAATAAAGTAATAGATGTCCTCGCGGTCGTACTTATCAGGAAACTGGTAGCCGTTGATTAAAATAATTGGCGTGAAATTGAGCCCTGCATTTCTATTCTCTGCGGACATCTCAACAAGAGAGGTAAGATCTTCATTACCGGCAGCTGCTCCTGTCCTTTGCCTTATTTTGTTTTCGTCCTTGTTTTCAAACCAATATTCTATAAGATGCAGGAATTCCTGTACCGGCTTGTTTTTATACGTATACATGAAATCTGACATGAGATTGGTAAACTTTTCATTCTGCGGGTCAGGGGTATAATTGAACCTCATCTGCACGGAAATGTCTTCCGGATATTTGCTTAAAAGATTTTCCACGATTTTATGAGCGTCTTTACAAAAGCCGCAGTAAGGATTTGAGATAATAGATAAATGAAGCTTCGCCTCTTTATTACCAGCAAAGAATGTTTCATTGTCACGGAAGATTACCTTTTCATTTTCTAAAAGTTCTCTTTTGAACAGATCATAATTTCTTTTAAACCTTAAGTTTTTAGCATTTGACTTTTGCAAAGATTCTTTATCCTGAAGCGTATTGTTCAAATATAAAATCAATGAAAATGTACTAATCCACAAAATGATGCTTAACAGGACGGTTTTGATATCAAATACACTATTTTCAAATAAAAATACTCCTATTAATAACTGAGCAATCAGTAAAGAAATAATCACCAAACATACACGGCAGAATGTTTTTTCTACAAATCCCTGTACATATAGTGAATATCCTATGGCAATAAGCGAAGCAAAAGTAAATCCTTTAATAATAAATGATGTAGCCGGAAGGAATAATCCAAGTATAGTGATCCCGATAAAATAAATCAATGAAAAATCTGAGAATTTTAAGCCCAGGATACTTGTTTTGTCCTGATTGATAATTTTATTACAGGAATTTAAGTCTTGGTTTCCGGCTATATCTCCACAGATACTTCCGATCACATTGGAGGTATTCCCGAATTTCTGATTGAAAATCTCCAGAGAAATATACACACCGGCAAGTGATAGAATGTTAAAGACCGCTTCATACCATGCCTGGCTTAGAAGAGCATATATTGAAACTATAGCAAATACCGCATAGACAAATGATTTATAATTTGTTACGGATTTTATTTCCGCTTTGTCTTTTTCAAAAAGCAGTACGAAATCCGTAGATTTTTTATGGAGCTCATCTTTATTTAAAGTCTTTGCTTTATCCGAATATATTGAATACTGACTGCCGTTTTTTTTCACTAATGAGAAAGAATTATCCACAATAGCGATGAATTCTTCCGGAAGTTCGTCCCAGTACTCCTTATCCAGTTCGTATGCATCGTTTCTAACTCCCATAAAATTGAGGGTATCACTGAAAGCCAATGCCGAAGGATAGTTAGGATGTGAGTTGAACTGAAAAAGAAACTCCTGTTTGTCAAGTTTTAAATAGTTAATGAGTTTGTCCAATAGCATATTAATATTTTTCCTCTAAAATAAGGAGATGTTTGAAAAAAACAAACACTTTTTTCATTTTGACGTGATTTATGATGATGATACCTCCTTTGAAAAGGCTATGTGAATTTAATCATAAGGAAATTTCTTTACCAATTCTTCCATTCCGTAATATTTAATGGCTTTTTCTTTTAACGGATTAATACTCCATTCTTGCCATTCTCCGGTATAAGGATTGTACCCGCATTTTAAAGGTTTTGAGATGTCTAATCCTTCTGCATTGGTATGGGTTCTTTCAGTATAAGCTCTACAATCTGTACAAATGTATCGGAATTCACAATCTTTACAGACTTCAACTTCATCTTTGGTAAGATTCCAGTATTTTTTGAAATCAGGATGGGCTAATGCTTTTTCTAAAGTCGTATCTTGAATGTTGCCAAAGCTTTGTGGCATAGAAGGGCAGTTCCTAATGTTTCCTTCGGAGTCGATGGAGATTTTTTTGTGAAGGCAGGAGTTATGGTGTAAGGATTCAAAAAATAAGTATTTATTTAATGTAAAGTCATTTGAATTTATGAGTCCGCAATTTTTGTAAGAAAAAATTTGAAGGGAGCTAAATACAATATGCTTATCTTCAGATAATATAACTGTATCGTCTGATTTGCAATTGTAAATATGTAAATACACAATTCTATTTATTTCTAATATCTGAGTATAGTTTACATTTTCCTCATAAGGTAGTACTATACCTATATTAGTCAAAAACAATTCATTTTCATTAATAAATTCAATTATGTTTTTTATCCTGCTCTCATTCACATTCTTAAAGAATCGCAATTCAATATTTTCACAATTAAAATCATCTAATTGTAAGAGAATTTCATTCAAATCAAATATACTATCATCTTTGATGTCAATAACTGCATTACTTATCCTAGAAGGCAAAGCAAATTCATCACTTATTTCCGGAAAATACTGAGGAGTTTTTGTGATAAAAACAAATTCTTCTTCGACTAAAAAATCTATATAGTCTCTTAACTCCAATTTTAAATTAGAGTCATATTTTTTATTATTATACTTTAATAAGGTGTTGTATAAATCTTCTGGAATGTTTGTTATACTTCCCCTTTGCATGTCGTAAATAAGACAGTTCTTAAAACCTCTTACTAAGCGACAATTTGAAAATATTTTAAGATACATCTATTCAAAACTTATAATTTTTGTAATTGGTTTGTGAAAACTCTGTCGTATGATATTTTTGCTGTGAAGTTTTTTTACGGAAATCTTCTCGCTACTATATTTTTTTTTAATTTGTAATTCTGTTACTGACTTTTTTATATAGATTGAATGATATTCGTTTCTATTCATCTTGAAATTTTATTAATTGTTCTGCTATATATCTATCAACATAATAATTACAATTTTCGGATAACCATTCATATTGACCTTGTGGATTATTTTCTAAAAAATAAAAACCATTTTCGTTGAATATTAAGTCAATGGAACCCATATTAATTTTTTTAAGTTTAAAAAATTTCAAAATTTTGCCTTCTATTCTTTTAGGTAATTTAAATGGAACGCACCGATTAGGTGTCTCATTATTGTAATTTCTAAAGTCGGTTTTTGTTGAGCTATCCTTTTGCGAAAAAATAGCCATTGCAAATATTTTTTTTTCATAAACTAATGCTCTAATTTCAAATTCTTTCTCAACATATTCTTGGAAAATACTTAAAGAAAAATCCTCATTTAGCTCATTAATACTTTGTTTATCTACTATAAGAGTCCCTCTATCAGAGATAGATATATTTTCTAAATCTAATCTAATAGGTTTATTTATTGCTTTCGTAATTACTTTGTGTTTTTCTGCAAAATCAATCAATTCTTTTTTGGAATTTGTTATAAGTGTTTTAGGAATTTTTAGTCCTACAGATTCAGCAATAAAAAGATCGAATAATTTATCATGCTGGTCTTCTTCATTAAAACCTCCCATATAGTTTGATATGCCATCAGATCTGACAATTTTTTCCCATGCCTTGATCAACATGTTGGTTTCTTCCTTAATATAATTATCTAAGACATTAAAACCTGTATATAAATGCGTGCGCAATTTTGCCCTTCTATGTAATATATTTTTAGTCGAATTTCTATCCCCGTTTCCTAAAAGATATGTAAAGGTAGTATATTGTTCAACATTGAATCTTTGAAATGGCTGGTTATAATAAACTAACCATCTTAGTATATTATCGGTAGATTTATCACTTTCTTCAGAAATTATATTAATTACCATGAGATTCTATCATTTCATATTTTGAAACTCTTCTCTCTAGTTCTTTTCGTAAATCGGCTTCTGACATTTTATATCCGTCAGATACAGGATAGCCATTAACAATTATATCAAATGATAATGGTGGTAAGCCGACATCTTCTCGTAATTGATCTACATTCTTAATATCAGCAATTGGATTTTCCATATACATCTGTGGAAACAAACCATATTTTTGTTTTTGATGAAATGTCATGTAATTATCATCTTCGAAAGAAGCGAAAAAACTTTTATGTAATTTTCCGTCTTTTATTTCTTGGTTAATAACGGGTTTAAAAAATTGCCAAAAATTACTTTTCTCGTCATTTAATTCATCCCTATGATGCCATAATAATACCCATGCTCTGTCTTGGTAACCATATTTTTTCGTTAATTCAATTAATTCCTGCGCATTTTTCTCGTCTACTTTATCTAATTCGTTATAAATAAGCTTTTTAGTTACTTTTGTCTCTTCAGCATTATTATCGAGATCGGAAATAATATTTCTAATCATCTGGTCTTTTTCCATTAGCAGATCGGCATCCAAATAGGCTTGCAAATTTTTGCGTTTTGCATAAAAGCCATTAAAATAAGCATCATATTGATTAGGCAATTCTTTAAAAAAAGAATTGTTTTTAAAGCTTTCGAATTTCTTATAGCCCATAATAAATTCTAAAGGTGCTTTATGATCTGTTATTGCCTCAATGATGTACTTTTCAGATAAATCGTTTTCGCCATTATATAATGCACTTGCTGCTGCATCAAGCAGATCATAAGAGTCGTCTGAAGAATGGAAATTAAATGCTTTCTTAAATAAAATGCTGGATTTTTTATAATCTTTTTTATAAAGCTCGAACTTTGCTAAATAAATATAATTTTGGCTTGCCGTAAATTTTTCTTGTGGCGAAATATTCTGTGAAAACAAAAATTGAAAGCAAAATAAAAATAATATATTTTTCATAAAATTATAGAATATAAATTTATTAAGCAGTACACGAGAGTGTACTGCTTTTGAAGCAAGACTTTTTGTTTATAAAAGTCATTTATCTTAGGTTAAGGACATTGTGTAGAAGTACAAGTCTGTAATGATTTCCACTCATCATCATTCATCTTCCCATTATCATCGCTATCCAGGTAAAGATCAGATTTAGTAACTGTACAACCACTACTATTTGTTGTAGTGCCATTTTGTGTATTTAACCATTTTCCACCATAAACTTTATTAAGTTTATTAATAGAAATCTTTTTTTCAGCTAATTTTTTGTTCATTTTTTTATTTTATTAATTATAAATAAGAGTAACAGATATTTCCACTCTCGTTGCTATCCCATTTTCCATCATTATCTTTATCATCAAACGCATCGCTCATTATCTGAACTACTTTAGTCCCATTAACCACAGTGTTTTGTGATCCATGTGTACTAATTATCTTCCCTCCATAGATTTTAGAAAGTTTAGTTTTTTCAACTTTCTTTACTTTTAAATTTTTCATTTGTGAAAATTTATTTTATATTGAACAATTATTTTTGTCATATAAACCCTGACATGGGTGTTTTTAATGATCATTCGTTTCATCTATATCTGTACATATATAAATGAATTTTTTCAAAGCGCTTTATCAATATTGAGATTTCAAAACTATGAAACTTTTTGTCACTTTGTATGGATAAAATTTGCGATTTTTTTGCAATTTTCTTGCAAAATTTGCATTCAGTTTTATACATTTGCTGAAAAGCACAGAAAATGATACACGGAAAATTAAGAAATCTCCGAAAGGAAAAAGGGATGAGCCAAAAAGAAATGGCACAAATATTATCAACTGATATTTCATGCTATTCCCGTAAAGAAAACGGAAAATCGAAAATACATGATGAAGAATGGGAAAAGCTGGCTAAGGTGTTGGATGTTTCCGTTGAGGAGATTAAAGAAGAAGACAGTATAGGAATTGTTCACAATGATAATTCGACATTTAATGATAATTCAGGAAATTATTATGATCAGCATTTTAGTATTCCCAACTCAATATTGGAAAATTTACAGGATTACATTAGTATTCTGAAACATGAAAATGAATCTTTAAAAAAGGAACTGGAAAAATTTAAAAATAAATAAAAGCATCAGGACATTGATGCTTTTTTCTGTAAAAATATCTTACAAGTTAAATTATTAAATCAGTTTTAAATCTAAATAAGATCTTTTTTAATCATCTCTATGGGAAATATTTAAAATTTATTTATGCTAAACGTTTGTTTGATTTAATGATGTATTTTTAATTATATTTATACTCAATTATCTTTTTATCAAGGATATAGCATTTCTGAAGAAAATAAAATAACTTTATTAACATAATAAAAAGTTTACAAATTCTTAAAGTTTTCATAAAGTTTTAAAAAAGACTTTAATTTTTTTTTTTATTCTAAAATATATTGTACTTTTACAAAGCCTTGAATGAGGGAACAAGTCAAGGTAATAAATTTTTTTTCATCATTTGTGTTTTTAGAATCGTATCGCCTGATACGATTCTTTTATTTTTAAGCTGTTTTATAGTTTAATAAAAGGTCTATAAAATATGAATAGGTCACCGATCCTTCCTGCTGATTGCTCTTCAGAAAAAGATTGTTGGTAAATCCGAAAAAATCATCCAGCAAACCCTGGTGTTTTAATACGAAAGCTTTTTCATACGCCCGGTCTCTCTTCATCGGAAGCGAATAATTGCTCAACATTAATTTTACAAATTCCGGATCATTTTCCACAATGAAATTCAGCAGGCTTTTCAAAGTGAAATATTCGGTGCTGTAACGCAACTCAGGATTTTTAGAATCAATTCCGATCAGGTATCCAATGAAATTAGCTTCCTGCTCCCGTGCAAAACCGAGCTGGTGTGAGCTTTCATGAGCAGAAGTAAATGGAATATAGGTATTGGGAAGCTGCGAATTATACTGTGCTTCGGCCGTGAACGGATTATAATATCCCAGAATACCCGTAAAGTTCATCACTTTTTTAAAAAGGCTGGGTTTAAAAGAGTTGATTTCAGGAACTTTTTTACCGGAAATGTTTTTGGGAAGCCTGGTCTGTTGCAATAGAATTTCTCTCTGCAGGGCTTGCAGATCCGTGATGATAAAAATTCCGTTCCTGTCTTCTTTTACCAGCTTTCTTGTCTTTTTACATTTTTCAAGGTATTCCTGAGCAAGTATTTTTGCTTTTTCGATGGTAGGTTCTTCTTGGGTAGCCAGCTTTTTGATTATCGGAACCTGAAAATACAGCATGCCCCAGAATACCTGGTACAGGAAGTAAAAAATATTAATCCCAATTAAAATTGAAAGAAGGGAAGAATGCCTTTTGTTCTTTTTAAACAAGATCATAGAGTGGTAAAGCAGAAAAATTCCTGTTAGAAGATAGAGAAGATCTCCGATGGAGAAGGGGGTCCAGGCAAAAACCGACTGATGGATTTTCTTCTGAAATTCAAAAAAACGCTCAAAAAAAGAAATCACCACGGTTGATTTTGAAAAAGCGTAAAACAAAAGAAATTGGGCAAGTAATATACCCGCCCAATATCTTTTCTTATGTATTATTTTTGTTTTATTAGTGACCACTGCCTTTTGTAATTTTGTCTAGATCAATTCCCTGAGATCTCAGGATTCCGCTTACTCTGATGGCGTAGAAAGCAAGATAAGCAAAACAGATGACTCCTACAATATAACTGAAGTGAATGTTGGTAAGATCGGCAACATATCCCTGAATCAGGCTTACAATCCCACCTCCCATAATCATCATGATCAGTAAGCCGGACCCTTGGTTGGTATGTTTCCCAAGCCCGTTGATGGCCAGAGCAAAGATACATGGCCATAGGGTGGAACAGAATAAGCCGACACTGGTAAAAGCATATACGGAAACCATTCCGTCTGTAAACATTCCTATTAATAAAGAAGCAATACCTGCTACCGAGAAAATCAGAAGCATCCTTGCCGGATTTCCTTTGCTTAAAATATCACAGATGATCATAGCAATAATGATCAGTCCGTAAACATAGAAATGCGAAAGGTCATGCTTCGCAATCGCGTTCACCAGTAAGAAGACACCGAAAGCCAGGTAAGGTGCCAGGAATCTCAATACCTTTTTGAATCCTGCGCTGATATCGAAAGCTTCAACGGCGCCTGTCCAACGGCCTATCATTAGAGAAGCCCAGTATAAAGAAATGTAAGGAGCAACATCTTTGGTTTCAAAGCCTAAGTTTTTTTCCATATAAGCGGGAAGGTTGCTGGCCGTAGAAACTTCCACGCCTACATAAACAAAAATCGCAATCATTCCCATCACGAGCTGCGGATAGGCCAAAGCGGATTTGCGGTGTTCCCCTTTTACAGCGTCATCCGTATTTTCAGTATTGGTTGGGGTTACAGCCGGAAGCGAAGAGAATTTCAGCATAATGGCCACCAACACAAACGCTACACCCAAAATAAGGTAAGGAACTTTCACACTTTCAACACTTACATCATTCGTTGCAGCGGCTGCCGATCCGAAAATCGCAAAAGAAACGATTAGCGGACCAATCGTCGTTCCTAAGTTATTGATTCCCCCTGCCATTGTCAATCGTTGGGATCCTGTTTCGGAAGGTCCTACTTCAATCGCTAGTGGATTGGCCACGATCTGCTGGAGCGAAAATCCAAGTCCTACAATAAAAAGTCCTGAAATCATCAACAGAAATGAGTGGAGGTTGGCCGCCGGGTAGAACAGCAGGGTGCCTGCTGCGGAAATCAGAAGGCCGACGATAAGCCCGTTTTTGTAGCCGATCTTATTAACGAGATCCTGCTTTAATCCGGCAGAAACAAGCATATAAATTAAAGAACCCACCGTATATGCTACATAGAAACAGATCTGTACAAGCATACTTTCGGTTTGGGATAAATTAAAGGCTTTCTGGAATACGGGGATCAGGATATCGTTACTTGCGGCGACAAATCCCCAGAAGAAAAACACAGTCACCAACGGAATAAATTGTCCCCAATTGGTTTGTTTGGAATAATTTGACATATTTGTTGAAAATTTCTGAAAACAAATATATATTATTTCTATTAATTATCGTATTGCAGCAATGTTTTTTTTATTGTCTCAAATGAAGACAATTTAAGTTCTTTGGGTGATGCTGACGGAGGTAAAATTCCGTTGAAATAAACTCTGGCTTTACCGGGATATCCTTTCGCTTTATCAAAAGGGAACATTTCCTTTAAGCCGATAAATGTAAAAATGACAATCGGCGAATTATGTTTTGAAGCAAGAGTAAAAGCCCCGTCTTTAAATTCATCTAAAATAATAGAGGTATCATCCGGAACACCGCCTTCCGGAAAAATAACGATGCTGTTTCCTTCTTCCATCTTTTCGGCACATCTTCTGTAGACATCGGCGCGGCTTCTGGCACTCTTCCGGTCGACCATTACGCATATCCTTTTATAGATGGTCCCGAAAATCGGAATTTTTACCAGCTCTTTCTTACCTACAAAGCAGATAGGATGATCACACAGGATGCACATCAGCATAATATCCATGATCGAGGTGTGGTTGGAAATGAAAACATACTGCTGGTTCTTATCCAGTTTCTGCTGGGAAAGCCTGTTAAGCTCATACCGCAGTCCCATCCCGTAAAACATACAGTAGCTCCAGCAGCGTATGAATACATAAGCATATTTATAATGCTTCTTGCTGAATGATAAAAGGTAAACCGGGATCCCGAAAAGAATGGTAAAGACAAATGCCAGAATCATCATCCATGCTCTCCAGAGGTAATTTAAAATCTTTGTCACTGCTTATCCGTTAAAAATTACTTTTTTCTTCACTGAATAATTAAGAACCGACACCAAAAGAATTGCTGCGATCTTGCTGATCATCTCCGGGCTCAGCGTATAAATAATAAGGTTGATGTTATCCTTAAATATAAAGCTGTAAAAAATCTGGAAAAAAGTGAGGCTTAATAAAGTGGAAATAAAAGATACCAGCATAAAATAGGCAAATTCTTTTCTCTTCGAGTGCTTTCCTCTTTCAAATACAAACCAGATGCTCAGGAAATAATTGCTGATGATGCCGCAGCTTGTTGAGAAAATGTTGCTCAGCGGATAATGGATCCCGTGAAAATTGGTTTCCCGCGGAAAAAGGTGAGGCAGCGAGGTGCTGAAGAACTTGAAACTTCCGATTTCCACAATGGCACTCAGCCCTCCTGCAATGATGAAGAACAAAACCTGTTTCTGGCGTAGTATTAAATCTCTCATCCGATTTTTATGATATGCAAATGTATAACTATATGTTAAACACTTAAAAAAAGATGTTAAATATTTTTTTTGATTCAAAATTATTTCTAAATTTAGTTTTCGAAATAACGCTAGTCTGACCTGATAATAAATTCATTTTCAACTGTTTATGTTGATGGTTTTTCCTATCTTGTAATATGATTGTAATCATACCACCAAAAAACTTTAACGCCCCCATTTAATAATATTTGTATGAAACGTCAAAACAAATACAGAAAATTCCAGCTTCAGCAGCAGAATATTGAAGCTTTAGAAAAAGAAAATACCCGCTTCAAGCGTGTTTACTCCGAATACGAAAATATGTCCAACGAACTCTGGAACCTAGAAAGTTCCAGCAGCGAACCGGTACCCGATGATTTTATCAATGCCATGATCCTGCAGACCTCCTATCTGGAAGAAGAGATCGAAGACTGGCTGGTTCAGTTTAACAATAACCAGGCAGAGGTAAGACAGTGATGAGGCATTTTATAACGTATAATTGAATAGAGAACCGGACTGAAGTTTTGGTTCTCTTTTTTTATAGTTAGTATCAGCAATGTCCTGCTAATAAAAAAACATTTGGTATTCGCAATGTCATGCTGAGCCTGTCGAAGCATCCGCAAACTTACTTACTTTTTAACGCCTCAATCTCCACTTTCAGATCTTTGATTTGTTGTTCATATACCTCAATCAGTTTTTGAAACCTCAGAGTATTCGTAGTAAGTTTAGATCTTCTATTCTGATACTTTAAAAAATTGCCTGCTTTAGTTTAAATAAGATCTCTAACAATATCAAAACCTCAAATACTCATTCCATAAACTTTTCATAAATAAACTCAGAATTCCATCGGATTCAGAAAGACAATAGACTTTGATAAATAACACATATGTCATGTCCATAATCCGTCATTGTAAAAGATAAATTCATAATTTAGCATCTTTAAACTAAAAGATAAAATATGGTTGCTATTGTGGATAGTGGTTCTACGAAATCGGATTGGATCATACTGGATGATTTTAAAAAAGTCTTTCTCAAAACGGAGACCATCGGTTTCAACCCGAATTTTATCAGCAGAGAGCTTATCGTTCCGGAAATCGAGAGCAATACCAGTCTTACAACCGTTAAAAATTCGATTAAGAAAATCTATTTTTATGGCTCCGGGTGTGGCGTTCAGCAAAACTGCGACACTATTATCGAAGAATTGGGCCGTGTCTTTACCCATGCGGAAATCATCGTAAAGGAAGACCTTACCGCAGCAGCGTATGCCGCCTATCGGGGAAAACCCGCGATTGTCTGCATTTTGGGAACCGGTTCAAACTCGTGTTATTTCGACGGTCAGCATATCAGGATTCAACTGCCATCCTTAGGTTTCCTTGTAGGAGATGAAGGGAGCGGAAGCGCGATCGGAAAACAGCTGGTGCGCAGATTCTTTATGCAGAAGCTTCCTGAAGATCTTTCTGTCGAATTTGAAAAAACGTATAACCTGACGGTAGAGGAAGCTTTAAAAAACATGTACCATACGACCCGGCCGAACGCCTATCTGGCCGATTTCAATAAATTCGTAGTGGCAAGAAAAGACCATCCGTATTTACAGAAAATGGTTTTTGAGGAAATGCTGAACTTTTTCGATTACCAGGTGCTTCCTTATAAAGAATCAAAAGATGCTGAGGTCAATTTCATAGGCTCCATTGCTTATTATTACGAAGACGTTTTACGTTCTGCTGCGGCAGAGCTTAACCTTGAAGTAGGGCAGATCGTACAGAAGCCGATTGAAAGCCTGGTCGATTACCACATCCAGTATATCCTGTAATTTAAATAACAAAATTCATTATATGTCAAACAAAACCCACCGCGACGAAAAAAACTTTAATCAGGCCGCGTTAGATTATCACAAAGCCGAGCCTAAAGGTAAGATCGAAGTGATCCCTTCAAAACCGCACTCATCTCAGCGAGATTTGTCATTGGCTTATTCTCCGGGGGTTGCAGTTCCTTGTATGGAAATTCACGAGAAGCCTGAAACCGTGTACGACTACACCGGCAAAGGAAATCTGGTAGCTGTTATTTCCAACGGTACGGCAGTTCTTGGGTTGGGCGATATCGGGGCGGAAGCTTCCAAGCCCGTAATGGAAGGGAAAGGTCTTTTGTTCAAAATTTTTGCCGATATCAACGTATTTGATATTGAAATCAATGAAAAAGATCCTGATAAATTTATCGATATTGTAAAAGGAATTGCCCCGACATTCGGAGGAATCAACCTGGAAGATATTAAAGCACCAGAAGCATTTTATATCGAACAGCGATTAAAAGAAGAGCTGGATATTCCGCTGATGCACGACGACCAGCACGGGACGGCGATCATTTCAGCGGCAGCCCTGATCAATTCCCTGAAAATTGCTGATAAGAAAATCGAAGAAGTAAAAATGGTGGTGAACGGAGCGGGGGCTGCGGCCATCGCCTGTACCAATCTTTATATTTCTTTAGGATTAAAAAGAGAAAACGTCCTGATGTGCGACAGCAAAGGCGTCATCAACCATAAAAGGGAAAACCTCACGCCGGAAAAGCTGGATTTCATCGTAGAAACCGCTATTGATACCCTGGAAGATGCTGTAAAAGGTTCCGATGTTTTCGTAGGATTGTCTAAAGGAAACGTGATGACGCCTGAAATGCTGTTGAGCATGAAAGAAAACCCGATCGTTTTCGCACTGGCTAACCCGGATCCGGAAATTGCCTATAATGTAGCCCTGGAAACCCGTAAAGATGTCATCATGGCTACCGGAAGAAGCGATTATCCGAACCAGGTGAACAACGTTCTTGGATTCCCTTATATTTTCCGTGGAGCACTGGATGTTCAGGCAAGAGGAATCAATGAAGCCATGAAGCTGGCCGCCGTTCATGCCATTGCCGATCTGGCCAAAGAACCGGTTCCCGAAGCGGTAATTTTAGCGTACAATGTTCAGAACCTGCAGTTCGGAAGGGAATATTTCATTCCGAAGCCTTTTGACAACAGACTGATCACCAAAGTTTCGAGTGCCGTAGCCAAAGCTGCGATCGAAAGCGGAATTGCCAGAAAAACCATTACCGATTTCGAAGAATACGAAAACAGCCTGCTCGACAGAATGGGAAGGGACGAAAAGCTCGTAAGGATGATGCAGAACCGCGCTAAAGCCAATCCGAAGAGAATTACTTTAGGAAATGCCGAAGAATACAACGTGCTGAAAGCCGCCCAGATTCTATATGAAGAAGGAATTGCTTACCCAAGCTTATTGGGAAATAAAAAATACGTTAAAGAGCAGATGGAGCGTTTCGGAATCAATATCGATGTTCCGATTATCGATCCAAGTGACGACGACCAGAAAGAAAACCGTAAAAAGTACCGGGAAACCCTTTGGAAACTTCGCCAGCGGAAAGGGATGAACGAATACAAGGCTAAAAGATTCGTTCGTCAGAGGGATTACTTCGGTCCATTGATGCTGAAACACGGCGATACCGACGGACTGATCATCGGGTTCTCCAAAAACTATGTTTCTACATTAAGACCGGTGTTGGAAATTATTGAAAAAGATAAAGGGGTGGATAAAATAGCGGCCATGATGATGATCCTGTCTGAAAAGAAGCCGATCTTCTTTGCCGATACGTCCATCAACCAGAATCCTACCTCCGAAGACCTGGTGAACATTGCTAAAATGGCAGAATTTACCGTAAAATCTTTTGCCATTGAACCGAGAATCGCCATGCTTGGGTTCGAAAACTTCGCGGCCATCTCTGAAACTTCAAAAAAGGTAGCCAAAGCCGTAAGCATCCTTCATGAGAAATATCCGAAAATGATCGTGGACGGAGAGATCCAGCCGGATTTTGCCATGAATGCAGACCACCTGAGCGATTATCCCTTCTCTAAACTGGGGACCACGCCTGCAAATACCTTCATCTTCCCGAACCTTGAAAGTGCCAACCTTTCCTACAAGATCATCCGCGGCATGAAGACCGCACAGGTCATCGGCCCGATCCTGATGGGATTAAAGCAGCCGGTACACGTTTTACAGATGCGTTCCAGCGTAGACGAAATCGTCAACCTGGCGACGATAGCCGTTCTGGATGCTCAGAGAAGAGAGAAGAAAGATAAGAAGTAGATCATATTTTAATCTGATTGTAAAAACGAAAGACTCCCGAAAAGGAGTCTTTTGTCTTTCAAATTGATTTATCAATTTACTTCTGAGAAGCTGTCAAATCTATGCTTTCTTTTGCACAGTGGCAAGCTTCAAGGCATCCTTGATCATTTTACCGGGCCTGAAAATGGTTTTAAGGCTGGTAATGCTGGATGCATTTACCTGTTCTGCCGTATCCCTCCCTTCGCTGGAGCCACCCGCCTGTACCGTAAAATATTCTCCTACATATACAATTCTGCCATCTGCCACATCCTGGGCAATTTTGGAAAAGGTACTTTCCAGTACGGCAAGGATGTCGGCTTTGGATACGGTGGAAACTGTGGATGCGTAGCGGGCGAGATCGTCTAGTGTGGTTTGCCCGTTGCCTACGATATCGGCATAAAACTTTGGCGGATCGTTAGGTGCCTGAAGATTTTTTCTCGAAACAACATTAAATGTAATCGGCATTTTTTTTCATTTTTTAAAGTTAAACATTCTGTTTTTTTATATAACGAATGTATGAAAAAAATAGATACCTTACTGGTCAGGAAAAAATATTTTTACTTAAGAAAAATCATGCGCATAATCCGACCGGTTTATGCGCATGACTCTGCAAACTGATGCGCATCACTTTAGCCGTTTATCCGCATTAGCCTTTTAGTAGTAGGCAACCTGTCAAAAAGGTTATTTTTTCAGCAGGGATTCAATAAGCCGGTTCTGCATCTCGATAAGCTGGGTGATCTGCTCCTGGTTTTTCAACAAACTTTCTACCAGCTCAGGAGACTGCATATTGTAAACAGGATTATACTGATTAACAGTACCGGCACTTGATAAATCACTAAACTGGTTATTTGAAATATTTACCTGAACACCTTCATTCAGCAACTCATTTATATCTACTTCCAATTCTTTGGCAATCTTATTCAGCAGTATAGAACTGGGAACATTCTTGTCAGACTCTATATTGGATATGGTGGTCTGTGTGGTATCCAGCCTCATGGCCAGGTCTTCCTGTGACCAGTTCCTGGCCTCCCTGTATTGTCTTACCCTTGTACCTATACTCATTTATAAGAATTTTTATCAAAAATATAAAAATTCTTATGATGTTGAATAAAAATAAATAATAGTTTTGCGTTGTATACATGTAGATCGAAATTTTATCTTTCCAACCAAAAGACAAAATATTGCATCTAAGTAAAAAAGAGTATATTTAACCCATAAAAAACAAAATGACTATGAAGAGAAAAATTATTCTCAGGCTGTCTTTAATGATAGTCTTTCTGACCATTTTTTGGTCCTGCCACAGCGAAGATTTTACCAACGGCAAAGCCGAACCCCAAAGAAACAACGCCAATTTCTTCCTGCATTCTACAAAAGGAGGCGCTGCAGCCAGAGGCGGCGTAGATTATGCAGCGATCCTGGAAGCCTACA
>CAJYXJ010000070.1 GCA_913778085.1 uncultured Chryseobacterium sp.
GCAGCTTGTGAGAGAAACGAAGAATAATAAATTCTGCAGGACGTACCGCAGCCATTCCCACTTCGATGATCATTCTTCCTTCCAGGATATCCTGGGCAGACATCGTTTTGTTAAGACCTACGCTTACATAGTAGGCTTCTTCAGGCTTGCTTCCGGCTAATGCTCCGTCTCTCCACTGCTGATTCAGGAAATTTTCGATCATGGTCTGTACACGAACCCATGTATTGGCTGTATTGGGCTCGAATACAAAACGTTCAGTAGATTTCTTCACGGATTCTTCCACCATGTTGAAGAAACGTCTCACCGACACATACCTCCATTCGTTGCTGTTTCCGTCCAGAGTTCTTGCGCCCCAAACCATAGTTCCTTTACCGGTAAATGTTCTGATCGCGTTGATGGATTTTCCGGCGACAGCATCTACATTGAGACCGTCCTGTCTTTCCTGGGAAATTTTTTCCGTTGGTGCTACTACATAATTAAGTCCTACGTTAGCAGGTGCTTTGAATACTCCGGAAGTGCTGTCCACTTTGGCATAAATACCGGCCATTGCGGATGAAGGCGCCATGACAACCTGCTTTGAAGCAATGGCATTTTTAGCCTGGTTGTATAAGTCTGAATTTAAAGATTTTAAACCAGCCAGATTCGCTACGCCTGAGGCACCCGTCACCAGTACTTTAGTCTCATCGAAATCATAGCTTAGAATGGTTTTTAAATTCGGATAATAAGCTGCACCATATTTCAATCCTGATCCGATTACTTTGCTTCTGAAAATAACGTCGTCTCCCAGAACATCCATGATAACGAAACGGTCTTTCATAAACTCGGCTTGGCTTAAAGCGCTGTTGTATAATGAATAAGCTTTCGTAATATCCGCAGCATTAGATTTGGTATTTACATTAGCTGCATTAGCAGAGGCTGCGGTCGCTATAGCGGTAGCAGTAGCAAGATCAGTATCAAAAGCAGTAGCCACAGCTTGAGCAGCCGTTTTGGCTGCAGCCAGATTAGCAGCCGTTTTAACAGCAGCAGCAACAGCTTGGGCAGCATTCACTTTGTCAGGATTAACAGTAGTTGCGCCGGTATAGCTATTTACTTTAGCATCAACAGCATCTAAAGCAGCCTGCAGTGTAACAGCTGCCTGAACAGCATCTGAAACATCTTTGGAAGCCGTCTTGGCATCTGTAGCTGCGTTCTTATTATTTGTCATTACCTGAGCTGTTGCAGTTGCAGCAGCAACGTCATCAGCATTAGCAACAAGACCTTGAAGATCCGGGAAAACAATGAGTGTCGGCTCGTCTTCTTTTTTTAATAATTCAAGACCTTTTAATAAAGTTTTATCTGCAGGATTAGTAGAATCCGCCATTACCGGATCCGGATAGTTTCCTACAGAAACAATGTAGCATGGCCCGCCACCGTTGGCAAAATACATCTGCATGGCGTAATACATTTTATAATCGCTGATGCTGGTTTGGGTTGCCGTAGCAACACCGTCTTTAAAAGCTACAGCGAAAGCTTCCTGATTGGCTTTTCCGAAAAGGTTTTCGTACTCCAACATTGAAGAGATTCTGGTTGGTTTCTGAGACCCTTTTGCCGTATATCCGACAAAAGCAGGAATTGCCGTTTCAACTTGTGCTACGGAAGGCGGAAATTTTGCCAGCTCCTCCACATAGACTCCAGGGGTTTTGTAATTCATTTGTTAAAATTTAAAGTTAATATTAATTATTTCTCGAAGCGAAACTTCGAATGGTTATCCGGAATGGATTTGTTTTTTTAAGATTGTTGTAACTGATGGGAGAAATTCAGGACAATGAATTCTGCGGGACGTACCAATGCCAGTTTTACGGTTACATTCATGGTTTTCGACTTGGTTTGATCGCCTTTTACGTCAACTTGGTAGGCTTCTTCCGGAATGCTGCCGGCCAAAGCACCGTCTTTCCACTGCTGGTTCAGGAAATTTTCCAACGTTGTCCGGGCATGAAGCCATGTGAATGATATATTGGGTTCATCAATGAAGTTTACAAGGACCCCGCTTAGGGCGTACCGGATCATGTCATAATATCTCCGCACCTGAATATACTTCCATTCGTTATCTTTCCCGTCGTCTTTTTTATCTTTTCCGGAAAGTGTTCTCGCTCCCCAGACCAGGGTACCTTTCCCGCTGAAAGTACGGATCGCATTGACAGATTTCCCGGTGGAATGGATATTGAGATCCGACTGTTCCTGATCGGAGATTTTTTCGGTGGGGGCAACCACGCCATTGAGGCTTATGTTTGCAGGAGCTTTCCACGGACCTTTCATACGGTCCACCCTGGCGTATACGCCGGCCATGGCTGAAGAAGGCGGCAGGATTACTTTTAAAGAACGGATTGCTTCTTTAACCCGGTTGTATAGTACGGAATGCGAAGCCTGAAGATCTTTCAGGATGATGCCGTCTGCATCTCCTTTTTCATCCTTTGCATTGAGAACAGCGGTTTTCAAGGCTTCAAACTCCCCGTTGAAAACCGGTGTATTTTCATTAAAATCGTCGATAACCCCATCGTAAAGCGCATCTGAAAGATATCTGGCATTATCGATCGCCGTCGTTAAACCGGTCTTTACATCCGCTGTCTCTTTCACTTTTGCCGCGACATCAATCGCCTGGTCCAGTAAATCGGCGAGAACAAAAGAGTTTTCGGATCCGCTTGAAATTTCGTCGCTCGCCAGGCTTTTCAGTCGATCCAATTCGGCAATCTCATTTGCATAAAAAACAGCACTGCTCTGTCCGGTTGCCTGTAAGCCCATATGGGTTATCGGCGTCTGGGTTTCATCAAAAGTATAGTTCAGCACGGTTTCCAAATGAGGGAAATAAGCAGCGGCATGGCTGGTGGTATTTATTTTATTTCTGAACTTTTCGATGGTGTTGAGGTTGTCTGATGTTGTAACGGAGTTTCCGTAATAGGTATCCAGCAGGGCAAACCTGTTTTTGGTTTCATCATCGGCTTTCGCGATAGCCAGGTTATAAAGATCATAGAATTCGTCCTGGTCTGTGAGCGATACCGCATCGGTAAAAACAATCAGAACCGGCTCCTTGATCGTATCGGTCATATTTAATCCCGTTACTAAAGCAGATTTCTGTACGCCCTGATTTGCGGAAGCGTATGTTCCGGCGGAAACGATATAACACGGCCCGCCGCCATTGGCGAAGTACATCTGAAGTGAATAATACATCAGGAATTTTGCCTGCGGTGCAATAATGATCACACCTTGTTCATTGTCCTTTAAGCGGATGCTTTCCTTTTTTGCTTTTCCGAAGTATTGTTCGTATTCTAAAAGAGAGCTGATTTTGAGGGGCTTTGTATAATTTGCAGGCTGCAGCTCGGTATATCCGATGAATGCCGGCACAGCTGATTCTGCTAACGAAACCGAATATGGGAGCCTTGTGTTTTCCTGAACGGAAACACCTGGTGTAGTTGGATTTGGCATGTTGTAAATTTAATTAAAAGGTTATTCGTTTTATTTTTATGGCTGATCGACTGTGATGCTTTTGATAGCCACCTCATCGATCAAGGCAACGTCTTCCGAAGTTACAGCCGCGATTTTGATAACGCTGATCTTATACAGAACGGAAGGCATCACTTTCCCGCCAAGTAATCCCCAGACGTAACTTAGCTGCTCGAAAGGAACCGAGTGCATTTCTGTCCTGAAGCTGAAATCTTTCGTCCGGTCATTTCCCGGATCTACATATTCCAATACATTTTTCGCCTGAATCACTTCGATAACTTTTGAAATACTGACCAAAGATCCTTCGTAAGACGCCCTGTTGGCAGAGATCATCACATACAGATTAACGTAAGCGGGATCACTCTCCATTTTCATTTCATATTTAGGGGCGGTCGTACTTATTTGTGTCTTATGGTATCTCGGAGCATTTTTCAGTGTAGATTCTTCCTGAACGTTCAGCAGTGTAATGATCACCTTATCACTCAGGCCTGAAGTACCGTCATCATGTTTTGCCACATCTGCAACAACAACCGTATCATTTATAATGTCTGCATTATTCAGCCGGTCTTTTAAAACAGTCAATACTTTGTTTATCATAATTTTGTTCTTTAGTATTATGGTGCAAACATACAATTACCCTTCATCAAAACACAAATATTTCAGGGGTTCAAACCTGTCTTTGCAGTAAGTGGGATTTTTACTTTTGAAAAAAATAAGACAAAAATACAAATTTAAAACACTAAAAACCAACACTTTAATAACACTTCAAAAATCAACAAAATTTATAGAGGAAAAATCACTGACTGAATACAAACGAAAATTCCGGTATTTGACACACTTCATTTTGGTATTTAAAAAAATTTAAATCTATATAAATTACAGCTTAATTTTTTCTGATTTTTTCATTAGTCTGATATCGTATAGCATGAACGTTGAAAATACCGCTATTTAAAATATCATCATTTAAAAGTGAAATTTCCGGCTGCGATCTGAATATTATTACTTCCACACCTTACGGAAACGATATACTGTATAATTTGCAATTTTCCCCTTTACTGCAAAGACTGAACAGAGGTGCCTTATCATTCGTAAAACAGATTTTCTTCTTCTAATTTTGGCCCATCAATTTAAAACCTAATCCAATGAATATTAAAAAAATCTTCGGCCAGCGTAATGAAATCATTGAAGGCCATCTTAACGAACTACGCTCAAAAATAGGACTGGCGGATCAAAAAGAGGAATACATCTATGCTGTAAGGGAAGAAATATGTAATGTCTGTCCTCTGAAAAACGGCAACAACTGTGATACCCAGAAATGGATCAATCCTCGGACTATGGAAGTAGCATCCGCGCCGAAAGAAGGCTTTATCCGGGGTTGCGGGTGCAGGCTGAGTGCCAAACAGAAATCGAAATCCAGCCTCTGCCCTGCCGGTTTTTGGGGTGGAGAGTTCAACTAACCACCATCTATCCGGCAAATAACCATACCATCATTTAAAACCATTTCATGTGAATCAGGATCATATCATTCAGAAAATTTTTGTCGAGATTACCGTCAGCAACAAAGAAAAAGCAGAGCGCATCAGAGAAGACATCAGCAACTTCCTGTCTATTGATGTTTTTCCCAAAATAGAAAAGTATATTGAAACCCTGGAGCATCAACTGTCCGGGCAGACGCTGCAGATTCCTAAACTTGAACTGAACCTCGACATAAAAAACAGTGCACTGGATACTGAATTAAGGGACACGATCGTTCAGCAACTTAAAGAAGAACTGTCCGGAATGGCGAAATCCGTTTTAAGTCAGGAACCTGAAAAAGCAGAACCTGCGGAAGGCTATCTGGTTGGCAGCCGGGAAAAGAAGATCCGGACATTTATCTACTTTCTTGAACATGGTTCCATGCCTTGGTGGAACCCGGATAGAAAAGGCTCAAATTTTCTGGAGCCTGCCGTATTTAAAAACCTGATTTCAACAGATATTTTCCCGAAAAGTATCCTTCCGGTCCTATCCAAGCAACAGGTGCAGGACCGGATGATCCATCAACTCACCGATTTGCAGCTTGAACAGTTATGCAGCGTTGTTTTAAAGAACGACAACCCGGAAATTAACCTGCAAGCCGAGATCATCCGCTCTATTTCAAGGCTTGGCTTTCGCGACCGGATGATGGTCTGGCACCTGGTGTTGAATGCAGTAACAGAATATGCCGCTTTATCAAGCCATAATTTGCAGGAATCTCTGATGCTGTCACTCGAAAAAGTGATAGCAACAGGTTCTCCGCAGCAGAAAGAGTGTCTTCATAAGAACCTGAAAACGATCATTAAATTATTTCCTCTCATTAAAGAAAAAGAGATTGAAAAAAAGATTTCAGAAAGCCTGAAAACCTACCGGCCGACTTCCCGGGAATACGCAGGATCTTCTATGGAAACGGTTCAACAAGAAGACAGGATAGTACAGGAAGATGCAATACCGGATGACGGACAGTATGTGCTAAATGCTGGCCTCATTCTGATCCATCCTTTCATCAAAACATTTTTTGAGCACTGCGATCTGCTGGATCCGAAAACCCTACAGCTCCTTGACCCCGAATTGGGTGCCCACCTCCTCCATTACATCGCTACCGGAAAAACAAACGCTCCCGAATGCGACATGGTCTTTGAGAAATTCTTATGCAATATCCCGGTGCATCAGCCGATCAGCCGGCATGTTAAACTGTCGCGCAAACACAAAATCCAGGCTAAAAACGTCATCGAAAGCGTGCAACACAACTGGAACCCGATGAAGAATTCTTCCGCCGCCTTATTACAGAACGAGTTTTTCCAACGCCCGGGCAAACTGACGGTCACGGACTACGATTATATCCTCACTGTAGAGCGTAAAACCCAGGATATCCTGCTGGACAAGCTGGCCTGGGGCATCGGCCTGGTGAAGCTGCCGTGGAAGGAAAAGTTTATGTATGTGAACTGGTGAGTGATTCGTAACAGTTTGTTTATCATAATTTCCGATCAGGCAATGCGGAAATTTTTGTCCTTTTGTTTCCCGGTTTAACCCACTTATCAATTTTAATAACATCAATTTAATATAATTATGGAATCTCCTCTTTTTCTGGCTGAAAAATATCAGCAAAAATCTCTTCTAAAAATAAAAGAAGCTGGACAAAAGGATTCTATGTTTCAATCCGATATCAGCCATACTGCTTTGAATGAAGAAATGAAGTGGCTGCAGCAGCTTATTGATATGCGGTGCAGGGAATTGTTTTCGGAAGAAGAAACAGAAGAATGCCCTGAGCATAAAGTACCGGAACCGCCTACACAGGATGACGGATCGCCCTATTCGATTACGGTGCAAACCCATCATCTTACCGAAATAGACCGTGTTATTTTGGCGTTGGGTATTGCTTCTTCTCATTTTCCATCCATCCTGAAGACCTTTGTGCAGATTGAAGAAAGCAGCAATGCCTTTGCCATTGAGGCAGGCGGTGAATATAACAAGGTAAACCGGAGTTTTAAGCCTACATTTCAGACCGCTCTTTTCCTGCTCGCCGGCAAAGATCTTTCTTTGTGGTCACAGTACAGTGCACAATTGATAACCGGCAGTGTTCTCCTGCAGAACGATATTGTGTACAACCGCTCGTCGACAGAATTTATCCACGGGAAAATTGAGCTGGATACGGCTTACCTGAATTATTTCCTGGCCGGGCAGAAGCCCCAGCTGGACCATGGGTCTTATTTTCCCGGAAAGCTTTACCAGTCGGATCTTACAATGGATGATATTATCCTGGAAAATACCGTCAGGGAGCAGATAAAGCCGATCGGCCATTACATTAAAGCCCTGGAAAACGGCTTTTTCAAAGGAAAAAGTAAGGAACACAGCTTTAAACCAGGCTTTATCGCGCTGTTTTACGGCGCACCGGGAACAGGGAAAACCATGCTGGCGGGAATTCTGGCCAATACGTATGGGATCGATATGTATCATGTGGACCTGTCTCAGGTGGTCAGCAAATACATTGGGGAAACGGAGAAAAATCTTGAAGTGCTGTTCAACCGCCTCCAGGGTAAAAATTGCATGCTGTTTTTCGACGAAGCGGATGCTCTCTTTGGAAAACGTTCGGATGTGAAAGATGCTCACGACCGGTATGCCAACCAGGAAGTTTCCTATCTGCTTCAGCGGATTGAAAAATTTGACGGATTAACCATTCTCGCTTCCAATTTTGAAAACAATATGGATGATGCTTTCAAACGGCGTATTGATGTTTCCATTAATGTGATCAGGCCTTCGGAAACAACCCGGGAAGCTCTCTGGAAGCATTACCTGCCGAAAAATGTAACCTTTGAAAGTGATGACCTTCTGAAACACATCACCAAAGAATATTCCTACACCGGAGCCAATATCCGCAACATCATGAAAAATGCGGCCATTGCATTGCACGACCTTAACGAAACCATCATCACCCATTCTTTACTGAGCCCTTATCTGATGATCGAAAATGAAAAGGCTTTCGGGAAAAACCAGTCCCGTCTCAGTCCGTTTGTAAGAAATTCAGGGTAAAAACGATAACCATCACCAACACTTAAAAAATATGAGCAGACACCATAAAACTTTTGCGCCCAGGGCCAAACGTTTCGAAGCAGAAAATTTCCATGAAGAGGAAGAGAAAAAATACGAGCCGATTACCAACCAGGATGCCAGAATCTCCCTCACCAATACGGAAGTTACCCAAATAACCTATGCCCCGTTTAAAAACAGGGCCTTCAATAAAATAGAAAGAGGCTTATCCAGAATGCAGTTTTCCGAAAACGGGCTGCACGTATCCGCCCTTCATCAAGCACTCAATCAATTGGGGTACAAAGCTCCCGAAAGCGGTTCACTCTTCTGGAATAAAACGCGTACCGAACTTATGCGCTTTCAGAGCGATCACGGCATTAAAGCATCCGGAATGCTGGATTCGGGGACTTTGCTGAAAATGGATGAGGTACTGGGGAAATCGGGGGATCGGGAAGATGATAAGAAGACGGAAACAACCTCTCAGAAAAAACAGACAACCCTACTTCCAGCTGCTGACCCGCCGGATGGGACGGTAAAATTAAGTGTCGGAATTGTTCCGATGAGCATCAAAAGCGATCAGGAATTTTTTGAATTTTTAGATATTGAAATTTTCGGGAAGATTGTAGACCGTAAATGGGATATTGGCACGTATTCTTATAAAAATTATATAGGAAAAGAAACATTCTGTACAGTAAGCATTGCTACCCTAAAAAAGCAACTGGGAATTATGGATGAACAATGGGCAAAGATGTATCATAAAGAGGGTCCTGCAAAGTCGAGCCCGGGTGAATTAAGAAAATCCATTAAAAATTTCATAACAAACAGAAAAGACGAAGAAAAAGGAGAGGAAACGCTGTCCCCAGTAAAAAGACAATTTATAAAAGACACCTTAAACACCGCAAACAGTATTCAAAGCATGCGCATCCTTGATCTGTTGCGGCAGCTATCAGATGCAGAAATAGCTGATTATCAAAGTAAAGTTTCGCAGGAGACGACGGATTTAAAAGTTCTTGAAGCATCGCTTAGAAACTACATTGAAGAAAGGAATACAAAAAATAAAGAACAGGATGAATTAGAAAGTGTAAAAACCAAGTTATATGGTTTGGAGGAATTGTATACACAATACACCCGCTATCTTCAAATTTCAACTACTACCAACCAGGGTACAATCAAAGACCCTATTATCGTAGCTAATCCAGTTCATGCCATTGCTGAAAGAGAACTTACCGAAGCAATGATCACGAATGGTTTTGCCAGTATTGAAGAATTTGAATTTTATATTAAAAGTTATGAAAACACTTTTGAAAAAGAAACCGTCCGCATTGGTACAGAAATGCTGCAACATTATAAACATACCTTATTTGAAGAAGATAAAAAACTAAATAATCCTGTTTTTTTGAATAGACTTTCCCAAAACATTATAAAGTCTGGGGCTAAAGAGAACTATAAAATCGGATCTCAAATTAAAGAAAATTCGAAAATAGTACTTGAACACGGAATCTCTTATTATGACCCTGAACAATTCAATCTTGGTCAATCCAAAATAGATGATGCCAACGAATCTATAAGTAAATTGTCAAAGCAGACACCGTTGGTAAATGATCCTGGATTTGATAAAGAAGAATTTGCGGAGATTACCAATATAAATGATCTAAAAGAATTCCTGCATAATTATATCATTTCACAAAATGAAAAAGTAGATGATGTTATTACTAATATCAGAGAGAATCCCGAGCATATTTATGAACTTGACAATTTGTTTAAAGCTTCCTATGCAAAACAAAACATTGAAAAAAGTAGCATTTATGACCGTATCATTACAGCAAAACATGAAAAATTAAGAGGTCTGAAAGTACTATTAAGTATCTGTGAAGGTATTTTTGCTCTCGCCTTAATTGTAGTAACCTGGGGAGCGGCAACTCCGGTAGTTATTGCCGGGGGTGCACTGTCGCTGGCAGTAAGTATCGATGTTGCGTATGATACTATCAAGGAATATAAAAATAATAATGAGTTTCATGATGTAGGCTTGCTTTCTGATGATCCAAGTTTACTTTGGGTTGTAATTGCCATTGCCGGAGTCGCTTTAGATGCAGGGGCTTTAGCCGCCATACTTAAATCTGCAAAACCTATTGCTGCGGCCGGTAAAGCCTTTAATGAAGCAGAGAATACTACAGAAGCATTGTCCAAACTTGAAAGTGATTTGGCGAAAATTGAAGGTCTTGAGGAAAGGGTGCAGCGAAATATTGTAAGACAGGCGGAGTTGGAAAATAAACTAAACTCTGCTATGCAATCAGCTAGAATAGAACTATTCACTGCAAATATGGGTATAAATGTCAATGCACTTCCACAATTAACCAAGGTCGCCTACTATGCAATTAAAAAAGGCGTAATAGGTTTTGAAAATTTTGTATTGCAACTCAAAGCAATGAAAATTATTGATAACTTTGATTATTTATTGGATGAAGAGAAGCTCGTTCTAAAAAAAGCTTTTGATGATGGTAAGGCAATAAATATACTGGACCAAACTATTAATTGGAATGCAAAAAGTGAAAAAACCTTTGGACATGCATTCACTAGACATGGAAAGAAAAATTTAAAATCATTAATTGGTCGTGCTGCTGGAAATAAAAAAAAACCTCAAGGATTATGGACAAATGATGAGCAAGCAGCTGAGATTATTAAAATGAACTGGATAAATCTAAAGGAAGGAGAAAATATAATTGATATACCTAAAGGTTTAGGTAAAGTAATTATGCCGGATGGAACTATTATAGAAAATGTAACTAAAGCTTTGATAATAAAAAATAGTGAAGGTTCTACAAACCTTATAAATACCGCATATCCTAAAATAATAGAATAATAATATG
>CAJYXJ010000071.1 GCA_913778085.1 uncultured Chryseobacterium sp.
ATTGTCAACGATCCAGGATCAGACAACAGGCACCAATCCAACGGTTGTAGATGAGAGAGCGATAGCAGACGGACTGATCAGCGGAGCTTATCAATATGCATCTTACGGAGAGGTTGAAGATTACCAACTGACGGTAACGCGAGACTTTGGGGATGCCCCGGTATCGTATGAAAACGGGAGCGCCTCTACGGCAGCTTCCCAGACGAACGATGCTACAGGACTGGCTTCATTTACGATGGGAACTACGATTGATTATGAATTGTCCCCTGCGAGTGTAACATCCCCAGCCGATAACAACGGAACCAACGGAGACGGGCTGGATGAGGATGCGGTAAGTACACCTCAGACAGTAAGATCAGGATTGCCTTTCAGTATTACCATTCCTGTAAATAACAAAACGACTGCTAATAGATATGCTTATGTATACGCTTGGATAGATTTGAATGGAGACGGGAAATTCAGTGGAGATGAAGCCGGAACAGCAAGTGCTACACCTCTTGTAGCCGCCACCAACGGTACAGCGAATGTTACCTTTACCTGGAGCAACACCAATGCTTCCACATCTGTGATTACCGCAGGGAAGACCTATGTAAGATTCAGATTATCTGATACTTCATTAACCAATGCCAACAGCGGTACTGCAACATCGATTGATACGCGAAGCTATGGTGTAGGTACAGGAGACGGAGAAGTAGAAGATTACCAGTTTTTAGTTAATACTACATACGATTTTGGGGATGCTCCCACATCTTATGATATGAACAAGGACGGGACAGCGACTACCAACTACAAACCGGCAAGAAACCTTCCCAGCTCCCAGCTTTCTTTAGGGAGTTCATATACCCTGGAAACGGCACCTCTATCAGTGGCAGCCGGAGCTGACAACAACGGAAGTAATGGCGATGGTATTTCTGATGATGGTCTTTCTGCTTCACAGCTTAATATCAGAACAAATTTGGTAAACAACTATGTTGTGAATGTAAAAAATACTACAGGAAGCAATGCCATGCTATATGCTTGGCTTGATACAAACAGCAATGGAAGATTTGAAGCAGGAGAATACACTGCTGTCAACGTTGCCAATAATGCTACTACTGCTACTATAAGCTTTTCGGCTGTGCAGGTTAATCTGATTCCTGCAGCTACTTCGAAAGTATATCTAAGGCTAAGATTGATACAGCCTAGTGCAGGAGCTTCCATAGCTGATGATAATTTCACTGCCACTACCAATACCGTAG
This sequence comes from uncultured Chryseobacterium sp., assembly GCA_913778085.1. Lineage (GTDB taxonomy): Bacteria > Bacteroidota > Bacteroidia > Flavobacteriales > Weeksellaceae > Chryseobacterium. Next base: position 1,239 of record CAJYXJ010000071.1, read on the forward strand.
TAGATGAAAGAGCAATTGCTGACGGTTTGAGTACAGGCGATTATGGTATAGCTTCTTATGGAGAAGTGGAAGATTACCAGCTTACGGTGACGCGTGACTACGGGGATGTACCGACATCTTATGAAACTGTTGCCAGTGTTTTCACACCAGCCACCCAGACCAATGACCCAGCAGGAACAGCGACCTTTACAATGGGGACAACCATAGATTATGAATTGACTCCTGCAAGTGTAACATCACCTTCCGATAATAACGGAACCAATGGAGACGGAGCAGATGAAGACGCAGTAAGTACACCGCAGACAGTAAAATCGGGATTACCTTTCAGTATTACCATTCCCGTAAACAACAAAACGTCAGCTGCGAAATATGCTTATATATACGCTTGGATAGATTTGAATGGAGACGGGAAATTCAGTGGAGATGAAGCAGGAACAACAAGTGCTACACCTCTTGTAGCCGCCACCAACGGTACAGCAAGTGTTACCTTTACCTGGAGCAACACCAATGCTTCCACATCTGTGATTACCGCAGGGAAAACCTATGTAAGATTCAGATTATCTGACACTTCGTTGACGAATGGAAACTATGGAAGTGGCACAGCTACAGATCTTGCTAAAATCGATACCCGCAGCTATGGAGCAGGATATGGAGACGGTGAGGTAGAAGATTATCAGTTTGTGATAACCAATCTTTACGATAATGGGGATGTCCCTGTATCGTACGAGCAGCCTGTAGGAAATTTTGTCCCTGCAAGACAGGCGGCGGATGATAACCTCTATATAGGAGGAAAACCGGATGAGGAAACATTACCAAATTCAGTGAGTAATGGAGCAGACAACAATAATCCTAACGGAGACGGAGCAGATGAAGATGGCATCAGCAATCCTACTCTTTTCAAAGTGACGCCTACACAGACATTCAGTCTTACGGTGCCAGTAACCAACAAAACAGGAAGTGCCAAATATCTTTATGGGTGGCTGGATGCCAACAACAACGGCATCTTCGAAGACAATGAGGCTGTAGTTTCTTCGGCAATCAATAGTTCTGCAACAAGCACTTCTGTTACGGTCACCTGGCCTGCAAGTGTGACCGCACAGATTGCATCTGATAATGTGTACGTACGTTTCAGACTATCGGCTGCTGCGTTAAATAACAATACGGCTACAACGTATGATGAACGCGCTATTGCAGACGGTACCCAGACAACAGGGGCTTACTATCAGTCGACCATCGGTGAAGTAGAAGATTACCGTTTCGGCGTAAATCCTGTATTTGATTTTGGAGATGCCCCAAACAGCTACGAACTTAATACCAACAATGATGTAATCCCTGCAAGACATATACCGGGCTCTACCCTTTATCTGGGAGGTACATATGATATTGAAACCAGTAAAAATGCAGTAGCAGCTGGTGCTGACAATGGAGGAACCAATGGCGACGGAGCTGATGAAGATGGAATTACAGGCACACTTCCACAGCTCAACGGTAATATTACAACATACAGTGTCAATGTAAATGTTTATAAAACGTTAGCTGGTACTGCTACCCTGCACGGATGGATTGATATGGACGGAGACGGACGTTTTTCTTCCTCAGAATATACTTCTGCATCGGTAACAGGTACTTCAGGTGCGCAGACTGTAGTCTTAACGTGGTCTTCTCCTTTTTACTTTGATACAGGAGCTACCCGCAGTTATATGAGATTAAGATTAACTACCGTTGCTTTGGCAGATAATACTGCTACATTACAGGTGGATGAACGCTCTATAGCTGATGGTCTTAGCACAGGATTATATACTACCGGCACTGCATTTGCCAATGGGGAAATAGAAGATTATCCGGTACCACTGCCTGCACCTGTCGTTATTGATCCGAATCTGGATTCGGATGGAGATGGAGTGAAAGATGTTAATGACTTGGATGCTGATAATGATGGTATTCCGGATAGTGTAGAAGGACCGGTTTCTTTAAATGATTCGGCATTTAAGTTATACAATACTCCTACTGTTAATGTAGCTGGTCAGGCCAGGTGGAATTTGTATATAACTGGAACTGCGGGTACATCCATTACTTATAAACCATTTAACGGTAGTAATATTACCACTACAATACCTTCGGCTGGAATTTTAGCGATTAACCTTACGCAATCCCAAATTCCAGATTGGCCTACAAATCAGGTGACAAACGGAAAATTTGTTACTGTCTCATCTTCTGCACCCGTTTCCATAGTTCAGGAGATTTACGGAGATAACTTCTCTGCAGATGCAGCAGTTGTCTATCCCCCTTCTATATGGGGAAATAAGTATACAATCTCTGCATATGTTAATCCGTCTGGCTTCAATAGAGGTATTCAAATTATTAGTTCAACCGATAGTAACAATGTAATTGTTAAAAATAAAGCAGGAAATACTGTTGCGTCATTCACTGTAAATAGTGGTCAGAATTATATAGCCGACTTTGCTCCCGGCACAGACATATCAGGTTACACGGTATCTTCGTCAAAAAATGTGGGTATTATGGTCTATAATTTATGTGCCAACGCTACTGGTGGAGCTTGTGATAATACATTAGAATATTTATTGCCAGACAGGTTGCTGGGAACAAAATTCTTTACCAGAAGTCCTGCTAATACGGGGTTAATGCAAATAACTGCTACGCAAAATAATACTGCAATTAGGGTAGATGGATCGACGGTGGCAGTCCTAGCAAATGCTGGAGATACTTATACCTATACTCAGTCTATAGGTTCTGCACAGATAATAGAAACCAATAACCCTGTGCAGTTTATTAAGGTAGTACCGTATGATAGCGATCCTTCGGTAACGACCATACAGGACGTAAATAAGGCTACTTTAGGACCAGCTAAAATGATTGTTCCGAGCTCAATGACTGCATCAAATAATCTTACGATCTTCGTGAAGACGGCGCAGACAAGCAAAATGTTGTATAATGGAAACCCTATTACAGGTTGGGCAGCGTTTTCTTATGATTCAAGTTACTCGTATGTAACATTAACTGCAGCAGATGGAATTATAGCCGGATCTTCTGTAAGTATAAGTTCTACTACAGGCGATGTCGCTTTTTTTACCGATTGGTATGGTACGGGCAGTAGTATTTCGGATGCAACGCCTCTTTCAATTGGAGGAGTAAGCCTTCTTTCAGGATCAAGTTCCGCCAATAGCTTTAAAGATACGGATGGAGATGGTATTCCGGATTATCTGGATCTGGATTCTGATAATGACGGCTGTCTGGATGCCTTAGAGGGAAGCGCTTCCATTACTTCTTCCCAGCTTGTCAATGCAGGAGGAACGGTAACGGTAGGTACAGGATCTACTGCTTCTAATAGAAACCTATGTGCAGGGAATTCTTGTGTGAACAGCCAGGGGATACCACAGTTTGCATCGCCTCCATCGGGTTATAGCAATACCACCGGTCAGGGGGTAGGAACATCTATAGACCCTCTGATACAGGATGCAGTATGCCTTGTTCCTCCATTCTGTTATAAACCTGCTGCTACCGGCGGAACTACTTTAGATACCAAGCACGGTATTACTGCATTAGGAAGAGCTGGAACCGATAATGGAAACTGGCCAATGGTGCGAAAAGGAGCATGGACGGCTTTGGAATCTAAAGAAAAAGGATTTGTAATAAACAGGGTAGCTACTACAGCAGGCTTAAGTACTATTACAAATCCGGTAGAAGGTATGATCGTTTATGATCAGCAGGCACAGTGTCTTAAAATGTATACTGTTAAAGAAGGAGATTCTTCACCGGCATGGCATTGTATAACCACGCAAACTTGCCCAGATTAATCGGATAATAAATTTCATGTACAACCGAAGGTAAAGAGATGATATCTCTATAGAAACTCACCTCTGTTATCTTCTCATAAAATTAAAACAATGAAAAAATTAGTATTCATACTTTCGATAATATCTTCACTCCATCTGTTTTCACAGGTCGCGGTGGGAAAATCTACAACTACATCCGGCTCTAATATTTCTTTGGAATTTTATGATGCTCCGGATAATGCAAAAGGCCTTGTGCTGCCTTGGGTGTCTACAGTCTCCGGCAATCCTGCAGCTTATGATACAGGTACGGGGGCAGGCTATCGCGGTATGCAGGGAACTATAGCAGATGGAACCTTTATTTTTGACCTCTCGGATAAAAAAGTGAAATTTATGAAAGCCGGTGCCTGGTCTGATCTGACGGGAAGTCCTTCTTTTCCTCTGACGGTTAAGGATGCCTCCAATAATGATGTTACATATACCCAATTTAATGCTGTAGACTCGTCTCTACAGGACAATAGAAAAGAAGAAGCAGGTTCTAAAGTAGCGATCGGGACCAGTGCGGTATCTGACAATACCACAGGAATCCTCGTACTGACAGATACAAATAAAGCAATGGTTTTACCTAAGGTTGCAAGTCCGCATCTTACCATCAAAAACCCTTCACCCGGAATGATGGCTTATGATACTGTTAAAAAGCAACTTGCCGTGTACAACGGTACGGTTTGGAGCTTTTGGAAACCGTGATAAATGAATAGCTCACTAATAAATTTAATCGTTATGAATAATAAAAAAAATACATTCCTGACTTTGATATTGCTCATTTTATCACTGTCAATAAATGCTCAGCAAGCCAGCAGCCTGTTCGTGAATTATGAAGGTACAGGATATACAGGATCCGGGTTAACAAAGAGCATGAAGCTGTCTAGTCAGACCGTGGGAAGTACACACTCGGAAAATTTTACTTTGAATAATAATATCATTACTGTCGGTAAAAGCGGACTTTATAAAATTTCCATGTCTTGCGGGGTAACGGGAAGCAACATCAACGCTCAGGAATTGAAATACAGGTTCTATGTGAATAATGCGGAAGTGTATTCTTTAAGTTATTCAGCCATTCCTGCATCAGGAGTAGCAGAGTTTCAGAAGCAACTTAATATCGGGGACGTTATAACTGTTGCGGTTTCAAAGAATTTTGATTTTCCAAATAACAGCGGCCAAAATACGGTTATTCTGAACAGGATTGGTACATAAAATCATCTCAGTAACCACCATTCTTTCAGCTTATCGGTAATGCTTAACAGTAGAAATAAGCCCGATTAAAAATATAGAGTGTTAGTGATTGGATATCTCCGGCAGTTCGGATACACAAAAATGTAAACATCCGGTGAAGGGCAAGGACCTTGTAAAAGTTGCCGGAATATCTTTTCTAATGCTTTTAAACTTATAAAAATACTTTTTATGTCAATTAATATGATAAAAACATGGATACGAAGTACACTCCTAAATAACAGTGATAATTTCGAGCGAAGCAATCTCTGCACTCTTAGATTGCTTCGCTAACGCTCGCCATGAGTAGAGTAACGCTCGCAATGACAGGCGAGCAATATCAAAAAACTATCCAACGCATTGTATCATTTGTGTTTTTGCAGCCGGAACAAAGGGCAGATTCTGGGAAGATCCTCCGGCTGCTTTTGCGTTGGGTAGTAAAAATGAACATTCGTAAGATAAACAATGAAACAAACCTTTTATGATTAACATCTTCAAAAAAATAAAACAGGTTGGTTCGAAAATAGAGAAACAGCAAATCTTTAATAATATAAAAAATGGTAAAAAATATACAACATGACATTCGCATAATAGCCCTACAATATAAAAATGCGGTTTCTAGCAAATGGACAGTAGATAAAATTAAAAATATTTTCACAAAAATATTGATCCCGATTTTTTTATTAATGGGGAACAGTGAGTTTCGGTCTCAATGTACTAGTAGTAATTTTCCTGCTAATGGCACCGTTAACTATAATGGTATTACCGTTACAACTACCAGTACCGTATTAATGGCTGGTCAGGATACTGGAACTCGGTATGTTTGCGGTACTTCGAATGCGGTAGTTAATGGAATTGCGTGGGGAATTGCAGGCACTACAGAGATTAACTTTTCTAAACCTGTAAACAATATAATATTCCAAATAGCAAATGCAGGATCTGCATCAACTTATCAGATCACTTCGAATAAAGGTACTTCTAATATAGTGGATTTAGGATCCTGCAATTTGCTTCTATTGGCATCTACCGCACTGCAGTTTAATAATAATAATGTTATCGGAGGAGGGGTATTTAAATTATCTTCTACAGAAAGTTTTACAAGAATCACGATCAACTTTTCATCAGGAAGAGATGCTTTTGGAAACAATGGCAATATTAGCTATTTTGGGTTGTGCGGCAGTAGTGTATTGCCAGTAACAGGTCTTACCAAAAGTGTATCTCCATCAGCTATTTCAGATGGTAGTACGGCTACTTATACCTTTACTATTGATAATAATTTTGGCACTTCTACCGCACAAACGGGACTAAGCTTTACAGACAGCCTCCCAAGTGGTCTTAGGATAGCTTCTACACCTAATGTACAGGTGACAGGTCTTACCGGAGGCACTACTGCAGCAACAGCAGGCGGTACTTCCATCACAGCATCTGGATATTCTATTGCCGCTAATACTACGGCAACCATTAGCGTCAATGTGACCAATGCAGCGGGACAGACCAACATCAGCTGCGGCAGTAACCCCGCGGCATTTACCAACAGTGCCTCAAATATCAGCGGTCTCAGCAGCAACCTTGCCAATAATGTGGGGAATATTTGTCTTATAGTAATAAAGGATATAGATGGAGATGGCATTGATGATTCCGTAGACTTGGACAATGACAATGATGGGATTTTGGATACTGTGGAAAAATGTGTAGATAATACCACAGTTACTTTGGGAAGAACTACAACATCAGATGCCACATTTTCTGTGGTGGGAGGAGACGGCTCTGTGAACCCGACTACCTCAGGATATACTTATTGGATAGGGCAAGGCAGCCAGGATGAATCTGTATTATACACATTTACAAATCCCGTATATTCTTTACAGATCCCACAAACCACAAATATCAGCGGTACTTCTGCTTCTGTTTCAGAATTGTTGGAAGTCTACGTCAATGGGAGTGTGTACCCTATTACATCCTCTATGGTTACAGGGCTTTCTTCGACCTCATATATAACCTCTTCTGGAGCGATTGGAAGCACAACCGGATCAGGAGTGAATTTTACCTCCATTACAATCAATTATCCTCAGGGCATCAGCAGCTTTAGGATTAGGAACAATCCTAATGGTTATGCTGGTAATGGTTTTGAGCTACAGGCTGTAAAACTATTATCTAGAAGCACATGTAATCAGGATCCCGACAATGACGGCATTCCCAGTTACCTAGACTTAGACTCAGACAACGACGGCTGCGTCGATGCCATCGAGGGGGACGAAAATGTTACCGCCGCTCAGCTGGTGACTGCAGCATCAGGGCTTTCGGCAGGATCGCCTACGACAGCCCAGAACCAGAACCTTTGTGCATCCGGCAGCTGCGTAGATACGCAGGGTGTACCAAAATTAGTGAACTCCGGAGGAGCAGCCGATATTGGCGGAGATCAGGGGCAGGGAATCGGGTCTTCACAGAACAGCAGTATCAACGGATGCCTGGACTCGGATGGTGACGGTATTACCGATGACATAGATCTGGATGATGATAATGACGGTATCCTTGATACTGATGAAAGAGGATGTGCCAATCCTTTGAATGCATTAGCACCTACTACAACAGGAGTCGTAAAAACATATTACGGATCCGGTGCAACGGCCTTTACTGCAACTTTTAAAAATGCAACCATCAACGGAGGTATGGATGCTGGTCAAACAGTATACGGATATAAAGTAGACGAGATTTATAACAGCACAAGCTCAGATACCAATGTTGTTACGTTCAACCGTCCTGTCTACGGATTGGATGTCGCACTGGACGATGTAGATAATGCAGAGACTGCAACATTGAGATTCTACGATGTCAGTGGAAATTTAATTTCTGCAAATGGATATGTAGTCAATGTAGGAAGCGGTATTGGTTCGGTAACTTATCCGGCTGGTCAGAGTATCTATGTAACATCTCCTTCAGGAAATCAAACCGGGGCCCCATCCTGGGTAAGAATCACCTTTCCGAAGACGGTGGGCATCAGCAGAATAGAACAGGAACAGGTAAGACCGGGAACAGCTGGTTATAATGATATGGCTATTTTAGGAGGTTGTTTTGATATAGATAGCGATAATGATGGCATTTGGAACAGACTGGATCTGGACAGCGACAACGACGGCTGCGTCGATGCCATCGAGGGGGACGAAAACGTTACTACCGCTCAGCTGGTAACCGCCGCATCAGGGCTTTCGGTAGGAACAGGTTCTGCGGCATCCAATCAAAACCTTTGTGCTACAGGCAGCTGCATAGATACTCAGGGGGTGCCAACAGTAGTAAACTCCGGAGGTGCTGCAGATATTGGCGGAGACCAGGGGCAGGGCGCAGGATTCTCACAAAATGCTGCCCTTAATGAGTGTGATGCTTTAACAGGCTCAAACTGTACCAAGCCAGGTGCCACGGGTACGCCATTACCTTCTAAAGTAGGTATCCTTACCAAAGCCGCTAAGGCCGCAGGCTGGCCACAGAATGTGCCGAACGGGCATATTGTGCTGGACGGTGCAGAAAAAGGCTTTGTGATCACCCAAATGACTACTGCACAAAGAGACCTTCTTGCTCCTGTAGAAGGGATGATGATCTACAATACCGATGCAGCAGCGAACTGTGTTCAGCTTTACAGGGGAACCGCTCCGGCTTCCGATCCTACCAGAACAGGATGGAACTGTATCACCCCTTCCTGTGGCGCAAGAAAAGTGAATATAGGCTATTGGGGAGTTAACGGATTTAACTTCTTCTCCGGTCATACTGCCTTCAGATCTCAGCTGGAAAATACTGCGAACTATGGTCCTTCCGGAACATTTAAAGGAATTACAGGCTGGAACTGGATCAGTGCCCAATCAGATGTAGACGCTGCACCTGCCACTGTAACTGCCGCACAGCTGAAAGCGAAGTACGACATCATTGTGACAGGATACAATACAATGTCTGCAGCTTCCGCTACAAAACTGAAAGACTACACAGATCTTGGAGGAGTAGTTTTCATCCTTATGGATGGTTTTTTGGTAGGAAATACAGAAAATACGGCATTCGGTGGCAGCGGTCCTGTAAGTCAGAATGTGGATAATCAGGCCGGCTCAAACGCCCAGGCAAGAACGCTGAACAACCAGATCTCGAACGGCATCTTCAATACGGCAACATTAACCGGCGGGGGTATTACCATCACGGGGGCTAATGGTTCATCTGTTCCTCCGGTAGCAAACATTCCTGCAGGCTCCTTTATTACCGCTTATATGAACTATGCCACATCTACCAGTACAAACAATACCAGCAGTACTGAGAACGTAGGCGTTTATATTACAGGTACAAAAGGCAGAGCGATCTTTGTGTATGATGAAGGGATCTACCGTGCTACGGCAGTTGCGGGAACAGCGATAGATACGGCTCAGGAGGTTTTCCTTCACAACCTGATGTCTTATGCCTTACAGAAAGCAGGCTTCAGCCCGCAGTAGGTAATTGGCTGTTAGCGATTGGCTTATGGCTTAACACAGATTTATTAATCAGCCCTTTCGGTGGTTTAAACTCCGGAAGGGTTTTATAAGAACCCGACATTTAAGACCGAATAAGTACTGAATATCAATTAACCCTATATTTTTCAATGATAAGTCATTGTACTTCAAATCAATTATCATTTATCAATCATAACATAAACAATAAAAACAATGAAAAAATATCTCATATCAAGTATGTTCACTGCGGCACTGCTGTTTTCAGCAGGGGTAAAATCGCAGATTGCCATCGGAAAAACACCTCCTGTAACAATCACCAACAGCAGTGTGCTGCTGGAATTCGGTACCGAAGCCAAAGGCATCATCCTTCCATCGGTTACTACCGCCTCGGATGCCGTAAACGGAACTTTTGTCCTGAACACAACAACTAAATCCGTAAGGGTAAAGCAGAATGGAGTATGGACAGATCTTACGCAGGCAGGAACCGCCCTCACCAATCCTTATGTAAATGCAGGAACTATTGATGTAACCAATGGTGTTGCAGGAGCGGTAATAGGAGCCGCCGCCACCACAAAACCGGGGGTATTGGTGCTGGAATCCACCACCAAAGCATTGGTGCTTCCCAAAGTAAGTGCTCCGGAAACCAATATCCTCAGCCCTGTTTCCGGAACGATGGTCTATGATACGGCTACCTCTATGCTTGCGGTATATGACGGTACCGGATGGAGCTACTGGAAATAAGCAGAACAAACCTCATAGGTTTCCAAAACCTATGAGGTTTTATCAATTTTATTGCCCTCTGTCATTGCGAGGAACGAAGCAATCTCTCCGTATATCATTACAAGGAACAAAATGATCTCGCACCGTTTCGTGGGATTGCTTCGTTCCTCGCAATGGCAGGCTTCCCGCAATGACGGCAGTTCAATGACATGCTTCTCTTAATGACTGAAAGATGCTCGAAGGAAAAAAATTGAGAAAAAAATGAAACCAGGATTCGTATACATCATGACGAATAAAAATAACACCACCTAGTATGTAGGGGGTAACTTCCGACCTTCCGAAAAGGGTAATGGAACATCAGCAAAGGGGACGTATGAAAACAGCTTTACCTCCTGGTATAACCTGTATAAACTCGTCTACTGGGAAGCTTTTCAGGAAATAGGAGATGCCATAGCCAGGGAAAAGCAGCTGAAAGGTGGGTCACGACAGAGAAAACAGGATCTTATCAATGCAGCAAATCCGCAGTGGTGCGATCTGTATGATGAGATCAAGGATATAATGGATCCTTTTTATTAAGGTCATTACAAGAAAGCATCACCGTCATTGCGAACACCCTCCTGTCATGCGAGGAGGTACGATGAAGCAGTCTTCGCTCCCCCATCATTGCGAGGCCACGAAGCAATCTTCGTATGGTTGGGATTGATTCACTAGCGCTAGTAATGACAGGAGGGTACTCCCAACAACTAAGAGGGTATCCGCAATGACAGTAGGAAAAGCCCGCAAGACTGGCAGATGTTTGCAGTGGAAAGGTGAGATTGCTTCGTTCCTCGCAATGACAATAGGGTATTCGCAATGGCTGGGAGGGTATTTGCGATGAAAGATCCTTGAAAATGATAGTGAACAAAAACAACAATAAGTAACATTTAAAATTTAGAAAAATGCCAATTTTACACAAAATCAAAGCGTATTTATACGACAATTATTTAACGAAAGACAACCCGGACGACTTCATTGCCCGCACGATCAGTGAGCGTTCCCTGAATGTGAAGCAAATCTGCGAATCTGCAGCAAACCGTGGAGGTGCAGATGTCTCTGCTGCGGCAATGGAACACGCTACTGAGCTGTTCCTGAAAGAGATGGCCTACCAGCTCTGTGACGGCTACAGCGTGAATACCGGATACTTTACGGCAAGTACCAACATCCGTGGCGTATTCGACAGCCCCTCGGAAACCTTTAATCCGCAGAAGCACAGCATCCTCTTCCAGTTTAACCAAGGTGAGAAGCTGAGATCGGAGATTCCAAATATCGAAATCAATATCCTGGGTACTGCTGATGCTACTTCTTCCATTCTGCAGGTAAAAGATGTAAAGAGCGGAACAGTAAACGATATCCTTACCCCTGGACGCAACCTGAAGATTTCAGGAAGCAAGATTAAGCTGGCAGGAGATAATGCAGCCAACGGAATTTTCTTTACGGATGCTGCCACACAGACCAGAACTGCCGTAGACGCAAGTGATATTGTCGTCAATAACCCTTCGGAGCTTATCGTGGTAATCCCAGCCTTATCTGCAGGGACCTATACTTTGGAAGTGGTGACGCAGTTCGCCCAGGGATCTCTGCTGAAAGAGCCGCGTACGGCAGGCTTTGATAAAGTACTTACGGTTCAGTAATACAGACAAGACCTCTTTGTCCGGGCAGACAACGAGGTCTTGTTCGCCCGAAGAAGGGTCTCTTGTCCGGATGGGTAAGGCATCGTTGGTTGTCATAATTGACAGCGTTCCGTGCCATTGCGAGGCACGAAGCAATTTTCTCTCCCAATGACAGTAAAGCTTTTCGCTCGCAAAAAATTATAAAACACACAAAAATAAATGAAGCTTATATTATTTACGATACATACGTTTTTACTGTTATCCGTACAAGTTTCAGGACAGGTGGGAATAAATACCGCAACGCCTAACAGTACACTAACGGTAGAAGGGTCTTTAGAAGCAGACTATAAGGAAATTACGGCATCTTCGTACCCTATAACGAATAAAGACCATTATCTGGCCTATAACGGCACGGCGGCATCAACCTTCACACTGCCTTTGATAGGTATAGGGGATAAGAGCTTTACTGGAAGGATATATAAGATTAAAAACCTCTCAGGTTTCAATATCATCTTACAGGCTTCGGGAGGAAACACTTTAAGATCCGATACGACGGGAGGAGTTTCTTCATTTACGATCGCTCCGGGAAGCTATGTGGAAGCTGTGAATAATACCAATACAAGTGGAAGTACATGGGATCTGTTCTACAGTATCCCATCAAAAAACAATATGGAACTCTATGGTACCCAATTGTACATTCCTCCCCATGCAAGCGGATTTATACCCGTTCCGGACTGGACCAATCATACCAATATACTGTATGATACTCCGGCAACAAGTACGGATGCTGCATGGTGGGTAATCAGTAAAACCTCTTACAATTATGCACACACGGCAAACTACCATAATACCAGTACTATGACGATTGTCTATGAATACCAGGGAACCCCTTTTAATCTGAACAATATGTACCCTTTGCTGTCTCCCGGGAATAATTCTGCTTTCCCGGATGTTATTTCGGGTTCGCTCAGCTCAATTGCCAACAACGGAACCGGCGGCAGGACACGCATAACGGTATCGGTTTCCAGGACAGATTTTGTAGGGAATAACGGGACAAACAACAGTAACTGGTCGGTTACCTTTTTTATTAATCTTCTTTTGGCCAGGAAATTATTTTAGGAAAACACCATTCGCGTAAAACATGATAACTGATCAAATTAAATGAACACGATTAACAAAAGGAGGTCTGTTTTTAATTTCAGAATTATCTGCTAAATCAAAGTGCGGATAAGGGATGAAAGAGAATTGTAAAAAAACTTTATATAAATGGATTATCGAGTATGAAGGAAAAAAAGAATAACGCCAGTATCCTTACAGGCAGGACATTGATAGGTAAGACCCGTGAAGAGGTCATAAAGCTTATAGGAGAGGATTATATTGAGAACTGTAGTGAATATGAAATAAGTTTTCTGATAAGAAAGAATCTTTTCTTTAAAATAAGAGGCGTCATCGGTTTTGATGAAAATGGTTTGGCAGACATGATCTTGATCAGATAAATACTTTATAAGAGATACGATCTCAAGAAATAATGGATTTTTATATGGAAAGATTCGCCGGATGCTTTACTGATGCCGGCCGGGGTATATATATATTATATCTGTATTTTGAAGGAAACTGTGTACAATCTATAAAATTGAAACACAGGTTAAAAATGATATTACAATAACAAAAAATGAGAAAAAAAACAGAAATTATTAGAAGAGGCGAGGAAATTACGGAGAATTTTATAAAATACCTGGATGTGCATATTACTGAAGTCGTTTCCGGAAAAGATGAGGAGTTTAAAGAGATTAATCAGATCGCACAAGACTTATTCATTACCCATAAACATCTCTCAGAAACAATTAAGGCAGAGACAGGTTATTCGCCGTGCTATTTTTATGATAACAAAATAATTGAGAAAGCTAAAACAATGCTTTGCGAAACCGATAAAACGATATCACAAATCGCAAATATCTTTACTTATGACCCTTCCAACTTTTCCAAATTTTTTAAGAAACAAACGGGAATAACCCCAAAAGTTTACAGAATGAGTGTGAAAAAGATAACAGAGTCAAAAAATTCGGAATTATAATTTTTTATGATTAATAACATTTTCTTTGGGAACAGCGACATTCGCAGCCTAAATTCCCGAAAAGTTCACCATAAAAATCATAATCGAATACAGCATATTTGTGAAGTATAACTTTTAAAACAAATAAAATGTCAAAACACGATGTGAAAGGCAAAGTAGTCCTTATTGCCGGAGGAGGTAAAAATTTAGGTGGATTATTAAGCAGAAATTTCGCGGCGAAAGGAGCAAAATTAGCCATCCATTACAACAGCGAAAGTACAAGATCGGAAGCTGAAAAAACACTGGCCGACGTACAGGCTTTAGGCGCCGAGGCCTTTTTATTCCAGGCGGACCTTACCCATGTTGAAAACATTACTAAATTCTTCGACGAAACAAAAAGCAGATTCGGAACTGTTGATATCGCTATCAATACGGTTGGGATGGTATTGAAGAAGCCTTTTACTGAAACTACAGAAAAAGAGTACGATACGATGTCGGACATCAACTCGAAGGTGGCTTATTTCTTCTTACAGGAAGCCGGTAAAAAAGTGGCGGACCACGGAAAAATCTGCACGATTGTTACTTCGCTTTTGGCTGCCTACACAGGACTTTATTCCACCTATGCAGGAATGAAAGCTCCGGTAGAGCATTTTACAAGAGCGGCGTCCAAAGAATTCGGGGCAAGAGGTATTTCGGTAACTGCAGTTGCTCCGGGGCCAATGGATACTCCATTTTTTTACGGGCAGGAAGCTGATGATGCGGTAGCTTATCACAAATCGGCATCCGCTTTGGGCGGACTTACCGACATTAAGGATATTGCGCCATTGGTAGAATTCCTTGTAAGTGACGGCTATTGGATTACCGGCCAGACGATCTTTGCGAACGGCGGATACACAACAAGGTAAAAATAAATAATAAGCTCTTCAAAGTCGGGAATTGAAACAGCTTCAGTTCCCGACTTTTATTTTATGGAAATCAGCGAAGCTCAATTACTATTGCCTGAATTCAATATTGATCGACCTGAAGTGTGGGCAGATTTAGGTTGCGGAAGCGGCACTTTTACCTATGCTATGGCTGAAAGATTACCTAAGGCAAGTAGAATATGGGCGATAGACAGGACTCGGCAAAAACTCAGAGCGGTTCATCATCAGGTAAAGATTGATTTTCTTCATGCTGATTTTGAAAAAGAGGATCTGAGAATTTCTTCCCTGAATGGAATTCTTTTGGCCAACGCTCTGCATTTTGTAAAAGATAAACCGGCATTCATCAGAAAGCTGAAAGGCTATTTTGAACAGGGAAATGAAAGGTGGATTATCGTGGAATACAACCATTCTGTTCCGAATCTGTGGGAACCTTACCCGGTCCCTTTTGATGAACTGAAATCTTTGTTCAGGCAGTCAGGTTATTCGGAAATTGAGAAAACGGGTGAAAGGAAATCTGTTTACGGAGGAACAATGTATGCTGCGCTCATTACCAAAACTTAAAAAAAATTAAACACAATGATACTTAAAATAATAAATGCTGTCCTGATGCTGGTTGCCGTTTTTATGGGCTGCAAACAAGGGTCTGCGATGTTTTTCGTAAAACCTGAAATGATGGAAATGTTTGGAAAATGGGGCTTCGGTAAAACAGGTCTGATGATTAACGGTGCTGTAACGATTCTTGCTGCGATATTAATTCTTTTTCCTAAAACTTTTGTCTGGGGAAACTTCCTGATGGCAGCGGGTATTTTGATGATTATCTGCTTTCATCTTTTGGATAAAGATTTCAAAGGTGTCGCCATCGAAATGCCGTTTCTTTTGCTCAACCTGTTGATTATTTATCTTCAGCATCCTTTAAAAACCGTTTGATAGATTCTAAAAACACAAATGATGAAAAAATTATTATTGGTAACTCTTTCCGTGATGGCCTTATGCTCTTCAGTGACAGCTTGTGCACAGAATAAATCAGAAAAAATGCAACAGCCCTCTGAGAATAAAAATTTAACAATTAAAAAAACACAAAATTCTATGGACTTATCAAAAATCACCAATCCTGCCGTAAATGCTGCAATGACAGCGTGGCAAAACGGCGACAGTAAAACATTCCTGTCGTATTTCACTGCTAATCCAACGATGACGGACGACGGCAGCCCGAGAAGTTTCCAGTCGTTTGTAAAAGAAGCCTGTGGCGAGGAGAAGTTCCTTACCCTGGATGCTGTTGAAAACGATGGAAAAGACCTCACCGGAAATTTCAAGGCCGGAAAGTGGGGAACTTTCAGGGTGTTTTTCAAATTCCATCAAACTGCTGAAGGTAAATTTGACCGTCTCGACATCGGACAGTCCCATTAGACTTTAAAGTCTTAAAAACCTATTATAAATCCTCTCACCAGATAGAGAGGATTTAATATTCATTGAGCTATATGCTCGGTTTAATTCATTACAATACAAAATTTTCATTAAAATGAACAGAAAACTATTTTTAATGTCGGTACTTCTGCTACTGGCAATGGGAAAAATAAGCGCCCAGTCACAGGTCTACATTGATGTCCTGGCAGGGCATAAAGGATTGACTTCGGAATTTTTCTTCCTCGAACCGATTGACAAAGAAGCCCGCTGGACGGTAATCTCCCGAAGCGAAATGCATCTGCCGGAGTATAAGACCGAGCATCCCGGTTTTGTCAATTACAACATCTTTGCTTATAACTTCAAAAATCATTTCGGAATTACCGCCGGTACGTATGCCACTTCCCATTACCCGTTCAGTGCAAGGCTGGGTGTACAATATCTGAGGGAAAGCGAGAAATGGCTGGTTTACGCCAACCTTTCTACGGCAGTTACCAAAGATCCGGATGCACAGATGCTTGTGGTTTTGGGCTACCTCCCGGAACTGAGTGAAAAATGGAGGCTTGTGACCCGATTGGAAGCAAGAACAGCCATTAATTACGAGAACGGACACGCATTCAGTACCCAGCAGCTAAAGCTTGGTGCCCAGTATAATGAAAAAATCGGTTTCGGTATAGGACTGGAAGTAGAGGAGCACGGCAAAAGCTCTCACAAGGATTTCAACATAGGACCTTTTTTAAGAGTTAATTTTTAATAGCTTTTAAATCACATTTAACGGGCCTATAGCAATTCGCTTGTTGCTGCTGGCTTTCAGTCAATAATTTAAAATGTTTGACCAAATTATTGAAAGCACTTAAAAATAAAACTTTGAACTCTAAACCCTAAACTCTAATTATGAAACTAACGTATAACAAACTTGCCGGGCAGAGTGCTGAGCGTATCAACGCCATCAGCGATGCCGTATTTGGAGTAGCGATGACGCTGCTCGTATTGGAAATAAAGGTTCCCGAACTGGAAGGCCCCGAAACCGAAGGAGAGCTTATGCACGCTTTCGTGGCATTGCTGCCCAAATTCCTGGTCTATTTCCTGAGCTTTATGACGGCGGGAATCTTCTGGGTAGGCCAATCGGCACAGTTCCGCCACATCGAGAAAAGTGACAGGAACCTGATCTGGATTAATCTTCTGTTTCTGCTTTTCGTTTCTACCTTGCCTTTTTCAACCGCATTTTTAGGAGACCACATCACTTTTAAGTTTTCTATTTTTCTTTATTGGCTGAATATTTTCCTGATGGGACTTTTCCTATACATCAACTGGATGTATGCTGATAAAAAAGGCTTCATCACAGAGGAGAGCAGAGGTATGGTATATGAGCCTATAAAGAGGAGGATTATGATAGCACAGGCGTTATATTTCATCGGAGCCATGCTTTGCTTTGTGAGCCCGTATTTAAGCATAGGAGTGATCATTGCTATCCAGCTGAACTATGCTTTTGCTTTTTTCTCCGGTAATGAAAAGAAATAGCAATCAGTAGTTTGTGGATCCCCCCCCCTTAAAAATTGTAGTTATGAATACATTCCAGACTTTACTCGATACTCAGAAAGAGTTTTTTTATACCGATGCTACCAAAACCTATGAGTGGCGGATGGATCAGCTCAACAGGATGGAAAAATTTCTGACGGAAAATCAGGATATTTTTTGCCAGGCTTTATACAAGGATTTTCATAAGCCGTCATTTGAGCAGTTATTTGAAATTACAGTTCCGCTCGGCGTTATCAAATATTACAAGGAAAACCTGAAACAGCTGATGAAGCCTGAGCAGGTGAAGATTCCTAAAGGTTTGGAAGCAACGGGAAACCGGGGTATAATTTATAAAGAGCCTTATGGCCCTACCTTGGTCATCGGTCCTTTCAACGCACCGGTATTATTATTACTAGATCCTGCTATTGCGGCTTTGGCAGCAGGAAATCCAGTCATTCTGAAGCCTGCCAATACAACCCCAACGGTTGCAGCGCTTTTCCAAGAACTGATTCCAAAGTATTTCGAACCGGAAGCTGTTAATATCGTGACGGGTGGAAGAGAAGAAATTACCGAGCTTCTTCAGCTCCCTTTTGATTTTATCTTTTTCACGGGAAGTTCCAGCGTGGGAAAGGTGGTAATGCGTGCTGCTGCAGAAAACCTGACGCCTGTAATCCTTGAATTAGGCGGCCAAAATCCTACCATCGTCGATGAAACGGCCAATCTTGATATTTCTGTTGACAGAATTGCGTGGGGACATAATGCGATTTCAGGGCAGTGGTGTATTGCGCCGGGATATGTTTATGTTCACGAAAGTATTGCCGCTGAATTTATCGAAAAACTCAAAGCCTCGATCCGGAAAATGTATGGCGATAACCCGCAGGAAAGTCCTGATCTGGCAAGGATGATCAGTGAGCACGATGCGGAACGTGTTGCCTCCTATATTCTTCCGGAAAAAGTCGTGATAGGCGGAAGATATGATGTTGCTGCAAGATATGTGGAACCTACTGTCCTTTATCCGAGTACTTGGGATGACCCCGCTTTGCAGCAGGAAATTTTCGGACCGGTTTTGCCTGTGATGGTTTATTCTGATTTAAAAGAAGTTGCCAATACCATCAAGAGAAAACCCAAATCACTTGCCGCTTATATTTTTAGTAAAAATCAGGAAAATATCGATTATTTCCTTAATGCGGTTTCATTCGGCGGCGGCTGTATTAACCAGACTAATCTGCACTGCTGGATAGACAGCCTTCCGTTTGGTGGCGTCGGTTACGCAGGAATGGGAAAATACTATGGCAAAGCCGGTTTTGATGCACTAAGCAATACCAAAGCGATGCTGGTTGGCAACCCGGATTTGGAACTGGATGTCTTTCCGCCTTATGAAAGAAAAGATATTAGTGCTTCATTACGTCTGTTCAGCTCCTAAAAAAATTTATTAAGAATCAAACGATGATTACAAACGTATTAAGAATCAAGCCATTTAAAAATAAAGAAGAAGATACTTTGGACTGGATGCAGAAAATGGCAGCCAAAGCAGCTGACATTCCGGGTTACATCAAAACAGAAATTGTGGAAACCAACCGCAGAGTGTCGGAAAAACAATTCCTGGCCATTTTACAGTTTGATACCAGAGAAAACCTTGGGGTTTGGGAAACACCACGTTCAGAAAAGAACAGATGCTTTGGGCGGCAGATAATCTTGCGGATATCAATAATACGCCTCTTTTTGAAGAATTTGGAGTTTATCAGGAAAGTGGTTCTGCAGAACAGAAGCATCCTAATCGTTTCAAAGTATATCTTTTGGCGGTTTGCGTTATTTTTACTTTAATCAGTACGCTTGCTCAATATGTTCTGATGCCTCTGGGGAAATTTTTGGGAACGCCGCCGTTACTTATTATCTTTTTAAATGTAGCGACCTTGGTTGCGATTGTAAGCTTTGTGGTAATGCCTTTCCTTATAAAAAAACTGTATAAATATCTGGTTTAATATCAGGTTAAACTATAAAGAACAAATCAAAAAATGAAAAAAAATATTAATTTTCACCATTCTACTTGGTGCAATTAAATTACAGGCACAGCAAAATCCGAAACCACCGAAACCAGCACCTGCTGCAGCTCCACAACCCGCCATTTCAGTCGAGTTTATGACGGGTTCGGACAGGTATTATTTTCAGGCAATTATTTCAAGAGATATTCCTTAAACCAATGGGAAACTGAGATTTATTTCTGTAACTAATTATGCAACAGAGTATAAAAATGAAAATGCACGAGAGAATGATTTTACCTCGGTAAATATTGTAAGCTATAAATTAGGAAAACATATTGGGGTTGGTCCTTCTGCGGCAAATGTTGCGGGATTGGGCTGGATTCCGAGTGTAGGTTTTCAGTTTGGATGGAGAAAACCGTCCTGGTCATTGATTTTCAATCCGGCCATCAGCATCAATAAAAATACAAATACAAATAATGTTTTGGTTGCAGAATATTTCCCTGAAATTTCGAAGAATCACAAATGGAGATTCTACACGCGTTTTCAGGCATTATACATTCACGATTTTAAAAACGGTGTGCATTCCAGAAGCCAGTATTTCGGAAGATTGGGAGTTTCCTTCAAGGAATTTACGATTGGAGCGGCTGTCAATTATGATTACTATGGAGTATCCAAAAGGGAGAAACGTAATTTCGGACCTTTCCTGAGAGTAACACTGTAACATAAAGATTTTTGTAATGATAGTTCAGAAAATATTTCAATTCGCATTTTTCCTGATAAGTTTGTTTGCTTTAAAAGCTCAGGAAATAAAATTAAACACTCTAAAAATAAGCGGATTTGCAGAAGTTTATTATCAATATGACTCCAACAACCCGGAAAGCAATATGCGTCCGGGTTTTGTCTATAGCCATCATCGCAATAATGAGGTTAATATCAATTTAGCCTTTATAAAAGCCAACTACGAGACCGAGAACCTTCGTGCCAATCTTGCTTTGGCTACCGGAACTTATATGAATGCGAATTATTCTGAAGAACAGGGTGTTCTGAAAAATATTTATGAAGCCAGCATCGGTTTTAAAATTTCAAAGAACAAAAACCTCTGGATTGATGCCGGAGTTTTTCCCTCTCATATCGGTTTTGAAAGCGCTGTCGTAAAAGATAATTGGACTTTGACAAGAAGTATCGCCGCAGAAAATTCGCCGTATTTTGAAACCGGAGCAAAAATCTCTTATACCAGCGATAACGGAAAATGGCTGATGAGCGGTTTGATTTTAAACGGATGGCAGCGGATACAGCAGGTTGACGGGAACAGTATCCCATCTTTCGGGCATCAGTTAACGTACACTCCAAATGAAAAACTGACCATCAACAGCAGTTCTTTCGTCGGAAATGACAAACCGGACAGTATCCGGCAGATGAGGTATTTTCACAATCTCTACGGAATTTATAACATTAATAAGAATTGGGCAGTAAGAGCAGGGTTTGATATAGGTGCAGAACAAAAATATAAAGGAAGTGGTTCATACAATATCTGGTACACTCCGGTTTTGATCGCTAAATATTCTCCAACCGAAAAATTGAGTGTGGCGGCAAGAACAGAATATTATCACGACAGAAACGGGGTAAAAATAACAGCCGGAACAGACTATGGATTTCAAATGCTTGGCTATTCTTTGAATTTTGATTACCGGATTCTTCCAAATTTGCTGTGGCGAACGGAAATTAAAAATCTCAGCACCAGAGAAGGCCTGTTTATTAATCGAAGAAATGAGTTGGAGAAAAACAGTTGTTCGGTAGTGACTTCTTTGTCCGCTGGTTTTTAGCTTTTTATATTAATGCCGGTCTGGAAATCTTTGCGGACAGATTACAGCGATTTGAGAAAACATTCTTAAAAAATTGATGATGCGATTTGACTTTTATGTAGGATTATCGGAGATAGGCTATTGTAGAAATTAATTTAAAACGAATCCGTCTCACAACTAAAAAGTGAGACGGATTCGTTTTCCTTTACTGTACAAATTACTCTTAACAAGGTGAATTCGATAAAAAGTGTGATTATTAAACCACATTTTGTCGTATTGATAAACCTGTGGTATTTCATTATGTCCTGATTATATTTATTAAACAAATTTACCCTCTTTTCATGTCTTGTTCTTATTATCTGCTTTCGTCAGACCCCTGATTTTAACGAGAATATGACCATAAGGTCTCTCTGATGCGTTTTCTCTGAGTTTCACGTTAAATTCAACCTGTTTGGACGAATCTGACAATAAAAACTAATATTTGATATCACAGACTGTTAATAATAATATAGACAGAAAATTTCCCGTATCTGCTTTCATCTTTTAGGCTTTTAATCTGATTTTATTTAGGGCTTACGTGTTAGTATACTAGTTTGAAAGTTTATTCTTTAAATCACTGATATAACGAGAAGGGATAACCCCTGTTTCTTTCTTAAAAGCAATGACAAATACCTGGGAAGAAGAATATCCGCATTTTTCGGCAAGAGTGATAATTTTATAATCCCTGTATTCCTGTGCCTTGTGAAGCAAAGAAACGATATAGTTTATTCTGAGACCATTAATATAGTTGTTGAAGTTTTTATTCCTGTGCATTCGTATGGTTTCAGAAAGATATTTGGTGTTGGTTCCCAGATGATTGGCCAGCCATGTTAGGGTAACTTCTTTTTTCAGGTACTTCTGGTTTTTCTCAAATTTTATAAGCCTTTTTAGAATAGCCAAAGATTTTTCATTTGAAACGTAATAATTTCTCCCTTCTTGATCATTATCCGCAGTGATTTTCCGTTTTTTCTCGTTTTCTTCTTTCAAGCTTGCAGGAGGACTTTCGGTAATTGAAATATCGTCTGATTTTTTCTTGTTTCTTTTCCAGAGCGGCCAATTTGATATATTCGATAAATGCGTAATAATCTTTTTCATAAATGTTAATTTTTGTGTTTAATTCTATAAATAGATTTTTAAGAATCTTGATGTAAAAATATAAACTCTGTGCAGATTTACTGTGGCGTTTATGATATGTATTCTGATATTATTTTATTTGTTTTTTTTATTTAACGTTGATTATCAGTGTATTTTAATTGTAAAATATAATTTACTGTTTTGCTTATTTGTTGCTGTTAGATCATGACAACTATTCGGTATTTTTAGGGACATCCTGTTTGAAATTTTTTATCTATTGAATAATTTAGTCGCCTGCAAATTATATGTAATAACTGATTTTAATAAAAAATTGATGAATTTTAAGGAAATACACGTTGGAAAATTAATTAAATCGAGGGTTGATGAATGCGGAATGGATATTCACCGGATCTGCAAATTTTTTGGGTATACAGAAAGTGTAATTAAAAGTATGTATGAAGATGAAGACATAAAGGCAAACGATCTTCTCCGGTGGTGCAAACTTTTAGAATATGATTTCTTCAGAATTTATTCACAGCACTTAATCTTGTTTTCGCCCCCGTCCGGCAACTATCAAACCAATGCGGGCAGTAAGTCTGCAGCAGCCCTGCCGAAATTCAGGAAAAATATCTATACGAAAGAAATTATCTACTTTATCCTGGATAAAATCAAAAAAGGGCATAAAACCAAGCAGGAAATAATGAATGATTATAAGATTCCTAAAACTACTTTATACAAATGGATAAGCAAATACGAAAAAGCAGATCATTAAATGAAAAGAAATTATGAAAGAAATTGAACCTAACTATAAAAGAATCTATAGTGATCTCATTGAAGAGCGCTTTTCAGACCGCACAGACTGCAAAAAAATACTGAGTAAAAAGAAACTATCCCAGCTCGACGTCATTAAACTGAACAGTATTCTTTTTAAAGATGACAGTGAAAGCAACTTTTCGTTTAACCAGATGCATCGTTCATACAATAGGGAGACCATTCTTGAAATCCTTACCTATCAAAAGCAGAATAACCTGAGTAACGTTCAATTGGCTGCACATTTTCAGCTCAGCCGGAATACGGTGGCCAAATGGAAAAAAATATTTCTTGTTTAAAATTCACTAGGTATTCTTTATAACCTCATCATCCCGTAATTGATTTATGAAGTATGATGGGGTTACTCCTGTTTCTTTTTTAAATGCCGCCGCAAATACCTCTCTGGAAGCAAAACCGCAGTATTCCGCAAGATAAGTAATCTTATATTCTCTGTAAATCGGCTCCTTGTACAGAAGCTGGATAATATGCTGGATTCTAAGCCCGTTTAGGTAATTGTTGAAATTTTTTCCCCGGTATTGTTTAATGATTTCAGAAAGATACCTTGGGTTCGTCTCCAGAGAGCTGGCCAATGAAGTGAGATTCTTATCTTTTCTGAGATAGCGTTCGGATTTTTCAAATTTTTCAAGTTTTTGCAGGATGGTGTTGATGGTATTGTCATGGATATTGATATTTTTATCTGCAAATAAAGTTTCTGGACCATCTATTATTTTCCCTGCTTTATTATGGTCTTTGATACTGCTGGTCTCTTTAGCCTTTAACTGGCTGATTATGTTTTCGTACTTAAGATGAAGTTTTTTCCTGTTTTTTTTCCACACCAATGACAATGAAAGAAGCAACAGGATGATAGCACCTCCGAAAATCAATAAAACGCGGCTATAGCGGTTCTTGTATTGCTTTTCTCTTTCTTTTATAATTTCTTTTACAGGTTCATTGATCTCTTTGTTTTCTGCATTGATAATACTGTCATTAAGTTTCATATACAATTTCCCATAAATATCTGCATTTTTTGTACTGCCCAATTCTGTATACGATTTATAGAGTACTTCATACAAGTCTCTCCTGATAATGGGTTGATTGGCCATTTTCTCATAACGAATTCCTATTTGGGCGTAATGGATGCAGCTGTCGTATTTTTTATTATCAAACAGAAGCCAGGAGAGCTCATTACGGATTATTGCCGGTGTTTTTCCCTGTAACTTAAATTTATCTGAAATACCCAAGGCTTTACGGAAATAAAATTCGGCCTTTCCAGGATTTGAAGATTCATTACTTACCACTCCCATATTCATATATAAAAAGGATAATGAATTATATTTTTCTTTTATATACTGAGGTGTGTCTTTAATCTGCTCAAGAGCGTGAAGTTCTTTATAATGCCACTTTTGTATAAGTACAGGGTTATTGGTTCTCATCGTTTCCATCGTAGCGAAGGCACTATATAATAACGACAGCTCAAAATTCTTCTGATCCTGATCCTTAATTTTTTCAACTGCTGCTAATGCTTTATTAAGGTATCTCTGGCCCTCGTCAAGAAGATCAATATTTAAATATGAAGCTGCTAGTATTCTGTAATTTTGGCTTATATAATAGGCATTGCCCGTCTTTTCTGCAATGGATTCATTTTCTCTTCCGATTTTTATGGCTTCTTTAGAATTCCAGGAAAGAACCAGATAATTCATAATAGCAATATTACAGCGGGCTATTCCATCCGTATAATCCATATCTTCCGACTTCTGCTTAATTTTTTGTAAAGCAATTATGGCTGTTTTAGGAGACATTTGAGAAATTTTTAAATCAACAAATTGTTTGTTGATCGCTTCTCTGGTAGCTAAATCCTTTTTTGAAGGATTCGAACAGGAAATCCCAATAAATGAAATTATGAAGATAATAATTTTTTTCTTCAGCATATAAGCATGATATTATGTTATACTCATTATAGTGTGCCAACTATTGTTTCGACAACGCTTTTGTATTTTTTAACTTCTGATGATTTTTTAAAGTTAATGCGAAATCCTACCTGAGAAAAAAAAATTAGGATAAATTCCTATTCAAATAATTAAACAAAATTAATTCTGAAATAATTCTATTAAAAAATGGAAGTAATATAATGTATTTTAACTGGTTATATTTTTGATTTAATTAACAAATAAATTAGTAAATATTCGGATTTGTTTTGTTGTTTTTTGAAATATGATTGACTCCCGGTGTTCATAAGTATGAAAATTTACTAAGAAATTCTTTCTGTTCATGTATAAAATTCATTCTCTGGGAAACAAAAAAATAAATGATAATTTTTCTTTTTCCCAAACAATTTCTGATTTTTTTCAACAGTATTTCTGTCTTTTTTTACGCAATGGTTTTTATGTTTTTTCGGAAATTAAAATAATAAGGTTGATTATTTTTTTTAGAAGATAAAGACTTACGGTTACGAAAATTCAGAATTTCATACGGTGAAATAATACCAAAATCTTATATTAAGGGCTTAAAATATTTGTTTACGGTTAAGAAGTTTATCATGCAACTCCCGAATTATCTTTTAATTAGATTCTTTATTGATTTCTGTTTATCAGTTAAGTAAAATAAAACCTGAATAATAAAATTAGTTGAAAGAAATTGGTTTAAATTTAAAATAAAATTATGCAGGTATTAATAAAAAAGGAATGGCAGTACATTTTATATAAGGAAGATCAAAAATATCTACTGGA
The DNA here is from genome assembly GCA_913778085.1 of uncultured Chryseobacterium sp. Classification (GTDB taxonomy): domain Bacteria; phylum Bacteroidota; class Bacteroidia; order Flavobacteriales; family Weeksellaceae; genus Chryseobacterium. The sequence continues at coordinate 27,456 of CAJYXJ010000071.1, forward strand.
AGTTGTTTGTGGAAGTTTGGGAATTTTTGAATTAAAGATCGTACTGAATAGCGAAGAGATAAATGATTATTTATCTTATGGAGAAATTTATATAGCTGAATTAGCGGAAAAAATTAAAAATTCTCATGCCAAACATTTAGGCAGAAAAACTGAATAGGACTATCAATACTTCATATAGTTCTATTTTCTTAATAGTACTAGAAGAAGACAATTGCTACAAATGGTATTGTAACCAGATCGCCGATTAAAGAGTGTTTCTCTTATGGTCAAAGCAGCCTTTAGATGGATAGTAAGCTAGGGTTCAATAAAAAAAACCATCCCGTCTGAGATGGCTTTTGTAGACCCACAGGGATTCGAACCCCAGATGACTGAACCAAAATCAGTAGTGTTACCGCTACACCATGGGTCTGTATTTCTGTACCGCGAAATTAGAAAAATTATTTTAAAAATAAAAATGATAGGAGAAGATTAATTGATGAAAAAGAACGGCTAAGCTTTTATTTATTGATAGTCAAATAATTAATTTTATGATTTTTTTAAGAAGGAAATGCCTGAAGATAGCTGATTGTAAGCAGAACTCTAAACGTGATTCGGGATGTGTATCTCTTTACATTAAATAAAAACCTTATCTTTGCAAAAAAAATTGGGCTCCAAAAGTTGGAGAAACCCATTGATAATCTTGTCCTGAGCTTTGTCGAAGGATTATTAAACATTTTTTATGTCGAATATTGTCGCGATCGTTGGACGTCCCAACGTAGGAAAATCCACATTGTTTAACCGTTTACTGGAAAGAAGAGAAGCCATTGTAGATTCTACGGCGGGGGTAACCCGTGACCGTCATTATGGGAAATCCGATTGGAACGGAGTAGATTTTACAGTTATTGATACCGGAGGGTATGACGTAAATAATGATGATGTTTTCCAAGGAGAAATTTCAAAACAGGTTCAGCTTGCAGTAGATGAATCCACATCTATTATTTTCATGGTAAATGTGGAGGAAGGCCTTACTGATACCGATTATGAGATTTATGAAATGCTCAGAAGGTCGAACAAGCCGGTGTATATCGTAGTCAACAAGGTAGATTCCTCTAAAGAGGAACTGGCAGCTACGGAATTTTACCAGTTGGGAATTGAAAAATATTATACGTTATCTTCGGCTACCGGTTCGGGAACCGGTGATCTTTTGGATGATATTGTAAAAGATTTTCCAACCACAGAATATAAAGACCCGTTCGAAGGATTGCCGAAAATCACTATTGCCGGACGTCCGAACGTAGGAAAATCCACACTCACCAATGCTTTGCTTGATACCGACCGGAATATCGTAACGGACGTTGCAGGAACTACCCGTGATAGCATCCAGACGTTGTACAATAAATTCGGACACGAGTTCGTACTGGTAGATACTGCCGGAATGAGGCGGAAATCAAAAGTTTCCGAAGACCTGGAATTTTATTCCGTCATGCGTTCCATCCGTTCCATCGAATTTTCCGATGTGGTCGTTATTATGGTGGACGCTACCTTAGGCTGGGAATCTCAGGATATGAATATCTTCGGGCTGGCGCAGAAAAACAGAAAAGGAATCGTTATTGTGGTTAACAAGTGGGACTTAGTAGAAAATAAGCAGACTAACACCACCCGTGATTTTGAAAAATCCATCAGGGATAAAATCGGCCAGTTTAATGATATCCCAATTCTATTTGTATCCGCACTGACGAAACAGAGAATCTTAAAAGTAGTGGAAACGGCTATGACGGTATATGAAGACCGTAAAAAGAAAATCAAGACTTCCAAACTGAACGAGGTGATGCTTCCCATTTTTGAAGGAACGCCGCCGCCGGCCAATAAAGGAAAGTACATCAAAATTAAATATTGTGTGCAGCTTCCGACACCATCTCCGCAATTTGTATTCTTTTGTAACCTGCCGCAGTATGTGAAAGAGCCGTACAAGAGATTTACCGAAAATCAGCTGAGAAAAGAATTCGGGTTTACCGGAGTTCCGATAGAAGTGTATTTCAGACAGAAATAAAGCCGTTATGGAAGTTTGGGTTGCCTACCGTTTTCTTCATCAGACTGATGAAAACCAACTGGAAAAACAATTTGCCCTGCTTCCCGCCCATATCACCGAGCCGGTCTACAGATATAAAAATCCTGCTGACAGAAAAGGAAGGATGATTTCCAGAATACTATTAGAAACCCTGATAAAGAAATATTTTCCTTATCAGGGTTTTTCATGGGATTCTTACCATAAGGATTCTTTATCAAAGCCCTATTTTGAAGAATCGGGTATTTACTTCAGCAGTTCACATCATGAAAAAATGAGCGTTGTCTGTATAACTGCCGAAAGAACATGCGGCATCGATTCTGAACTTTTAAAGCCGGTAAATCCGATTTTGTATGCTGATTTCCTGCATCCTAAAGAAAAAGACGTTATCATCAGCTCTGAAGATCACGAAAAGTCATTTTACGAAATCTGGACCCGCAAAGAAGCAGTGCTGAAAGCTTCCGGTCTGGGAATATCCTGCGAGATGAATTCGATCGATGCACATACCGATACGGTGATCGTCAAAGGACGTTCATATTATACGGTGCCTTTACTTTTGCCGGGGAACCTGATCACACACCTGGCAACTTCTGAGATCATCACGAATTTCCATCTCGAAGAAATTATTCTCTGATTCACAGCCATTTTTCATACATCAGCCGTACCGGTCGGTAACCCTGTTTTGCAAGCCAGCCTTGCATCGTAAAGTTGTTGCATAAGGTGAAACGGTAGATCCGTCTGATATTATGTTCTTTGTAAGCCGCCTCAAAAGCCTTATTCAGAGCTGCATAAATTCCCTGTTTACGGTATTCCGGCTTTACATAACCTTCGGAAACGTAGAGGTCATCGGCATCGCCAAGCTCAAAATTGCTGTCATCCTTTTCGTCGATGTATCCGAAAATAAAACCGATGGCCCGGCCTTCCGCCTCTGCGATCAGGAAAGTACCGTCGTTCTCTTCCTCACATTCACTCATAAAGCGGAGGTAATTTTCACGGATCAGCGGCCAGTCGGCGGTATGGTGATTCATTTCCTTTTCCGACAGGTGCAGTTCACCCACCAGCTCATCTGCAACAGGAAGGTTCTCCTTAATGCTTATTTTCCGGATCGTATATTCCATCATATTTAACGTGAGTTCGGGATAAGAATAAATAAAATTTATGCTATAAAAAAGCAGAAAAATTAGTATATTTAAGGTATTGAATTTCAAATATTTAACTAAATTTTCTGCTATGATTTCTGATGATAA
>CAJYXJ010000072.1 GCA_913778085.1 uncultured Chryseobacterium sp.
TTTATAAATTGCCACTGAGTTTGGGTTAGATCGGTTGAATACATTGACGTTTTGTTTTGCAACATTAAAATGGCAATTTTTTTTCAGTTTTTAACCCTTACTCTTTTTTTATTCTAATTTTTAAACAAGCTCTTAAAATTAAACGCAAAAAAATAAATTCCCCCTCAAATTTGCCCACCCAATTTTTTAAAAGTAATTTTGCATGAATCTAAAATAAAAGTAAAATATGTCAACTTACGTAGTTGTAGGTCTTCAGTACGGAGATGAAGGGAAAGGAAAAATCACGGATGTTTTATCGGCAAAATCGGACTATGTGGTGCGCTTCCAGGGGGGCGACAATGCAGGTCACACGGTATATGTGGGTGAAGAGAAATTCGTGTTGCACCTTCTTCCGTCGGGAGTTCTTCAGTGCAAAGGGAAGTGCATCATTGCCAACGGCGTGGTGGTAAACCCTAAATCTTTCATTAAGGAGGTGAACCAGATCGAGAGCAAAGGCTTGAGAACGGATCATATTTTCATCAGCAGAAGAGCGCATGTCATTATGCCGTACCATATTCTTCTGGATACCTACCGTGAGGAAGAGCACGGCGGAACGCAGATCGGAACGACCAAAAAAGGGATCGGACCTTGCTACGAAGACAAGATCGCCAGAGTGGGCATCAGAATGATCGACCTTCTGAACCCGGAGATCCTGAGAGACAAAATCGAGAAAAACTTAAAAATCAAAAATTCTCTTTTCGAGAAATATTTCGGAAAACCGACACTGGATGTTGAAGAAATCTACAACGAGTACCTGGAAATCGGAAAACAGCTTCAGGATAGAATCGTAGATACGGAACTGGAACTGAATGAAGCCATCAGAGACGGGAAAAATGTTTTGTTTGAAGGGGCGCAGGCTTTGATGCTTGACATCGACTTCGGAACGTATCCGTACGTAACATCCTCTTCACCTTCTACCGGAGGAGTTTGTACCGGAGCAGGAGTGCCGCCGACTTCCCTTCAGAACCTGATCGGGGTGGCAAAAGCTTACTGTACAAGAGTAGGAAACGGGCCTTTCCCATCCGAATTGGACAACGAGTTAGGAGAAAGCATCAGACAGATCGGTGGTGAATTCGGAGCAACGACGGGAAGACCGAGAAGAACCGGTTGGTTAGATCTTGTTTCTTTGAAGCACGCTTGTATGATCAACGGAATCAACAATTTGGTAATCACAAAACTAGACGTTCTTACCGGCATCGAAAACCTGAAAGTGGTTACCCATTACAAAACGGAAGACGGAAAAATCATCGATTATTTCACTTCTTCTACCGAAAAATTGTACAACTACGAGCCGATCTACCAGGATTTACCGGGCTGGAACGAAGACATCACCAAAGCAAGAAGCTACGACGAACTTCCGGATACCGCTCAGAAATACATCGAGTTTATCGAGAAATATTTAGGAATCAATGTATATCTTGTTTCTGTAGGCCCTGAAAGAAGCCAGAATATCATCAGAAAAGAATTGTTCTAACCGAAGAATTTTAAAATAAAGAAAAGAGACTGTCACCGCGACGGTCTCTTTTTCTATTTTATGGGTTCAGTTTAAGCTTGAAAACCCAGAAACACCTTTTTAAGCTTTTTTCCATAACATCCAGTTACCATTACCATCAACCATCAACTATTACCCATTAACTATCATCTAATTTTATCCACAACAGCCAGAAGCCAAAAGCCAACAGCCAATTGCCATTTGGAGTCGGGAACCTGCTTTCCGCTGTATCTTTTTCGCCTTGCTGTAGCCCATCTGGAAAAAGGATGCCGCTGCAATCAGGACTAGGGCGGAAGTCATCATCATCAACTGATCCCAAAGCATAAACATTCGTATTCCCTAAGACTGAACTGTTCAGTTACTGATATTCTTTTTTAAGTGAAGCTCACCCGGCATTCAGCTTGCTTCTTCCAGCATTTTTTCGCTTTCTTATTCGTAACATAGTTAAAATCACGTCATCTTTATACGATATTAAATAAATATGCGTTTTTGATAATATAGTGGCAGATATTTTGTTTCTATTTTATTATTTACCGCGAAATGGTAAAGAACTAATAATCTAAATAATGCTTAAATTTTAAAACAATGAAAAACATGCATCAGAATCAAGAATTTCGTTTCAATGAAATTCTTTTCGAACACCGCAACAAAGAATACGGTGCCTATGTCTTAAGAAATGAATCAGACCGGATTTTAACCAAAGCGCTTTTTATTGGTGCGAGTCTGCTGGCAGCAGTTTCCATAACACCTTTTGTTATCAAGGCATTCCAGTCTGAACCGGTTAAGGATCTTAGAATTTATGAAAAATCTCATATTTTTAAACAGGTGACAACTCCTGAAAAGGATCCTCCTGCTCCCATTAAACCACAGCCAGCTCCGGAAAGAATCAAGACAATAGACAAAACTCTTCCCGAACCAAAAGCAGTTGTAAGAAATGAAAAGAAGGAAAGGACTCCTAAAGATGAACAGAATGCAGTGGCGAGCACTCAGACATCAGATGGCAAGGAAGTGCCTAATGTAAAATATGTGCCGATTGCTCCGCCGATCAATGCCGGAGGTAATGGAGCTAGTACGGAGCCGGTTAAAGTACAGCCTAAAGAAGATAATACTCCTAGAACTACTGTTGATGTAGAAGCCAGCTTTATTGGAGGACTTGACGCATTTAGAAATAAAGTAATGAATAATTTTGACGGATCTGGATTTGATTCAGATGAGGTAATGAGAACGACGATTACCTTCATCGTAGAAAAAGATGGAACTATTTCAGGACTCAAAGCTGATGGTAAAAATGCAGACTTTAACAGTGAGGCTTTAAGAACTATCAGAAATATTAAAGGCAAATGGGTTCCGGCTAAGGTTAATGGTCAATCTGTCCGCAGCTATTTCAAGTTTCCGATCTCAATGAAGCTTGATAATTAACATAAAAACAAATCTTAAACACTTATCCACAAAGAATTTTTTTTGTGGATAATTTTTTTTATAGCTAAATGGCTTATTAACAATATTTTAACTCAAATTTCGTTTTACCTGTTCATTAAGAGCACGGAAAAATGTGTATTTTTGAAACCTAAAGTTCTAACAATGGCAAAAATCATAGGTATCGCTAATCAGAAAGGAGGAGTTGGGAAAACCACAACCGCTGTAAATTTAGCTGCAGCACTAGGGGTATTGGAAAAGAAGATATTAATTATCGATGCTGATCCCCAGGCAAATGCAACGTCGGGATTGGGTGTGGAAGATGTACGCTATTCTACGTATAACCTTTTAGAACACAGTGTTGATACGGCAAAATGCATCAAGCAGACGGCAACGCCGAATCTGGACATCGTTCCCTCCCACATCGACCTCGTAGCCGCTGAGATCGAACTGGTGGATAAAGAAGAGCGTGAATATATGCTGAAGAAAGCATTGGAAAGCGTAAGAGCAGATTATGATTATATTATCATCGACTGTGCGCCGAGTCTCGGTTTAATTACCGTAAATGCCCTTACGGCAGCAGACTCCGTGATCATCCCGATCCAGTGTGAATATTTTGCATTGGAAGGTCTTGGGAAATTACTGAACACTATCAAAAATGTTCAGAAAATCCACAATAAAGACCTGGACATCGAAGGTTTGCTTCTTACCATGTACGACAGCCGTCTGAGATTATCCAATCAGGTAGTAGAAGAGGTAAACTCCCACTTCCCGGAAATGGTTTTCGAAACCATCATCAGCAGAAACGTAAGGTTGAGCGAAGCACCGAGCTTTGGAGAAAGCATCCTGAACTACGATGCCGAAAGCAAAGGAGCCATTCAGTATATTCAACTGGCAGAAGAAGTTTTATTGAAAAACGAAAAATTAGTAAAGAATTAAAAGCAGCTAGCCGAGCTAAACGCTAAAAACAGATATGAAGGATAAAAAAAGAGCGATGGGACGTGGTTTGGGCGCAATTCTTAGTGCCGAATCCAAAGCAACAATCAACTCTGCTACCGATGAGGGGGCAGATAAGTTTGTGGGAAATATTGTAGAAATTGCATTAGAAGATATTTATCCCAACTCGACCCAGCCAAGAACTTATTTTGACGAAAAAGCATTGAACGAACTGGCACTGTCCATTAAAAATTTAGGAGTAATTCAGCCTATTACCCTAAGAAAAGACGGTGGAAAGTTCGAAATTATATCCGGGGAAAGACGTTACCGCGCAAGTAAAATTGCAGGCCTGGAATCCATTCCGGCTTACATTCGTCTGGTAAACGACCAGGAGCTTCTGGAAATGGCCCTTGTGGAAAACATCCAGCGTGAAGACCTTGACGCGATTGAGATTGCGTTAACCTATCAGCGGCTAATGGAGGAGATCGGTCTTACACAGGAAAACCTGAGCCACAGGGTCGGAAAGGACAGAAGTACCATTACCAATTCAATCAGATTGCTGAGATTGAATCCGGATATTCAGAATGCCATCCGCAGCGGTGAGATTTCTGCAGGACACGGAAGAGCGATCATCAGCCTGGAAAGCGAAGAGCACCAGCAGATCCTTTTTGAGTTGATCATTAAAGAAAAGCTGAATGTACGCCAGGCTGAGCAGGCAGCCACAGCGATTAAAAACCCAAAATCTCCAGCTGCAAAAAAAGCAAAAGCAGAGCTTTCAAACAACTATAAAAGAGCGCAGAAGACCATCGCAGATATTCTGGATGTAAAAGTCGAAATCAAAGCCGCTCCAAACGGAAAAAAAGGGAAAATTGTTCTGGATTTCAAAAATGAAGATGAGCTGGAATACATTTTATCCCACATTAAATAAATGAAAAAAATACTGTTCACCTTTTTTCTGTGCATTTTTGCTTTCGCCTCGTCACAGGTAAATCCCAACGATACGATCCGGGTAGATTACCGTCCGAAAGACAGTATAGGTGTGGAAAGAAACAATACCAAAACCGAAGCGAAAGTAGTTTCGGACCTGGAAAAAGCAAACGGGCCTACACAGAAAACCCTGAAGCTGAATCCTACAAAAGCAGGTTTGTATTCTGCCGTTCTTCCGGGACTGGGGCAGGTGTACAACAAAAAATACTGGAAAGTTCCCATTGTATTGGGAGCCGTAGGAACGGGAGTCGGGATCGCCATCTGGAATGATAATCAGTATAAAAAATACCGTGGGTACTACATCGCCAAGCTCAACGGAACCCCGAATGAATTCGTAGATACCCATCCTTGGCTGGATAAGACAGCATTGGGAAATGCACAGGACAGGTCTAAAAGACAGCGCGATTATGCCATCGCCATCAGTGGCCTTATTTACATCCTGAACATTGTGGATGCGGTAGTAGATGCACATCTGTACGAATCCCGCCGTGATCCGGATCTTACCCTGAATCCTACTATGGTTCAGGATCAATACGGCATTGCTCCTCCGAAGACGGGTATTAGTTTAAGTTACAGATTTTAAAAAATAATATAACTGCTTTAATTACGCCGTTGCTGCGTGAAACGCACCTTCGCGAGTAAAAATAGGAAGAAAGATTTTTAAACAAAAACTTTGCGATCTTTGCGTTAGAAATATAAGCGGAAAAACAAATAAAAATATGAAAATAGCATTGGTTGGATACGGTAAAATGGGGAAAATCATCGACGAAATTGCCACTAAAAGAGGCCATGAAATCGTTGCCCGGTTAAAGGAAACCCCAACTGCTGAAAACCTGAATAACCCGGACGTTGTTATCGAGTTTTCCCTGCCCGAAGTGGCTTATGAAAACATTAAGGCCTGTCTGGAAAATAAAATTCCTGTCATCTGCGGAACCACCGGCTGGCTGGAAAAGAAGCCTGAAATCGAAAAACTGGCAGAGGAGAACGGAACAGCTTTCCTTTATGGCTCCAATTTCAGCTTAGGTGTAAATCTCTTTTTTGCCTTAAATGAAAAACTGGCAGACCTCATGAAGAATGTAGATGGGTACTCCTGCCAGCTGGAAGAAATTCACCACGTTCATAAAAAAGATGCTCCGAGCGGAACAGCGATTTCCATCGCAGAAGGAATCTTTAAGCATCATCCTAAATTTGATTCCTGGAAGCTGGAAGAGACACAGGATAATCAATTGGGTATTTTTGCCATCCGCGAAGATGAGGTTCCCGGCACACACAGCGTTTTCTACAGAAGCGAAGTGGATGAGATCGAAATCAAACATACGGCATTCAACAGAAATGGTTTTGCATTGGGCGCAGTAGTCGCTGCGGAATGGATTAAAGATAAAAAAGGAAATTTCGCAATGAAAGATGTTTTGGGGCTTTAATCTGTAACAAAATCCCTAAATTGCAAACTCATTGGTAGAGCTGATAGGCATTAAATAGTACACATTGCTTATTATCCATTACTCATATTATAGATTAGGCACAAAAATTTATGAATTATTTTTTAACGTATGCAGTTTATGTTCTCATTTTATCAGTATTGATGGGAATTTCCACTTGGAAGCTGTTTAAGAAACTGGGATATAATCCGTTATTCGCTTTTATCCCTTTCTACAATTATTTCCTTATTTTAAAAGAAACAAACCATCCGAAATGGTGGGCTGTTTTATCATATCTGCCTATTGTAGGACCGATCATGATGTCTGTTTTCCATTTGTATTTAATGAGCAAATTTGGAAAAACCTTGTTTAAGGACAAGCTTCTTACCGTAATTCTGCCGTTTATTTATATGGCTGCAGTAAATTATGGAAAAGACGTAGAATTGGAAGATGAAAATGACCTGTTCCTGACAGATGAAGAGAAAAATGCCAAAAAGAAAGATTCCTTTATCGGATCGGTAACCTTTGCGGTAGTTTTTGCAACCATTATCCACGTTTTTGTAACCCAGCCTTTTGGAATCCCGACGGGATCTATGGAAAGGACGTTGCTGGTAGGTGATTTCCTTTTCGTAAATAAATGGAGCTACGGATACCGTCTGCCGATGCGTCCGCTGGCCATTCCATTCTTACAGGGAACTATTATGGATACTGGTGAAAAAGGAAACCCGAAAGATGATCCGAAATCGTATGTTGATGCGGTAAAGCTCCCTTACGAAAGAATTTTACAGTTCAATAAGCCTCAGAAAAAAGACATCGTTGTTTTCAACTATCCGCAAGATTCCGTACATACAGCCATCGATAGAAAAGATCCGTATGTTAAAAGATGTGTTGCCGTAGCAGGTGATACATTTGAGATGAGGGCCGGAAGGCTTTTTGTGAACGGAAAGCCGGAAACGGTTTTGGGAGACCAGGAAGTTCAGCATGCTTATACGGTGAATACAGGGACGCAGCTGGATATCCCAAGTATGTATAATACATACGGATTCCTGCCGGTGAGAGAAATGCAGAATGAAAAAGGTGGATTTACCTACATGTTCCAGGGACTTACCGATAAGACTGCCAAAGAGATCAAAACCTTGCCGAATGTAATCAGTATGGAAGAAAACATCTATCCGAAAGATTCCGCAACGATTTCATATAAACTAAACGCTGATAAAACCGCATACACGAAAAGCATCGACACCACCCAGTCTATTTTCCCGATCAACAAACCGTGGAACCAGGATTGGTACGGTCCTTTAAAAATTCCTAAAAAAGGTGATGTAGTAACCATTAACCAGGAATCTCTTCCGACTTACCAGTGGATTATCTCCGAATATGAGCACAACAGCCTGGAAAATGAAAACGGTAAAATCTTTATCAACGGAAAAGAAACCAACCAATATACGATCCAGCAGGATTATTATATGATGATCGGGGATAACCGTGATGCGTCATTGGACGCCAGATTCTTCGGTTTCGTTCCTGAAGAAAATATTGTCGGAAAGCCGATGTTTACATGGATGAGTTTACAGGGTGCATTTAAGGATGCAAGTTCGTCCTATCAGGCACCATTTAAAATCCGTTGGGAGAGAATGTTCAAAGCCACAAACACCGGGGAGGCCAATAAAACTTCTTACTGGTGGATTGCAGCGATGATCCTGATCTTATTCTTCGGATGGGAATATTTCGTTAAATTATTCAGAAAGAAAAAGACAGGCGAAGATTAATAAGTTAAAATAAATATAAATAGAATGAAGTATTTGAAAAAATACTTCATTTTTGCATTATGAATATGAAGAATGTATTATTACCGGTATTTTATTTACCGCCGATTTCATGGTTTTCCGTATTTCTTGATCCTGAAAACGAAATCCTTTTTGAACAGTTTGAAAGCTTTCCCAAGCAGACCTACAGGAACCGGGCCAATATCTATGGAGCCAACGGCAAACTTTCACTGATTATTCCTATCGCTCACAACGGGAGCCGGGCCTTTAAAGAGATTGAAATTGCTCACCGTGAAGACTGGAGGAATCTGCATTGGAAGTCCATTAAAACCGCTTATCAGAGTTCTCCCTATTTTGAGTTTTATGAGGATAAATTAAAAAAAATTTACGATCTGAAAGAAAAATATGTACTGGATTTCAACCTTAAAGCACTTGAAGTGATCCAGCAGATTCTTAAAACCGAAAAGGCATACTCTTTGAATACCGAATATATCAAAATTCCGGAAGAAATCAGTTTCAGGGAAAAATTCTCAGCCAAGCATCCTTCGGAATCTGAAATGGAAGAATACTATCAGACCTTTTCCGACAAATCAGGATTTTTGGAAGATTTATCAATTCTGGACCTTATCTGTAACAAAGGGCCGGAATCGATGACTTATATTAAAAATATTAAACAATCATATTAGCATGAAAAAGGTATTATTAGCCGCTGTCTTTTTAGCGGGATTCGGTTTTTCAAACGCACAGGAAGCGAAATCCGGTGCAGACCCGAAAGAGAATAAAGATCTGATGACATGGTATCATAAAGATTTTGCTGCAACCAAAGTATATGGGGTAAACACGGAAAATGCATATAAATTCCTGGAATCAAAAGGACTTAAGCCTAAGACTGTTGTTGTCGGAGTATTGGACAGCGGCGTACAGGTAGACCACCCGGGATTGGTGAATAATGTGTGGACCAACCCGAATGAAGTTCCTGGCAACGGCAAAGATGATGACGGAAACGGCTATATCGACGATGTTCACGGATGGAATTTCATTGGTGGTAAAAACGGAGATATCGACATCGACAATATGGAAGTTACCAGGGTTGTAGCCAAATACAAACCGGTTTTTGAAGGCGAGGATTCTGCAAAAAATAAAGCAAATCAGGCCAAGATGCCTGAAGAATTCGCGATGTATATGAAGGCGAAGGAACTCTTCACAAAGAAAAGCGTTGAGGCTAGACAAAGCTTTCAGATGTACAGCATGATCAGTGATGCGATCCCGATGATGGTAAAACTGATGAATGGCAAACCGCTTACGGCTGAAAATGTAGCGGCTATCAAACCGGCAGATCAGAAAGAAGCGATGGCAGCACAGGTTCTTGCACAGGTGGCCCAAAGTCCCGAATTTAAAGGCAAAACACCGGCTGAGTTTGAAAAAGCCATTTCCGGTCAGATGAAAGAGGCACTTGACTATTTTGGGCCTCAAGCAAAGCAGTATGATCTGGCCTATGATCCAAGAAAAGAAATTGTAGGTGACAATTACGACGACTATTCCCAAAAAAATTACGGGAACAACCATTATGAAGGTCCGGATGCGGAGCATGGAACACACGTTGCCGGGATCATTGCCGGTCTTCCGAACGGTAAAGAAGTTCAGTATGGAGTTGCTTCAAGAGTTGCTAAAATCATGTCGGTAAGAACCGTTCCGAATGGTGACGAAAGAGATAAAGATGTAGCCAATGCCATCCGATATGCCGTGGACAACGGTGCTAAAGTTTTAAACATGAGCTTTGGTAAGCCGGTTTCTCCCGGTAAAAATGTTGTTTGGGATGCCTTCAAATATGCCCAAGACAAAGGCGTTCTTCTGGTAAAAGCAGCAGGTAATGAAAACGAAGACGTGGCAGAACATCTGGCTTATCCTACCAACTTCAAAAAAGTAACTGACGAAAAACCGTTTGTAAATAATGTATTGGTAGTAGGAGCAAGCACCAACAAAAATGATGCACTGAGAGCAAGCTTCTCCAATTACAATAAAAAAATGGTGAATGTTTTTGCTCCGGGCGAAGAAATCTATTCTACTGTTCCTCACAATGAGTATAAATATCTTCAGGGAACTTCCATGGCTTCCCCTGTAGTAGCAGGAGCAGCAGCTGTTCTACTGGCTTACATGCCTTCGTTGACACCGGCACAAGTTATAGAATCTCTGGTAAAATCCAGTAATCCTAGCACGGCCAATCAGTTTGCTGATTATTCGCAGGCAGGAGGGGTAATCGACCTTGAAAAAGCAGCGGAATATGCTTATACTAATTTTTACAAAGGTAAATCTGCCTCTTCTAATAAAGCTGTAAAATCCGTAAAAAAGAAAGTTAAAAAATAGTTTATCTTTCTGTTTTTAAAGCAGAAACTAATAAAGTCCGAAATTTTCGGACTTTTTTTTATGCGATTACTTAATTTTTGGCACGGTTTTTTGTGACTATACTCTAACAAAATAATAAACAACAAAATGAAAAAGTTACTATTTGCAGGGATGTTGGGAACGGCACTTTTTGCCTCATCATGTTCCGGAGTAAAAAATGCTCAGACATCTCAGAACCAAAGATCGGAATTTCTTAAAATGAAAGGTGACTGGCAAATTGTCAGCATAAACTATGATAAAAAATTTAAAATAAAACCTTTTGATGACGGTGTAGATGCACAGTGCTTCGTAGGAAGTCATTGGAGACTTATCCCAAATAACTGGACAGGTGCCTATACCCTTAACGGGGGCGGAACATGTGGTACGGGATTTACCCAGCCGATTAAATTAAACGTCGTAAGCGGCAATACTTTTGAATTTAAAAAAATTGCTGAGGGAACAAAAGCAAAACAAAATACAGCGGGATATTCTTTGACGTTAATTAACCAGTCAACAGATCAATTCTCATTGGAGCAGAATATTCCTTTCGACGGAGAAAATGTAAGGGTTGTTTACAACTTTGAAAGAACGGGAATGAAATAATTAATTAAAAAAGGTATAAAATGAAACTTACAAAAACATATATCGGAGGAATCTTCCTTTCCTCAGCATTATTGCTTACAAGCTGCGAGGCAGTACAGAATTCCAATCACCAGCAGAGAGGTACTGCAGTGGGGGTTGCATCCGGAGCCGTAATCGGGGGAATCCTCGGAAATAATGTAGGAAGAGGAGGAAACGGAGCGATCGGAGCGGTATTAGGCGGTATTATCGGTGGTGTAGCCGGTAATGTGATCGGTAGCAAAATGGATAAACAGGCGAGAGAAATTAAAGAAACCTTGCCGGGTGCTGAAGTGGAAAGAGTAGGAGATGGTATCAAAATTACATTGAATGAAAGCATTGTCAATTTTGATTTCGATTCATCTGCATTGACGAGTACTGCAAAAACCAACCTTGATAAGCTTGCTCAGGTACTAACCAACAATCCTGATACAAATATCAATATTTACGGACATACCGACAGTAAAGGTTCGGATTCATATAATATGAGCCTTTCGGAGAGAAGAGCCAATGCAGTAAAAGCTTATCTATCCGGTAAAGGAATTGCTTCCAGCAGATTATTTGCTAAGGGTGAAGGAGAAGCAATGCCTGTAGCTTCCAACGATACTGATGCAGGAAGAGCTAAAAACAGAAGGGTGGAGTTCGCTATCACAGCTAATGAAAAAATGATTCAGGATGCACAACAGGGGCAATAATTAACATATAAATATTTTCTTCAATAACCGCTTTTGCGGTTATTTTTGTATTTTTATCCGCGTAAATTAGAAAATCATTATTTTTGCATTTGAAACAGCATAAATGAAGAAATATATAAAGCTGCTCCGCGTGGAGCAATGGGTGAAAAACCTTTTCGTCTTTGTTCCTCTTTTTTTTTCAGGTAATATTAAAAACCTGGATCTCCTTACCAAAAGCATCTTTGCTTTTATCATCTTCTCGTTGGCAGCAAGCATGGTCTACATCTTGAACGATTACAATGACATTGAAGCTGATAAAAAACATCCAGAGAAACGGAAAAGACCACTGGCAAGCGGGGCTATCTCAAAATCGAAGGCCGTAGGAATTTTTATCGGTCTTATCATTGCCGATATTGCCCTTGTATTTATCGCTCAGTCCTATTTTCAAGAAAACTTATGGAAATTCGCCACTATTGTCGGGTTCTACTTTGTGATGAACCTGGCATATACTTTTAAATTGAAGCACGTTCCCATTATTGATATTTCTATCATCGCTGTCGGATTTGTCCTTCGGGTTCTGGCAGGAGGGTATATCACCGGCATCAGCATTTCCCAATGGGCGATTTTGCTGACCTTTGTACTGGCATTGGTTCTGGCGATCGGAAAAAGACGGGGAGAACTTATTAATGCTCAGGTTTCAGGGAAAACAAGACGCGCTCTGGACGGTTATAATGTGCAGTTTGCAGATATTGCCCTTTCCATATCCGTTACGCTGGCTATTATGTGCTATTTAATGTTTACCTTATCGCCGGAAGTCCAGGCGAGATTTCACTCCCGGGTTTTCTATACAGTGATTTTTGTGGTCTTTGCCTTCTTGAGATATCTGCAGCAGACACTTGTCTATAACAGAACCGAATCTCCTACCAAAATAGTTTATCGCGACCGTTACATACAGGTTACCTTATTGCTGTGGGTTGCTGCATTTTTAATCCAAATCTATTTTAAAAAATGAAGCCTAATTTTACGCAGAAAGTTACCAACTGGGGAAATTATCCCGTAGTGGAAAAAGAAATGAGATCTGATGACAGCTTCGGAAAAATAAAGGAATTCGTCCTGAACAACAATGAAGTCATCGCCCGAGGAAACGGAAGATGCTATGGAGACTCTTCATTGGGGGAACATATATTTTCAACAAAAAAATTAAATAAATTCATCAGTTTTGACCGCTTGAACGGAATTATCGAATGCGAATCAGGAGTCCTGCTTTCCGATGTCCTGGAAATCGCCGTTCCGCAGGGGTATTTTCTGTATGTAACACCGGGAACAAAATTTGTGTCCGTAGGCGGTGCGATTGCCTCTGACGTCCATGGAAAGAACCATCATGCGGAAGGCTGCTTTTCCGAGTATGTCATCGAATTTAAGCTGATGATCGAAAACGGCGATGTGATTACCTGCTCTAGAGAGGAAAATACTGAAAAGTTCTGGGCTACCATCGGAGGAATGGGCCTGACGGGAATTATCCTAACGGCAAAATTTAAATTAAAAAATATTGAATCTGCTTACATCCGGCAGGAAAGTATAAAAGCCGAAAACCTGGACGAAATCTTCCGGCTGTTTGAAGAAAGCGAAAACTGGACCTACACCGTAGCCTGGATCGACTGTCTTCAGAAAGGCAATAATATCGGAAGAAGCATTCTGATGAGAGGGGAACATGCCTTTCAGCATGAGCTTCCGCAAAATTTCAAAGACAAACCGCTACGGCTGAAAAAGAAATTTGAACCGACGGTTCCGTTTTATTTCCCCGGGTTTGTCCTGAATGCTTTAACGGTAAAAATTTTTAATTTTCTGTATTATAAAAAACAGGCTAAAAAAGAAGCAAAAAGCTTTATCGATTACGAAACCTTCTTTTATCCGCTGGACTTCGTCCATGACTGGAATAAAATTTACGGAAAATCCGGATTCATCCAATATCAGATGATGATCCCCAAGGAATCCGGCAAAGAAGGCATGAAAAGAATCCTGGAAACCATCGCCAGCAGCGGAAACGGATCTTTCCTTGCAGTGTTGAAGCTTTACGGAAAAGAAAATCCGCAGGCCTATAATTCCTTTCCCTTTGAAGGTTATTCCCTGGCACTGGATTTCAAAGTTAATTCAAAACTGAAAAAGCTGATTGGCCAGCTGGATGATATTGTAGAGCAGTACAACGGAAGGATTTATCTTACCAAAGACAGCATGAGCAGATCGTCTCTTACCAATTACCTTAAAAATGTTCAGAGCTCGAAATTCGTGTCTTTGCAGCATAAAAGAATTTTAAACAATATTTAGCACGAATGATCGTTTTAGGAAGCACATCGGAAGTAGCACAGGCTTTTGTAGAAAAAGCTTTACAGGAAGGGGAAAAGTTTGAAAGAATTTATCTTTTTACCTCCAACAGAGAAACGACCGAAAGATTTGCCCGGCATATCGACGTAAAATTTCTTCAGCAGTCCGAAATTATTGAACTGGATCTTACAAAAAACATCGATTACAGCAGATTTGAACAGATCAATTCAGGATTGCTGTTCTGTGCAACCGGTTATCTCGGCGAAGGTACCGAGGAAGGCCTGTACGACAATAAAAATACGGAGCGTATCATCGATATTAATTATGCAAAGCTGGTTCCTGTTATCAATTATTTCGCTCATAAGTTTGAAAGCAGACGATCCGGAACCATCATTGGTCTTTCTTCTGTAGCAGGAGAACGCGGACGGCAGAGCAACTTCATTTATGGAAGTGCAAAATCAGCGTTTACCACATATTTAAGTGGATTAAGAAACTATCTGTTTGATAAGAAAGTTCATGTCCTGACCGTTAAACCGGGATTCATGGCAACGAAAATGACCGAGGGCCTGCCGCTGAATCCAAAACTTACAGCCACTCCGAAACAGGCGGCAGACTGTATTTTCAAAGCATACAAAAAACAGAAGAATGTAGCATATGTCCTTCCTGTCTGGGGAATCATCATGATGATCATCAGAAATATCCCGGAATTTGTATTTAAAAAATTAAAGCTTTAGAAATTAGTATTATTTAAAAGTCTTCTTTAAACTATACGGGATTACTGATTGGAATTAAACTGATTTCGATGAAATAAATCAAACCGTAAAATATACCTGAAGCCTTTTCGTTTTACAAGAATATTAAGCAAACTAAAAATAAGATCAACCACCAATGAAAAAACTGTATTGCTTTGATTTTGACGGAACCCTTACTTATAAAGATACCATGTTCATGTATCTGAAATTCTATGATCCTACAAAATTCAGGCTGCAGTTCTTGAAGCATGTTCCGCTTTTTGTCTTATTAAAACTGAGGCTTGCTGAAACTGAAAAAGTGAAAAAAAGCTTTATCGGTTCTATTCTCAAAGGGCAGACACAGGAAAAGATCGAAAAAAAATCCCGGCAGTTTTTTGAAGCCCATTACCCTAAGATCGTAAGGGAAAATGCACTGGACTTTATCAAAAATATAGACCGCGAAAATACGCAGAGTTTAATGGTAACCGCATCGCTGGATATTTGGGCCAAACCGTTCGCGGATGCTTTCAATATGAAGTTGCTGGCTACGCAGGCTGAGTTTAAAAACGGTGTTTTTACTGGAAACTTTATCGGGAAAAACTGCAACGGCAAAGAAAAACTGTCCCGCATACAGGAAGAAATTAAAGATAAAAAATATGATAAGATCCTCGCCTTTGGCGACACTTCAGGAGATAAACCGATGTTAAAGTGGGCAAATGAAGGACATTATCAATTTTTTCACTAATTTTGAACAGTAAAAACATACAGGCCGATAATGGCTCTATATTGTAAGAATCAGTTGGTTTTGTTGTGTTTTTATTGTACGGAAACTAATCTTTTCAAAGTAATAATGAATAAAATATACCTTGATAACGCTGCTACAACTCCGCTTTCGGAAGAAGTTATCGATGCCATGGTAAGTACCATGAAAATGAATTTCGGGAATCCTTCCTCTACCCACAGCTTTGGGCAGGAAGCGAAAATCCTGATTGAAAATGTGAGAAGACAGGTAGCAGACTATCTTCACGTAACGCCGGCCGAAATTATTTTCACATCATGCGGTACGGAATCCAACAACATGATCATCAAATCTGCTGTGGAGCATCTCGGTGTTGAAAGAATCATCAGTTCGCCGATGGAACATAAGTGTGTTTCAGAAAGCGTCCTCGATATGAAGGCCAGAAAAGGCGTAGAGGTAAATTATATCCGCCCGAATGAAAAAGGGGATATCGATCTTCAAAAATTAGAAGAACTGTTAAAGGCTTCGGATAAAAAGACTTTGGTTAGTTTAATGCATGCCAATAATGAGATCGGAAATCTTATCGATATTAAAAAAGTAGCTGAACTGTGTAAAGCTCATCATGCGCTATTTCATTCGGACACGGTACAGACGATGGCGCATATGCATCTTGATTTTTCCGATATTCAGGTAGATTTCGCTTCCTGCAGCGCCCACAAATTCCACGGTCCGAAAGGAATTGGATTTGCTTTTATCAGAAAATCCAGCGGTTTGAAAGGAATTATAACCGGTGGACCTCAGGAAAGAAGTCTGAGAGCCGGTACGGAAAATGTTGCCGGGATCGTAGGATTGGGAAAAGCTTTGGAAATTTCCCTGAACCATCTGGAAGAATATGCTGCTCATATGCAGGAAATAAAAACATACGCAGCGGAAAAACTTACCGAAGAAATTCCGGGCATTAAATTCAACGGAAGAAGTGCCGAGCAGGAAAATAGCTTATATACGGTTTTGAGTGCTCTGTTGCCTTATAAAAACCCATTGATCGGGCTTCAGTTGGATATGAAAGGAATAGCCATCTCCCAGGGCAGCGCATGTTCTTCAGGTGCTTCAAAACCTTCCATGGTGATGATGATGGTATTATCGGAAGATGAAATGGACCACTGTACACCGCTGCGAATCTCTTTCAGTCATCTAACCACCAAACAGGATATCGATGCGTTGGCAGAAGCTTTGAAGGAAATTTCAAAAGATTTCGTTATAGAAAATACAAATGTTGAGCATAGATAGTCTTATGACTTAAAAAGCGTAATTTTGATTATCCAACTGAGAAGTATTAAGAATAATATTAATTTAAATAAAAAAATAAAATGGCTTTAGAAATTACAGATAGCTCATTTCAGGAAACGGTTTTAAAATCAGATAAGCCGGTATTGGTCGATTTTTGGGCAGTATGGTGCGGACCGTGTAGAACGTTAGGACCAATCATCGAAGAAGTGGCAACAGATTTTGAAGGAAAAGCGGTAGTAGGAAAAGTAGACGTGGATAATAACCAGGAAATTTCTATGCAGTACGGGATCAGAAATATCCCTACGGTTCTTATTTTCAAGAACGGTGAAGTGGTAGATAAATTGGTAGGAGTAGCTCCGAAAGAAGTGATCGCTGAAAAATTAAGCGCGCACTTGTAAAAATAATAATTTTGATAATGAAGGCCTTCCGTTTGCGGGAGGCTTTTTTTTCTAAATAAATTTGCAGGTAACGAAAAAAGTTGTACTTTTGCCATCACAAAAAAGAAGCGAAGTTCTTTAAAACAAAGATAAATTTTGATCCGGTAGTCCGGCTGTTTTAGAATGGATTTCCTGTCATCTCGTCCTGAGACGAGACGGGTTCAGGACTACGGATAATAAAAGTTTTCTCAATTTACTTAAAAAAAAATTGATCCGGTAGTTCAGCTGGTTAGAATGCCGCCCTGTCACGGCGGAGGTCGCGGGTTCGAGTCCCGTCCGGATCGCAGAAAGTTTTCAATTTACTTTTAAACAAAATTGGCCGAAGTTTTCTTCAATTTCTTTAAAAAATTGATCCGGTAGTTCAGCTGGTTAGAATGCCGCCCTGTCACGGCGGAGGTCGCGGGTTCGAGTCCCGTCCGGATCGCGAAAAGTTTTCAATTTACTTTTAAAACAAAATTGGCCGAAGTTTTCTTCAGTTTCTTTTAAAAAATTGATCCGGTAGTTCAGCTGGTTAGAATGCCGCCCTGTCACGGCGGAGGTCGCGGGTTCGAGTCCCGTCCGGATCGCAGAAAGTTTTCAATTTACTTTTAAAACAAAATTGGCCGAAGTTTTCTTCAATTTCTTTAAAAAATTGATCCGGTAGTTCAGCTGGTTAGAATGCCGCCCTGTCACGGCGGAGGTCGCGGGTTCGAGTCCCGTCCGGATCGCAAATCCTGTAATTTATTTTACAGGATTTTTTTATGTACTTTGTCTATTTTAACGTGAACTCGGGGAAAAAACATGAGGTGATTAATGTCTAAAATTAATATTTTAGAAGTGAACAAATACATCAATACACCTCATGAAAAACAAAGATATGCTTTTTGACGAAAACCTTCTGATAGAAATCTTCGTAAAATCGGATGATCTGTGTAAAGACATTGAAAACGAACTGTTTTCAAAACTACTCGAAAATAAAATGGTCCACGAAGGATACCAAAAGCCATCCTGCAAGATGAGCGAGAGCGAAATAATGACTCTTCTGATCTATTACCATTACTCGGGATACAAATGTTTTGAATACTTTTATTGCCAGTTTGTGGCTAATGAATTACACTCTTATTTCCCGGAACTTTTAAGCTATAACCGATTTACGGAAGTCTTATCCTCTGTTTCTCTTCCTCTGTTTCTTTTTGCTAAAGTCCTGTGTTCCCAGAGCCTTCATACGGGAATCAGCTTCATAGATTCCAAAAAAATTGTAGTCTGCCATAACCGCCGTATCCATCAGCATAAGGTCTTTAAAGGCAGGGCTGCACGGGGCAAGTCCTCTACCGGCTGGTTTTATGGCTTCAAGGTTCATCTGGTCATCAATGAAAAGGGAGAAATCCTGGATTTTGATCTTACCCCCGGAAATGTAGCAGATAATAACCACAGCCTTCTGAAGCGAATTTTAGGAAAAATAAAAGGCCTTTGTTTCGGCGATAAAGGCTACAATACTACTTTATGGAAGGATTTCTTCGAGTCCGGACTGAAAATTATCACCAAGTCAAAAAACAAAACCAAAGCTAAACTGATGCTCTTAAATGAGCGTTATATGCTGCTTAAACGTCCTTTAATAGAAAGTGTAAACGATATTTTCACCTCGGTCTTTGATCTGGAGCATTCCAGGCACCGGAATCCTGATAACGCTTTAACTCATATGATCTCCACTATCTGCGCGTATTGTTTTTACCCGGAAAAACCCTAGGTAAATTTCCCAAACTGGATAAAAGAATAAAAAACACAACAAATTAATATAAATCAATAACTTATCGCCGAATTCACGTTATTTTATATTCTGCAAGCCGCGATGTGTATTACAAAGGCTTTTCTGGATCAAGCACAAAAGTTGGATCAAGCACAAAAGTTGGGGACTAGGTAAAAAGTTTGGTCAATCTGAATAGGAAGAAGGTCCGGTCTTTGACTTTTTCCCCAATTCTTACATTTGATCCGTTGAGATGCGAGACTTGTGCATACTGGCCACCGTATTTTTACGGTATTTTCAGTCTGCATTTTTTCAATCCGTTTTTAGGTCTGATATTTGTACTGAGTAGGAAAAATAATTTCGACCTTTTTTTATGAAAAACATATCTGTTAAAAAATCTTTTCTGTCTGTATTGTGTGTAGCATTCATGCTGCTTTCCTGTAAAAAGGAAATGGATAAGATCAGTGACAAAATCAAGGACACTTCTTCTTCGGTACTGGATGAGTCTGATGAGAAGAGAGACTCGGTGATTGCAGGAAAAGATTCGGTTATTCAGAAGGAATCAATGCCACCTGCCATGCAGGAAGATGGTTTTTATAATGCGTTTATCTTTCCGAAAGATAAGAAGATGAAGGATTCCTTATTTTCCGTTTTCAATAAGAAATATTCTACCTCAGAACGATATGCAATCCTGGCGTTGAACCGTTTGGACTCTAAAAATAAATGGAATGCCGATACCCTGGTTGTTCCTGCAAAAATCGATACGACGCTGATGGAATACGCACCCTTTCCGATGCAGCTTGATGTATTGAGTCCGGTGAAAAAATTTGTGGTGTTCTCGTATCCTATTCAGGCGTTCGGAGTATATTCGAACGGTACGCTCGTTAAGTGGGGCCCAACCAGTATGGGTAAGAAATCTGCCAAAACAAAAACCGGCCTTACTTTCGCCAACTGGAAAAAACAACTGGCCATTTCCACCGTAAGCAGCGAATGGAAACTGCCGTATAATTTTAATATCTTTAATCTTGACGGTATCGGATGGCACCAGTATGACCTTCCCGGTTATCCTGCCTCTCACTCATGCTTACGTTTGCTGATGAATGACGCGAAATGGCTTTACAGCTATGCCGATACCTGGGTCCTGAATCCGGGGGGAGCAACCACAAAAGCAAAAGGAACACCGGTTCTTGTATACGGCGATTACGGTTGGGGTAAAAGAAAACCTTGGAGAAGGTTGCTGAATGATCCCAATGCCAACAGTGTTTCCGTAGAGGAAATGACCAAAATGATAGAACCGAATATCGAAAAGATTCTGAAAGAACAGGACAACCGTGAAAAAGTGGTAGACTCTATAAAAGCGGCAAAAGCCGTACTGGAGCAGATGCCGCAGACCACCAAAACTGTGGCGCCCTAATAATCATCCTTTTTTTCAAAGGGTAGGGTAGACTCTTCGGCGAATCTCCTGAGCTTTCGCATTTCATCTTTACCTTTGTGCTGTCCGAAACGCGCGGCGGCATATGTGAGCGCGATGCAGCCCAGCATGATAAAAGAGGCTGTAAGAGCCCACGGATATTCATTGCTTTTAATCTGTTTTTCTACATAATACATTGAGAAAAATACCATCCAGAGGATTGAAAAAGAAAAATATAAAAACATAAAAAATGTCCAGACGGCAGAACTAGGGCCGAAAACGCCCCGTACGGAAGTTTTTTCATCCTCGGTTTCGATTCTTAGTGATAACCTGGGTTTCCAATAGGTTTCATATTCTGTTTCTACACAGATGGTTGCAACTTCCTTATTGATGTTTCCCGAAAATTCGTCCCGGTGCTCTGCAAGGTAATGTTTAAGGTTTTCAGCATATTCTTCCTTTGTAAGATGAGTGAACATTGTAAACCTTGGTCTGGTACATATTTTATCTAATGTTGTTTCTTCAGTATTCATATTATTCTTGGTATGGGATTGGGTCTTCCAGTTTAAATGTAAAGGTTAAAGGTTTATTTTTTCTTTCAATAAGCATTTCGATAGTCCTGCCTTCTTCGGATTTCATCATCTCCATAATTTTCTCTAAAGTCATATCAGCAGTTTTCCTGCCATTGATACTGATGAGCCTGTCGTCTTTCTGCAGTCCGGCTCTTGCACCTGGAGAATCTTTCCTTATTCCGGCAATGGAGAATATAGGTTTTAAAATAAAATTATACTGCAGGTTATTATTGATGACTTCCGTACTTCCGGCGGGTGCTGCTTTGCTTTTTGCGGGGAGGGTGATGAGATCTTTTGTCCATTCCATACCGTCCTGCTTAAAATCGAGCCCGCTCATATTAAAATGAAAAGGATCATTGAAATTTCTGTTCTTTCTCAGGTATAATTTCTGGTTCGGATAATCGAATGCTACAGTAAAGCGTCGCATGATATCTCCACCTACGGACCCTTTCCTGTTTTCGACCATATTAACGTTCTGAATCGAAAATTCATCCGGCATTGCGGTAAGCGGTTTTTCAAACACAAAATTTCCCAGGTATAAATGATGGATTCGGCTCCGTTTCCCATAAACGTCACCATTAAATCCTCTTCCCAGATAATCATCAATATTTGGCCGGTTATAAATGAAATTTTTAATAAGTACCGGAAAAAGCCAAACCGGATCACTATTCCCGAGATCGATCAGTAATTTTGAATTCTTTTTCTCATTGGTCATTTCCACATCGGCAAACAGGTACGGTTTGTTTTTTTCAATCGCGATACTGATTTCTTCAAATTTTCTAATTTTTTTTCTGAATAAACCATCATCGTTATAGACGGTAATTTTTCTGTTGTAATAATCAATGACTACCGGATGATTCTTGAAAAAATGATAACCGATAATGCCGTTAACCGGAATGCCGACATGGGAGGAAATATTAAAGTCCTGTTCGGTAATAATATAAAGGGTAGCAGAGGAATTTACAAAATTTTTCCCGATCCTTACTACGTTATTATCTGAACGGAAACCGTCGATGCTCGCAGTTCCGCCCAATCCTGAAAACCTGACCTTTTCTACATTCGGAAGGGTAAGTTCCTTATTTTCGAGACTGAAAATAGAAGTTTCCGCCACGCCCGTATCCAGCATAAATGTTAAGTCTGCACCGTTGATATTGACGGAGATGAAAATTAAATTGGCGATAAGTTTAAATGGAATAACTATTTTTTCATTACCTTCAAGTTCAAAAGAATTCTGGGCATCCGTAAAAATGCTGAAGAATAGCAACATAAAAAGATACCTCAGTTTCATCTACTGAATTTAATCATTTTATCTTGATTCTAAATAAAAAACATTCCCGAAATTGAGAATGTCTGTATATTTTGTAAATAAATTAAGAAAATGCTGAATTTTCTATAAATTATTTTGAAAAGAATTCCATCAGGTCCATATAATTCTTCTGGTTTACCCCGTGTCCGCTCATATATTCCCGGAATGTAAAGTAGCAGCTGAGATCATAAAGCAGTTCTGCCGCTTTTCGGCCCCATTCCAGCGGGATAACGGCATCATCCGTACCGTGGGAGATGAAAAAACGAAGCCTTTCCAGTTTTTTCCTGTCCTTTACAATGTCAGTCAGAAGTTTTTCTTCCGGATAGCTGCTTAGGCACGCTACCAGATTAAACATTTCAGGATATTTTAAGGCGAGGGCGTAGCACAAAATTCCTCCCTGGCTGAAGCCGCAAAGATGGGTCTTGCCTTGGGTGATTCCGTAGCTGTTAACAATTTTCAGGATGCTTTCCAGTGCACTGTTCAGTGATTCCGAAGCCTGAGGGACATCTACAAATTTTTCAGGATTGTTGAAATCAATATCATACCATGAAAAACCTTCATACTGTGTGTTTCTCGGAGCTCTGAAGCTCACGATGATCCAGTCTTCCGGAAGGGTTTCCCTGAAGCTGAAAAGGTCCTGCTCATTGCTGCCGTAGCCGTGAAGCATAAAAAGGATGGTGGTATCGGGAGTAATATGTTCCGGTTCTCTTACGATGTAATCTAAATTCATGGGGCAAAGATAATTAATAATGATGTATTAAAACCTGATCGTGTAAAAATGGGACCAATCAGGATCTTCTGACAAACTGTCTGAAATCAGGTGGTTAGCCATTTAAATAGTTAAAGAAAAAATTCCGTTCCAAATATTTATTGAATTGATATTTTTTGGAAATCTTTGTTGGAAATTTTACATAAAAGTTATTTTTATATTGATAAAAAACCTATATTTGAACCATTAAAAATCTATTTGGAGAAATGAAGCAATTTTACAAATCAAAAAGTTTATTAAGACTTTCTTTTTTATTCGCTGTACTATTTTCAGTGATTTTTGTGGTTAACTCTTGTAAAAAAGATGACGACAATGAATATACAGACCACATTATTCAGTTTGAAGCAAAAATAAATACTAAAGGGCCGAGTCCTGCTCCAAGCCCTGCTGTACTGGGAAGTTTTAAAACTGTGGTTACACAGATCGGAACTGGACAAAGCACGACGTTCAATCCTACGGGAACTACCTGGTCAAGCGGTGATATGTATGTGAGTTCAAGCCAGGCTCAGCTGAATTTAGCCGCTAACGCTACACTTCCTTATTCTGATTCGGAACTGATCGTAACCATCTATGTGGATGGTGAGGTTGCCAAAACTCAGAAAGTCGTAGGAACCGGCGATAAAAGCGCTGCTGTTTTCTACAGTTTCTTAGAACTATAAGATCATTTACTTAAATTATATAAAGCCATCTTTTACGGATGGCTTTTTTTATTACCGGATAAAAATGACGGGCGCAACATTAAATGCTGAGCCCGTCTTATATGGTATAGAAAATCTAAATTAGATTAACGTAAATCCGACGATATTTTATTTGTTTCCAATCGATTATTGAAATGAAATGTTAGAGTAACAAACGATCTCATTTGATAATGAATACTTGTAGAAGTAATGTTGACAAGAATAAAATTCCAGCATCCAGCTTCCCTCTTCCAGCCTGTTAATCCGATTCCCACTTTGAGTTTACGTTAGATTACCTTTACGATAAAATAACTTTTCTTCCCTTTTTGGAGAAGCAGAAATTTACCGTCAATCAGATCCGCTTCATTGGCTGTATATACGTCATTGATCTTCTGCTTGTTTACGGAGATCGAATTTCCTTTCAACTCTCTTGTTGCCTCGCTTTTAGATTTAAGAAACCCCGATTTTTCGGAAAGCAGGTCAACGATATTCACACCCAAAACATCAGCTTTAGCTGCTTCTTTCTGAGGAACGCCATCAAAAACTTCCAGAAAGGTTTCTTCATCCAGGCTTACCAGATCCTCAGCGGTAGAACGTCCGAAAAGAATCTCAGAAGCTTTCAGCGCTTTTTCATATTCTTCTCTTCCATGAACCCAAACCGTTACTTCTTCGGCCAGTTTTTTCTGAAGTTTTCTTTCGTGCGGAGCCGTTTTATGCTCTTCGATCAACGCTTCTATTTCTTCTTTACCTAAAAAAGTGTAGAATTTGATAAATCTTTCCGCATCATCATCCGTAGCATTCAGCCAGAACTGGTAGAATTTGTAAGGCGATGTTTTCTTTTTATCCAGCCAGTAATTTTCCCCGCTTTCGGATTTTCCGAATTTGGATCCGTCGGCCTTTGTAATTAAAGGTACTGTGAGGGCAAAGGCTTCTCCCTGTGCTTTTCTTCGGATCAGTTCCGTTCCGGTGGTGATATTTCCCCACTGGTCGGAGCCTCCCATCTGCAACTTTACGTTATTGTTTTGGTACAAATGTAAAAAATCGTATCCCTGGATCAGCTGGTAAGTGAATTCCGTGAAGCTCATCCCGTCCGCTCCGGATTCCCCGGAAAATCTTTTCTTCACGGAATCTTTGGCCATCATATAATTAACGGTAATATTTTTTCCTACGTTTTTCGCAAAATCAAGGAAAGAAATATTTTTCATCCAGTCGTAGTTGTTTACCAGTTCTGCTCTGTTCGGTTCGGTTCCCGAGAAATCCAGGAATCTTGAAAGCTGGTTTTTCAGGCAGTCTACGTAATGAAGAAGGGTTTCCTCATCCAGAAGGTTTCTTTCGGCAGATTTTCCCGAAGGATCACCGATCATTCCGGTAGCACCGCCCACCAATGCAATCGGCTTGTGGCCGTGCTGCTGAAAATGTGCCAGGATTTTGATCTGAATAAGACTCCCGATATGTAAAGAATCTGCAGTAGGATCAAAACCGATATAGGCTGTCGTCATTTCCTTATCCAGTTGTTCGTCCGTTCCGGGCATCATGTCGGCAAAAAGACCGCGCCATTTCAGTTCTTCAATAAAAGAGTTCATTATATTCTGCTTTAAAATTTAAGCTGCTAAGATAAGAAATTCAGTGGGAAGTAGGTAGCAAAATCAAACCGGGGAAAGCTGATTTTGCGGTGTTTTCAGTAAATAAAAAACAGTTGACAATAACCAGTCATCAGTCTGCAGCTCCATCAGCCGACTTTATTTTTCGGCGGAAATCATTATATTTGTTAGTAATGAACGACGAACAACTATTCCAGCTCATCGGTAAGGCGAAGGACAAAGACCAAAAGGCCCAGACCCGGCTCATCAACATCTTTTGGGTGGATGTTTTTTCTTTTGTGATGAAGAAGGTTCATGACGAAAATGATGCCGATGAAATTACGGTAAATGTTTTTTCGAAAGTCCTTTCCAAGCTGGATATGTACGATCCGCATTTCCAGTTTAAAACCTGGGTGCTCACGATTGCCCAGAATACCATTATCGACTTTTGGAGGAAAAAATCCAGGGAAAACCAGGATCCGACTGAAAATCTGGATGAAGTAAAGAACCATTATGCAAAATCTCCTGAAGAGCTGATGATCTCAGAAGAAGAACAGAAAAAGATCATCAAAACCATCGAATCGCTGGATGCCAATTATCAGGACATTATCAAATTGCGGTTCTTTGAGGAAAAGAGCATTAAGGAAATCGCTGAAGAGCTGGGAATTTCAGTTGCGAATACAAAAATCCGCGTGATGAGGGCAAAAAAAGTATTGGCAGAACTCTTGAAGAACAATGAGTTTGAGGACAACTAAACAATTCCTTTTTTAAAATAATAAAATTAAAGATCAAAAACCTAACGGGTTTTTAAAACCTGTTAGGTTTATTTTTCTAATTAATTTCAGGACCTTGAACAAACAATTAATCACAAATAAACTTTCTCCTTTGTTTTAGGCAGAAGAATTTCCCTTCGTTTTTCCTGGTTCCGGTTCTGAAGATTTATTTTCAATCCTTTTTTTACAACAGTTTCCTTTTGGGACTTCCCGTACTCTTTGGTATTTACAACTTCCTTTTCAAAAGTCAGCAGGCCGGTGGATAAATTAAAATCAACATCTGTCCAGTATTCTTCTGGCTTTCCGCTGCCTGACGAATAACCGATCAGTTCAAAACGGCCGTTCTGGAACCGGTACTTGTCAGTATAGCCCCATTTCCAGCTGCTTCCTCCGGCCTGGGTTATCATCAAAATTCCTTTTTGGATTTCGGTATTCTGATACGGGTCTCCCATCATTCCGCCATCGCCGCTTTTAAGGATTGCATTTCTGGATTTTTCCAGAATGGTCCATTTTCCATTGGTTTTTTTCAGAATCTGTATTTCACGGATGTTTCCGTATTCGGCAGTGTCTTTTGTATTGTAAATGATTACCTTTTCCGGGATTCGGTCACCATCCAGATCACCATCAACCATTTCGATGACGGTTGAACCTTGGGGCTGGAATTCGTTTTGGGCACAAGAAAATGCGCTGAATAAGATCATGAACAGGCAAAATGTATTTTTCATAAATCAGATTTAAACTTAAAATTACGAAATTATGGGTTTCATCAATTCCGCTCTTTGATTGTTTCGATAAAAAATTCACTAACTTTGACCTTCAATTTGAGAAATAAATGGAGAATTTAGTTCAGGATACAACCGTTCAGAAACCAAAGTGGATCCGCGTGAAACTTCCTACCGGAAAGAATTACAGGGAACTTAGAACCTTGGTCGACAAATATAAATTAAACACCATCTGCCAGAGCGGAAGCTGTCCCAATATGGGGGAATGCTGGGGTGAAGGTACGGCAACGTTCATGATTTTAGGCAACATCTGCACCCGAAGCTGTGGGTTTTGCGGTGTAAAAACCGGAAAACCGATGGATGTCAACTGGGACGAACCCGAAAAAGTGGCCCGTTCGATCAAATTAATGAAGATCAAACATGCCGTTTTAACGTCGGTAGACCGTGATGATCTGAAAGACATGGGTTCAATCCTTTGGGCTGAAACGGTAAATGCGGTAAGAAGAATTTCACCGGGAACAACCATGGAAACCCTGATCCCGGATTTCCAGGGTATTACCAAACACATCGACCGGTTGGTAGAGGTGGCTCCGGAGGTGATTTCTCACAATATGGAAACCGTTAAACGTCTGACCAGGGAAGTAAGGATTCAGGCCAAATACGAAAGAAGCCTTGAAGTATTAAGGTATTTAAAAGAAGCGGGGCAGCGAAGAACGAAAACAGGTGTCATGCTTGGATTGGGCGAAACAAAAGATGAGGTTTTCCAGACCATTGAAGACATCAGGAATGCAAATGTGGACGTTATTACATTAGGCCAGTATCTGCAGCCGACCAAAAAACATCTCCCGGTAAAAAAATTCATTACCCCTGAAGAGTTTGATGAATTCGGGGATTTTGCCAGAAGCCTTGGCTTCAGGCATGTGGAAAGCTCACCGCTGGTGAGAAGTTCTTATCACGCAGAAAAGCATATTCATTAAAATACAGCCGCTTCAGTTTTGAAGCGGCTTTTTTTATTTTCAGCCAAAGATTTACGCAGATCTTTCCATAAGATTGGGTGGCTTCGAGTGACCTCAATCGCCGGATAGCCGTTCCTTATAATTTATAAAGTGTGAATTTCAAAGAAGGATTTACGATTGTATTTATTTAAACGACTTAAAAATCTCCCACAGGTTGCACAGATTTTCACAGGTGATCGTGTTTATTTTTTAACATATGAGTCACAAAGAGAGACTTTGAATGGCTTGAAAATATTTCCAGAACACATGAGATTAAAAATCTTTGATTTTCTTTCTTCTGTGCTCTAAAATATGCGCAATATTTTAATCTGAAATCTTATGTGCCTCATGTGTTAAAAAGCTTTAGTGGTTAAAATTTTTACGTTTTAATTTAAGGATGCGCTATTTTGCTTAAATGCTTTTTTTTAAAAGAAGAAGGTGTTTCACCGATGTATTTTTTAAACAGCTTATTAAAATAGGAGAGGCTTTCAAAACCTACCTGGAAACAGACTTCTGTAATTCCTGCATTTTGCAGCAACAGCAATTTGGCCTGATTGATCCGGTAATTATTGACAAAATCGGTAAACGTCATATTGGTCTGCTTCTTGAAATAACGGCAGAAAGCAGGGGTGCTAAGATTTACATTTTCCGCAATCACATTTACGTTGGGTGCTTTGTCGTAATTTTCATGGATGTAATCGTAAATTGTTCCCATGCGGATCTTGTCATTCAGGAACCATTTAATCCTGGTATCTTCGGTATTCAGCTCTTTTACTTCATCAGACTGGGCAAGGATCTGCAGAATTTCGATCAGTATCATAAAAGACCCGAAAGAATGTTCATTTTTCATCCGGTGCAGTTTTTTAACAACGGTATGTTTGGTTTCCCCCGAAAACGACAGGCCAAGATAAGAGCGGTCCAGTAACGTTTTAATTTTTTCAAGTTCGGGAACGGAAAAGATAAAGTCGTGAAGAAAATTTTCCCGCATCTGAAGGACCCATTGCTTACATTCCGTCTGGATCTTATAATCAAAATTGAGATGAGGAACATTGGACCCGATCAGCAGCAGATCGCTGTCTTTGAAATCTGAAATATCTTTTCCCACATGGCGGATACCATTGCTGGCTTCTACATAAACCAGCTCAATTTCAGGATGATAATGCCAGAAAAAGCAGTTTTTGAGCGATGGTGAAAACAGCTTGAAGGATTTGCCTTCTTCAAACTCAATAATCTCTTTCTGGATCTTCATTAGGTTCTCTTTTGATTAATAATTAATTTAAATTTAATTAAAATTGTTAATACAGAACAAATTTACATCATTTCCGTTAAAGTATAACCGATAAATTCTGTCGACTTTTGCACTTTGAAATTAGTTAAAAGGCAATACAATGAAGATTGATAAAAGAATCATACCGCTGGCCATTGGCGGACTGGGAATCGGGACCACTGAGTTTACCATTATGGGACTGCTTCCTGATATGGCGAAAAGCCTGGGGATCAGCATTCCCGAGGCAGGGCACCTGATTTCCGCTTATGCTTTCGGGGTCGTGGTTGGCGCACCGCTTTTAATCGGTTATTCGGTGAAGTTTCCACCGAAAAAAGTACTGATCGCCCTGATGGTGATTTTTACCATATTCAATGCTTTATCGGCGGTTGCACCGGATTATACGACCATGATGATCATCCGGTTTCTTTCGGGACTTCCGCATGGTGCATTTTTCGGGGTAGGAACGGTGGTCGCTACACGAATGGCCGCTAAAGGTAAGGAAGCATTTTACATTTCGCTCATGTTTACGGGACTTACCATTGCGAATCTTGCGATGGTTCCGTTGGTAACCTATATCGGGCATGCCTTTCACTGGCGATGGTATTTTGCGATTGTTTCGGTAATCGGGCTGTTGGCCCTGCTGTTTTTGAAACTCTGGCTTCCGGTACTGGAAACCAATAAAGATACTCATTTCATGGAAGAGATGAAATTTCTCAAACGAAAGCAGGCATGGCTCGTTCTGATGATTACGGCCATCGGTTTTGGAGGGCTCTTCACCTGGTTCAGCTATATTACCCCACTGATGACGATTGTATCGGGGATTAAGGAAAGTCAGATGGCTTATGTGATGGTCCTGGCCGGAGCGGGAATGGTGGTCGGAAATCTGGTCGGCGGATACCTTTCAGACAAACTTAATCCCGAAAAAACCTGTGTCCTGCTGATGACCCTGATGATGGTTTCATTAGGAGGTGTATTTTTCTTTTCGGAATATAAAATCATTTCTTTGGTATTAACCTTTATCTGCGGGGCCCTATCCATGTCGGTAGCAGCACCGATTAATATTATGATGATGAAAGCGGCACCGAAAAGCGAAATGATGGCAGCAGCCTTTATGCAGGCAGCCTTTAACTGTGCTAATGCCATGGGTGCATTTCTTGGCGGGATTCCGTTGGAGCACGGCTATTCATACAACTATCCGTCTCTGGTCGGGGTAGGAATGACGCTTGTCGGGCTGGTGATTGCCTTTAGGTATAAACAGCTGTATGCTTCACAGAAATTACATGATAATGACATATCTGTGGAATGTGTTTCCTGTAATCAATAATAATACATAAAGGCTGCTCTTTCAAGATCAGCCTTTTTAATTTTACCTAAAAAAGACTGCCTTAAAAAGACAGTCCTCAGTTGTTTTTATAATAAGCTGTTTACGCTTCCACTTCATTCCCATTTTTACACCAGTACAAAGCATTGTAAAGGTTTCCTTTCGGGAAAGATTTAAATTCTCCGGGCATTACCACACTGAAAATATCAGTGAAATTTTGCACCCCTTCCTTATCCGTAACAATTGCAGCCCTGTTCCATTGGGTTAAATTTTTTAATCCTAAAATAGCATCCTGCAGCCATGCGCCCATAGTAAATTTATCCAGGTCAGTATCCAAATACAACAGATAATTCAGTTCATTGTATTCATCCACCTTTCTCTGCACATGAGGAAGTACCAGGTTTTGAAAATCTTCTTTCGTCACGTCTCCCGTTGCGCTGAAAGCAGCAACATTTTCCGGAGCCTCTGGAATAATCGTTATCATATTGTATATATTATTGTGGTTGATTTTAGGTTGACAACAACAATTAAACCATTATTTAAATTTTTGTGGTATGCAAGATAATTTATTCGTTTTATTTTGAATAGTTTATTAAAATATCTGCAATTTGTATTATTTAAAGATGAAAAACCCGCAGTCGGTTGAACTACGGGTTAAACACTCAAAATATATATTTATGCTGAAGGATATTTCAGCCGTTATACAGCAGATTTACAGAATTTCGTATTTTGTTTTGATACTGTATTTCAGCTTGATATTATCGATATTGTCAAACGAATAATCAGCGTTGGCATCCGCAGCTTCCAGCTGAATATTGGCTACTTTGCTTCTGAAGCTCATCGGAAGGACGGTATCGCTGGTATAATCTTCAATTTCTGTAATCTCAAGAGGCGTTCCCGCTTTTTTGCCGATGCTTTCCAACAGATAGTCGGCCTTCTCTCTGGCTGATTTTAAAGCGTTCACCTTTACGGTTTTTCTGAAATCGGCGATTTTCGTATTTTTGATTTCACTGATGTTGATGCTGGTTACCCATTTCTGGTTAAGACTTTCAAACAGATTTCCCATCTCCGTATTCTTGGTGACCTTAAACTGAAGGCTTTTGGTAAAAACTTTTACTTTGGAATAGATATTCTGGTACATCGATTTGAATTTGATGTCTTCGTTTTTCACTCCGTTTTTCTTCAGGATCTCAAACAGCTGTTTTTCATTGTCCGCCAGCTGGTTTTTATTGTCGCCTTTGATACCGATATTGAAAATAATTTCATCCGGTTCCACTTCCATTTCCGCTACTCCCGTTACTTCAATAAAATTTTTTTTGATCTCCTGTGCGTTGATCAGGCTTCCGAATGTCAGAAATCCGATCAGTAAAAAATGTCTCCATTTCATAATTTCCTTTTTTAATTTTAAATTTCTAAAGTAAAATTACGAAAAGATATAATCATAAATCCGGTAGAAATGGTGAAACGGCGGTTTGACTTGGTGAATGCACCGGAATGAAAGAGCAATATTTTAACGTAAATTCGAGGAGATTCAATTTATTTCCAGCTGTTTAAAAAGATCAGTAATTTATATAAAGTTTTTCCTTCACAAAGTGCAAACAGGATCATTTGATATTATTATCGATATGTTAATAAAAAGAAACTTCCAGCATCCGGCTTCCATCTTCCAGCCTTTTAAACCCATCTTCTGCTTCGGATTCTCTATATTTTACAACCGATTACCGGTTCGTCAGAATAATCGATTTTCCGTTTCGCGTAATGAAGGTCCTGGCTTTTGAAAACAGTTTTGTCTTAATGATCAGCGCATCATCGCTTTCGGAAATCTGATACGGCTCGGAAGCTAAAAACGCATCGTTGCAGCAATGTTCAAACAATTTCGTCGTTCCCGATTCATCAACCGAATAAAAATCCACTTTGTAATGATGGATTCCCGTCTGATAATACCGGTAAATGATTTTCTCGTTGAGATCGCTCGAAATAATCTTGGTTTCCATAAAGTCGCTTTGCTCCAGGAAAGAGCAGTTTTGTAGCAATACAACGGATAAGCTTAAAAGGTATAGGTGTTTTTTCATACTCATATTTTGGTTCTAACAAATATAAGGACTGCTAAATCGTTGACTGTTAACGGAATTTCAATTAATATTAAGGAATTGAGAATACATAATCCGGAAGATGGGCAGGTTTAGAATAATCCGAACCGTTTCTTTTCTTTTTTTGTGGCTGCCGCTTGAGTCTTTTCTTTTTTCATATCCCTTCTGACGGTTAATTTTATTTCATACATCACCTGAATCACCGGCTCATGAATCACCGGATTAATCACAAAATCAAATTCCTTGTCCAGTACAGGCTGGTAATATAAGGTTACGGATTTGGCTGCAGGATTCACATTGGCAAACCGGGTAAGCGCCAGCGAAGAACTGTTGTAGGCTTCATAGGACTTATACATTTCCGTAGGCAGGACCGTCCTGAAGCCGTCGTTCACATTTTTTGGTGCATTGGTAAAATCTTCTCCCAAACAGGATTCCATATTTTTCATCTTTTCTTCCAGGGATGCTTTGGCTTTGTTTATCAGTTCTTTACGGATGTCTTCAATGCTGTCGGAAAAATAGTCTACCCTTACCAGATCATAAATTTCATTTTTTGATAAAATGGCGATAAAATGATTAAGCTGGGCGGGATCGGAAAATTTGATATGAATGTTTTTCTTCAGTTCAAATCCGGCGGGAACTTCATTATATGTTTTTTTACTTGACGTTTTCTTTTCGGCGTTATATTGATAAACAGGGACGAATGATACCATATCAATATAAGTTTCCACACTTTTAAAAGTATTGATCTGGACGATGGAATTATTGATGCGGTTTTCGAGAAGGCTGTTGACTTCTTCCGCACTTTCACCCACCTGAGTGACACTGAAAACAGCAACATATTTTTCCGCTTTTACATTGGCCAGTCCTTTTACGCTGATTACATTTTCGTTCAGACTGGAATCGATGACGGGAGCTGCAATGTTGATATTACTCTCGGAATAAGAGGTTTGATTCCTGTAATTGATGTTTCCCGAAATCTGCGAATGTACGGTTTGGGATAATAACAGCGTAGTGAATGCCACAATACTTTTCATGATCGTTATATTTTAAATTACAGCACAAACTTAAGCTTAGATTTCTGGCAGAATCCATCCGACTTGGTGAGCCTGTGATTTCACTTGGTGAATGATTTTCTGTAAACTGCAGATATGTATATCTTTGTTTTATGAAAATCTGCCGTTTTTTTATATTTTTCTTTGTGCTGTTTCTGGGAAATAAAGTGTGCTCCCAGAGCGGTAATGTTGTACAGGATGTTAAGGTACAAAGCAAAAAGCTCGAAAAAGCGGTGGATGCCAAAGACGAATCTTCGCAGGCTGATTCCTATTACAGCATCGGGGAAACTTTTTTCAGGGACGGAAACTTCCGTAAAAGCGAGGAATATTATACCAAGGCTAAAAGTATCTATGAAAGACTCAATGATAAGCCCAATATAGAGAAGGCAAGCCGTAAACTGGCGCAGTCGCAGGAAAAGCAGAATAAAATTACCCCGGCAATTACCAATTACAACAGAGCGGCAGAAGTAAGCTTTTCTAAAAGCCGTGCTCTTAATTCCAACGATGCAGCTAGGCTCTCTGTAAGTTCTCCTGAAGCAAAGGAAGAAGCAATTCAGAGCAACATCCAGCTCAGTGAAAAAACCGGGGATAAAGCGGACCTGGCAACGAGTTACAGCCAGATGGCAGACCTGAATATTCAGCAGAACGATATTCCGAAAGCGGAGGCCAACCTGACGAGTGCTTATAAAATCTCTAAAAAGGAAGCTCCGCAGCAGGCACTGGAAATCAATCGTAAGCTGACGGATTTTTATGTCGACAATAAAAAATTCGATAAAGCTATCGAAGCGAAAAAGACGGTTTTAAAGGAAGACTTCGTAAAGGACAATTCCCGGAACGAAGTAAAGCAGATCCAGGAGCTTGCAGATATTTACATTAAGAAAAATGATCCGGAAGAAGCCATCGGCCTGCTGAAAAAATCGTATGCCCTTGCTCTGAAGAAAGGACACACCCTTGAAGCCCAGAAAAGCGTTCAGACCCTTGACAGCCTCTATAATATTTCTGAAAATACCGATGCATCAATACATCTTTACCGGGATTTTTTAGGTAAACTTCCGGAACTCGTGGTTAAAGATAAAAGTCTGGTTGATGAAAAGATTCTTGAAGATACCGAGCAGAAAATAAGCCAGCTTGAAAAAGAAAAACAGTTGAAAGACGAGCTGATCCGCAAGAAAAATATTTTCAATTATGGTTTGATCGCCGCATTGGTTATCTTAACAGGATTGATGGTATTCATTTTCAGGACCCTGAAAAAAGTTCAGGTGAAAAATAAAAAAATTGCCTTGCAGTCGCTGCGTCGTGAAATGAATCCGCACTTTATTTTCAACAGCTTAAACTCGGTAAACCATTTTATTTCAACCAATAATGAACTGGAAGCCAATCAGTATCTGACCAGATTTTCAAAACTGATGCGCGGGGTAATGGAAAATTCCACGGAAGATTTCATCCCTTTTCAGCAAGAGCTGGATCTTCTGCAGAATTACCTGGCATTGGAAAAAACCCGCTTTGCGGATAAATTCGACTATGAAATTGATGTAGATGAAAGCCTGAATACCCAAAGCCTGAAAGTTCCCGGGATGCTCGTACAGCCGTTCCTGGAAAATGCCATCTGGCACGGACTTCGTTATAGGATCACCAAAGGATTTCTGACCCTGAGATTTGAAAAGCAAAACCAGCAGCTGAAAATAACCATTGAAGACAACGGCATTGGCATCGGAGAAAGCAAAAAGCAGAAGACGGAACACCAAAAAGCCAGGAAAGGCCGCGGTATGAAAAATACACTGGAGCGGATGGCTCTGCTGAATGATCTGTACCATCGAGACATCCGATGCAAGATTGTTGATAAAGAGAATGCAGCAGGCGTTTGGGTTGAAATTAATTATAAACTGACAGAGAAATGAAAATAAAAGCCGTCATCATAGACGATGAACTGATGGCCAGAGAGGTTCTGAGAAGCTATCTTACCAAATACTGTCCGCAGGTAGAGATTGTAGGAGAAGCGGAAAATATCAGGGAAGCCGTTCCCTTAATCGCCGGTAAACAACCGCAGCTTGTTTTTCTCGATGTCGAGATGCCCTTTGGAAATGCCTTTGATGTTCTTGAGGCCACGAAAGACTTTTCCTACGAAACGATCTTTATTACTGCTTTCTCGCAGTATTCGCTACAAGCACTCAATAAATCGGCCAGCTATTATATCTTAAAGCCCATTGATATTCAGGAGCTGATCCTGGCGGTAAATAAAGTAGCGGAAAGCCTTGAGAAAAAAGAAGAACTCAACCGCAACAAGATCCTTCTCGAAAATTTAAAACAGAAACCTGAAAAGCAACAGCTGATTCTTCCTACATTGCAGGGATTTGACGTGGTAAAAACGGAAGACATTATGAGGTTGCAGGCAGATGGGAATTTTACCCAGATTTATCTTACAGATGGTTCCAAAAAAATGGTCTGCCGCTTTCTGAAACATTTTGATGATCTGCTTGAAGCCCCATTTGTAAGGGTTCACCGCTCGCATATCATCAATACCCATTTCGTGAAGTCTTACCATAAAAGCGGAACGGTAACCCTTTCAGACGACACCGAAATCGAAGTCTCCGGCAGCTTCAAAGAAAATTTCCTCAACGTTTTTTCGTAAGGCAGGAAAACGGCATTTCTTTCAGGCATCATTTTTGAAGAATTCCGGGTACCACAAAAATATTCCGTTATGAAGATGCTGAAGAAAATGGCCATTCCCGTTTCATTGGGGATTTTAGGACTGATAATTTTAAACTCCTGTTCCGTAGGAATTCCGAAAGGTGTTGATGCCGTTCAGGATTTCAAAGTTGATCAATACCTTGGCAAATGGTACGAGATAGCCCGTTTTGATTACAAATTCGAGAGAAATATGGATAACGTGACGGCCACCTATTCCAAAAATCCGGACGGAACCATCAAAGTTGACAACCGGGGTTATAACTATGTGAAAAAAGAATGGAAAGAATCCGTTGGCGAAGCCCGGTTTGTAAACGGTGAGAACGAAGCGCGTTTAAAAGTTTCTTTTTTCAAACCGATTTGGGCGGGTTATAACGTTGTTGATATCGATGAAAATTACCAGTATGCTTTAATTATGGGGAACAATTTGAAATACCTTTGGATCCTTTCTCGTACCAAAGAAATTCCGGACAGTATCAAGCAGAAATTTCTTGCAAAAGCAAAAAGCGTCGGCTACAACACTCATGAGCTCATCTGGGTAAAGCATGATTAAAGTGATTTAATCCTTCATAGTTCCGCAGGAGCCTAAACTCAAACCTTTCCACTCAGCAAGTCGCTGATACTATGTTTAGATTCCTGCGGAAATAGAAGATTCGACGGAGTCAATGACAAATGGATGGAATGTATTTTTAAGCAAGTATTTTTTCCGGTGTTTTGTCATTGGCTATCTTAAACAAATATTTCTCCCATTTATTATTCCCGCAGGGAATCTAAACGCGAATCTTGCCGTGCTATTCTCTAATACGATGTTGAGATTCTTGCAAAATAACAAACGGAGTGATAAAATTTTTCTCCAATATTTTCGAAATCCTTGTCATTGACTATTTTAGACAATTCCCCCGCATTTTGTCATTCCCGCAGGGAATCTAAACCCGAATCTTGCCGTGTTTCTCTAAAACGATGTTGAGATTCTTGCAAAATAACAAACGGAGTGATAAAATTTTTATCCAATATTTCCCGGCATCTTGTCATTCCCGCAGAGAATCTAAACACGAATTTGCCTTTCTTCTGTAATACTATGTTTGGATTCCTGCGAAATGACAATCCTGACGTAGTATTTTTGTAGATAACTTTTAAATTACCATCATTGACTCCGTCGAATCTTCTATTTCCGCAGGAATCCATTCCCCAATCTTTTCGTGCTTCTTTCTAATACGATGTTGATATTCTTAACCAATTACAAACAGAGTGAACAATCAAAGAAAATCTCAGATTTTCTTTCTCATGTGTTCTAAGATATTCTCAAAAGCCGGAAGCCTGAAATCTTATGTTTCTCATGTGTTATTTCTTCAAAAATTAACTCAATTCAATCCTTTATACTCCTTCCATTCTTCAAAGCGGTGATCTATTACCTGCTTCATCAGGTCATAGTTTTCATAGGTATCTTCAATATGATAGAAGGTTTCATATTCGTAATCGTTCTCTTCGGCTTTTGTATCAAAAAGATTTACATAATCGTCTGCAAATGAGCTGAACCGGTTTCCGAAAGCCGTTTCGTCCTTGTAATAATCTTGTGCAAATGCATTTCCCATCAGATTCAGGTCATATTCTGAGAATTTTCCTTCCATACAATCCATAACGAATTCAGCGCCTGTCATTTCACGGCGTCTGATCTTTTCGATTTTCTCTCTGGCATTTTCTTTTAACTCTTCGGAGATCAGGTCTTTACCAATACACCAGTTGAGGAACATCCCGGTGTGGGTGGCTCCGTTGTTTTCAGAAAGCTCTTCAGGAAAATCTCCGCCGTAATGCCATGAAGCATCGTCATATTTAGACATAATGATCGTTTAATAATTTCCCCCAAAAATAGAAAAAATCAATTTATATTGCCGGGCCAGCGGAAATTTCCGTCATTTGTGTAGAAATTTTTTCGACCTGATATTATATGAAAAATGCTGTTCTGATCACCATCGGTGACGAAATCCTTTCGGGGAATACGGTAGATACCAATTCCAACTTTATTGCAGCCGAACTTAAAAACATCGGAATCAAAGTGATACAGATCTTTACGATCTCAGACGAAATTGAAACCATCAAAGAAACCATACAAACTGCCTTCATAAGCGGAGATGTGATTATTACCACCGGCGGGCTGGGCCCAACCCGCGACGATAAAACAAAAAAAGCCATTGCTGAGTTTTTCAATGATGAGCTGGCTCTGGATGAAGTAACTTTTAATCACCTGAAATCTTATATGGAAAAACGCGGCCGCCTGGAAATCTTGGAAAGAAACCGCGAGCAGGCTTTTGTTCCTACAAAATCCAGGGTCTTTCAAAACCACTTCGGGACCGCGCCTTGTACGATGATGGAGGAGAACGGAAAACTGCTGTTCAGCCTTCCCGGAGTTCCTTACGAAGTGAAACCGCTGATCAAAGATCAGATTAT
The DNA here is from genome assembly GCA_913778085.1 of uncultured Chryseobacterium sp. Lineage (GTDB taxonomy): Bacteria > Bacteroidota > Bacteroidia > Flavobacteriales > Weeksellaceae > Chryseobacterium. The sequence continues at coordinate 38,630 of CAJYXJ010000072.1, forward strand.
TCCGTATCTGCATGAAAAATTCAGCCTGAATTATATTTCAACAAGAATCGTCTCCGTAGTAGGTATTCCCGAAAGTATCTTGGCTGATATCATTGAAGGCTGGGAACTGGCGTTGCCGGAGAACTTATCCCTTTCTTACCTTCCGGTTGGAACACGGGTTAAATTGCGTTTAACGGCAACCGGTGAAGATGAAGCGGCTTTGCAGCAGCAGCTGGAAGAAGAAATCCGGAAACTGTTGCCTTTAATCAAAGATAATGTCATTGCCACTTCCGAAGACAAAATCGAGAAGATCCTTGCCGAGATTTTAACCGGAAGAAAACTTACCATTTCCACCGCAGAAAGCTGTACGGGCGGGGAACTGGCTAAAATGATCACCTCGGTTTCGGGAAGCTCAAATTATTTCCTGGGAGGAATCGTTCCCTACGCTACCGAAAAGAAAATCGAAATCCTGAAAGTAAACAGGAAAACGGTGGAAAAATTTACGGTGGTCAGCGAGGAAGTAGCAGCGGAAATGGCTGAAGGCTGTCAGAAATTATTCGGTACCGATATTTCACTGTCTACAACGGGTGTGGCGGGGCCTGGAAAAGGAGAAGACGGAAATGAGGTGGGAACAGTTTTCTATACCATCCGTGTACATGATAAGGAATTTACTTCCAAATTGTATATGCCGCAACTCGAAAGGCTGGATTTTATGTATTTTGTATCACAGAAGATTATTCAGGATTTGGTGGGAATTCTTATAAATAATTAAAACGATGATTTGATTTTAATATTTTTTTAATTAAATACAAACTGATTTTTCACGACTTTTGTAATTTAAAATCAAAAGTTTTTAGTGGTGGAAAATTCAAAACAGATCTTTCAGACCAACAACAAGAAGCGTTGGAGAAATGTACAGTGGGGAAGCCGTATTTTTATCTTTGTTGCCGTACTGCTTTTCCTGGCGCTGGGTCTGATGATGAAATTCGGGAGAAGCCCGAAAATTCCTTTCAAGGAAGATTATAAAGCGGTGATCACCGCAAGCAAACCTTACCTTCAGGAAAATAAAATATCCAAAGAATATAAAGGTTTCCGAAGCTTTATTTCCGAAAAAACAATACATACCAATCTCGCCAAGATCAAAAAGGCAAGAGCTGAAAGATTCAGAAACCAGAACCGCAACTGGGCCCAGTTTCCGGGCGGCATCCGTTCCGCATTCTATGTAGCCTGGGATCCGCAGTCACTGATGTCCCTGAAAAGAAATATCCGCCATATCAATCTGGTTTTTCCGGAATGGTTCTTCCTGGATCCTAAGACCGGAGAGCTGAAGACCAATGTTGATCCGGAAGGATATAAAGTGATCAGAAGAACAGGGGTAGCCACGATGCCGATTCTCAGCAATAATTTCAATCAGGAATTCCATGCGGAAGGATTGGGAAAAGTACTGAAAGATCCGCGAAAAAGAACCCAGCTTATCCAAAAGCTTAAAATGGAATGTCAGAAACTGCATTTTAAAGGCATCAACATCGACTTTGAAGATATGAACCTGGATTCCGATGAATACCTGATCGCTTTTATGAAAGAGCTTTCGGCAACATTCAAACAGAATAAACTGCTGGTTTCCATGGATGTTATGACGGATAACGACGATTATAATGTTGAAAAACTGAATCCGTACGTCGATTATTTTGTATTGATGGCTTATGACGAATATTCCGCCGACAGCGATGCCGGACCCGTTTCCTCACAGAAATGGATCGAAGCGCAGACCGGGAAAATACTGGCAAAGACCTCACCGGAGAAAATCATCCTGGGGCTGGGAGCGTACGGTTACGACTGGAGCACGGATAAAAACGACAACAGTTCCGTGACCTACATGCAGGCGATCACCAAAGCAAGTGCCAGCAAATCAACGATTAATTTCGACGACAATACTTTTAACCTGAATTATTCCTATACCGATTCCAAAAATAATACGCACACCGTATTTTTTAACGACGCAGCCTCCATCTTCAATACCATGCGTTTCTCCTCAGAGTATCCGCTTGCGGGAACCGCCCTCTGGAGATTGGGTAGCGAGGACAGCCGGATCTGGAATTTTTACGATAAGGACTTAACGTTTGCCGGGCTTTTAAAATTAAATCTGAAAACCCTTGAAAATGTAAAAGGGCAGACCATGGTGGATTATATTGGCGATGGGGAAGTCCTTGATGTCCTCAATACCCCGCACGACGGAAAGATCGCCTTGGAAATTGATCCGAAAGAGAAAATTATCACCGACGAAAATTACATCACCTATCCGAGTTCCTATGAAGTGAAGAAGTATGGCGAAGCTCCTCAGAAAGAGCTGGTTCTAACCTTTGATGACGGGCCGGATGAAACCTATACGCCGCAGGTACTGGATGTTCTTTCCAAATACCATGTTCCCGCTGCATTTTTTCTTGTCGGACTAAATGCCGAAAAAAACCTTCCGCTGGTAAAAAGAATCTATCGCGAAGGCCATGAAATCGGAAACCATACCTTTACCCACGAAAACGTAGCGAAAGTGAGTCCGGAAAGAGCCCTGCTCGAACTGAAGCTTACCCGGCTGCTGATCGAGTGCATCACCGGGCACAGCACCATCCTTTTCCGGGCTCCGTATAATGCGGATTCCGAGCCTACAACTTCCGAAGAGATTATTCCTGTGGCACTGGCCAGACAGCAAAACTATCTCGACATTGGTGAAAATATCGATCCTGAAGACTGGCAGCCCGGCATTAAAGCCGATGAAATTGTAAAAAGGGTAATGGCCGGCGTAAAAGCAGAGAGAGGAAATATCATCCTGCTGCATGATGCCGGTGGTGATACGCGGGCAGAAACCGTAAAGGCACTGAAAATTTTAATTCCGGCCCTGCAGAAACAGGGATATCACTTTACCAATCTTACCAGCATTCTTCACAAGAAAAGAAGCGAGCTGATGCCGGAAGTGCCCAAAACACGGGCATATTACGTCATGCAGCTTAACCTGGTCCTGGCAACGGTAATCTATGGGATCAGTCATTTTCTGGTGGCTCTTTTCACGATTTTTATCGGGTTAGGCCTCATCAGATTAGCCTTTATGCTGTATTGGGCGTTCAAAGAAAAGAAAAAAGAAAATAAACTGGGCGAATTTCCCGTGCTGGAAAGTTATCCGAAGGTGTCCATTATCGTTCCTGCATATAATGAAGAAGTAAATATCGTTTCGTCCCTGAACAATCTGTTAAAACAAACTTATCCGAATTTCAATGTGATCATGGTAGACGATGGAAGCAAGGATTCCACTTATGAAAAGGCGAAAGCTGCATTTTCCGATCATCCGAAGCTTAAAATCTTCACCAAAGCCAATGGCGGAAAAGCAACCGCTCTTAATTTCGGGATTTCCGTAACCGATGCGGAATATGTCGTCTGCATTGATGCCGACACCAAGCTGGAACAGAATGCCGTGAAGTATTTAATTGCCCGGTTTTTAAATGCAGATCCTGCTGAGAAGATTGCTGCCGTTGCGGGAAACGTAAAAGTAGGAAATACCGTAAACTGGCTTACCAAATGGCAGTCGATTGAATATACGACCAGCCAGAATTTTGACCGGCTGGCTTATGCCAATATAAATGCCATAACGGTAATTCCCGGAGCAATTGGTTCTTTTAAAAGATCGGTGATCGAGGAAGTGGGCGGTTATTCTTCCGACACCTTGGCCGAAGACTGCGATATTACCGTGAAAATTCTAAGGGAAGGCTATACCGTAGCTAATGAAAACCGTGCGGTGGCTGTAACGGAAGCACCGGAAAGCGTAAAACAGTTTCTAAAGCAGCGTTTCAGATGGACGTACGGAATCATGCAGATGTTCTGGAAACAAAGACAGACCTTCCTGAACCCTAAATATAAAGGCTTGGGATTGTGGGCGATGCCAAATATTCTGCTGTTCCAGTATATCATCCCGTTTTTCTCACCCATGGCAGACCTTATCATGTTTTTCGGAATTTTATCCGGAAACGGCAGCAAAATATTCAGCTATTATCTGATCTTCCTTCTGGTGGATGCCTCACTGGCTCTTATTGCCTTTGTGATGCAGCGGGAGAAAATCATTAATCTGCTGTATGTGATTCCGCAGAGATTTGGTTACCGGTGGCTGATGTATATCGTTCTGTTCAGAAGCTTACGCAGGGCTTTAAAAGGTGAAATGCAGTCCTGGGGATTCCTTAAGAGAACAGGGAATGTAAAGGAAATCCGGACTTCATAAGGCAGAGGATGTTTTGAAAATAATCGAGGAAGTATAAATGCCCTGCTTACGACCGGGGGCTTATAAAGATTTGTGTTACATCTAATAGTATAGTCTGTCTTGGCAGTCATAAAGGGTAGGTCGTTATTCGATTGAGCCATGCAGATCTTTAAAAATTTAATAAAAAAGAACTGTTTAAAGAACAAAACGGCCCGACAGAAAATTAAAAAAGATAATTGTAAACGGATTTTTAATATTTGGTTAAATTTGTTTCCGCTGAAAAGTAACAAATAAAAAAAAAAATATACTTATCGTATAAATTGTAATTATAATGAAAAAATTAACGCTTTCCCTGCTTTTACTGGGAGGACTCTGTTCACAGGCAGTGAACGCTCAGGCGACAGACAAAGGTCTGGATCTTAGCCTGATGGATAAATCGGTACGTCCGCAGGATGACTTTTATAATTTTGTAAGCGGAACCTGGATGAAGACGGCGAAAATCCCTTCCGATAAACCGACTTGGGGAAGTTTCAACAAGCTGGCTGATGATACGGACAACAATTCCATGACGATCCTGAACTCGCTTCTGAAAGATAAATTTGCTGACGGAACGGAAGGTAAGAAAATCCAGGACCTTTACGCGTCTTACATGGATATGGCCAAAAGAAATGCAGACGGAATCAAGCCGATCCAGGCCAACCTGAATAAAATTGACGCCATTAAAAATGTGAATGACCTTCAGAATTATCTGATCTCCGTAACGAATGAAGGCGAAAACAATTTCTACGGATGGGGCGTGGATGCAGATCTTAAAGATTCCAAGATGAATGCCGTGTACTTAGGAGATGCTTCTTTAGGATTGGGAAGAGACTATTACCAGAAAGTAAACGAAAAAAATACCGAAGCTCTGGCGGAATACACAAAATACGTGGCTTCCATGCTGAAAGAATTAGGGTATAAAAATGCGGATGCCGCTGCAAAAGGTATTGTTGATTACGAAAAAAGTATCGCACAGACGTATCTTACCAACGAGCAGAGTCGCGACAATACGCTTCAGTACAACCCGAAGACCATGGCTGAGCTTTCCGCATTGGTAAAAAATGTGGATCTTCCGGGCTACCTTAAAAAAGTGGGTGTAAATTCGGATAAGGTAATCATCGGGGAGTTGGGCTATTACAAAAATTTAGACAAATTCATCAACGCAAAGAACCTTCCCGTTATCAAAGATTATCTTAAATTCCACATGATTCACGGCAGCGCTTCTTATCTAAGTGAAAAGATCGGGGACATGAAGTTTGCGTTCTACGGTAAATACCTGAGAGGACAGCAGGAGCAGAGAGCTTTGAACAAAAGAGGATTTGAGCTGATCAACGGAACTCTGGGCGAAGCGTTCGGAAAGTTATACGTTGAAAAATATTTCCCTGCAGAAGCCAAAGCGCAGATGGTGGAACTGATCGATTACTTAAAGAAAAGTTTTGCGGTCCACATTAATAATTTAGCATGGATGTCTTCTACAACGAAGGAGAAAGCCATGCAGAAGCTGAATAAGTTTACGGTAAAAGTAGCTTATCCGGATAAATGGAAAGATTATTCCAAATTAACCATCGTTCCTGAATCCAAAGGCGGAAACCTGTATTCCAACCTTCAGAACATTACGGAATGGCAGTATAACAAGGACCTGGCTAAAATCGGGAAACCGGTGGATAAATCGGAGTGGGGAATGACGCCACAGACGGTAAATGCGTACTACAATCCGGTAAACAACGAGATCGTATTCCCGGCTGCCATCCTTCAGCCGCCATTCTTCAATCCTAAAGCGGATGCTGCCGTAAACTTCGGAGGAATCGGTGCCGTTATCGGTCACGAAATGAGCCACGGATTCGATGATTCCGGAGCACAGTTTGATGCAGACGGAAACCTGGTAGACTGGTGGACACCGGAAGATAAGGCCAATTTTGAGAAAGCGACCAAGGCGCTTGCTTCGCAATATGATAAATACGAGCCTGTAAAAGGAACTTTCGTAAACGGAACTTTTACCAACGGTGAAAACATTGCCGATTTAGGTGGAGTAAACATTGCTTATGATGCTTTGCAGATGTACCTGAAAGATAAAGGGAATCCGGGAGTAATCAGCGGATATACACAGGATCAGAGATTCTTCCTGAGCTGGGCAACCGTTTGGAGAACTTTATCCAGTGAAAAATATATGGTGAACCAGGTGAAAACCGATCCGCACTCTCCGGGATATTTCAGAAGTTTCGGACCTTTAACGAACGTTGATGCTTTCTACAAAGCATTCGACGTGAAAGAAGGAGACAAACTTTACAAGAAACCGGCAGACCGTATCAAAATCTGGTAATCTTTTTTAATATCATAATAAAACCGTTCAGCAATGAACGGTTTTTTGTTGTTGGGAATACAAAAGATAATTAGTGAGTCATCTGTATATCAATAGGAACGGACTTTAGTCCGTTTACCCTGTGTCGGATAATGGGTGGCTTTAGCCGAAACCTACAATAAATTTAGACTGAAACCAATTTGGAATTTAAATTTTCATGTGCTTTAGCCCGACGCAATTGATAAAATACAATAAACTGAATGCCAGTTAACTAATTCTGTTTTATATCGAATTCCTGTTAAATAGTATTCAATAAACTGGTGTTTATCAATTATTACAGAATAGTATTTCCTGATTTGGTCGCTGATTTTGGTTCTTGTACTGATGGTTATCAACACCCAGATGACCGCCTGATGCACAGGGTGTGGACCGTACTGTCAACGATCTGTTGGCCGCCCGATCTAAGGTGTTTTGGCCGTACTGTCAATGGTATGTTGGCCGCCCGATGCAGGAGTATTGCTTAAAGATGGATGATAAATTAGCCTTCAGCTTTTCAATTAACATGAATCTACTGTATTTAATTTATTTTCAATCTAAAACATTAGATTTTAATTTAATGAGTTTGAATTTAATGAGTTTCTGTTAATATGTAACAAGCGACTTAATGGGACCTTTGATCGTAATGTTGGCAAGAGATACTTCCGGCATCCGGCTTCCTTCTCCCAGCTTCTTAATCCGATTCTATTTTGGGTTCACGTTAAATTTAATTACTCAACAGTTTTGATGCCGTAGAATTTTTTATGAAGATCAGGTAATCAAAATCATCGGTTACGATGCCGGATTTAAAGTCCTTTGGGATCGGAGAAGCGCCTACGGTTCTGTATTCTATTTTTTTCAGGAGTACTTTAGCCAATTTGTTGTTCTCCTTTTTAATGCTTTTGAGATCAAGAATAAAAACAGGAATATCAAAGGAATTGAGCAGTGCTTCTAATGAATCCGGTACGTTCTTTTCCAGATAAACGGATTTGATTTTTTCGTCATGTATGTCGAAAACGGAATGATAACCTTCATAAAAGAACGTTCCGCAATTCACATAATTATTAAATTTATCTTTCAGAAATTTTCCGGTCTCTGCTCCGGTTTTTTTCAGATGTTCATTATGGGCCCACAATACAAAAGCTGAATCAGGATACTTGTTTTTAAGCCAGGAAATATTATCTGCCATGTATTGGTTCCTTCCAAGATAGGTTTTGCTGATATACTGGTCAAGAAGAGTAACATGCTGCTGAAACCATGAATAATCTTCCGGATCCAATATCTTTGAAGAAGATGTTTTTACGTCGTTTAGTTCTGCTGAAGCCTCTTTATTTAATTGTTTTTTGTCGGAAAGCTGATTTCTTTTTAAGCGGCTTTCATCATAAAGCAGCTGTGTTAATTTCATCAGATGGTCAGTCGGAATACCGTATTTGTCCATCATTATTTTAAGCTGTACAACAGAACCCCGGTACGTAGTCATATCGAATCCCGTAAACGTTATTTTGGATGTGTTACTGTCGTTGTACTTTTTCATCCATTCCGTCATATTCAGGATTTCTTCGGTCTGGTAAATCCAGGAATCGAGGTTCATCACGTATTCTTTACCGGTTTTTTTTCCGTTGACGATATATTCGTTAAGGAGCATGGCTTTAGGCATGGGAGATTCGATGGAAAATACGCCGCCTTTATTTTTCATCATAATATACCGGGTCAATTTGTCTTTTATTTTAAAAATTTCATCCGAGCCATGGGAAGCTTCACCTAACCCTATCAGTCTGGCATCGGCAAAGAAACGATTGAAAACCAGGGAATCTTCTTTAAAACTGATGTCGGGATCATAGGATTGAAGAGGATAGATAAACTTCCGGAGATAATTTCTTTCATCCGTATTTTGGGAATACATAAGGGTTGAAAAAAGTAAAGCAAAGATTAGCAGTACATTTGCAGGAAAGAATTTTTTCATGATTAAAGTATTTTTATTTCAGGGTAAAAGTAAATTTTTCCTTTCTCCGATAAAAATAATAGGCCGGGAGAAGGAATGTTTTAACAAAAAATTATCATATAAATAGGGTACAAATAAGCCGTACGGGATTACAATCAAATTTGTATATTTGGTAAGTTTGTGTAAATCAAAAAATATCTTAATGAAAAAGCTAAATATCGGAATACTTGCCTTTTCCGGCCTCGTTTTCCTAAACTCGTGCGGCACGGCAAAAAAGGCAGATGCTCAGAAACCGGAAATCACAAAAGAAGTGACTGCAGAGCCGGTGAAAAAAGAAGAAATGAAAGAAGAAGGACTGAACTTAGCCTATATGGATACATCCGTACGTCCGCAGGATGACTTTTTCAGCTACGTCAATGGAAATTGGGTGAAAACAACGCAGATTCCTTCCGATAAAGCGAGCTGGGGATCTTTCAATGCCTTGAGGGAAAATGTGGATGATGCTTCTCTTGATATTTTAAATAAAATTTTATCCGAATCTTATCCTGCCGGTTCAGAAGGCCAGAAAATCCAGAATCTCTATGCTTCGTTTATGGATACAGGTAAAAGAAATGCAGAAGGCCTGAGCCCGATTAAAGGGGACCTGGCAAAAATAGATGCCATTAAAAATCTGAACGACCTTCAGAAATATTTACTGGAAGCAACGAAAGTTGGCGACAACTCCTTTTACGGGTGGAGGGTAAGTGCCGATATGAAGAATTCTACCATGAATGCGGTATATCTTGGCGGTCCGGATCTTGGATTGGGAAGAGATTACTATCAGAAAGTAAATGAAGCCAATACCAAAACCCTTGCAGAATATCAGTCGTATGTCGGAAAATTGTTTGGTGTACTCGGATATAAAAATGCAGATACCGCAGCCAAAAACGTAGTGGATTTTGAAAAGCAGCTGGCTAACTACTTATTGACGCTTGAGCAAAACCGCGATGCCAATTTAAGATACAATCCTAAAAATGTAGCCGAACTGCCGGCGTTGGTAAAAAATGTCAACCTTCCGAAATATTTAAAAGAAGCAGGGGTAAATACAGACCGTGTAATCATCGGTGAGCTGAAGTATTACCAGAATATGGATTCTTTCCTCACCCAGAAGAATCTTCCGCTGCTGAAAGATTACCTGAAATATCATCTGATCAACGGGAATGCCAGCAACCTGGATGAAAACCTGGAGCAGATCCGATTCGATTTCTATTCCAAATACCTTCAGGGCCAGAAAGAACAGCGCCCGATGAACAAAAGAGGACTTTCCCTGGTAAATGGTGTTCTGGGAGAAGCCTTCGGTAAATTATATGTGGAGAAATACTTCACGCCGGAAGCCAAAGCGCAGATGGAGACATACATCGATTATATTTTAAAATCGTTCAAGACCCACATCGATGATATGGACTGGATGTCTCCCGAAACCAAAGTAAAAGCGCAGGAAAAATTATCGAAATTCACAGTAAAGATTGCTTATCCGGACAAATGGAAAGATTACACCCAGTTAAAAGTGGAATCTCCGAAAGCAGGAGCGACTTTATACTCCAACCTTCAGAATGTAGCGGCGTGGCAGTACCAGAGAAGTCTCGATAAAGTAGGAAAACCGGTTGATAAATCGGAATGGGGAATGACTCCGCAAACGGTAAATGCTTATTATAGCGGATCCAATAACGAAATCGTTTTCCCTGCAGCCATCCTTCAGCCGCCGTTCTATAATCCGAAGGCAGATGCTGCGGTAAATTTCGGCGGGATCGGAGCGGTGATCGGCCATGAGATATCCCACGGATTTGATGACAGCGGTTCCAGATTCGACGGAGACGGTAACCTGAACAACTGGTGGACGGATGCGGATCGTAAAAACTTCGACGCGAAAGTAGGCCAGCTGGCTGCTCAGTACAGTGCTTACGAGCCGGTAAAAGGAAGTTTCGTGAACGGTAAATTTACCAGCGGTGAAAACATTGGCGATCTTGGTGGAGTCGCCGTTGCTTATGACGCCCTTCAGATGTACCTTAGGGATCACGGTAATCCGGGACCGATCAGCGGTTTCACGCAGGACCAGCGTTTTTTTATGAGCTGGGCAACGGTCTGGAGAACAAAATCCACCGATCAGTATATGACCAACCAGGTGAAGACCGATCCGCACTCGCCGGGCGTCTTCCGGGCTTTCGGTCCTTTGGTGAATCAGGATTCCTTCATCAAAGCATTCGATATCAAGCCGGGCGATAAAATGTACAAAGCGCCTCAGGACAGGATAAAAATCTGGTAGAAAAGCCGGAAAATTGTTAGAAAGAAAAAACGCATCGGAAATGGTGCGTTTTTTTATTTATTTTTCCTAGTTTAGTGATATCGGAAATATCGGTTCTAAACTGATGGTTATCCGGTACATAATATTTCAAAAAAATCTTAACAAAATTTTTTATGTTACAGTTTTTTTTTAAATTTAAACATTGGATTGGTCAGCTATTTGATGCTGATAAAAACAATGAACACCAAAATAGAAAATCTCAAAATAACAATAATATGGCAATGTTTAATTATGGCGTTGGCGGAAACGAAGTAAAAGTAGATGCTAACGAAGCTATACAGCAGATTCAGGAGAATAAGTCGCTGATAGTGAGCCAGCTTACAACAGAAGAATCTTACGTTCCTGAAATCGTAACAGGATTAAAAACCGTCGATGACGTCTTCAGGCATTTTCAGCCTTCCGTGCAGGTACAGCACGAAACGGAAGATGGTAATGTGGTAGAAGAAGAATTCCGTTTCCAGAATCTTGCAGACTTCACTCCCAAAAATCTTACCCAAAAATCAGAATATTTGCAGAAGCTCAGCATGGAGCAGGAGCAGTACAATAAAATCGTGCGCCAGCTGAAAACCAATAAGATCCTGCGCAATATGCTTGAGAATGACCAGACCCGGGCTGCATTCGTGGAAGTATTGAAAGAAGTGGCCCAAGAACTTGAAAAATAACCTTTAGACGTACGAATCATGGACAGTAAATTACAGGCAGCTGAGAACCAACAACAGCAGGGGCAGCAGCACGCAGGCCAGCCCAAAGGTAATCCGCTTGCCGAACTCAATAAAATAGGAGGTTTCGGTTTTGTAGAATCCGTTGTAGACGGTATCGCCAACATGAACCCTACCAGAAAAGCCCGAAAGGAAATTTTCCTGAACGACAGCAATAAAGCAGAAGAAAGAAAAGAACTTCTTCAGAAAATTAACCTTTGGGTCGAACTTCTGGAAGGGAAGGAATCTGCAGATAAAATGGCAGATACCTGCAAAGCCAAGGCACAGGCAGCTGATCAGAATCTAAAATTAAACTTAAAAAATACACTGGACGCCGTCCGCATGTTGGAAACCAACTATAGAACGGTTGCCCAGTTCTATAAAAATACCGAACTCGATAAGGTAGACAACGTAAGCATCGTCAATGCGAGCTTAGACCAGGTTTCGGATCTTGATAATCCGTTGTTTATCGATGCCGTGGCAGAAGAATTCAAAAATTACTACGACCGTCTGGACCTTAGGGATAATTATTCCATTCTGGCGATCCCGGGATATCTGGGTTCTAATAAAGTCGTTGAAAAATGGGCAAAAATCTGTAACGAGAACAAGGTGATGATGATCACCGATTTTGCCAATCTGGACAAGCCGGATGACGTCGTGGATCTGTTCCATTCCGCTAACCTTACCGGAGGGGAACTGCACCGAAGCAATGTAATTATGACGTGTAACTGGCTGGTAGGCCGGGGAAAAGCCGAAGAAGTAGGTGAAGAGGAAAACGTGGAACTTCCGCCTTCTACTTCACTGGCCGGAAAAATTCATAAGACGTTGATGTCCCAGGTAGCTGCAGGAAAGAAGCATGGAAATATCAATGAAGTGGATGCTGTAAAATTCGAGTTGAAGAAAAGTGAAATTTCCCAGCTCGAAAAAATGGGCTTGGTGCCGATGGTAAATGAATATGGAAAAATAATGGCATTCTCTGCCAAAACCCTGTTCACCGGAGACAACATCGGGCTTCAGACCTATTCCGTAGTTCGGGTATTCGACTACGTTACAAAAGTATTACTGGACTTCCTGAACAGAAGGGCCTTCGAAAACTGGAATGCCAAGAATGAAGATGATCTGAGAAGGCAGATCGTAACTTTCCTTGACGGGATCAAAGGTCCGGACAAGCTGATCGAAAAATTCAAGATTGTTCGTTTCGAACAGGACAAAGTAAATAAAGACCGGGTTTGGCTGGATATCCGTTTGACGCCTTATTTCCCTACCAAAAGTTTCGTTATCAAACTTGACGGACACAAAGGAGATGATGGTAACGAATGGGATGCTGAATATCTTCAGGATTGATCTTAACTTAACTAAAATATTAAACCGATGGAATTTTCACATCGGTTTTTTTCTACCGAATCATTAAAAAAATATTATGAAAGGCACGCTGTTCTATTTTTTGCCATTAGTTTTCATTCTTTCCAGCTGTGACGACAAGAAGTTGCAGCACGATCAGAAAATCGATCTTTTTGCAGATGAAAGACAGGAAGGAAAAGCCTATATCATGAAGCCTCAGGAATGTTTTTACGAAAGCGACATGGTGGTTTCATCAGCAGACATCCAACTGGTCGACCAGTCATCAGGCCGCGGTAAATCCATATTTATCTACCGCGTAAATTCGGGGAAAGTGCTTAAGACCACGAGGGATTCCGTGGTGGCTTTCCCTTTTCAGTTTCTCTCCAGCCAGCGGCTGATGTTCCGCCGCGATTCCACTTCTTACGCCTATCTCAAAAAGCTGGATGGTTACCGTTTTATTGCCCAGCCGATGCACCTGAAATACCAGTGGCTGAAAGCGGCACCGGTATATTCGGTAAAACCTGAGCAATAAAGCATTATCTTTGCCGTATTGGAATTCCGGCACATTGAAGCTGACCATCTGCTGGACAGCAAGTCACAGCAGTTTTGCATTCAACCTGCCGGAAAATCTGAATAAATATTGAAAAATTTGGAAAACAACAGTACAGAGCCGGATTTCAGGCACATCGGCCAAAAGCTTCTCAACTGGTACAGTGCAAATGCCAGAGACCTGCCTTTCAGACAGACAAAAGATCCTTATAAAATATGGATCTGTGAAATTGTTTTCCAGCAAACTAGGATCAGCCAGGGCTTAGGCCACTACAATAATTTTGTGGCAAGATTTCCGGATGTGAAGACACTGGCAGAGGCCGAAGAAGATGAAGTACTGCTGTACTGGAAAGGCCTGGGCTATTATTCCCGTGCCATCAATATCCATAAAGCAGCCCAGCAGATCATGACCGATTATCAAGGGAAATTTCCTCATGAATATGAAGAGATTTTGAAACTGAAAGGAGTAGGGAAGTATACCGCAGCGGCAGTTTCAAGCATTTGCTTTGATGGAAAAATGCCGGCGGTGGATGGTAATTTCTATCGTGTATTGAGCCGGGTTTTCGCCGACGGTTTCGACATTTCCAATTCCAGGGCATTCAATTATTTTTCAGAACTGGCACACCTCATTTTACCGGAGAGCGTGGGAGATTTCAATCAGGCCATGATGGATTTGGGTTCCGAGATCTGCAAACCTAAAAATCCGCTTTGCAGAGAATGTCCGTTAAATGAAGACTGCCTGGCTTTCTCGATGAACAAAGTTTCCGAATTCCCGGTTAAAGCCAAAAAAACAAAAGCCAAGGACCTCGAATTAAAATACTACTTCGTCCACAGAAACGGACACTTCCTGATTCAGCAGCGGAAAGACGATTTCATCTGGAAAAAACTGTTTGAATTTCCGCCTGAAATTTCCGATGCGCTCGTACCATTCACTGTAGGAATGAAAACGGTCAGTCACAAACTGACACACAAAAACCTTAGCATCGAAATTTATAACGTGGAAGTACAGTCTGAAGAAGTCTGGAACCACTTTATCGCCGAAAACGACTATCAGGTTACCGATGTGGAAGCTTCCCACGAAAAATCATTCCCCAAACCGCTGGAAACATACATTCTGAATTATGAAGAAGCTTACAGGTTTCTGTAACCATTTACCAGGGCAATTTCCATTTGTGCATGAACTAAACAAAGTATTAGAGAGGTTAGGAAAGATTGGTTTAGCATTCTATGGAACCACAGATCAACCGTAAATTTTCCATGCAGTTTGTCATTCCCGCAGGGAATCTAAACATAGTATTAGCGAACTACTGGCCGGAAATTCGCGCCTGGATTCCCAGGGAAATCGAAGATTCGACGTGGTCAATGACAAGATGCCTGAAATATCGGATGAAATTTTACCATTCCGTTTTTCATTCTGCAAGAATCTCAACATCGTATTAGAGAAGCACGGCAATATTCATGTTTAGATTCCCTGCGGGAATGACAAAGATGCCGGGAAAAATATTTGTTTAAAATTGTAGTCAATGACAAACTTAAAAACAGCTAGCAGTCAAACAAAGCCTTGCGCGCTTTGCGCTTAACAAATACATCCTGATTTCAGCCTCAGCTGAATGCAAAACAACTGCACATAAAACAATATTCCCAAGAATGTTCATTTCAAATTCAAAACCTTGAAATGCTGAAATTTGTCTTCCGAAATCTGAAATCTAATTTGTACTTTTGCAAAATGTTTAAAAACGCCATTTTTATTTTTGTAGCCTTGCTTATGGTATCCTGTGGCAAGGATCCGGTGCCGAAGCCTTACGGAGAACTCCGTCTGGAATATCCTAAGCCGCAGTACCGCAAATTTGAAAACAACTGCAATTATACCTTTGAATATTCTGACTTTGCGAAAATTACGGATGCAAAAAGGCCTTGCTGGTATTACCTGAACTATCCGAAAATGAAAGCCAAGGTCTTTGTAACCTATTATCCGATACAGAACGATTTTGCCGACCACATTAAGGAAGCGGAGAAAATGGTGTACGAACATACGATTAAGGCAAGTGCGATCGATACAAAATCTTTTGAATACCCTAATAAGAAGGTCTACGGAAATTTTTATGAACTGAAAGGGCAGAGTGCATCCAACCTTCAGTTTTACATTACGGACAGCACGAAGCATTTCGTGACGGCTTACTTATATTTCAACACCAGGCCGAAGCCTGATTCACTGGCTCCTGCGGTAGACTACATTAAAAAAGATATGAAGCACCTGCTGGATACCTTTGAATGGAAAAAATAATTGACTTTTATAATACTTTGAAAAAAATATGAAACTTTTAGTTGTAGGAAGTGTTGCGTTCGACGCAATCGAGACGCCATTTGGAAAAACAGATAAAATTTTAGGAGGTGCTGCCACGTATATTGGGATCACCTCGTCTATTTTAGGCGTTAAATCCGGAATTGTATCGGTAGTTGGAGGTGATTTTCCTCAGGAACATCTGGATATGTTTACTGACAGAGACATCAATATTGAAGGAATTGAAATCGTGAAAGAAGGAAAAACATTCTTCTGGGCAGGTAAATATCATAATGATCTTAACACAAGAGATACGCTGGCAACTGAAGTAAACGTGCTGGAAAATTTCGATCCTAAAATTCCGGATTCCATGCAGGATGCCGAGATCCTTTTATTAGGAAACCTTCACCCCGGCGTGCAGCTTTCGGTACTTGAAAGAATGAACAACCGTCCGAAACTCGTTATCCTGGATACCATGAACTTCTGGATGGATTCCGCCCTGGAAATTCTAATGGAAATGATTGCCAAAACAGACGTAATCTCCATCAACGACGAGGAGGCAAGACAGCTTTCAGGAGAATATTCTCTGGTAAAAGCCGCTAAAAAGATCCACACTATGGGTCCTGAATATGTAATTATTAAAAAAGGGGAGCACGGTGCTCTTCTTTTCCACGACAATAAAGTATTTGCTATTCCTGCTTTGCCGCTGGAAGATGTTTTCGATCCGACAGGAGCCGGGGATACTTTCGCAGGAGGATTTGCAGCTTACCTGGCTAAAAAAGAAAAGATCGATTTCGAAACCATGAAATCCGCATTAATCGTAGGTTCAGCTATGGCTTCTTTTACTGTGGAAAAATTCGGAACGGAAAGGATCCAGGAGGTAAAGGAATCCGATGTTTTCGGAAGGCTGAAGCAATTTAAAGAGCTGACGACTTTCGATGTGGAACTTCAGTAAATAGCTTTCTTTTAAGAAATATTTATAATAAAAAATTTAGTGTAATTCGTTAAGAATTCTAAATTTGCAACTTGTTTAAAATAGTAAAATGACAAATAAACTTAAGATCACTTTTCTTTTTGGAATTTTCATCATGTTGTTCGGGGTAAATACCATGAACGCACAGCTGAAAAAAGGAGATTTAGTGGATGGTATTTCTGCTGTAATCGGTGATGAAATTGTGCTGGAGTCCGATGTAAACGAACAGTTGAACTATGCAAAACAGCAGGGGGCTTCTAATATAGATAAGTGTGAGTTTTTAGAAAATTTTCTTAATAACAAACTTCTTGTTTACGAAGCAAAAAAAGATACATTGATCGAAAATCGTTCGGCTGCCATTAAGGAACAGGCCAATGCCAAATATCAGCAGCTGCTTTCCCAGTTCCCGGACGAAAAGACAATGCTTGCAGCCTATAAGTTCAGAAACGGTTACGAAATGAAAAATGCCATCGAAAAAATCGATGCAGACCAGTATTACGGCCAGGCAAAATACCAGAGAATTACGGATAAAGCCGATGTTACTCCTAATGAAGTAACGGATTTCTATAATACTTATAAAACGCAGCTGCCTGAAATTAAGGATGAGGTTTCCCTGTCCCAGATTATGATGTTTCCTAAACTTACGGAAGCCCATAAAGATGAGCTGATCAACAAGCTGAAGAAAATCAAAAAAGATATCGAAGGCGGCGAAACTTTTGAAAGTCAGGCAAGAATTTATTCCGAAGATCCGGGATCTGCTTCAAACGGAGGATTGATGAAGAATATTTCCAAAGGACAAATGGTAAAGCCTTTCGAGGCAGCAGCACTGAACCTTCAAGAAGGTGAAATTTCAGACCCGATCGAATCTGAATTCGGATATCATATTATCCAGCTGGTAAAGAAATCAGGGAAAATATATGACGCAAGGCATATTCTTCTGATGGCAACACCAACGGATGAGGAAATGAAAACGGCTAAGGCGAAACTCGATAGTATCAGAGGATTGATCCAGAGCGGAAAAATGACTTTCAAAGACGCTACATTCAGATTCTCTGATGATAAAAGGACCAAATTCAACGCGGGGGTTATTCCTGGGGCAGACGGTTCCAACAAGATCGAAAGAGAAACTCTTCCGGGAACCATCAGCTATGAATTGGCAGGTCTGAATAAAGGTGATATCACCACTGCTTTTGACGATGAAGACGAAAGGAAAAGAAAAGTAGTGAAGATCATCAAAGTGGAAGATGTAATTCCGGCACACAAAATTACTTTGGAAACGGATTATGACAGGATCAAGCAGATGGCACTCAATAAAAAGAAAAATGAAATGGTTGAAAAGTATGTAAACTCAAAACTTCCAACCACCTTCATTTCCATCGACAGCCGTTACGATTCATGTAATTTCAAAGGAAACTGGAAAAAAGATTCAATCAAAAAATAACACATAAACCTTCAGAATTTCTGAAGGTTTTTTTATAGAATACCCTTCGGTAACGGAGGTTTTTATTATTTTTACGGTATGAGCAGTTTTATAGATTTCAATTCAGCAAAAAAGCTTCACGACAGGCAGTTGCAACAGAATACAATTACCCAACTCTTTAACATACAGTATCCCATCATTCAGGCCGGCATGATCTGGCATTCCGGGTGGAAACTGGCTTCGGCAGTTTCAAACTGTGGCGGATTGGGGCTGATCGGTGCCGGAAGTATGTATCCTGATGTTTTAAGGGAAAATATCCGTAAATGCAAACAGGCTACGGACAAGCCTTTTGGAGTGAATGTTCCTATGCTGTATCCCAATCTTGATGAAGTGATCGGCATTATCATGGAAGAAGGCGTAAAGATCGTTTTTACCTCAGCCGGAAATCCGAAAACCTATACCGAAACTTTACAGAAGGAAGGACTGAAAGTTGCCCATGTTGTTTCGTCCACCAAATTTGCCATGAAATGCGAAGAAGCCGGTGTAGATGCTGTCGTTGCAGAAGGCTTCGAGGCAGGCGGCCACAACGGAAGGGACGAAACTACCACCTTCTGCTTAATTCCGAATGTAAGGAAGCATATTTCCAAACCATTGATCGCAGCCGGAGGAATTGCTTTGGGCTCCCAGATGAAAGCAGCCATGATCTTAGGCGCAGACGGCGTTCAGATCGGTTCGCGTTTTGCAGCTACTGCGGAAGCCAGTGCCCACGAAAACTGGAAGCGAAAAATTACCGAGCTACAGGAAGGCGACACCCATTTAACCCTTAAAGAACTGGCACCCGTAAGAATGGTCAGAAATAAATTTTTCAACGAACTTGAAGAAATTTACAATACCGGAAGAAACAAGGAATCACTCATTGCTTCTTTAGGCCGGGCAAGAGCTAAAAAAGGAATGTTTGAAGGGGATATGGAAGAAGGCGAACTTGAAATCGGCCAGGTTTCCGCTTTGATCGATGAGGTTTTACCGGTAGAAACGGTTCTCAGAAAGTTGCTGGAAGAGTTTAACAATACCGGCAATCCAAGTTTATAATCCGGAATACAATTGATGGAAGCAGGGATTATTGAAGTAAAAGGAAAAAAGCTTTACGCGGAGTACAGCCATTCATTTGAAGACAGGCCAACACTCGTCTTTTTGCATGATTCGTTAGGCTGTACACAGCTCTGGCGAAATTTTCCTTTTGCATTAGGCGAAACAGCTGAATGCAATGTTTTGGTCTTTGATCGGATGGGCTATGGAAAATCTTTTCCTATGTCTACACCCGAAAGGAAAAACAGCTACATGGAAACGGAAGCCGACCTGCTGGATGATCTTTTGGACGAATTGAAAATAAACGAAGTTATCCTTTTCGGCCACAGCGACGGCGGAACCATTGCCCTGATCATGGCTGCAAAATATCCCGGAAAAGTAAGGGGAGTCATTTGCGAAGCCGGACATATTTTCGTAGAAGACATTACCTTAAAGGGGGTAAAGGATGCTTTGGAAACATATAAAACAACCAATCTTCCCGAACGCCTTGCAAAATACCACGGCGATAAAACGGAAATGTTGGTAAAAGCCTGGACGGAAATCTGGCTCAGCGACCGCTTCAAAACATGGAATATTGAACATACATTGAAAAATATTACGGCACCATTGCTTTTCATCCAGGGCGAAAATGACGAATACGGAACGCTGGATCAGGTAGAAAAAACTGTTTCCCAAGTAACCGGAAAAGCTGAAAAGTTTATCATTCCCAACGTCGGTCACACGCCCCATAAAGAAACTCCGGAAATTGTTTTAGAAAAAGCTACCAGCTTTATCAAAAGTATTCTGAAAGAGTGAATAATGAATACCGCTTCGCTTATTAGTAGTGAATTTTTTTGATGAGAATTTTTCCGTTCCATACTGCCATACCTTTCAAATAAAACAGAAATGCTCAAAATCGTAACCGTAATTCCCCTCCGATCTGGAAAGATGTCTAAAATTCAAAGAATTTTAGACGGGGTGGTTTTTTGGAAGTGAATAGTGAATCGGTTTCACTTGTCAATTTCCATGCAACAAAAATTCACAATTGACCTAAGCAGCAAAATTCAACATTCACATTAGACCACAATAGTCAATCCGCTTCGCTCGTCAATTTGTCCGGTAGTAAATTCACCATTCACCTGCGAAGCAGAATTTACCATTGACCTTAGTAACTACAAACTCTCAATCTCCCATTGAATATTTTTTCTCGCCTGGTCTTCATATTGATTCCTGAACTTATCGGTTTTAAAGATGCTTTCCAGGTCTAAAAATTGCCTCAAGACCTTTTTCCTTCCCGGTTTATATAGAAAATCAGGATAAATTGCATATTCTTTTCTTATTTTCCGGGTATAATCCTGATAAGTTTCCCGGTCTTTCCCCAAAACAGAAAGATCGGAATCCAGAAGGTAATTGGTATCCGGATCGTCAGACCGCTGATGTCCTTTTGTAGCGATAATCTGTTCTGAAACTTTACCGGCGGCATCCTGATCAATATTCATTCTTTTCATCCTTGATATTGCGAATGCGGCACTTTTTTCTTCATTACATTTTGAAGAGGCATCATAAATGACATCATGGTAAAAAACGGAAAACGTGATCAGTGGAAAATCTGTAATATCATCCTTAACGGCATCAAGCTCGGAAAACAGATTTTCAAGATGCAGCAGATTATGGTAGTATCTGCCTTTTTCAGTATATTTCTTGTCGATTTCTGCCCAGAAATCTTCAATAAGCTGTTGGTTATTTATAAATTTCAGACCATGATGTAAAAACCTTTCCTGTAGATTCATATCCGGTATTTAAGATAAAAAAAGGAACTTTAAAAAGTTCCCTGATTTGCTTCAATAGTGGCTTTAAGTTCAGCCCAGCCTCCGCCGTTGTAGCCGTCCTTCAACCCCTGCGTATTTAAATATTCCAGAGCTTTTCCGCTCCTGTTTCCGCTTCTGCAGAAGATTACCACCGGTTTTTCAATCGAAAGGATTTCCTCCTGTCTGTCTTCCACTTCACCCAGCGGGATATTTTTAGCCCCTTCTATAGATCCGTCCATTTCAAGCTCCATAGGCTCACGAACGTCGATTAACTGATAATTTCCTGATTTTAAAACTTCTGATAAAGACATAATATATTAATATTTAATGTTAAAAACTGCTTACAGCCTTCCGAAAATACCCATACAGGAAATCGATCGGCCAAAGTCCAAACAAATTTATAAAATAATCTTAGTTTTGCAAGGTAAAAAAAAGATGAATTCAACCGCAGAAAAATATTCACAGCTCATTAAAGCCAAAGCCAAAAGCTTTGGATTTCAGAACTGTGGCATTTCAAAAGCGGAATTCCTGGAAGAAGATGCCCGGCCGCTGGAAAGCTGGCTGAAGAATAATTTCCATGGCGAAATGAAGTATATGGAAAATTATTTCGATAAAAGGCTTGACCCCAGGCTTCTCGTAGAAGGTTCAAAATCGGTGATTTCCCTGTCCTATAATTATTTCCCGGAAGAAAAAATTTCAACCCTTGAAAATTTCAAGATCTCAAAATATGCTTATGCGGAAGATTATCATGAAGTCATTAAAGAGATTCTTCGTGATCTGGTAGGTGAGCTGCAGAACGAAATCGGGGAGTTCGGATTCCGGGTATTTGTGGATTCTGCCCCTGTACTGGAACGCAGCTGGGCCAGGAAATCAGGGATCGGATGGGTTGGAAAAAATGCCAACCTGATTACCCGGCAGAGCGGCTCCTTCTATTTTCTGGCAGAAATCATCTGCGACCTGGAATTAATTCCCGATCTTCCCACCACCGACCATTGCGGGACCTGCCGGAAATGTATTGATGCCTGCCCGACAAATGCCATCCTCTCAGAGAAACTGGTTGACGGAAGTAAATGTATATCCTATGCTACGATTGAATTAAAAGATTCGATTCCGGAGTATTTCAAAGATAAAATGGACGACTGGATGTTCGGTTGTGATGTCTGTCAGGATGTCTGTCCGTGGAACCGTTTTTCAGCACCGCATCAGCAAAGTAAATTCAGACCGAACAAAGCATTGAAAAATTTTAAAAAAAGAGAATGGCAGGAACTGACGCAGGAACTGTTTTCTGAGATTTTCAGAAAATCCCCCGTGAAACGTACGAAATTCGCAGGACTGAAGCGGAATATTGAATTTCTGGAAAGATCTTCGGATCAGGATTAAGCGCCGTTTTTTGCGGATACAGCCTTATCCGGAAAGATTGTAGTTCCGGGCAAAGGCGGTTAAGCGGCCATTCCTAAAATTTTAATTCTAAGAAGGTTAAGATTTTACAGGCGGTTATGCGTTGGCTAGAAAAGAAAATTGACTTCCGGGAGATACTTCTCACCGAAAATCAACGTTTTTTCTGTACTCTTTTTGGAGCTACTTTTACCCTGATTTTAAATCTTTTGTTTGATTTGGCGTTTTTCTGCATATTTGTGAAGTATTTGTACTTAAATTTAGCGAAAATTTCAATCGAAACCAATACTTTTACGAAAAATTATATATTAAATTTTATTAAATCATTAAAAACATGACGGTGAAAAAAATGGTATTGCTCATTTTGAAGACTTTGGGAATTCTTTTAGGAATAATTGTTTTATATGTTGCCGCCGGGTATTTCCTGCCCTTCATAGAGGTTTCTACAAAAGATGACGGCCAGAAAAAAGAAATCCCGATTTACATCTATACCAATGGCGTTCATACCGATATCGTGATGCCGGTAAAGAATGATCTGCACGACTGGAGCACAAAAATTCCATTCGTCAATACCAAATCCAAAGAAACCGATTATCGGTTTGTCGGTATAGGGTGGGGCGATAAAGGCTTTTATCTCGATACGCCGACCTGGGCCGATCTTAAGTTTTCAACAGCTTTCAAAGCCGCTTTCTGGCTAAGCGAATCGGCGATGCACTGTACCTATTATAAAGAAATGAAAGAAGGTGAGGACTGTAAAAAGATTATGATCAGCAGGAATCAATATAAAAACCTGGTGAAATTTGTCGATGAAAAGTTTGATAAGGATACCAGCGGAAACTATATATTGGTTCCTACTGACGCCGTATACGGAAATAACGATGCTTTTTACGATGCCCGGGGGAAATACAGCTTCTTGGACACCTGCAATACGTGGGCGAACAATGCCTTGAAAGCGGCTGGGCAGAAAGCAGCCTGGTGGACGCCTTCGGATTACGGTATTTTCCTGCATTACAAATAATTCCGTGAGATTTTTAAGCTTCATTTTTATGACGTTCCTGTTTGTTTCATGTAAGCAGGAACCAAATTCCGTGAGTGTTCCGGTCCCAGGAACAGCAGATGCAGTCCGTCCCGTTGCCGATTCGGTTAAATTACGGAAGAAGGCGGAAGAAGCATTGCATTTTTGTGAAAAAAGAAACTTCAGTACGGATTTCTGTTTCCTGATCGACATGAGCCTGCATTCGGGAGTAAAAAGGTTTTTTGTATGGGATTTCAAGAAAAATAGAATAACCGGAAAATATCTCGTTGGTCACGGCTGCGGTACCCATCCGTGGAGTAGAGACGATTCAAAAGAGCGGCCGGAATTCAGCAATGAGGACGGAAGCCATCTTTCATCCTTAGGAAAATATAAAATAGAGGAACGCGGTTACAGCGATTGGGGCATCCATGTGAAATACCTGATGCACGGCCTTGAAGAAACCAACAGCAATGCCCTCAAAAGATTTATCGTATTCCATTCCTGGGATCTGATGAGCGATGAAGAAATTTATCCCGAAGGTTCCCCGGAAGGCTGGGGCTGTCCTACGGTTTCAAACCATGCTATGAAGGCAATCGATCCTATGCTGCAACGCTCGGAGAAGCCTGTACTCATGTGGATTTTTAATTAAATTAATTATGATACCGTTTAAATAGTATTTCACGCAGATTTAGCAGATTTAGTAAAAACAATCGTTGTAAATTTAAAAGTTTGTGGTCTTTGTTAAGTGAACGTCTCTGTGAAACTAAAAGCAGTAATTTATTCAAAAAGATCTTCGTGCTCTCCGTGTTCAAAAAGCTTTCGCATAAAATTACAAAGCAGCAATTTTGATACAATTTAAGCAGATTACGCAGATTTGATAAAAACAATTGTTGTTTATTTAAAACTTTGTGGTCTTCGTTAAGTGAAACGGCTCTGTGAAACTAAAAGCAGTAATTTATTCAAAAAGATCTTCGTGCTCTCCGTGTTCAAAAAGCTTTTACAGAAAATTATAAAGCTGCTACTTTTGATAAGTCTCCTTGAAATTATGGTATTATTTTTAGCCAATCCAAACTTCCTACCACGTTTAGTCTGATTTTTGTATAACCCAATCCGATAAAAATCCGGAATATATGAAACACCGACTTTACCGTGAACAGCAGCTCAATTGTGATATTGAGACCGCCTGGAAATTCTTCTCTTCTGCAAATAATCTTTCAAAGATCACCCCGAAAGAAATGAATTTCATCGTACTGACGAAATTTGAAAATGATGAAATTTATGAAGGGATGATTATCGATTATTTTGTATCACCGCTCTTTGGTATTAAAATGAAATGGCAGACGGAAATCATCCACGTCGACGACCGGAAGAGTTTTACCGATTTCCAGAAAAAAGGGCCTTATAAAATCTGGCATCATTTTCACGAGTTTGTAGAAAATGAAAACGGCGTGCTGATGAAAGATACGGTAGATTATGAACTGCCGCTTGGTTTTCTGGGTGAGATCGCCCACACTATGCTGGTGAAGAAAAAGGTGGAGGGTATTTTTGATTACAGGCATAAGATTCTGGAAAAAATGTTTAACCAAAAATAATCCTATGTCTGAAAAGCAAAAAATAAACGTCTTCTGGTTTCGCAGGGATCTCAGGCTGGAAGACAACTGCGGACTGTCCGAAGCCTTGAAATCCGGACTGAAGGTCCTGCCTGTATTTATTTATGATACGCGAATTCTGGATAAGCTGGAAAACAAATCCGACAAAAGAGTAGATTATTTCCACCGTGCCCTGAAAAACATGCATGAAGAACTGAAAAAACATAAAAGCGGAATAACAACTTTTCACACTAAGCCTATGGAAGCTTTTCAAAAGCTGACCAAAGATTTTGAGATCAGTACGGTATTCTGCAACGAAGATTATGAACCGGAAGCCATCAAGCGCGATCAGGAAATAGCTGATTTTCTGAAAAAGAAAAATATAGAGCTGAAAAGCTTCAAGGACCAGGTCATTTTTCATAAGGATGAGGTTACTAAGAAAGATGGTAAGCCTTATACGGTTTACACACCATACTCCAAAAGATGGAAAGAAGTGTTAAAGGCAGATAAAATCAAAACCTACACCACCGATTTTTCCGGGTTTTTACCCTACAATGCTTCGAAATATCCTGAATTGAAAGATATCGGCTTTGAAAAAACGGATATCAAAGATGAGAAGCCGGCTTTAAAGAAAGCGATTATTGGAGATTACGGCAAATACAGGGATTATCCCGGCCTAGACCATACGACGCATTTGGGGGTTGCCCTCCGTTTTGGGACCATTTCTGTACGTAAATGCGTTCAGTATGCATTAAAGCATAATGAAACCTGGCTGAATGAACTGATCTGGCGGGAATTTTTTATGCAGATCCTGTATCATTTCCCAAAGGTTGTCAATCACCCGTTCAAGGATAAATATGAAAACATCAAGTGGCGGAATGATGAAAAGGAATTTAAACTGTGGTGCGAAGGGAAAACCGGTTATCCGATCGTGGACGCAGGAATGCGGCAGCTGAATGAAGTGGGATTTATGCACAATCGTGTACGGATGGTGGTGGCAAGCTTCCTTACCAAACATCTGCTGATCGACTGGCGTTGGGGAGAAGCTTATTTTGCGGAAAAACTTCTGGATTATGAACTTTCTTCCAATAATGGGAACTGGCAGTGGGCGGCAGGGTGCGGCTGCGATGCGGCTCCTTATTTCAGGGTATTCAATCCAGCGGAGCAGACTAAAAAATTCGATAAGGACCAAAAATATATTAAAGAATGGCTCAGCGAAGAAGATCTGAAGACCGAGCCTGTGGTGGAACATGCTTCGGCCCGTAAAAGAGCCCTGGAAGTTTATGGTAAGGCCTTAAAGGATAAGGCTTAGTTGTTAAAATTTTTAGTTCCCGGAGACTTTCAGCTATCTGCGGGAATTTCTCATTTAAAAGCCTGTCTGAATCGTTTGGAAAGTTCACATAACAAATTATTTATGTTAATTGTTGCCGGGTTTTAAAAATAGGTACGGACTTTGTTTATTCATAATAAGAGACTTAACACGGAAATCATCCATCGAATCTGAAGAGTCGAAAATCATTTAATTTTAAAAACAACTGTTATGGCAAAACAAATCCTTAATCTACCGGTTATTAAAAAAGTCGTCAAAAAACTTTCTTTCTTTTCAGACTCCAATAAAAGTATGTCCGAGTTTATTTCTCTGATCAACGAAGATCATTTCATCAGATAGCTATCTGCGGATACCGATCTTCTTTAAAGCGGTTTCATTCAAAAATATTTCATTGAAATGTGTCAGTGATTCAATATGGCTGAAATTCTGGAACGTTTTATCATTCTTATTAAAAGAAAGCTCTACCGATTCATTGTATTCCGCAACTATTCTTACTACAGAATAACCGTTATAGGCAATTTTAAAGCCTTCAAAAAGGCATTTTCTTTCAGCTTTCAGGTATATTTTATATTCTTCAAATACTGTACTTTCTTTTTCGACAGAAAGTTTTTTATTGTGCTTGAGAGATTTCCAGGATGTATAATTTCTTGGTTCCTTCAGGATATTTCCCTTTTCATCTACCGGAACAAACATGCTTAGGGTAAGCGGTTTTTTCAGGAAAGTAGCATAATTATTCATGAGTTTAAGAGTCTGCAGATCGGCATATCCTTCATGAGAATAATATTCTATTACGAAATCTGTCATCGGAATCAGTTTGTGCGGGCTGAATGGCATATATACTATTAAAGCAAAATTAATTATACATTTAGAAAAGCGAATATAAATAAATTGTCCACAAACCTTGAAACAATTTTACGATAAATCATTATCATTATTTAATCTAAATATGAATGCTAAGCAGAAATCAGATTAATCGATTGCTGGAGGGAAGCTGTTTGCATAAAATTTTTTGTCAGAACCACGGCTAGCAGCCTATATCAAATTACTATGGTTATCATTCCGTAGACAGAAACTTCATGAAATCCTGATTCAATCAGCTAAATTGATAGAGCTATATTCCGATTACCAGATTCCAATTAATAAAAATAAGCCTCATCCATACGTTTGAGGCTTATCCATAAAGTTAAATATAATGAATTAAATACGTGATCAGTTGTATTCTAAAATTTTCAGCAGTTCCGTCTGGCGGATCACGTCGTTTTTGCTGCTGATCAGATTGTAATTGGCCTGAAGCCAGTTGTTCCTTACTACAAAAAAAGTATAGGCATCCATCAGTCCTTCCTTGTATTTTTCTTCTGATTTACGAAATGATAACCTCTGGTTTTCGAAATTGGCTTCCAAAAGATTATACTTTTCCTGAGCGTTAAGAAACTGTACTCTGATGGAATTGATATTTTGGGTGAGATTGTTGATCAACAAATCTTTATCGTAGTTAGCGTGAATAACATTCAGCTTTGCAATCTCAACATTGCTCTTTATCTGAAGTTTGCTGAAAACCGGTATGTTTAGCCCGAAAGATAACTGCTGGTTCCTGTTGTTTTGGATCTGTTCGGAAAAAGCAGTCGCAGGCTGTCCCATGATTTTGTTGTAAAAACTGGACCATGTATACGAACCGTTGATGGTTGGTAAATAACCTGACCTGGCGATATCCACCATTTTCTGCTGTGCCCTGATTTCCGTGAGAACCGTTTGATATGCCGGGTTTTTCTCCAGAAGATGCTGAACGAAATGGCTGTCATGAAAATCTGCAGCAGCCAGGTTTTCTTCAGGTTTTTCAAATTCCAGAGTGTCTTTTGTGATCGCCAGAGCGTTCAGGAGGTTAATTTTAGCCAGATCTCTCTGATTCTTGGCGGAGACCCACTGTTCCTGCATCGTCCCGAGATTGGCTTTGATATCATAAATATCACTTTTCGGGCGGTTCCCGATTTCCACTTCGTTCTCGGTTCTTTTAATTTGGTCTTCAATTCCGGAAAGTTGTGTTTCCAGGACCTCCAGCCAACTTTTGCTGTTCTGATACGTGAAAAACATCTGGATCACATTCAGCCTGACTTCATTCTGAGCCTGTTTCATCCGGTAAGTAGAAGTCTCCTTATTTATTTTAGTCAAAGAAATAGTAAGATAATTCCGCCAGTTCATCAATTCCCAGTTGGCCTGTGCATAGAGATTGTCGGTCTGGGTATTGATCGCTTCCCGCTGGTTGTTCTGCGGATTGATCCCGTTTCCGAAATTATAATTGTGGCTGATCCCTGCATCTACTGATGGCAGCAGCATCCCTTTGGCAGCAGAAATCTGTCTTTCGTTCTTCTGGACATTCACTGCAGATTGTTTAACCAACGGATGATTGGCAGAAGCGTAGTCCAGACATTGTTTAAGCGTCCAGCTCTGCTGAGCCGGAAAAAGATTAATTAATAATATGAAGAAGAGTTTTTTCATTGTTTTATACGGTTGGAGGAGGGATGCTGGAAGATTGAAGTTGGATAGGCGTTTATAAAAAACTTCCTGCTTCCATCACCCGGCTTCCGGCTTTATTCATATTTCAGGTATTTAACGAGGTTGATTTTGGTAGCACGATACGCTTTGAAACTCACTACAACAAAGGTTAGAATCAGTAATAAAAACAAACTCAAAACGTAAGGCCAGACCGGCATATCGATTCGGTAAGCAAAATCTTTCAGCCATTCGTTCATCGCATAATATCCAAACGGAATGCTCATGAAAACGGCAAGGACGCAAATCAACAGAAATCTTTTGGTTAAATCCCAGACAATTGTACTTTCATTTGCTCCCAGAGTTTTTTTAATGGCCACGTCTTTCAGTTTTTGATCAATTAATAAAGAGGATAAAGCAAATAATCCTAATAATGCGATGACCAGAACCACAATATTCAAAGCTGTAAATAACGTCTGTTGTTTCTGGAATTTCTCAAATGTTTTAGCAAACTGTTTATCTATAAAATTGTATTCGTAAGGATAGCCGGGCTCTGCTTTGGTCGTCCAGAATTCTTTGATGCGTTCCAACGTTCCGTTGATATCGTTTCCGGAAATTTTGATTTGAAGATTGTTCATATTATTTTTGACCCAGTTCCTGTCATAATTGAAGTAGACAATTGGCATAACCGTTTGTTCTACACCAGCATAGTTAATATCTTTCACCACGCCCAGGATTGTATATTTTTTCTTGCCGTCCCAACCCGTGAAGAATTCTTTTCCCAAAGCCGTTTTCGGATTAAAGCCCAACTTTCCCGCAAAGGTTTCATTCACAACAGCGCCATTAATGGTGTCAGAGGCTTTTTTCCAGTCCAGATCCCGCCCGGCAAGGAATTTCACTTTATAAAATCTTAAAAAGTTTTCATCGATTCCGCCCAGCATCGTCTGAGCTGTTTGGGTAGTATCTGTAGACAATTTTACAACTGAGGCATTGGCTGTGCCGTTCCCTATAGAATTTACAGAACCGGTGATATCGGTTACACCGGGAATTCTTGCCAGTTCGGTTTTCAGCCTTTTGTATTTTTTAACATTGAAATTATTTTCCCAGCTTCCCTTTTTGAAGTTAATCTGAATCACCTGGTCACCTCTGAAGCCTAAATCTTTATTCATCATATAACGTACCTGCGTGTGGATAATCAATGAGCAGATGATGAAAAACGATGAGATAATCAACTGTAAAGTCAAAATCCCATTTCTCAGCCAGACCCCGTTTTTGCTTCTTGCAAAGTTGCCTTTCAGCGTATTGATCGGCTTGAAATTCGACAGATAAAGTGCCGGAATCAATCCTGAAATCAATGAAAAGACTATCAGCAATAATCCTGTGTAGACAAACAGATTCGGATCAATTAGCTTGATATCTTTGCTCAGGAATTTGTTGTAAGAAGGCAGGAGCAGCTCTACCATTGCGAATGCAACTACATAGGCAATTAAGCAAATCAGAAAAGTTTCCAGCAAAAACTGTAAAACCAAAGCTGTTTTTGAACTTCCGATTACTTTCCTTACCCCTACTTCTTTTGCTCTTTGGGATGCCTGTGCGGTTTTGAGATTAATGAGATTGATTCCCGACAAGGCTAAAATCAAAACAGACAATCCTATCAGGATCATAATCGATTTTTTGTCGCCTTTGCTGATGCCGTCACTTTTGGCATCCAGTTTCATCTTACTGATTGGGGTAAGATAAACCATCGTCAGATTTTTCTTATCGATGGTTAAGCCCCATTTTTTTGAAGCAATTTCGTCTTGCTCCTGCATCTGTTTTGACAATTTGTTTTCGAGTGCTCTGATATCCGTGCCAGGTTTGATTTTAAAAAAACCATTATAACTATAGCTGGTCCATTGATCTTTTGACTGCTCCAGATATGGGTTTTTGTAAATAAAACCGGGTTTGAAAACCGTCTTGCCTTCGGGAAGTCTGTAAATCGCTGTAACCACGTATTTGTTGTCATTAGAATCATTGGTAATGGATTTGCCAATCGCGTTAAGATAATCGTCACCGAAAAGCAAACGGGCGGTTTCCAATGAAAGGGCTATTTTTCCGTTATCTGACAAAGCGTTCCGGAAATTCCCCGCTACTTCTTCAAACCTGAAAAACCTGAAAAAAGAGTCTACCGAAGCCGTTCCTGGAATATATGCGGAATTACCGTTAAAACTGAGCTTTTGCTTTCCCCAATCATTGAGGATCGTGGCATCTTCTATCTCCGGGAATTTTTCTTTCAAAACAAATATTTCCGGATAGCTGGAGCTGGACATCATCCCAAAAGAAGCATTGCCGTTTTCTACGAAATAGATATTTTCCTTATCCGGAATCCACTGCTCATAGGATTTTTCGTCCTGCCAATGGATAAATATCAACAGGAAAACACACAGCCCGACACTCAGCCCAAACACATTGATGATGGTGGAAAGCCAGTTTTTTCTGTAATTGATAATTGCTATTTTGAGCCAGTTCTTTAACATAATTGTAGTTTTTTAAGTTGGAAGCCGGATGATGGGAGATACTGTTAACTATTGTGCAGAAAAACGTCCTGCTTCCATCACCCAGCTTCCATTTTATTCGTATTTCAGGTATTTTACCAGATTGACTTTGGTTGCCTGATAAGCTTTGATGCTGACAACGGCCAAAGTCAGGATCAACAATGAAATCAAACTGAGCACAAAAGGGAAAACAGGTATATCAATTCGATAGGCAAAGTCTTTCAGCCATTCATTCATCAGGTAATAACTGATCGGGATACTTATCAAAACGGCGATCAAAGTAATCCACAGGAATTGTTTTGTTAAGCCCATGATTAAAGTTACATCCGATGCGCCTAAAGTTTTCCTGATGGCAACATCCTTTAGCTTCTGCTCAATCATCAATGAAGACAGGGCAAATAAACCCAATAAAGCGACCATCAGTACCATTGCATTCAGAATGGTGAATAAGGTCTGCTGTTTCTGATACTTCTCGAAAGTTTTTGCGAACTGCTTGTCGATGAAATAGGAATCAAACGGATAACCGGGTTCTACATTATGTTCCCAATAGCTTTTAATTCTTTTTACGGTTGCCGGTATACCATTAGGGTTCAGCTTCAGCTGGATGTTGTACACATTAAACCGCTTCCAGGAGGTCGCCCGGTAATGGAAAAAGATCATCGGTTCTATTTCGGACTTTAAACTTTTAAGATTAAAATCTTTTACAATGCCTACAATTTGGTACGGTTTATCATCAAAACCCGGTTGGAATTCATTTTTGAAAGCCTGGTTATCCGTCCATCCGAATTGTTTCACAAAAGTTTCATTCACCAGTACATGGTTTACGGAATCCGAAGCCAGTTTAGGATCCAGCCAGCGTCCCTTAAGAAGCCTAACGCCCATAAACGGAAGGTAATTGTAGTCCATTGATCCGTGCTGTGCATAGATGGTTTTACCCTTGTAATCTATATTGGAATTGCTGTACCGGTAGCTTCCGGCCACCGCTTCTCCATAAGATACATCTTCAACACCCGGTATTTTCCGCATTTCATTTTTAAGACGTTCGTATTTCAGCCAGGGTTTAGGGTTGTTTTCATTGAAAGAAACAAGAAAGATCTGTTTTCCGTTGAATCCCAGGTCTTTATCCATCATGTGTTTTACCTGGCTGTTTACGATCAGACTGCCGATGATGAAGAAAGATGAAATAATGAGCTGCAGTGTTAAAATGCCGTTCCTGAGCCAGATTCCATGTCTGCTTCGGGCAAAATTTCCTTTCAGCGTTTCAATGGCTTTGAAGTTCGCCAGGTAGGTGGCGGGAACGAGTCCGGAAATCAGCGTTACAGCAAGTACCATTGCAAAAGAATACACGTAAATATGCCAATCGTTCATTACGATTTCCTTGTCGAAGAATTTGTTGAAGCTAGGCAACAGAAGCTCGGTGAGTGCCAGCGACAAAAAGTAAGAAGTTAAGCAGATTAAAAATGTTTCCAGCAAAAACTGAAACATAAGACCGGTTTTCGTACTTCCGATAGCTTTCCGTACCCCGATTTCTTTTGCACGCTGGGAAGCCTGAGCCGTTTTCAGATTGATAAAATTGATGGCTGAAAGAACAACAATTAAAACCGAAAGACTGAAGAGGATCATCATTGTTTTAAAATCACCGGTCCCAAACCAATAAGCTTTTCCGTGGAGTTTCATTCGGTCAAGCGGTGTCAGCAAACTTCCATGTGGGCCATACAGTTCAAGATATTTCTCAGGAGTAACTCCCGCGCCCTGCGCATTTATTTTTGCCCTGTATACAAACACCTCTTTCAGCATTTTTTCCTGAACGGCTTCCGTATTCGCATTTTTATCCAGCATAAAAAAGCATCCGTAGTTAAAATTTCCCCAACCTTCTTTATCATTTTTTAACTGGTCATAGGCCAGCATGACAAATTCAGGTTTTAAAAGACTGTTTGCTTCCGGCAATTCATAAACTGCGGTAACAATATAGTTTTTGTTGTCGAACTTTACGTTTTCTCCTGCAACATTGGTTTTACCAAAAAGATTTTTTGCGGCTTTGGTAGAGAGGGCAATTGAATTTTCGTTTTTTAAAGCTTCCTTAAAGCTTCCTGATACCAATCTGAAAGGAAAGAAATTGAAAAAGCTTTCGGAAACAGACATCCCTTCCTTCTGATAAACGGTTTTATTTTTAGTCTTCATCTTAAAAGCGATTCCTGAACCACTGAACAAAACATAATCCCTGATTTCCGGAATAACTTTGGAGGCACGTTCTGCAATAGGATATGAAATACTAGGGCTGTAGGTATTTTCTTTTGTATCGTGTTGCTGAAATGCGTAGATGTTATCCTTCTTCGGATTCCACTTTTCATACGATTCTTCATCATACCAATGCATCAGGATGAGCATAAATCCTGTCAGTCCTATGGTAAGTCCAAACAGATTGATAAGGGTGGAAAGCCAGTTCTTTTTATAATTGATGAAAGCAATTTTGAGCCAGTTGTTGAACATAATTGTAGTTTTTTAGGTTGGAAGCAGGATGATGGGAGCGGGAAGTTATTGAATGCAATAATTTAGACATCCCGTTTCCCGCTTTTCTTACTCGAAGTTTTTTGCATCCGCTTTTTCAAAAACATCTTTTCTCTGGGAAGAATGTTCTTCCGAGAAAATCTCGCCGTCTTTCATATTAACGATTCGGGAAGCATATCCTGCATCATAAGAAGAGTGGGTCACCATGGCAATAGTGGAACCTTCACGGTGAAGTTCCGCCAAAAGATTCATTACTTCATTTCCGTTGGAACTGTCGAGGTTTCCGGTAGGCTCATCGGCAAGAATCAGCTTGGGCCTGGTTACCAATGCTCTTGCCACTGCTGCCCTCTGTTGCTGACCGCCTGAAAGCTGTTGCGGATAATGCTTTGCCCGGTGTGCAATGTTGATTTTGTCCATAATTTCTTCCACTCTTCTTCTCCTTTCCGAAGAAGATACTCCGTTGTAGATAAGCGGTAATTCGATGTTTTCATACACCGTCAGTTCATCGATCAAATTGAAATTCTGGAAAATAAAGCCGATATTTTTCTTTCTGATTTCCGATTTTTTCTTCTCAGAAATCCCGATCGTTTCTACAGACTCAAATTGGTAAGAACCTGAGGAAGCACTGTCCAGCAAGCCCAGGATATTAAGGAAAGTCGATTTTCCACAGCCCGATGGTCCCATGATCGCTACGAATTCGCCCTGTTTAATTTGTAAACTTACATGGTTGAGCGCATGTGTCTGTACGTCTTCTGTTTTATATATTTTTGAAAGATTTTGAATATGTATCATTTGAAAAATTTTTAAGATTAAATAAAATTTAAAATAGGATTTAATGAATAGTTTATTGGTTGTATCTAATTGGTTTTTACTTAGTTTTAAATTTAATGGAAGTTCGCTGCAAAGGATATCCGTCTTTTGATATAAATTTATTGCCGGTCAGAACAAACTCATATTCCGTGTCAGGCTTCATTTCGGTCTGAATTTTTATTGCGGTATTATTGTTGAGATATCCTTCAAATTTTTTCAGCGGAAAATGCTCTTTTCCCGATTCTCCCAAATTGATGGAAACGCCTTTTCCCGACATTTCCCTGCTGAAAGTAATGATGATCTCCGTAATCTTAGAATCAACATCCTTTTTATCCATAATATCCGGAGATACCGAAACAACTTTTGGCTGGTTATCGATAATCCCTTGTAACTTGGGCTCTAAATTTTTATAAAATGCAATGATTTCCGGATAAAAATCCTCCAAAGTAGGGAATCTGTTTCTGCTTTCTTCATATTTTCCGAGAAGTTCCGTCAATTCTTTAATCCATAAAAATTTACGTCCTCTCTGCATTTGGATTTCGTCATCAATCGTGCTTTGGGGATAATGGTTGTCTATCATGTACCGGATCACTGCTGCTCTAACAAGACTCTCGTTAATCATGGTATCCCAATCACCATAAGCCTGCGATTTCATCTCTTTTTCTACCAGGGAATAAATTTTTTCTGCAGGCGCTTTAAGCTCGGATTTGTAATTCTTCATTTCCAGGATGTAATTGACAAATGAATGATTGAATTCGTGGATCAGCAAAGGCTGGAATTCATTTTTATCAAATATTGCGTTTCCATCGGAATCAAAATCCGAAACGCCAACCACAGCGTACACAATGGTCTTATGATGCTCAGGATGCAGGGTGATCCCGTAATTGCCGCCACCGTTCCCATAGCCTAAAATGATCCTGTATTCCTCATTAGGGGCTTTACCGTAAAAATGGGGATACCAGTTCTGATTAAAATCCTTCAGAATACTTTGCCGGTATGCCTGCACGGCCTTTGAATAACTGGCAGAATGGTTGTCGAAAAACTTCTGAAAATCAGAATTCTTATAAAATTCATTCAGTAGGGAGACAAATTTTTTCACCTCTACTTTTTCCCATCTTTTTTCCAAGGTGCTTTTCTTTTCTTTCGTGAAGCTGAATTTTTTATTTTTAAACGAAAGATGAAGTGCCATAGACATCACGGCATCATAGCCAAGGCCGTATTTGTTCCGGTTTTCCTGTACAAACTTCACAATTTCTGCATTTTTATAATGTTCAAAATGAGCAGCAATGTCCTCTGCATATTTTTTATTATAGTTCCGGCTGTATTCTTCCGCTCCTGCCAGCCTGAAAACAATACTTACCAGCTCCACTCTTTCATCCACTTCCGGCATCAGCTGAGCCTTTGCCGAACTGAAAACTGAAAGCGCCAGAAGGCATACCCAAAGGAATTTTTTTGTCAAAATCATTTTAATTTATTTTTGAATATCAAGAATTTCATACTTTTTCAGCTCCGAATAATCCGAAGTAATCACCGATTCGCCGGACCTCAGCCCGGAAACCACCTCGTAATATAAAGGATTTTCCCTTCCCAGACTGATGTTGCGTTTTTCTGCCTTATTTCCATTGACTACAAAGATCCATTTTCCGTTGGTGTCTTTATAAAAATTTCCTTTCGGGATCATCAGACTTTGCGTGTCGGCGGATAATTTGAGCTTTACGCCGAAGGTCATTCCGATTTTCAGGTTTTCCATTTTCGCGTCAATGAAATTCAATTCCACTGAAAACTGTCCGTCTTTTACTTCCGGAAGAATTTTGGTGATGATCACTTCGTATTCTTTCCCGTTGTTATCCATCGTTCCTTTAATACCGTTTGTTAATTTGTTGATGTAATATTCATCCACTTTTGCCACCAGTTTGTATCCGCCCATCAAATCGATTTTTCCGATGCTTTCGCCAGCGGTTAAATTTTGTCCGGGAGAAATGTTGAATGAAGACAACCGTCCCGAAGCAGGGGCCATAATAAGAAAATTATTTTTGTTGGAACGGAGGATGTTTAAACTTTTTTCCATCTGGCTGATCGAATGGTTAATGGCTGCAAACTGTGAATTTCTGGAAGCCTTTTCATTAGAGGTACTTTTCTCGACAATTGATTTTCTCTGTTTCTGGTAATTCAGGTTCTGCAGTGCCGCATCATAATCCGTTTTTCTGCCGATTTCCGCATCATATAATCTCTTCTGAAGATTAAAGGTCTGCAAAGCCGTATTGTAATCGTTCTGGGACTGCAGCAATTCCTTGTCCTGGCTGAATTCCTGATTTTTCAGTTCCAGAAGCGAGCTTCGCATCTGGCTGATCTGCTGCATGATTCCCGTTTCCTGGTTCAGGTAATTAAATTCGGTATTCGGATTATAAACTCTTGCGATCGGCTGCCCTTTCGTCAGCATCTGTCCGTCTTCCGCAAAAATTTCTTTTACCGCACCACCTTCCAAAACATTCACAAGAGAAGAATTCAGTGATTGTGTTTGCGCAGTCAGCATCAGCATATCTTCAAACTTACCCTGGGTTACTTCGTCGATCGTGAGGTCTTCCTGTTTTACATTGTATGTTTTTTTCTGATTAATAAAATACCATCCAAAAGCCGAAACGGCCAAAGCCAGCGCCATGATGATGAAGATAAATTTCAGTTTGGATTTCTTTTTTACTATTTTCGTATCCATATTGCAGATAACTCTTTTACTTACAGGAAATTACACAATGGAAGTGCCACAGATTTATAATGGCGTAACTCCCTGTAAATGTGATTGAATATAATTTTATTAATTTTAAAACTGTTCGGTATCGGACACTTTTTGTACGGAAACGGACATTTTTGGTTACAAATAATAATTGATGAGTGATTTTTATTTCCGGTAAATTTATAAATGATGAATAATAAAAACGATGGCTAAAAAATTAGAAAACACACAATCTCACCATGATCCGATGGTATTTTTCGACAAAGAACTTTTTGTTGACCTATCAAGGCTGATTGAGCAAAGCCGTCAGCAGGTAGCAATGCAGGCCAACAGCACGTTGACGATTTTGTTTTGGCA
Source organism: uncultured Chryseobacterium sp. (assembly GCA_913778085.1). Classification (GTDB taxonomy): domain Bacteria; phylum Bacteroidota; class Bacteroidia; order Flavobacteriales; family Weeksellaceae; genus Chryseobacterium. The sequence continues at coordinate 76,394 of CAJYXJ010000072.1, forward strand.
GGTGGGTAAACGGATCAATGACAATATTCTGCAAAACCAGCGCGCAGAATATGGAAAACAAATTGTATCGACAGTAGCGACACAATTAGAAAAGGCTTATGGAAGAAATTTTGCTGAAAAAAATGTACGCAGAATGATGCAGTTTGCAGAATTTTTCCCTGATTTGCAAATTGTCGTTACACTGTCACGACAATTGACGTGGTCTCATTTTTTGGTTTTGATTCCTTTAAAATCAGCCGAAGCTAAACAATTCTACGCACAATTAGCAATCAATGAAACACTTGGTGTAAGGGAGCTCCGCAAACAAATCGCCAATAAAGCTTTTGAACGCACCGAAATTGCCAATCTGCAATCGTCACAGAGCGAAAACTTTCCCATCAATACCTTCAAAGATCCGTATTTATTAGATTTTCTTGGTTTGCAAAACGACTATCTGGAAAAAGATATTGAAACGGCCATTCTTCACGAACTGGAAAAATTCATTCTTGAATTAGGAAGAGGATTTGCTTTTGTGGAACGTCAGAAAAGAATGATTATCGACGGCGAAGATTTCTATCTTGATTTATTATTTTTTCACCGTTCGCTTAAAAGATTGGTGGCCATCGAACTGAAATTGGGGAAATTTCAGGCGAAATACAAAGGTCAGATGGAGCTTTATCTTAAATGGCTCAACAAAAACGAAAAACAGGAAGGAGAAGAAACACCGATCGGATTGATCCTTTGTGCCGAAAGCAGTAAGGAACAGGTAGAACTTCTGGAATGCACAAAGACGGAATTATGGTTGCCGAATATTGGACGGAACTGCCGCCTAAGAAAGAATTGGAAAGAAAATTACATTTAGCCTTAATTGAAGCAAAAGAACGGTTTGATCGTAAAAAATTGCTATAAATTTTAATTCAGAAATGCGAAAAAAAGAAGCCCATATATTAATTGTTGATGATGACGAGGATATTTTATTTTCGGCTAGGGTCTGGCTTAAAAAGTTTTTTACTGAAGTCAGTATTCTCAGTCAGCCCAAAAACATTCTGAAGTTTTTATCCGAGCACGAGGTGGATGCTGTGCTTCTGGATATGAATTTCCGGAAAGGTTTTGAAAGCGGACAGGACGGGTTGTACTGGATGAAGGAGATCAAAACATTGGAACCCCAGCTTCCGATCATCCTTATGACAGCTTACGGCGAAGTAGAATTGGCTGTTGAAGCCCTGAAAAACGGAGCATCCGATTTTATCCTGAAACCCTGGAATAACGAGAAATTATACGCTTCCGTCAATCTTGCCGTCGACATATCGCGGAAAAACAAAAAGCTGAACCAGTGGGAAAATGTCAACGTGAAAACCAATCAATACCAATTAGAAACGAAATCGCAGGTGATGCAGGAGGTGATGGAACAGATTGAACGGGTTTCTGCTACCGATGCCAATGTGCTGCTGCTGGGAGAAAACGGAACGGGAAAGTATGTGCTGGCAGAACACATCCACGAATTATCGAAACGGAAAAACCAGCCTTTTGTGCATATCGATCTCGGAAGCCTTTCGGAAAACCTTTTTGAGGCTGAGCTATTCGGATATAAAAAAGGAGCCTTTACCGATGCATACCAGGATTACGCCGGAAAAATTGAAAATGCAGAAAACGGAACGGTTTTCCTGGATGAAATCGGGAATCTTCCCCTTCATCTTCAGACGAAGCTGTTAAGCCTGATCCAAAACAGAAAACTCTCCAGACTAGGAGAGAACAAAGAAAGAATGCTGGATGTACGGTTTATTTTTGCGACCAACGAAAATCTTAAAAAAGCCGTTTCGGAAAACCGTTTCCGGAAAGATTTATATTATAGGATCAATACCGTTGAACTGAATATTCCAAGCCTGAAGGAACGCGCGGAAGATATTCCGGCTTTAGCAGATTATTTTCTGGATAAATACAGGCAGAAATACCATAAGCCTGATCTGATGCTGGATGAAAATTTAATTTTGGAATTAACCCATTATTCCTGGCCGGGCAACATCCGTGAGCTGGATCACTGTATAGAAAGAAGTGTTATTCTTTCCAACGAAAAGCAACTTAAATTGCTGATGCCTCAGGATGAAGAATCGGAGAAGACCATTATGAACCTGAATATCGAAGAGATGGAAGAACTCTTGATTAAGAAAGCTCTGAAGAAGCACCGCGGCAACATTTCGCTGGCAGCGGAAGATCTTGGATTGTCGCGTGCGGCACTGTATAGAAGAATGGAGAAATTTAGCTTATAGCTTAGGGCGCTGCGTACCGGATGTACCGGATGTCAAATATTTCCGACGCTCCGGCAGATGCAATGTCACAAAATCAATGCTGCCCGGTTTTAGTTTGATTAGATTATAAACGGCATTACACTTTTTTAAAATAGAAAATGAATAAAAATAAATTTATCTGGTTGATATATGTTCTGCTGGCAGTCGGCATTGGAGTTACTGCTGTTTATTTTTATTTTCAGAATAAATGGATTAACTGCCTGTTATTTTCATTAATAAGTTTGGTTTGTATTCTGTTCGCACAGAATGCAGCATTTACAGCTGTCCAGAAAACCGAAAAGCTGCTGCTGGCCATACAGAAAAAAGACTTCTCACTGTTTCCGGAATCCGAAGAAAACAGTCTGGTTGATAATGCCGTAAAGCTTTATTATCAAAGCAAAGAGGAACATCTTTCGCTGTCATCGTATAAAATTCTCTACGAAGAAATTCTGAATCAGCTGGAAATCGGACTGATGATACTGTCCGAACAGGAGAAAGAATGGAACGTTTTCTATGTAAATCCGGTATTCCTGGAGATCCTGCAGATCCCCAAATACAATTCATGGAGTCTTTACGAAAATAAAGCGCCCGGTTTTTATCAGGTTATTGAACAGACACACTACGAAAACTCGCAGGAATTTTTTGATATTTCAATTAATGAAAATGCAAAACAGTCTTTTTCGCTGAGAACAAAAAAAGTTCAGAATGCCAGACACCGTTTCTGTATCGTCAGCCTGGAATCGGTACAGAAAATTATCGAACAGAAAGAAAAGCTGGCGTGGAACAACCTGATGAAAGTGATTTCCCATGAGCTTCTGAATACCCTGACGCCGGTAAATAGCCTGATTCAGAACTTAGAATATATTGCCAACCAGGAAGTTATAGATAAAGAAGACCAACAGGACATGAAGGAAAGCCTGATGATCATCGGTTCAAAATCCAGGCAATTGTTGAGCTTTGTGGATGATTACCGGCAGGTGGCGGAGCTTCCCAAGCCGGTTTTTAGAGCCGTTTCTTTAAAAAGGACAGCAGAATCGGCCTTGAGTTTCCTAAGGCCGGAATTTGAAAGAAACCATATAAAGATCATCAACGTGTTGGAAGATGCCAGGATTTCCGCCGATGAAAAAATGATCGAACGCTGTCTTATCAATCTGTACCTGAATGCTATTTATGCTGTTTCTGAAAATAATGAAAGAACAATTAAAACAGAAATCAAAATCCAGAACAGACGGACTATTTTAAGTATAGAAGACAATGGAGCCGGAATTCAGAAAGAAATCCAGGATAAGATTTTCCTGCCGTTTTTTACGACCAGAAGCGGAGGTTCCGGAATTGGATTAACCCTTAGCAAAAGCATTATCGAAGCGCATAAGGGGTATCTTAATTATAAACCTTTGGAGCAGGGAAGCCGCTTTGAGATCTGGTTTATGGAGTAAGAAAGAATCACCGAATGTAAACCGGAGCAGAAATCAGGTTAATAAACCGGAAATTTCTCCTGTCAATGTCATGACCGTCATTCTTAGATGTCATCTGACATTATTATTCTATCCAAACCATAAGCTTATTTAAAATGCTGATCATCACTTGTCTTTTTTGTTAGATTGCTGAAAATAGACTGATAAAAAGAATTCAAGACTACTAACGACCTAAACTCTAGGGCTAAACTAAAACCGGAAAAGCGAAATTATAAGTTCTTCTCCGGTAGTATTTACATTAAATTTAATAAGATAAAGCAGCGTTTTATTTATAGTTCCTCTTCCAGGATATTGATGATCCTGTCGATCACATGCTGTTTTCTGTATTTCTTGTGATATTCCGCTCTTGGTTCGGAAACAATCTGCGTATGTTCTTTGCTGAAAAGCGCATAAAGATCTATTTCCGGATGCTTTTCGATGTACCAGACTAAAAAGTTAAGCGGCATTGCATTTTTTCCTGAAAAATACATCTGGATAGCCTGCGGCGTAACTCCGTATTGGTCTGCAATTTCTTTCATGGTTTCGCCTTTTCCCTTGCTGTACTCACGGATCTTCTCGTAAATTTTCATATTGAGTAGCTATTTGTGTTAAAAATAAACAATAAAATATTGTTAAAAATTAAATTAATTGTTGCAATTTAAATATATAGTTGTATATTTGTTTTTACAATTGTCTCTTAAGGACAAGCACAAAATTACGAAAAAAGGTTAAACAAAATTCATTTATTTGTATGGGCAAGCCGATCCATCAGTACCATCATAAAAAAGCCGTTGATAAGTTTGAATTCATTGACAAGTGGCTACCTGCGCATTATACAACTTCCGTCAATATTATTTTAAAAGAAGAAAAGAAAGACCCTGCTTATATAAGAAGGGTAAAAAACAGACGCATGATTGATGCTCCGGTAATAGATGCACTGTATAAAGTTTCTCTGTTCAATAAGATACAGGTAGAGAAATAGATAACATAAAATTATCCGTTCGATACTTTGCTGGCTATAAAACATCAGGTACTGCAGGTATCTCACACAAAAAACAACACAATAACTATGGAAAATTTCGAAAAAAAGGAAATCATTATCACCGAATGTTTCATCTGCGGAACATGGTACGAAAACTATTTTTTTGCCTCCCCGTGCTGCAGATCTATTGTTTTAAAAGTAGATAAAAACGGGAACCGTACCCATACGACTTTTCTGAGTGTCTTATCTTTGCCGCAGCCGCATCTGGCGAAGAAAATTTCCAGAGTTAAAATGGAGAAAAGAGTTTCGTGATTTTAAAAAGATCAAATCTGAAGAAAAGTAACTTCTGGCAGGGTTTAAAAACATCTGTTTTTTTTCATAAGAATCCGTGAAACAACATCGGCATCTCTGCGAAATCTTTTCTATATCGTTAAATTATTCAAAACCCTGTTATTTCAGTTGCTTACGGATCGAATTTGCATATTTGATTAAAAACAGCTAAGAGAAAATTAGAAAAAGTATTTAGCGCGAAATATTCATGTACGGAAAAATCGAATTTTCAAAAGAGGATTCTGGCTTCGTTGTCAATAGCTTCTTCAAAATCTTCGAGATAATCAGGATCTTTGGTTAGTAAAGGGATAATGTGTTCTTTTATATCAGATTCGTTCCTGATTCGGAGCATTTTTGTATTCCAATTCAGTTTCACTTCAATGCCTTCATCAACCGCTCTTTTAAGCTTCCGTAAACTGTCTTTACCGGCCTCAAACATGCTTAATATACCGATGGTATCGAAATATGCAATATTATTGATCTCATGCTTTGTCCATATAATGGGCTGAAGCTCCAGGTCTAGAAACTGTTTTACAATTTGACCCGAAACATGGGCATGTATGCTGTTTTCCTCTGCTAGCGGTTTAAGCTTACAATATGAACGTTGATTGTAATTCCAGAAATAATCCGGTAATAGGATAAGTTCTTTCAGGATATCCTGCTGTATTATGGATGCATTATCAAAGCCGCGGCCATAAAAACCATTCGCCTCCATTTCCCTGACAGCCAGAAGAACAGCAATTTCCGTATATGCAGAGCGTCTGAGCAGGTACAGCAGATCTTCCGTATCCAGATCGCCGATTTTCTGATCCGCGATCTCAAAGCTGAGGTCGCTTGATGCAAAAAAATATGGACTTAAATCTTTAATTTTATAACGGTCAATTTCCTTTATCTTAATTTCATTCATGTTTTTTTGAAAAGTCGGTTTAATCTTTATTAAATTGTCAAAGATCGGGAAAATTTTGAAATAGCGCCTTTTTGCCTGGCGTCAGATTCTTGAGCTGATATATTAAAAACGAATCAATAGGAAAGTTATCCTAAAAATCAAAAACCCGTAAAATCAAATGATTTCAGGGGATTCTTGTACCCAGGACCGGGATCGAACCGGTACTCCTAAGAATTGGTGTTTGAGACCTGTAGGCATATTTTTTTTTATATATACTTTGATTTTCAATGCTTTGCAGATTAATATTTATTTGCTTCTTGCTAATTTTGATGCAGTTTTGCACGATCACTTGCACGATTATAACGCCGTGCAAAGCTCTGATTACAAAACTTTCGTATTTACCAATCAGATTTTTTTTGGTCCTTAAATTTGGATGCGTCGAACAATTGAGAGAAAGAATAATCAACAATTTTTGCCTCTTTTCCTAAAAATCTTTTTTTAAATGCGTCCCGGCTGTTGGTTAAAGCATATTCTTCCAGGTTTTCGTTACCGTCAGTTCTTATCATTCCGTAATTTAAATCGAGGCCCTTAAGCCGGATATTCGTCACGGTAACGCGGTAACGATTATCTTTTATTTCGACGGTATAATTTGCAGAATATTTATTTTGTTCATTGAGATATCCTGGTGTCGCCATAAAGCTGCTGCCAGCTCCTTTGTAATCCATTACGAAATCTTTCACAATTCCGGAGAAACCTGTAGGGGATTTTTCATCTATGGTGATCTTACCGGATCCGGAAAATATATTGGCTAGATGATTACTATCATTATTTGCAGTGTCATAAATTTTCTGCCAATAAATCTGTCTATTATCTATATTGAAATTCTGTTGTCCAAAAGCTACGGCTGAAAAAAGAATGAATAAAAAGAAAATCTTTTTCATGGTATATTTTTAATAATCTATACTAATAAGTTTTTTAACTTCAAGAATTATATTAAAACGAATCAATAGGAAAGTTATCCTAAAAATCAAAATCCCCTGAAAATCAAATGATTTCAGGGGATTTTTGTACCCAGGACCGGGATCGAACCGGTACTCCTAAGAACTGGTGTTTGAGACCAGCGCGTCTACCAATTCCGCCACCTGGGCAGGTGTTACCTTCTTTTGAATCGGTGTGCAAATATAGAAACTTTTCTTAATACTCCAAAGCTTTTCAGGAGGATTTTTCTAAAAATTTATATTCAAACCGTCGTAGGCAAGGTGCATTCCGGCCGGAAGTTGTTTATCTTCAACATCATGCAGCCCGAAATGATGGCTGAGATGCGTAAGAAACATTTTTTTCGGCTGAACTTCTTCAAACAGAGCAATAGCATCCGGAAGAATAAAGTGGGCCGGGTGCGGATCAAATTTCCTGATACAGTTGATGATCAGCACATCCAAGTTTTTCAATTTTTCCTTTTCGGTATCAGAGATAAAGCCGGCATCGGTAATGTAAGCCAGATCCTTAAACCGATATCCGAATGCCGTAATCTTAAAATGAACGACTTCAACCGGCATAATTTCAGTATCCAGGACGGTGAAAGGTTGGTTTTCAATTTCATGCAGCTCAAAAGCGGGGGCACCGGGATATTTTTCGTCGGCAAAGGCATACGGAAAACGTTTTTTTACCTCATTCCCAACTCTGGAATAGCAGTATAGCGGCATATCTTTTCCCGTCTTGAAAATCAGCGGGCGCATATCATCCAGTCCGATTACATGGTCATTGTGCTCATGGGTAAGCAGGGCAATATCGATGTGGTTTTCTTTATGGGTAAGCATCTGCTGCCGGAAATCGGGACCGCAGTCGATCAGGATTTTCCTGTTTTCATCAGTGGTCACCATTACGGAAGACCGCAGCCGGCTGTCTTTCGGGTTTCCCGACGTGCATACTTCACAGGTGCAGCCGATCACGGGTACGCCCTGGGATGTTCCCGTTCCTAAAAATTTCAACTTCATTTCTTTTGAGGTTGGTTTAATTTTGGTAAATTTACGAAAAATTTAATGTCCTAATGTATCAGAAATTAACTCCTAAACAAAAAGCATTAACAATTAATCTAGATCCTACTATTTATGGTACTTTCGCAGAAATTGGAGCAGGGCAGGAGACTGTTCGGCATTTTTTTAGAGCAGGGGGGGCTTCCGGTACAATTGCCAAGGCGATGTCGGCTTACGATAAAGATTTTAGTGATGCGATCTACGGAAAAGAGGTAAAAAACAGGTACGTTACCCAGAATAGGCTTCGGAAAATGCTTCGTTATGAAGTTGCTCTGATCGAGGAAAGAATTTCCAGGGAAAACAATCCGAACCGGAAGTTTTTTTCCTACGCCAATACCGTAACCACCATTAATTTTGATAAAACCGTTAAAGGCCACGGCTGGGTGGGCATCCGTTTTCAGGTAAAAGAGAACGAGGATTATAACGAAATTGTTATTCACGTCAAATTCAAGGAGAACGATGCTACATTACAGCAGGAAACCTTGGGGAATCTTGGGGTAAACCTTATTTTCGGGGCATTCCATTATTACGATAACCCGAGAAATTTAGTAGAATCCCTTTACGATGAAGTAGCTAAGGACAATCTGGAGATCGATATGATCGACTTCAGCGGTCCTGCCTTTGAATATGTAGACAACAGGCTGATGTCTTTACAGCTGGTAAAGCACGGTATGACGGATGCCGTAATCTTCAATTCGGAAGGAAACAACATGCTTCCTGCCGATATTTTATACAAGAAAAATATTTTCGCGGTACGTGGAAGTTTCCGTCCCGTAACCAAAGTGAATATCGATATGCTGAAAAACGGGATGGACATGTTCCTGAAAGATTCGGCCTGCAGCCCAGATACGACGGAAGTACTGATCGAAATTACCATTTCCAACCTTCGGGCAGACGGCGATATTGACGAAAGGGATTTCTTAGACCGGGTAGACGTTCTGGCCAAACTGGGTTATACGGTCATTATCTCCAATTATTCGGAGTACTACCGTTTGATCGATTATTTTGCTTCTTACACCAGCGGAAATATCGGGGTTGCTATGGGAGTGAACAACCTGCTGATGGTATTTGACGAGAAATATTATAAAAACCTGTCAGGAGGAATCCTGGAGGCTTTCGGTAAATTTTTCAGAAATGGATTGAGGGTATATCTGTATCCTTACAAAGATCCGGAGACGCATGAATTGCTGAATTCAGATACCTTAAAAGTAGAAGAAAATTTAAAGGAGCTGTATAAATATTTCAAGCACAACGAACGTATTGTAGACATCACCAACTACAGTCCTGAGTTTCTGGAGATTTATTCAAGAGATATTTTAAAGAAAATAGGCTGCAACATCAAAGGCTGGGAGACACAGGTTCCTGAAGGCGTTGCGGAAATGATAAAGGAACGCGGGATGTTCGGCTACAAAGAAGAACTTTCCCTGAAACAATTCTCTTAAAAACAATATAGTACAATGTCAGAATTAAAAAAAAGACTTTCCTCGATTCTTGAAAGTCCCAAACATAACACCGAAGAAAAATTAGAAAAAGTATGCCACCTGCTGGATCAGGAAATTTCCTATTTCAACTGGACGGGTTTCTATTTTAAAAACGGCGACAAAGACGAACTGAAGCTGGGACCTTACGTGGGCGCACCTACCGATCATACCATCATTCCTTACGGAAAAGGAATTTGTGGGCAGGTAGCCGTTTCCAACGAAACCTTTGTGGTTCCGGATGTGCATGAAGAAAGCAACTACCTGAGCTGCTCCATCGACACCAAAGCGGAAATCGTCGTTCCGATCTTCAAAGACGGAAAGAACATCGGCCAGATTGATATCGATTCCCATACGATCGATCCGTTTACCGATGAAGACCGCGAATTGCTGGAATGGCTTTGCAACGAAGTTTCTAAAATTCTCTAATAACAGTCTTCACTGAAAATAGACACTCCGGCTCTCCACTGAGCCGGAGTTTTTGTATCTGTCACAATAATACCATCCAACCCATCAATCCTCAAACTTTTCAGGAGCTGTTTCCGGCTATCCACTCTTACTCCTCGCGCCGCTGCAAAGGCCGCCGCCTGCTGTGGGGTAACCGTTTCTATCCGGGCTAGGACATTTGTCTGGAGATTTGGCATTCCGGGAATATTGTAAAATGCGTCATTCTCAGACCACTCCTTCAAAATTCCTTCAGAATTTTCGCAACCTATCCAAGGGAGTGGAATTTATTGTTTCTGTCAGTCAATATATTACCTGAAATTAACAGCTTAATAATTAAAACTTTAATATTCTCCCACAGATTTTACACATTTTCAAAAAGGTTTGAATATTTATAGGGGTTAAAAATTTCTCAAAAGCACCTTGTTTGTCCATCCCGTAGGGACCTAAACATCATAATAGAGAATCAATCGGCTTAGTTTGTCCTGTCTTTAAATCCTCGTCTGGTTAATTTTAAAAAGCCCCGAAAGGGCATCACAACAATAGCACAGGTGAAACCCGGTGTAACATGGAATCCCGATTATTGAAGCCCTGAATATTGAATATGCAGGATTTTAAACCACGGATTTTCAAAAAGGTTTGCGTGGCTCCGGAGCACTTAGCCACTGGCAAGCCATGCATTGCAAGAATGGTAAATAATAATTTCAATGCCTTGTTTATCACCTGTAAGGATCGAACATAGTATTAGAGCACCGCTAAAAAAGATTGGCCTGTATCCAGATCATCTTAAACCAGAATTTTAAAAACCCTGAAAGGGCGTCATCAACAGCGCCGGATGCAGCCCGGTGTGAGCGTATTGATAAATTATCAAGCCCTGAAGGGGCGATATCATAAATACTTCGCAGCATGACTGCATGACAGTCTGTCCATTATCAATTTTACAGATTTTTCATAATTTAAAATTCCGGGAAAGTTATTTGACAACCTCAGGATTTACTTTCATCGATCAGTCCTTTAAAATAATCCCCGCATTTGGCGATGTGGGTTCCGTACCAGGAGAAAGCTTCTCCGTCCACGATCATGATTTTTTTATCGGGATATACTGCTTTTAATTCTTCAACATGTTTTTCTTTGAAAGGAAAGGGCTCTGAGGACAGCATAATGACATCCGCGCCGGCTAAATCTTCTGTGATAATTTCAGGATAACGTTTCCGGTCCGCGAACAGATTTTCAAAACCGATTTCAGTCAGGATCTTATGGATAAAGGTGTCGGAACCAATTGTCATATACGGGTTGTTCCAGATCAGGTAAGCAGCCTTTAATTTGGAATCGATGGCAGCCTGGCTAAGGACTTCATAAATTTTCAGATTGAAAGCCTGTGCCAGATCTTCCTTATTGAATAGTTTTCCCAGATTTTTCAGCAGGTAATAATTGTCCTCGACATTCTCAACATTTGTCACAAGGACCTTGAAGTCTTCCATCAGGGCTTCTACCTGCTCCTTTACATTCTCTTCCTTGTTGGCCAAAATAAGATCGGGCTGTAAAGCTTTGATCTTATCGGTATTGATGTTTTTCGTTCCGCCGATCACCGCAACATTTTTAACTTTTTCCGCGGGATGGATGCAGAATTTCGTCCTTCCGACGATTTCATCTTCCGTTAAACCTAAGTCAAACAAAGCCTCCGTGATAGAGGGAACCAGAGAAACTACTTTCATTGTAATATTTTAGAGGTGGCCTAAAATTACAAAAGTTTGTCCGTTAAGAAAAGTCCGGCCACCGAAAAGTAAATAATTAATCCCGTTACATCCACCAGCGTAGCCACAAACGGAGCGGAAGAAGTGGCAGGGTCAAGCTTTAATTTTTTAAGAATAAAAGGAACCATGGAACCCGATAATGTTCCCCAGAGAACGATCATCACCAATGAAACTCCTACGCTTAATCCTACAAACGGCCAGTAATCTCCATAGTTGAAAAGCCCGGTCTTATGCCAGATCATAATCCGGAGGAAACCGATGATCCCCAGGATTCCTCCGAGAAGCAGTCCGGTAAAAATTTCCTTCCGCATCACATACCACCAGTCTTTCAGTCCGATTTCCTGAAGCGCCATTGCCCGGATGATAAGCGTAGCCGCCTGGGAACCGGAATTTCCCCCGCTTGAAATAATCAGGGGAACGAACAGGGCCAAGACCACAGCTTTCTGGATTTCATCCTCAAAATATCCCATCGCAGAAGCGGTCAGCATTTCCGAAAAGAAGAGTATAATCAGCCACATTCCTCTTTTTTTAACCATCTCTATAAGAGAAGTCTGGGTATAGGGAAGGTCCAGGGCTTCCAATCCCCCGAATTTCTGAATATCCTCAGTATTCTGCTGTTCGATCTGGTCTAAAATGTCGTCAATCGTTACGATGCCTACCAATACTCCGGCTTCGGTGATAATCGGAAGGGCAGCACGGTCATATTTTTCAAAATACTGTACAGCATCTTCTTTGGTCGTGGTCGTGGTTATCGCTACGAAATGGTTGTCGGTAATTTCGGAAACCATCGTATCTTCTTCGGCCAGCAGCAGGCTTCCTAAAGCAATATCGTCGATCAGCCGGTTCCTTTCGTCCACCACATACAGGTAATTCATGGTTTCCACCTTGCTGCCTACCTTCTTGATCTGCTGAAGGCATCTTTTAATTGTCCACTCCTTACGGATCTGGATATAGTAGGGCGTCATCAGACGGGCAATGGAGTCGGAATCGTAACCTAATAATTTAAGGGCGATTCTCCGTTCCTGCGGGTTCAGATGGTTGATGGAATATTTAATGAGCTCATCCGGGAAATCTTCGAACAATGCCGTCCGGTCATCCGGAGTCATGGCGTTCAGGATCTCGGAAACTTCGTCGCTGCCGATGCTTCTAATGGTTTCTTCCTGGAAATCGGGGTCCAGGTGGGAAAAAACTTCCGCTTTGTATTCTTTCGGAACTTTCAGGAATGCCAGAAGCCTTTCATCAGCGTGAAGTTCACTGAGGGTTTCGGCGATATCGGCGGGGTTGAATACAAGTTCGTCTTTAGAATTCAAAACGTGATTTTTTAGGGTAGTGCAAAAATAATTCAATTTTTTAAAATTGACCAACGAAGTGGAAAATTTAAGGATTAATTAAACTTTTTGAAAACAGAAAAGCATCCGGGGTCCGGATGCTTGTGAAGTTCAGATGTCTGAGAAATTATTCTTCAATACAGGCGTACGCCACACACATTCTGTTGCAGCACCATCCCACATAACATTGAGAATGGTCCGTACACTTCTGCAATGTACCGCCGTTAATTTTTTCCTGCTCCTTTCTCGTTAATTTCTTTAGATTTTTCATAGCAATATATTTTAAGATCTTATTATACTTCAGGGCAATTGTAGTAAACACATACGTTGTGGCAGCATGAACCGCCCGGACATTCAAAATGATCATGACATCTCTGAAGGTTTCCGCCGTTAATTTGCCCCTGTTCTTTACGGGTAAGCTTTTTTAGATTTTTCATAAGAATTGATTTTAGTGTGATTAAATATAATAAAAAAAAATTAAATTAATCACTATATAATGAAAAATAATAGCCCGTAAAAGATTGTTTTTAAGAAAGATCTGTTTGGGAATACAGGAATGGGAATTAAAAAGCACCTATACATCGTACCGGTGCTTAAGAAATTTCAATTGAGATAGTTTGAATGAATTGTTATCCCGAAATTAATGAAATATTTTAAATTATTCACTAAATAATGAATTTAATCTAAAGAAATTCAATGAGATGCATAACTTTATGTAAAAAGATAATGCTGAATTAACGAAATGAAGCTGAAATAAGGTTTACAGCAGATGTAATCATAGAGGTTAATGAAAAGCAGGCACCGTCTAAAAACCGGCTACAGCAGCATTCCTTGTCTTTCTGAACTGCTTCAGAATTCCTTTGATGGCGCCGTTGGTACCGATCTTTACAGAGTTTGTTGTTGAGCCCAGAAGCCGCATGTTTTTCCTGTAGGTGTCATAATCGGTTTCGGTAAGAAGATTACCCTGTGCATCAAAGAGTTTCATGCTGACTATAACCTGGTTGGAGAACACATACTTTCCAAGCCCGACCTTAAAATATTTTACTTTGGGAACGATGGCGAAATCGGCATCATTATTTATACAGTAATCTGCAATGGTCTTCCGGTCGATGCTGTCAAAGGAAATCTGGGTTTCCGTTTTAAGCATTTTGTTTTTTCTTTCGCTTAAATTATCCGATACGGCACTGAAAAAAGCGGTATTTGTTGGTTCTTTGATTTCTTCAATATCGGGTTCCACTACAGGATTGAAATATAGGACCTTATTGATCTTTTCGCCGGCAGATTTTTGTGCTTTCAGTATGAAAACACCTCCAAGAAGAAGTCCGGTACATAGAATAAAAGTTAGTTTTTTTCCCATCATTAATTACCATGCAAAATTACTGCCTTTTGATGGTCCCACATAATTTTTTTAAGAAATTTTTAACATTTTTCTCTATGAATAGCGATAAATGAAATCAATAATGTTGGCAGATTCAAAAATAAGTTGTACTTTTGCAGCCGTTACATAATAATCATTAAACAATATTGGAATGTACTTAACTACAGAAAAAAAGCAGGAAATTTTCGCAAAGCACGGAAAATCTGCACAGGACACCGGAAGCGCTGAAGGGCAAATCGCACTTTTCACTTTCAGAATCAACCACTTATCTCAGCACTTAAAAGCTAACCGTCACGATTTCAACACTGAGAGATCTCTTGTGAAATTGGTAGGTAAGAGAAAAAGTTTGTTAGATTACCTTAAAAACAAAGATATCGAAAGATACAGAGCAATTATTGCTGAATTAGGTTTAAGAAAATAATCTACAGAGATTTAAAAATAAAGCAACTTCGAAAGAGGTTGCTTTTTTATTTAATGTAATTAAGGATTAAGGCCGGGAGAGGGAAGCCGGATGCCGGAATTTTTTTTGTCAAAATTATTGCCGGCAGTCTTAATATTCAGATGATTTTATCTGTATTCTGTCATAATGGACAACTTTATTTAAAAATTTGTGATTACTTCTAATTTGTTAAAACGAATTAAATACTATCGAAATTCAAGTCATTTAGGTTTATTTTCATATTAGATCTTAAAAAGTTAATTTAATTTTAAACCGATCCACTGCTATCATTTGCTGAGTCAAACATCCTTGCGACTGGAAAAATTCGCGCCATGCTAAACAAATTCCTTAGCGTCGGTAGCGTTAAAATCAAATCACAGCCTCAGAGCTTTTAAAAATCATAATTTCATTTCAGTAAAACCAATCCGGAAGCCTCATTCCGTAACGATTTTAAAAGACATAAGGGCTTAATCCAAATAATTACCTTAAATTTGCAGGTAAATTTAGACGAAATATAATCTTAAAAGCACTCAATACGGAGTGCAACACAAACAATTTATGAGTGTACCTCAAGCAATTACAGAGCTGATTACTCTTGCAGACGGCAGAGAAATCACTATTGAAACAGGAAAACTGGCTAAGCAGGCCGACGGATCTGTTGTCGTAAAAATGGGCGGAACCATGCTTTTAGCAACGGTTGTCGCAAACAAAGAAGCAAATCCCGGTGTGGATTTCCTGCCGTTAACGGTAGATTACAGAGAGAAGTTCTATGCGGGCGGTAAAATTCCCGGAAACTTTTTCAGAAGAGAAGCGCGTCCTTCCGACCAGGAAATCCTGACGATGCGTCTTGTAGACAGAGTATTAAGACCTTTGTTCCCGGAAGATTTCCACGCGGAAGTTCAGGTGATGATTTCCCTGATCTCTTACGACGGACAGTCGATTCCTGATGACCTTGCCGGTCTTGCGGCATCTTCAGCCATTGCGATTACCGATATTCCTTTCAACGGACCCATGTCTGAAGTAAGGGTGGTAAGAATCAACGGTGAACTTTCCATCAACCCGAATTACGCAGATCTTAAAGATTCCGACCTGGATATTATGGTGGGAGCTACCAAAGATTCCATCGTGATGGTAGAAGGGGAAATGAAAGAAATCTCCGAACAGGAAATGCTGGAAGCCATTACTTTTGCCCATGCTGAAATCAAGAAGCAGGTGGAAGCGCAGGAAAGACTGGCTGAAAAAGTAGGAAAATCGTTCCCGAAAAGAGAATACATCCACGAAACTCACGATGAAGCCATCCGTGAAAAAGTTTGGAAAGAAACATACGATAAAGTATACGAAGTAGCAAAGACCCCTTCAGGAAAAGAAGAAAGAGCGGAAAAATTCAAAGCGGTACGTGAAGAATTCCTTGCGCAGTATGTAGATAATCCTGAGGAGCTGGAACGAGTAACCCCTTTCGTAAAAGTATATTACCACGATGTGGAGAAAGAGGCGATGCGCCAGATGATTTTAAATGAAAAAATCCGTCTGGACGGTCGTGATCCTGAAACCATCCGTCCGATCTGGAGTGAAATCGATTATTTACCGGGTGCTCACGGATCTGCCGTTTTCACCAGAGGAGAAACGCAGTCGCTTACAGCAGTAACGCTGGGCTCTATTAAAGATGCCAACATGGTAGACAGCGTGATGGTAAATTATGACGAAAGATTCTTCCTGCATTATAATTTCCCTCCGTTCTCCACAGGGGAAGCAAGACCTCTAAGAGGAACTTCCAGAAGAGAGGTAGGTCACGGAAACCTTGCTCAGAGAGCATTGGCGAACATGATTCCGGAAGAAAATCCATATACGATCAGAATCGTTTCCGATATCCTTGAATCCAACGGTTCGTCTTCCATGGCTACCGTTTGTGCCGGAACCCTGGCGCTGATGGACGCCGGGATCCAGATTGCAAAACCGGTTTCCGGAATTGCAATGGGATTGGTAACGGATACCAAAACAGGAAACTTCACCGTATTATCCGATATCTTAGGGGATGAAGATCACCTTGGAGATATGGACTTTAAAGTAACCGGAACGGCAGACGGAATCACCGCTTGCCAGATGGACATCAAGATCCAGGGTCTGTCCATGGATATTATGGAGAAAGCCTTAATGCAGGCTAAAGACGGCAGACTGCACATCTTAAACAAGATCACGGAAACCATTGCTGAACCTAGATCCGATGTGAAACCTCACGCTCCGAAAATGGTGATGATGGAAATCCCTAAAGATTTCATCGGTGCCGTAATCGGGCCTGGAGGAAAAATCATCCAGCAGATGCAGAAAGATACCGATACCGTTATTGCCATTGAAGAAATCGGTGAAATCGGAAGAATCGAAATTTCCGGGGTTAGCAGAGAGAAAATCAATGAAGCGATCGCAAAAATCAACGAGATTACTTTCGTACCGGTAGTTGGGGAAGTATACAACGGGAAAGTGGTAAAAGTAATGGACTTCGGTGCTTTCGTAGCGATTGCTAAAGGTACGGAAGGACTTCTTCACATCTCCGAGATCGAATGGTCACGCCTGGATAAGGTTCCTTACAACGAAGGAGATGAAGTGGAAGTGAAGTTCATGGGTTACGATGACCGTAAGAAAATGAAACTTTCCAGAAAGGTATTGTTGCCAAGACCTCCTAAAGCGGAAGGGCAGGGAAGACCTGAACGTTCCGACCGACCTGAGCGTTCTGACCGTCCGAACCGACCTGAAGGCCAGAGAAGACCGGAAGGGCAAAGAAGACCTGAAGGTGACAGAGAAAGAAGGCATGATGGCGAAAGAAGAAATGACGGAGATAGAAGACAGGAGAGAGAAAGAAGACCTGAAGGCGATCAGCCGGCAGGAGATCAGAATCCTTCTTCTGAAGAATAAGATAATAAGATGATCAATCATATTAAACCACCGGGATTCCGGTGGTTTTTTTATGGGGTCGGCTCAATATGGATCTGATTTGCAAGCAGCTAAAAAATAATTTTGTACCATTTATATCAAAGTTAAAGTGAGTTCAGCCTCATCAGTGATCGAACCATCTTATATTAAAATCTAATACATTTATCAGTAGCTTCGGGCTTTAGCCCAATGTCATTAAGTTAAGGTCTTATAGATTTTTTTTATAGTTTTTAGTGACCTTTGGTTTCGCTCTGACTCTGTATTTTAAAATATTCCTTTTAAAAGATCTTTTGGGCCTGAT
>CAJYXJ010000073.1 GCA_913778085.1 uncultured Chryseobacterium sp.
CCTGGCTGGACAGTTTCAGATCACTGCTGAACAGATATGATACAACTGTAATCAGTTGGAAAGCTTTAAATTACATCGCCTTTATTGTGATTGGACTCAAGAAAAGTAAAAAGTTTAAATGAGTTCAAAATTTAGAAATGCCATTACAAGAACTTATTCATCTATTGGAAGATTGGAAAGCATTTATGAGTTAGAACAGAAAGCAGTCAGTAATGGCTGCTTTTACTTTAAAAAAATTCCCGCAACAGATTTGGTTGTAAAAGGCAAAATATAAATTTTCCACAGCCAAAGAATTTTTAGGATTGGGCTTTAGCAGAGAAACGGCGGAGACTCTAAGGAATCTTGGTCTAAAACCAAAACTTGGTTTTCAATCGGCGGCAGCTCCAATGAATGTGCCTTATGGAAACTTTATAACACGATTGGAATATAAAGGGTTTACGGTTTTTACTGGAAGTAAAAAACAAGTGGACGTTCTTGCTAAAGAGTTAAAGGAAATGGGGGAAGAAGCTGCAATAAAATATTTGGACAATTTATTGCAAAAGATTACTCTTAGAGATATTGGTGTTTCAGAAGTAGCTGTTTCCAAATTTTTATTGGGAGAATATGTATCATTTGAGTTTGTATCAAGAACTTCAGGATATGTATCAGGATACATAATTAAGGTGGGAAATTTATTACGGTGCCATATATTTTATACTACAGATCGATCAGGAAAGGCTTTAGTTACTTTTATGCAATATAGGACTAAGGTATTTAATATTGCTAAAAGTCTAAATCTTACACGTGCTGAACTAGGTGGTTCAACAGTTATTAACAATGATGTATTAAAATTTATTAAGAACCAACAATTTGATAAAAAATTAATGGAAGTTCCTGAAGTACTTGGAGGAAATCCTGGTGAAAAAATGGAAGTTTATTTTAAAGAATTTGAAATTAAATAATTAAAGTTATGAAAGATAGAAATTATTATCAGCAAATTAAAAAAAATGGAAAAAACGTTTTTGAAATCTATTTAGAATATAAAAAAACGTTGTCTCCTTTAGAATCGATGAAGAAAATGAGAAAGGATTTTCCTCAAATAACTTTTGAAGAAGCAAAAGAAATAATGATAATCTGTGATACGAATTATAATTCCATAGAAGAATATCAAGGAAGTATCTTAGAGGATATAAAAAAAATTATAGAAAATTAATTTTTAGCAGTCTTCGGGCTGTTTTTTTCTTTTTACAATAGAAGTCAAAAATTTTTGTGATTTCTTAAAGACTGTTTGGAAAACTTTAGAAAAACGTTTATTAGTAAAAAGTATAAACTTTCCAAAGCCAAAGAATTTTTAGGATTGGGATTTAGCAGGGAAACGGCAGAAACTTTAGGGAATCTTGGACTGAAACCTAAGCTTGGTTTTCAATCGACGGCAGCTCCAGTGAATGTTTCGTATGGAAACTTTATAACCAGACTTGAATATAAAGGGTTTACGGTTTTTAGAGGAAGCAAAAAAGCAGTTGCTGTTTTTGCGAAAGAGCTGGATGAAATGGGAGAAGAAGCTGCAACTAAATATTTAAATGAGTTAGCGGGAATCAAATGTAAAGGTAGAAAAATTCTTTATATTGATGATATAGAAAGATTAGGTGAGCAGACGGCTGAAATAGAGTTATCATTAGTAGATAAATTTGGTGAAGCAATTTTAAAAATGGTCCGTAAAGTAACTAAAGAAGGTAAAGAAATTTACATTGATTATTTTATAAATGGGGAACACTCGGAGTACCTACAGATTATGTCACCAGAAGAAGCGGCACTGCATAATTACCTGTAAATGCAGGAGAAAAAATTATTTACGGGGATATTAATATTAGAGTTTGTTTAAAAGTATTTTTTAAATAATTTGTAAAATAAACCCATCAGTGAGAACTTTGTATTTCAACACAAAATCAGAGTTCATGACAAAGAATTATCGTCGCCTGACTGACCGGCAATGGCAAGCTATGAGAAAATTTTTACCTGTTAAAACAAAGGGTCAGAAGTTTTAATTTAAGCGTCTTCTTAATGATTTAAATTAAAAAAGGCGAAAACATTCATTTAAATACAAGGTGTTTTGTACCATTGAAACAGTACGATTTTACAGATATCGATACTAACTAATGGATCTTGGTAAAATCCGTTTCAAAAAAAAGAGTCTGTTTCACAAGAGTGAACATGGACTCTTTTATGATTTTTATCGGTTTTATTCCAAAAAATAGTTTCTCACAGTGGATTTTCAATCTACATCACGGAACTGTGATACTAACTCTGTTTTTTAAATAATTTTCCGATATTATTCTAAAATAGATTATTTAAATTTTTGATAATCAGTACTTTATTTTTATTTTTGGATTTTCGGTAAAATTATTTTTTTAGTGAAAAATTATTTTTTTTTCTGAATTCATCTTATCGATTAATTGCGTTCTCTCTTTTCTTAACATAATATTGTTCTACGAATTTAATATAATCCGGAACAATAAAAATGAAAACACGAATGCATGAGATTCAAAGGAGATCTTCCCGTAGCATTACGGGGAGATTTTCCTTTTTTATTTTTTATGTATTCTCTTTTTTTTCTCTTTTACATGCTTCAGTCACTGCTAATGTAGACCCACGTATTGTTCCTAAGATAGATCCTGGAAAGGAAATGATGAATTCTTCCGGGGATGATAAAAATACGGGCAAACAAAATCCTTCAGAAACTGATAAAACAGGTAAGGCTGTTATTTATATTACAGGCGGAGCAGAGCTCTCAGATGCAGAACATGCAATACAGCCTGATGTAATTATAATCAAAGACTACGAAAAAAAACATACCGTTCATAAAAAAAATAAGGAAAAGGTCAAAGCTAAACCAGCGGAATCTAAGGGCGTAAAGCATCAAAAACCGGAAACCTACCGTACAGCATCTTTTTATTTTGCAAATCCCCAGGATAGGGAATTCCATCATTTTGATTCCGGACCGGACAAAGTAGCGGTAACAACACATCACCAGATTAAAGTAATATCTGTTGACAGGATGTTTATTCTGAGCATAATGCTTCTGATGAGCATTTTTATCATGTGCCTGTATAAAGCAGGCACTTTCTTTATGCCGTTTGACGGCAAAAATTTCCAGCGGCCTCCGCCTGCCTGCTTTTTCAGTACTTATTTGTAGGAAAGAAATCAAGAATCTTCTCGGATGAAGATCCTGAGACTTCAGAGTTTTTAAGCCACGCTTTTATTCTGATAGGCAAGGCCAGGGTATTGTTCATTCTCTGCTTTTGGCAAAAGAATAAATAATCATCGTGTGGCTTTCCGGAATTTACAGATCTATCTTGTGTATTCTTATTTCCGCAATAGTGTACTGCATAACACCGGCTGTGCATGATACAGTACAGCCTGATTTTATTTAGAAGACTTTGTGTATTAGTGAATGGAGAGATTCTTCGCGAACCTTTCATTATTAAAATACCCGTGTAAAGTTATTCTGTTCATAAAGCAGCCGGAATGTTTTTTAAGACTTCTTATTCAAATTTCATCACGAATAATAACCTAAAAAATAGATGTATATAAATTTCGATTATTTTTTACGGCCCCGGAACAGGAGCACTATCCCTATGTTTACGATGCTCTTTTTCATAGTGGCTGCAGGGATTTCCCATTTCCGGGCGCAGACTATCCCGCTCCTCACCGAAAGTTTTAATTATCCCAACGGCACAGCGCTTACTTCTGCAAACTGGACGAATGCTGCAGGTGCAGGAACGAATAATATCAGTACAGCAGCGGGTAATCTTACCTATTCCGGAACGATAGGAAATGGAATAGGCAACAAAGTTTCTTTGACAAATAACGGACAAGATATTTACCGTGCTTTCAGTGCTGCCACTTTAAGCACTGCGGTACCAGCAGTATACGCAAGTGCTGTTGTAAATGTTTCCTCCGCACAGAACGTTTTGGGAGCGGGAGATTATTTTATTTCCCTGGGCAACACTACCACAGCTGTAGCTAAGGTCTACATAAGGTCAAGCGGAACAGCGGGTTTTAATTTTGGGATACAGAAGAGTAACGGAACAGTCAGTTACGAATCTACCGTAAGACCTTATAATACCAATATCAATATAGTATTGAAATATGAATGGGTTTCAGGTAATTTAAACGATCTCGTTAAATTATATGTAAACCCTACCGGAGCTTCAGAGCCTTCTACCGGGGATATTGCAACCGGAACAACACTTGATACCGATATTACTTCACTGGGTGCGGTACAGCTTTCGCAGGGTACCGCGCTTACAAGTCCGATTTTAGAGGTAGACGGCATCAATGTAGGAACCATTTGGGCAAGTGTTACTTCTCCAGCGTATGACTATGGAGATCTGCCGGCATCGTATGATACAAGCAAAGACAACGTATTTATTCCGGCAGTTCATGCTCCACTCTCAAATTTATATATGGGAAGCAGTGCTCCGGATTTGGAACTGGGACCTGCAAGCGTAGCTGCGGGAGCTGATAATAACGGAAGCAACGGAGACGGAGCAGATGAAGATGCTATCGTACCGGCATCCAACCCTATCAGAAATGGAGCGATTTATTCTATTTCAGTACCGGTAAATAATCCTTCTGCAACAGCCCGATATTTATATGGGTGGATCGATTTTGATGGTGACGGTAAATTTGAGGCAGGAGAGTTTACGAATGTAAATATTCCTGCATCAGCCGGAAGCACCACGCAAACCTTAACCTGGACTTCTGCGCAGACAAGCACTCTTGCCTCTACTACAAAAGTGTATATGAGGCTTAGGCTTTCTACAGTTTCTTTGGTTGATAATAATTCAGATACTACATTAGATGAAAGAAGCATAGGAAACGGAGCCATCAGCGCTTCAAGTTCGATAGATGCTGCTACCTATGCTACAGGAGAAGTGGAAGATTATCAGATTGATGTCGTGGATACTTTCGACTTTGGCGATGCACCCACCAGCTACGATATGGATAGGGACGGTACGGCAGCAGCCAATTACAAGCCTGCCAGAAACCTTCCGACCAGCAATTTATATTTAGGAAGCACATATACGGTAGAAAGCGCACCGCTTTCCGTAGGTGCAGGAGCTGACAACAACGGGAGCAACGGAGACGGAACATCCGATGACGGTCTTACCGCTTCGCAGCTGAA
>CAJYXJ010000074.1 GCA_913778085.1 uncultured Chryseobacterium sp.
ACACTCAATAACAGAAGGTGTTCCAAAGATTATGAAAGGAAAACTGAAAATGCAAATGCCTTTATTGTCATCGCAAACATCAGAAGACTAGTCAATAGAATTTAATTCAAACAGCTTCTTAAAATTTAAATTGTTTTGTCTTCCAATATTAAGCGGATGCAATAATTCGTTGCATACAAATTAATCGTTCAAATTAGTTTTAAATCATATATTCGCAAAAATTTAAATACAAATGAAATTTGGAATTATTTTCTATACCATTTTAGGGCTATTGGCATTGTTCATTGGTTTTTATCTTCTGCCTTACTTTTTTGCGCTGTCTATCATATTTTTTGTCGGCGCGTTCATCAACGGAGTTTTTATTTACAAAGAATATCATACGCACAGGGCAGATAAAATTGAATATGATGAACACACGCTTTCTGATGAAGTGATCATTAAATATTCGCTCCCGGGAAGGATTATCGCCATTGCAACATACAGTATCTTTGTCATTCTCGGCATCTTTTTTATATGCTGCATCCGTCCAAAGTTCAATTTCATAACCGTACTAATTCTGTTGGTATTAACAGCTTTTATTGTATACTTTATCACTAAAATAATTTCAGAAATCAAAAAAATATCAGCCGTCATTATTTCCATCAACGGAAAAGGCATTCAGGTGAAGGAACGTGACAGATACTTATGGAATGACATTCAACTCGAAAAAATTACAGTTAAACATTTGGTAAGCCGGGAATCAAAACACGATTACAGACCGGAAATGAATTACCTTTACTTCTTCCATAAAAGTGAAAAAATAGAAATCAATATTGACGATTTTGACATTACGGATTATCAGCTTTCACAGATTTTAAAAATATTCAGAAGCAGGTTTAATCAATTAACTAATTTAAAATAAAAACAAAATCACTCCAATATCCCGGGATTCATAGAAAACATGAAAATTGAAAAAATCGGGATTGATTTCACACTCTTTCAACGAATTATTTAAGGCTTAAAGGGAAAAATAAATATAATAAAAACTCATTCTTTATATTTAATAAGTAATTTTACAGATCACACAAAATCAATCCCATGAAAAAACTTTTCTTTTTCTTCATCATAACCTTCCTTTTCACCGCCTGCGGGGAAGACTGCTACAATGCGCCGCAACCGATCGCTTTTAAATTTGTGAATACCAATGATGAAAACCTTATTACCAACGGTACATTGACGAACTATTCCGTGAAAGAGGAAAATCAGAAGAGCATCCAGCTCACCAAAACCGACGAAAACCTGCTGATCCTCGAAAATGTTGGCGCTTACAACGGCACGAAAAACTATACGTTTACTTCTAATGTCAGAAATTTCACTTTTACCATCCAGTCGTCGGAATTTAAAGGCGGATGCGACGGGTATCAGATTAACAAATTAACTTTTACTGGCGTAGGAATTGATGTGAAAGACGAAAACGGCTATTACAAAATTATATTCCAATAGGTTTTAGCCTGCAGTATTTACAAAACGTATAGAATGAAAGTATTATTTCCGGCTTTAATATTGGTGTCAGGTTTATGGTTTGGGCAGAAAAATGTGCCTGCCGATTTCAGAAAGATCCCGGAAATCCTCGATAATCCCGAACTCCTCTACCCTTTTGTTGTTCCGGATAAAAAATACGGCTATTGGTCGGTACTCCGCAACAATCCTGATCCTGATAAAGCAATCATTTATGAAAGCCAGATGCCTGATCACATGACCTTAAATGATCCCGCACCGGAAAAAGGCTTTTTTCAGAAATGCCTGGGTGAAGATTGTTTCGTCTATCTCTTAGCCTGTGAAAACGACAGATCCCGATATTTTTCAGACGAACAGCAGCTTCGGAATTTTATCGGATTCATTGACAATCTTCCGGAAGCCATTTTACTGGCTAATACCTATGGCTATCTGGTAGATAGCGGTAACCCGGAAGGCAGTTCCTATAAAATAGAAGAAAAACAGATTTCGCTGTACCTGGTGAGACTAAAAAACGACCGGCAAACAAAAGAACCTTTTCTCATTAAGATCCATCGGAAAACCGGAAAACTGGAAGCGAAGAGTGCTGGGAAATAATTTTAGGCTGGAAGAGGGAAGCTGGAGGCTGGATGTTTTTTTCAGTTAATAATACTAAGAATCCTGAATGTTAAATGTTATTTTTCCTTGCACCTAAGCAGGTCAGTAAGGTCCACTAAGGTTTTTAGAAAATTAAGTTGAGCTTTGCTTTCAGGGATGTCACTGAATAAAAATCTTTGATTTTCTTAATCAACCTTAAAGCATTCATCCTTCTTAATGGTTTAAACTGTGTTTCTACATTTTTTTACTTTTTTCAGCTTCCATCTTCCAGCCCCTAAAATAGTTCTTGAAAGAATTCAGTAAAAACTTCCGGCATCCCGCATCCATCTTCCAGCCACATTCCCATAGTTTCCATAAAACCCGGTCATAAGAATTTTAAAACTTCTTTAACGGAATTTTCTTCGGACAATGCGTAAATTTGGGCTACATTAAATTTAAAAACAATGCTTAATTTCGAGTTTAAAAATCCAACCAAAATACTTTTCGGAAAAGGGGAAATCGCTAAAATCTCTAAAGAAATTCCGGCAGATGCCAATGTCTTAATGGTTTACGGCGGCGGAAGCATCAGGAACAATGGGGTGTATGACCAGGTAAAGGAAGCTTTAAAAGGCCATCAGGTGTATGAATTCGGCGGAGTACCGGCGAATCCGGAATACGAAGTTTTAATCAATGCCCTGAACATAATTAAAGAAAAGAACATCACTTTCCTTTTGGCAGTAGGCGGCGGTTCCGTGATCGACGGAACGAAATTCCTTTCGGCAGCGGCCAATTATGACGGCGAACCATGGGAAATCCTGACCAAGCCCGTACGAACTTTTGAAGGGGAAGGCATGCCTTTCGGAACGGTTTTAACACTGCCGGCAACAGGCTCCGAAATGAACTCTGGATATGTTATCTCCAGAAGGGAAACCAGCGAAAAACTGTCGACAGGAGGTCCGGGACTTTTCCCTCAGTTTTCGGTGCTGGATCCTGAAGTGGTAAGATCAATTCCGCCAAGACAGATCGTCAACGGATTAACGGATGCTTACACTCATGTTTTAGAACAGTACATGACCGCTCCTTCATCAGCGGATCTGCAGGAAAGAATTGCGGAAAGCATTCTGATTAGCCTGCAGGAAACGGCTCCGAAAGTTTTGTACAGTGATTTCGACTATGACGCTGCAGGAAATTTCATGTGGTGCTGCACCATGGCGCTGAACGGACTGATTCAGAAAGGAGTAATTACCGACTGGGCTGTCCATGCAATGGGTCACGAATTGACCGCTTATTTCGGAATAGACCATGCAAGAACCTTAGCGGTTATCGCACCTTCCCATTACCGGTATAATTTTGAAACCAAAAAAGGCAAGCTGGCACAGTATGCGGAAAGAGTCTGGGGTATCAAAGAAGGAAGCATAGAAGAAAAAGCGGAAGCCGGTATCAAAAAGCTTGAAGAATTTTTCCACAGCCTGAACATCCAGACCCGGCTTTCAGAATATACAGAAGATTATAAAGGTACGGCAGAGCGTGTAGAGAAGGCTTTTACCGAAAGAAACTGGCTTGGCCTCGGGGAATATAAAAATCTGACTCCGCAGGATGCTTATAAGATTGTGGAGATGAGTTATTAAAAGGCGGGAAGCTGGGTGCTGGAGGTAAATGAAATGTTACCCAAAATTCGATAATATTCCAATTGAGTTTAGCTTTTCAAAAATAGAAGACTGAATCAGGATTAAGTATCTTTATTATTAACCGGGTAACAAACAATCAATTAATGATTTAGGGCTTGGGCTGTACTACGACTGTCATACTTCCAGCATCCAGTTTCCCACTTCCAATCCATTCATGTTCTTTCCCATTAAAAAGTAGATTTTAACGCAAAACTTATGTCATATTTGACCCTGCTTCCATCGTATTTACTTTTTCTGCAAACATTCGTTTAAAAAACATGGATTTCATTATATATATTTCAAATTTATTTATATTTTAGCATATTCTAAATTTGTAAAAATGAAAAAAGCATTACTTTTATTTGCCTTCTCAGCGCTAGCGCTTACTTCTTGTAAAGATGATGATATCCAAGCTTATGAAATGGATATGATGAAAGGCGATTGGAAGATTAGTAAAAAAGAAGTAATATCCGGGAAAGACGATAAGACCGCACTGAATACAGAAGTTCCCACAGGGTGCAGTGTTAAAGATAATTTAGAATTCAGAACAGACTACTATACTTCATTTACCACTTATGGTGGAACGGGAACCAACTGCCAGGTAGCTGCAAAGCTGGAAGGAACCTATACCTACAATTCTGAAACAAAAGACCTGGTGGTTACCTACAAGAACAACAGCTCGGTAAGCTACCGAATCGTCGTGCTCACCAGCTCGGAAATGAGAATAAAACAGACATCCGGCAATATTGACCAGAATGGAGATACGATAATAGACGCAGAATACATTACCTATAAAAGATAAAAAAAGCTCCCGGATTTTTCGGGAGTTTTTTAGTAATATGAAAAAGAGAATTTAATAGACTTTAAAATTATTAAACTATGAAGAAGATGTTCTCAGCATTTTTACTGCTGACCTTTGCCCTTTTTTTTTCACAGGAAAAACCGATGTTCTGGCAGGATATCCAACATTTTAAGAAACTGGATCAGGAAAATCCTCCGGCAAAAAATGCCATCCTGCTATTGGGGAGCTCCTCATTCACCAAATGGACGGATGTCGCCAGCTACTTCCCGGATAAAACCATGATCAACAGAGGTTTCGGCGGATCCAGGCTTACGGATCTTAACTATTATGCCCATGATCTCCTGAATCCTTACCAGCCCAAGCAAATTATTATCTACTGCGGTGAGAACGATTTTGCAGACAATGCCCAACTGAAAGCTGATGTTGTAGTTGACCGGTTCAAGACGTTCTACAAAAAAATCAGGACGCAATTCCCGAATATCGAAGTAGATTATATTTCCATCAAGTATTCCCCAAGCCGCGAAAACCTATGGCCGCAAATGAAAGAAGCCAATAAGAAAATTGCCGCTTTTATGAAAAAACAGCCACGGTCGAAATTTATCGATATTACCAAAGTCATGCAGGACAAGAACGGCAACGTAAGAAAAGATCTTTTTGTGGAGGATATGCTTCATATGACCCCGGAAGGTTACAGATTGTGGACTTCAGTAATGGAACCCTATATGAAATAAGATGAACCGAGCTGCCCAAAACCTGCCAATTTACAAAAAGGCTGAAGAGATTTACAAAACGGTAACCATCATTACCGAGCTTTTTCCGGAAGATAACAATTATCTTCAGAGTATCAAATCGCACATCCTTGAGGACAGCATGGTGATTCTTGCTAAAATTTCCGGAGCTGAGGCTGTAAAGCTGTACGATATCAAAATGGAAAATGCAGCTATCATCCGTAAAGCAGCCAGGGACATTATGGTCAGCGGGAATAATCTTGAAATGTTAGGCTTTGCGGATGCCAAGTATTATAAGCTGATACGGAACCTCATCGAAGAATTCCGGGTGTTGTTCATAGAGTGGGTAGCGGGATTCGACCTGAAACATTTCATCGTAGATAATTGGGGACTGTTCAATCCGCCGGGAATTTCTCCTGATTACATCCAGCGTGACGACGAACTCAATTTTCTTGATGAAGAGGACGATATATAATCACATACAAGCTGTTTCATGAATAATGAAGCAGCTTTCTCTTTTAATTTTATTTATTTAATTAATTTTTGCGGAAGAGTTTTTTTTCTTTTCTTTGCCGCTTAAAATAATTAATAAAAAAACCATGAAAAAGCTATTATTTCTCGCCATATCGGCAGGTTTCGTTTTTACTTCATGCAGTAGTGATGACGAAGAAGACGTCAATTCTATCGTAGGTACTTGGAGACCTATTAGCGAAAAAGCCATTTCCGGAAAAAACGGAAGTACCCTTTACAACGATCCCCACTCTACCTGCTACAAAAAAAGCACTTTCAATTTTAAATCGAACAATATCTTATCGAGTACGATTTATGATGAAAACTCAAGCGGGAACTGTGAAAACTATGGAACTGATACATCTTCCTATTCTTATGATCCCGGAAATAAGCAACTAACTGTTGACGGCGAAATCAGCGAAGTGGCAGTTCTGAACAGCAAAGAACTGCATATCGTGAGTGATTACGATGATGTGAACAGCGACGGCGTGGATGACAAAATTATCCTGATCATGAGCAGATAAAAAAAACACCCGAAAATTTCCGGGTGTTTTTTTATTTCTTTTTCTTGGATTTTGATATCGCTTTCTGCTGTGCCCTGTTAGCTCCGAACTTTTTCGGTGCTTTCCTTTTTGAAGGTCCGCCCCAGTTTTCTTTGGTATTCTTCGCTTTCTTTTCGTGGAATGCACCGCCTCCATCGCCGATTTTTACCATCGCAGGATTTTTCATAACCACCTGCTCTTCTTCGGAAGCGATCTTTTTAGGGTCGATCTTTACTGCTGTAGGGAAATCGATGTACCGGAGTTCCTTATCCATCAGCAACTCGATATCCAGTGTTAAGGTTTCTTCTTTTTTCGTAACGAAAGTTACTGCTTTACCGTCTTTGTCCGCCCTACCCGTTCTACCGATCCGGTGGATGTACTGCTCAGGAATATCAGGCGTTTCAAAGTTGATAACGTGGGTAATATCGGAAATATCCAGACCTCTGGCCATTACATCCGTTGTAATCAGCCCTTTGATTTCCTCGTGCTCAAAACGTTTCATCGCTTTCAGCCTGTAGTTCTGGGATTTGTTGGAGTGGATCACATCAAACTGTTCAGGGAAAAGCTCATCGATCTTCGTAAACAGCAGGTCTGCATTTTTCTTGTTATTGGTAAAGATCAATACTTTGGACATGTCGGCATCCGTTTTCAGCAAATGTTCCAGCAAATTGATCTTGGTATTGAAATTCTCTACTTTATAGGCCGTCTGCTCGATTTTCTCAAGCGGGGTTCCGGATCTGGCTAGGGAAATTTCCACCGGGCTGGCGAAGTACTGGTCCAGCATTTCATCCACGGCTTCCGTCATGGTTGCTGAGAACAGGATATTCTGCCTTTTTTCTTTCATCATCTCAAAAATGTGCGTCAGCTGCGGCCTGAAACCCAGGTTCAGCATTTCGTCGAATTCATCGATGATCAGCTTCTGAACTTCTTTCAGGGAAATGGCATTGTCGATGGCAAGGTCCATCACCCTTCCCGGCGTTCCGATCAGGATATCGCATCCGTTATCAAAAAGCAGCTTCTGGGTATTGATGTTTTTGCCTCCGTAAATTCCGATCACTCTTGCCGTAATATTTTCCGTCAGTTTTTCTACGATTTCCGTTACCTGAACCACCAGTTCCCTTGTAGGAACCAGCACCAGAACCGTCGGATTCCCGGATTTATTGTATTTCCAGGTTTTCAAAACAGGCAAAAGGTAAGCTAAAGTTTTTCCCGTTCCCGTTTGTGCGATGCCCATGACATCACGACCGGAAAGGATCGGCTTTAAGCTTTTCTCCTGAATTGGAGTCGGTTCAAATAAATTCAGGTCTGCTAAAACATCAAGAATTTTAACCGGCAGGTCAAAATCTGCAAAAGTGAGTTGTTCCATTTTGCAAAGATAGGCAATTAATTTTTTAAAGCTTAAAAATCTAAACTGCACTGACGGTGTAGATTTATTTAGACTCCAAGTTGTGATTTTCAACTCTAGTTAAATTAAAGATAACACACCTATGGCGTGCATCTTAATTACTCTTATTGTTGCTACACAGATAATATTCCTACGGAATATGGATTTCTAAGGTTGATAATAACGCTTTGCTATTGAAACAGGCTGTTAAATCGGATGTTTAAATTATCACGCGGATTTTGCAGATTGCGTAGATTTTATTTTGTGAGGTTAATGATATCGTCATTAATGAATCTGCTTTAAAAAAATCAGCAACTAGCACATTTTCGGCATTCATAGTTGCGGTTAAAATGGACTTGCTTCAGAGAAGCAATATCTGTGTAAGCTATAGTTGTAAGCATTATTACAGAACTCCAGCGGAGTTCTATCTTTTTACAGCTAATATTGAGATAGCACATCTACGGCGTGCACTTTACTTACTCTTATTGTTTCTACACAGATAATATTCCTACGGAATATGAACTTAAGATTGGCATTAACGTTTTACTTTAAATAACGCAGAAAAAAATTTAACTTAACTTATAACCTACTTTCTGGTAATTCTCAACAGAATCACAATCATTAAAAATACGGAGAAGATAAACCCTAATACCGCGACCAAAGACAGTTCGCCGATTCTCGGGCCAGCTTCCGAAACAAAGACGATAGCGGTGGCAATGATGTTGGCACCCAAAATCATGGCCAATATCAGATTGACAATACTGGATTTGATGAGCTGGTTGGTTTTTTCGATATTTTTGATCTCGCTGGAAACAGTAAATTTATTTTCATCCAGCTTCTGCAAAACGGAGCGCAGTTCTTTCGGAATTTCATCCACGTTGTCGGTAAACATCATCATCCGGTCCATTCCCGTTTTCATCAGGTTTTTGGGACTGATTTTTTTGGCAAATATTTTCCGGGTATAGGGATGAAGGCTTTTTACCACATCGAGATCCGGATTAATGGTCCTTCCCACCCCTTCGATCAATCCGATCCCTTTAAACAAAAGATAAAAATAATCCGGCATGTAAAGGCGGTTGTCCTTCAAGACATCTTTCATTTTGTTAATGATCGCCTGGGGATTAATTTCCTTCAATGAGGTGCTGTGGACAAAATTCAGGATATCTTCCACATCGGCCTCGAATCTTTTTTCGTCGGGAATCTGGTAACTGACGGCCATTTTCTTAAGGTAGCGGACAATCTTATGCGGATTTTTTGCCACGAAACTGACAATTAGGTTTTCCAGGATTTCCTTATCATTCGGAGGAATTTTGCCGACTGCGCCAAAATCAATAAAGACTACCTTCCCGTCTTTTTTCACCAGGATATTCCCGGCATGCGGATCGGCATGGAAAAATCCGTAATCCAGAATCTGCGACACGAAAAGTCTTAAACCTGCTTCGGAAACAGGGACAGGATCGAGATTATATTTCAAAAGCGTGGCGGTATCCGTTACTTTGATCCCGTCAATAAACTCCATGCACAGCACGTTGTTGTTACAAAGTTCCTCATATACTTTCGGCACATAGGTTTCTTTGCTGTTTTTAAAATTTCTTCTGAACTGCAGGATGTTTTCTTTCTCATTAATTAAGGAAACTTCCTCCAGTAAAGATTTTTCAAAGGTTGAAATGGCCTGTTTAAGGTTTAGTTTTTCACCGATTTCGGAATACGAAGACACCAGTTTTTCCAGGTCTTTGATGAGCAGCAGGTCATCTTCGATAACGGTTTGTACATCGGGTTTTTTAATTTTTAAAATAACATCTGTTCCGTCAATAAGCACTGCTTTATAGACCTGTGCAATTGAAGCTGTAGCCAGCGGTTCTTTCCGGATGTCGGCAAAGTAGTCTTTCACGGAAATACTGAATTCATTTTCCAGAATCTCCTCCACGTTCATTTCTACCGTTTCCACTTTGTCCTGGAGTTTCTGCAGCTCACGGATCAGCTCAGCCGGCAGCAGATCTTCCCGGTTGCTGAAGGTCTGGCCCAGCTTTACGAAGGTAGGCCCGAGTTCTTCCAGCACCAGCCGTATTCTCTCGTAGACCATGCCTTTGGAAACCACTTCATCAGTATTCTCCGTAGCTTCCACTTTATTTCCGCCATTCATCCGGGCCAGTATGTCTTTAAACCCGTATTTGCTTAATACGGAAATGAGCCTGGCCGACCGTTTCAATTTTCTTTGCTGCTTATCAAACATATTCCTTAAATGTAGGTGCAATTTAATTCAAAAATTATTCCTGGCAAAACTTAAATTTTTATAGCAAATGTTAAATAAAACGTAATTATTTTCCCGTAATGAGTTTATATGATGATTTTTTTTAACTTTACATTCACCAAACAGTGAAACTAACCTATAAATTTATTAAAATGAAAAATTTAAAAAAAGTATCCAGATCGGAGATGAAAAGTATTTCTGGAGGAGGACCGATTATCAGCTGTTCAAACAAATGCTGTCCTGATGACG
Source organism: uncultured Chryseobacterium sp. (assembly GCA_913778085.1). Classification (GTDB taxonomy): domain Bacteria; phylum Bacteroidota; class Bacteroidia; order Flavobacteriales; family Weeksellaceae; genus Chryseobacterium. The sequence goes on from CAJYXJ010000074.1 coordinate 10,204, forward strand.
GAAGACCAAGATGCCCAAGACTCATCTGCCCTGCAGTGGTTTGCCCGCAGGTGTTGTAATCTCCACCACAGATTAAGTACAATAAAAGGCTGTCCTGTTTTTGGACAGCCTTTTATTTATTCAAAAGGTAATAAATATAAAGATCTGTGATGTCTATCTTAAATAAGTTTCATACAAATCCTTCCGACGGTCTTTCATCACCTGAACGGAACCGTGATGGTGAAGATCTTTCAATAAATTTAAATCTACGTCTACAATCAGCGTCATTTCCGTATTCGGAGTTGCTTCTCCTTTCACGGCATTCGACGGAAAGGCAAAATCCGACGGGGTAAAGACGGCTGCCTGCCCAAACTGGATGTCCATATTGTTTACCCCCGGAAGGTTTCCAACGCAACCAGCAATGGCAACGTAGCATTCATTTTCTATGGCTCTCGCTGCCGCACAGTGTCGAACCCGCATATATGCATTCTGGGTGTCGGTAAGATATGGCACAAACAGAATTTTCATTCCCTGATCTGCAAGGATTCTCGGCAGTTCCGGAAACTCCACGTCATAGCAGATCACCAGTCCGATTTTTCCACAATCGGTATCGAAAACCCGGATTTCGCTGCCGCCTTTCATTCCGTAGTATTTCCTTTCATTCGGGGTGATATGGATTTTGCGGTATTCGTCTACCCTCCCGTCGCGGTGCAGCAAATAACTCACGTTATACAAATCATTATTTTCAAAGACCGGCATGCTTCCGGAGATGATGTTTACGTTATAGCTAATTGCCAAGTCTGAAATTTTCATCCTGATTTCTTCTGTTAACTTAGCCAGCTCAATCATGCTGTCTCTTTCCGAAAGCTTATTGAACGGCGCCAGCAACGGCGTATTGAACAGTTCCGGGAATAATACGAAATCCGCTTTGTAATCACCCATTACATTGACGAAAAATTCCACCTGTTCGTAGAACGCATCAATGTCCTTGAAATGCCGCATCTGCCACTGCACCAGCCCCAGCCGGATGATGCTGTCCTGCATCGTGGTTGTTTTTTTGCTGTAATAGATGTTGTTCCACTGCAGCAGTACCGCATTTTCGCCGGAAGATTCGTCTTCGGGAAGATAGCCTTTCAGCACTTTGATCGGCAGGAAATTATTGGACAGCTGGAATGACAATACCGGATCATAAATTTCCTTATCGCGGACTTTCCGGATGTATTCTCTTGGTGAAAGATCGGTATGTTTATAATAATTCGGGATTCTGCCGCCCAGGATAATCGATCGCAGGTTCAGCAGTTCGCAGAGTTCTTTCCGGGCATCATACAGCCTTCTCCCCAAACGGAGTTCCCGGAATTCCGGATCTACGAAAACTTCAATTCCATACAAGACGTTTCCGGTGGAGGTATGGGTATTAAAAGTATAATTTCCCGTGATATCGCTGTAGGTATGATCGTCACCGAATTCATCATAGTTGACGATGATGGATAAGGCCACAGCAGCGAGTTTCCCGTCTACCGTAATACAGATCTGCCCTTTCGGAAAAATGGTCGTCAGTTTCTCAATACTTCTTTTGGACCAGACGTATTCCGACATCTGCGGGTAAGCCCTCTTCATGGTCTCTACCAGTTCCGGATAATCCGCTACGGTGAGCGCTCTTGTTTCTATTTGCATCTGATGTAATTTTTCTTAAATTTAGGGAAATTTTAAATAAATAAAATGAAACAACCCATTAAAAAGATCTTAAGATAGATGAAAGTATATGCTTTGATTTTAAGTTTATGTTCTCTCGTAGTCTTTTTTCTGAGATTCTTCTATTCTCAAGAAGTAGAAAATGTTTCACACAATCTAAACCTGTTGTTCAATTCTCAACTTAATGGTTCCGACGCGAAAAACATTATTTATTTCTACCCGATGTTATCGATCTTTATCAGCTTATTTATCAATTACAGGCATATTATCTTTAAAGCAATATATATTTTATTAATTGCTTTAAATGTATTGTTGTTTATATTCTTATTACAAAAATTTTAATTTCTGTATTTCCATTTGTTCAGGGTTTACATCAGCATTAAACCGTTCACACCGGACTGCATCCGGTGCTGATTTAAACCTTCCTCTCCAGGACTTAATTTCCTACTGTCAAAGATGATTCAGTATTAATTATCTCCCAAGGTTTTAAATGTGGGAATACTTCTATCACCGGATTATATCCGGTACTGGCCTAACACGTCTTTCCAGGACTTAATTTTCAGTTATTAAAGAAAATTGAGTTACAATTATTCCTGAAGGTTTCGAATATGTCAATGCTGCAACCGGACTGCATCCGGTGCTGATTTAAACCGTCCTTTCAGGACTTAATTTTCTACTGTCAAAGGTAAATTTCTAGTGATAAGTAATAAAGGGTTTGATTAATACCTTTAATTCATATTATTGACAAGAGAAGCTTCCTTCTTCCAGCTTCCTTCTTCCAGCCTAATCATCAATTCCAATTGGAGTTCTTATTCAATTAAACCAGACGGCAGGGGACTTCAAGATCCTCCGTGAGATAGTAGCTGCAGCACAGCCTGTGATAGCCGTCTGCGATAATAAGTTTTTCGTGGTTGCCCCGTACCAGAAGAATGGGAGAAAGTTTTTTACTGTTCTTTACTTTCCTGAGGTTTTCTTTTACATGAATGTTATCTTTCGGGAGCAGCGGCAGGCTGCTGGCGCGGAAAATATCCTTCGACTTTTTACGGATGGTTCTTGCCTGCTTCAGTTTTTCTACAAATGCTGCGGCTGCATCAGGTTCAAAGATCAGTTCGAGGTAATCCAGAGCGGCGGGAAAGTCATGGGCTTCGGGCTCAGGAAGCCAGATGTTGCTGTATTCAGCAGCTTTTTGTTTGGTATTCATTAGATGTAAATTTAAAATTGATAGGCATGGATCCGTTTATCGTTCATCATCTGATGGATAAGCGCCTGATGGCTGCCGATATTTCCGGTGATTTTCCAGGTGGTATAACAACCGTTGCCATCATAACGTTGGCGGACGAGGGAAAATTTCAGGCCGTAACGGTCAAACAATGTTTCACAGTACTCCAGATCTTTCTGTTCTAAAGTGGTAATGGAATATTCCCTGATTTTATGGCGGTTGTCGATAAAATCCTGCAAATAGGAAAGTAAAGTGAGGATCAGCAGAACCAAAGCTACGCCCAGCAATGCCAGATAAATATGGCCGGAACCAATGCACATTCCTAAAGAAGCGGTGGCCCAAATGGTGGTTGCCGTGGTGATTCCGCCGATTTTATTGTCATCCTTAAAGATAACGCCAGCCCCAAGAAAGCCGATTCCAGTCACAATATTAGCTGCCAGCCGGTCCGGATTAGAGATCCCGATTTTCAGGGAAAGAATGGTAAAAAGACAGGAGCCGAAACTGATCAGGATGAAAGTCCGCAATCCGGCGGATTTGTTGCGGTATTCCCGTTCAGCGCCGATCAGAAGGCCGATGATAACGGAAATGATGATCAACAACAAGTCATTTCCGGTAGTCCACGTTCCTATTATTTTCATAAGGTAATTAATATCAAAAATATAAAATAATCGGCTGTGAAGTTGGGGTATGGAATTAAAATTTAATTAAATATAACGGGCTGGAAGATGGGTGCTGGAGGCTGGAAGTTTTATAATCGAATACAGTCATATGCAAATCAAAAGCATTATGTATGATCTTATACGAACAATTATTTTTTAAACCTGCTTCTATTTTCAAACGCAAAGTTTATTTTTCATACTGTATAACGTCAGCTGGCAAAGAAAGGATCAGTAAACTGATCTGATGAAGCGTATGCATAATCAATACGCTTTATCAGTAATAATGCCGCTTTTCCTCTGTTCTTTAATCTATTAATGACGATCAGGTTTTGTATTTTAAAGAAGTAACACTCTTGAGCATCAGTGAAAATTGATGGTGTTGAATTAAACCTTACGGGTTTTTGGAAACCTGTAAGGTTAGGTTAAATTGCGTGAAATAAAAAAACCTCCCTTCCGGGAGGCCAAAAAAACACAAATGATGAAAAAAAATTATTTCGAAGTACAAAGGTATTCCGAAGAAATTTATTCTGTTATGAGTATAATCAATCTCTTTAAAATTATTCCCATTCGATGGTTGCGGGCGGTTTGCTAGAGATGTCATAAGCCACTCTGTTGATTCCCCGCACCTCATTGATGATTCTGCTGGAAACGGTATCCAGGAATTCATAAGGAAGCCTGCTCCATGTCGCCGTCATGAAATCGATGGTGTTGGCAGAACGGACTACCGCAGTATATTCATAGGTTCTTTCGTCACCCATCACGCCTACGGATTTTACCGGAAGCAATACCACGAAAGCCTGGGAAACTTTTTCGTATAGATCATTTTTGTAAAGCTCTTCGATGAAAATATCATCGGCTTCCTGTAAGATCCGTACTTTTTCAGCGTCTACCGCTCCCAGGATCCTGATTCCCAATCCGGGACCCGGGAAAGGGTGACGGTGTACCAAATGATGAGGAATTCCCAGCTCTTCCCCTACTTTTCTCACTTCATCTTTGAAGAGTTCTCTTAAGGGCTCCAGCAATTCAAATTCCATTTCTTCCGGAAGTCCGCCCACATTGTGGTGGGATTTGATCACGGCAGACGGACCGTTTACCGACTGGCTTTCGATCACGTCCGGGTAGATGGTTCCCTGTGCCAGGAATTTTGCTCCTTCGATTTTATGGGATTCTTCATCAAAAACATGGATGAACTCGTTTCCGATGATCTTTCTTTTGGCTTCCGGATCATCAACGCCGGCCAGCTTGGATAAAAATCTTTCGGAAGCATCTACCAGTTTGATGTTCATGTGGAAATGCTCCCCGTAGTTATCCATTACTTTTTTACCTTCATCTTTTCTCAATAACCCGGTATCTACGAAAATACACGTCAGCTGATCTCCGATGGCTCTGTGAATTAACACAGCAGCTACCGAGGAGTCTACTCCACCGGAAAGACCAAGGATCACTTTCTGATCGCCCACTCTTTCACGGATTTCTTCTACGGTTTTTTCGATATAGTTGGTCAGTTTCCAGTTTTTCTCTGCCTCACAAATCCCGAATACGAAATTTTCAAGCATTTTGCCGCCTTCTTCGGTATGGGAAACCTCCGGGTGAAACTGTACGCAATAGATTTTCTTTTCTTCGTTGGAAATGGAAGCAATTACCCCTGACTTCGCATTTAAATCGAATCCTGCCGGCAACTGTCCTACTTCGTCGAAATGGCTCATCCAAACCACGGAGTTATTGGTTACGCTTTTTAATAAGGAAGATTCTTTTACAATTTCCAGATGGGCTTTGCCGTATTCCCCTTTTACGCCTTTGTGCACTTTTCCGCCTAAAAGGTGTGCGGTAAGCTGCATTCCGTAGCAGATTCCCAAGACCGGGATTCCCTGTTCATACAGTTCTTTCTGTACAAGGTGGGCATTTTCCGCATTGACGGAACTCGGACCTCCGGAAAGGATGATTCCTTTCGGCTGTTTTTCAAGGATGGTTTCCAGAGGGGTGTTGAATGGTAAAATTTCGGAGTATACACCCATTTCACGGATTCTGCGTCCGATCAGCTGGTTGTATTGGGATCCGAAATCCAAGATGATAATACCGTTGTTCATTTTTATAATTGATGAATAATGATTGATAATTGATGTTGTAATCGGGCTAAAGCCCGATCCTATTGATAAATCTAAAAAGACTGCCGTTTCTGTGGAAGACTGCTGCCCTAGCCCTGATAGGAGCGGTTACCCCACAGCGGGCCGGCAAGACCGGGTCGCGAGGAGTATGAGCGGATAGCAGGTTCCCGGCTTCTTAAAAAAAAGCCCCGAAAAATCAGGGCATTATTTTAAAATTTTCCAATGTCTTCTCTGTAGAAGCCATAATCGAAATGTACATGGCCTGCATCCTCGTATACTTTCTTTCTGGCATCTTCATAGGTCGCTCCGGTAGCCACGATGTTCAGTACCCTTCCGCCGTTGGAAACCACTTTGTCTCCTTTGCGGATGGCTCCTGCGTATAAAAGTTTGCTGTATTTCAAACGGTCTTCGCCTACGATTTCAAAGCCTGTCTCAATATTTCTAGGGTAGCCTCCTGAGCACATTACCAGACAAACGGCTTTTTCATCCTTGAATTTGAGTTCGATGTCTTTTCCTTCCATACAATCCTGGATCACATCCAATAGGTTGTTTTCCATCAAAGCCATCAGAACCTGAGTTTCGGGATCTCCGAATCTCATATTATATTCAAGAAGGTACGCTCCCTTTTTTGTAACCATCAATCCGAAGAAGATGATTCCTTTAAAGCTGAAACCTTCCGCTTTCAGTCCGTTAACGGTCGTTTCCAGAATATTCTTTTCAAAATCCGCGTAGTGTTCCTGGGTGAATTCAGGGCTTGGTGCTACACATCCCATTCCTCCGGTGTTGTGGCCGGTATCCCCGTTACCTGCTTTTTTGTAATCTTTGGCAGCGATACATGGGAACAATTTGTTTCCATTGGAGAAAGCAATAATGGAAGCTTCAAAACCGTCGAGGAATTCTTCGATTACCAGTCTGATTCCGGCATCACCGTAGATTCTCTTGATCATGAAATCGTGGATGGTAGCTTCCGCTTCTTCACGGGTATCACAGATGACAACCCCTTTGCCTCCGGCAAGGCCGCTGGCTTTTACCACCAACGGATATTCGTGATCCTGAACATAGGAAATGGCATCATTGTATGAATCAAATACTTTGGCCGTAGCGGTTTTGATACCATAGGTCTGCATGAATTTCTTGGAAAATGCCTTACTTCCTTCAAGGCTGGCCACTTTCTGGTTCGGGCCGAATACTTTAAGGTCGTGCTTTTTAAATTCATCCCGGATCCCTGCAACCAGAGGAGCTTCCGGACCTACGATGGTAAGGTCTACTTTTTCCTTGATGGCAAAATCCCTGAGATCTTTAATATCGGGTATGTTCACGTTCTGTCCTATCACATCTGTCGTCGCATTCCCGTTGGCAAAAAACATTTTTGAAATTCTCGGGTCATTCTGAAGCTTTACTGCCAAAGCAGATTCCCTTCCCCCTTCACCTATGATTAATATTCTCATACTGTATTTAATTAACTAGTCTATAATTTACAAATATATCATTTTGGATGGTATAAATACAATCCGGATTATTTTTTTAATTCTATTTTAATTAGTGTAAAAAGTGTCTAATTCCTGTGAACATCATTGGAATCTTGTGTTCATTGGCTGCATCGATGCTGTCCTGATCTTTTACGCTTCCACCCGGCTGGATGATGGCGGTGATGTCTTCCTGCGCGCAGAAATCCACGACATCACGGAATGGGAAAAACGCGTCGGAAGCGAGAACCAGCGTTCCTGAGAATTTTTCTTTCGCTCTTTCGATGGCCTGTTGGGTCGCCCAGATCCTGTTTACCTGTCCGCCTCCGATTCCGAAAGCCTGAATCCCGTTGGAAACTACGATGGCATTGGACTTTACGTATTTAACGACTCTCTGGGAGAACAATAAAGCTTTCTTCTGCTCTTCGGTAGGCTGAATTTCAGTCACTACTTTGATATCGTCTGAGAAAATGCTGTCGTTGTCCTGAACCAGGATTCCGCCATCGATCTTTACCCAAGTCTGCTTATCGGAAACCGGGTTAACGATTTTAATGATTCTTAAGTTTTTCTTCTTTCTTAAAACTTCAAGGGCTTCCTCATCAAATTCGGGAGCCATTACGATTTCAAGGAACGTTTTGTTCAGTTCTTCCGCTGTTGCCGCATCGATTTTGTAGTTCATTGCAACAATTCCGCCAAAGATGGAAACCGGGTCGCATTCGAAAGTTTTCTGATACGTTTCAAGGGCTGAAGTTCCGATCGCCACTCCACAAGGGGTGGAATGCTTAACGGCGCAACAAGCCATTTCTTCTTTAAATTCCGTAACCACTTTCCAGCAAAGGTCCATATCTCTTAAATTGTTAAAAGATAATTCTTTACCTCCCAGCTGTTCGAAATCTTTCATCGCCCCGTTCTCGAAAGTAGAAACGTAGTAAGCAGCTGTCTGATGCGGGTTTTCGCCGTATCTCAGATCGGAAACTTTTTTGTAGGAAGCATTCAGATAAGCAGGATATTCTTCATCAAGAAGCATTCTTGAGATCGCCGCGTCATAAGCCGAAGTAAGGTTGAATACCTTTCCTGCCAGCTTTTTACGGGTTTCGATGTAGGTATCGCCGTTCTGTTCCATTTCTGCCTGTACAGCTGCATAATCTTCCACATCGGTAATTACCGTTACGGAATCAAAGTTTTTAGCCGCAGAACGAAGCATGGAAGGACCGCCGATATCGATAAATTCTACCTTTTCGTGAAGAGAAATGTCTTTGTTTACATTCTCGAAGAAAGGGTACAGATTTACGATCACCATGTCGATCAGGCCGATGCCATGTTCCTGAACGGTATTCATGTGTTCTTCGTTGGAACGCACCGCCAGTAATCCGCCGTGTACTTTCGGGTGAAGGGTCTTCACTCTTCCGTCCAGCATTTCAGGAAAATCGGTTACTTCATCAATCTGAATGGGATTTAAACCAGCGTCTTTCAAATGTTTGAACGTTCCTCCCGTGGAAATCAATTCATAATTCCTGGCTTCGAGAAACTGTGCAAATTCGGTTAATCCGCTTTTGTCAGAAACACTGATTAAAACTCTCTTTTTACTCATTTTACTTTCGATTTTTTACTTTTTACAGCTATTTCAAACTGTAGACCGGTTCTTTCACCTCCGGTCTTTATTTTTACTTAGATTTTCTTGTTTAAGCATTTTGTTAAATGCAGATGTTTGTGGGATAACTCATTAACCACCCCGTCAAAAATTCTTTCTGAATTTTTGACACCCCTCCAAGGGAGGGGAATTTTATTCATTACCCGTTGCCCAATACTTTGTTGATGGCCTGCGGGAAGATCTCATATTCCACCTGATGGACTTTTCCGGCGATGGTTTCTGCCGTATCGTCTTCCGTTATTTCAAACGATTTCTGAAGAATGGCTTCTCCTTCATCGATGCCCGGCGTCACAAAATGTACGGTGGCCCCGCTTTCTTTTTCTTTCGCCTCAATTACCGCGTGATGAACATGGTGCCCCCACATTCCTTTTCCTCCGAATTTCGGAAGCAGTGCCGGATGAATGTTGATGATTTTTCCGGTCCAGTTTTCACAGAATTCGGGTTTCAGGATGGATAAAAACCCGGCTAAAACGATTAAGTCCGTATTTTCAGGAATAACTTTTCCCAGTTCGGCACTGAAATTTTTTCCCCGCGGAATCAGGATGTGTTCGATGTTATGTTTTTTTGCCCTTTCCAGTCCGAAACATTCTCTGTCAGCCACTACCAAAGATACTTGTGCTTTGGGAATTTCCCCGCTGTCAATGGTATCGATGATCCGCTGAAGGTTGGTTCCTGAACCTGAGACGAGTACAACAATGTTTTTCATAATTATAATGTAACAATGTATCAGTATACCAATGTAACAATGTTTAAGATTGTTAAATTGCTACATTGTTATATTGGTAGATTTATATTGAAAGATTGATCTTTTCGTCTCCTTCGGTAATTTCACCGATTTCGTAGGCATTATCCAGAAGGTGCAGGATTTTTTCTGCGTGTTCCGGGTCTACTACCACGATCATTCCGACCCCCATATTGAAGGTTCCGAACATTTCTTCACGGGCTACCCCACCTCTTTTTTCCAGCTCCAGCATAATGCTCGGAATCCGGATTTTGGAAGCGTCGATAGAAGCACATAAGCCGTCACCGATAATTCTCGGAATATTTTCATATAATCCTCCGCCGGTAATGTGAGCAATCCCTGCTACTTTTACTTCTTCAAGGATTTTGTGGATGTCTTTATAATATAATTTGGTAGGTACCAACAGGGTTTCGTACAAAGGCTTGTCTTCAAATTCTTCATTAAAATCCGGGAACACTTTTCTTACCAGAGAGAATCCGTTGGAATGGAATCCTGAACTTGGTAAAGCAATGATTTTATCACCCACCTTAATTGCAGATCCGTCGATGATTTCATCTTTTTCAACGATCCCTACGCAGAATCCGGCAACATCATAGTCTCCCGGCTGGTACATTCCCGGCATTTCAGCCGTTTCACCGCCAATCAGTGCACAGTTGTTGTCTTTACAGGCATTTACCATTCCCAAAACAATTTCAGCAGCAATTTCGGAATCCAGTTTTCCACAAGCCAGGTAATCTAAGAAGAACAAAGGCTTCGCTCCGTGGCAAAGGATATCGTTGGCACACATGGCAAAACAGTCTACCCCGATAGAGTCGTATTTTTTTGAGTCTAAAGCTACTTTCAGCTTGGTTCCCACTCCGTCAGTTCCGGAAACGAGCACCGGATTTCGGTATCCTCCGATCTCATAGAATGCCCCGAAACTTCCCAAATGGTTCAGTACATTGGAGTTGTGTGTTTCACCCACCGCCTTTTTGATCTTGTCAACGGTTTTGTATCCTTCTTCTTTGTCTACGCCTGCTGATTTGTACGTGTTGCTCATAATATTTTTAAATAATCTAGCAATGCTTCAGTTTAACAGTGTAACAATGCTTTCAACAGGTAACATTGATAAACCGGCACATTATATTGTCTTTTATTTCAAATTTTAAAAACAAAAAAGCCGACAATCTTAGTAGATTATCGGCCGTTATTTTATCTCAGAATTTCAGAGCCCACAATATTCCCTTTCTCGTAGAAACATTCTTTAAAAGCGGTCTGAATATTCATCTTTTTCTTTTTGCAAAGATATTAATTTTATATTAATTTTCAAACCTATTTTTCAAGGATCGACTCCAAAGCGGAAATCTTAGCGATTTTCTCTTTTAATTCATTGTCTTTCTCCTCGTTAGAAATCTTTTCAGCCGATTTGTCAAAATTATCATTGAAGAAAGGAAGCGTAAAGGTATCGATGATATTTCCACCGTGCAGCGGGAAACGTTTTTCCGCCGCTTCCAAAACGCCTAATCCGCCTCTTCCTCCAGGAGCTGTAGCCATCAGCAGCATTGGCTTCTCATTCCATACGGCCCTATTCTTGATCCGGGAAGTCCAGTCGAATACATTTTTAAAAGCCGTGGAATATGTTCCGTTGTGCTCGGACAGGGAAACCAGCAGGATGTTAGCCGCATCAATTTTAGATGCAAGATCTACTGCCTGCTGCGGCACTCCGCTTTCCACTTCGCGCTGGTGTTTATAGATCGGCATTTCAAAATCATTCATGTCTACGATTTCCACCTCTGTGTTCGGAATAAGTGAAGCAGCATAAGAGACTAAAAGTTTATTAATGGACGTATCGGAATTGCTTCCGGCAATAGCTAATATTTTCATTGTTCTGTCTGTTGAGTAAGTTTATTTAATTGTTAAAGCAAAGATCGTAAGATTTTTGGGAAACGCGATGTTTTAGATATAGATTATTAATAAAGTTCTTATTGATTGCGTGATACTAATTAAACGCAAATTTTATGACTCATTGTTTTTAAGTCCGCTGGTTACCTTAAAGAGTTCAGCATTACTTTATATTCAAAAAAGATCATAATGTTTTTAAATCAATATTCTAAAAATAAATAATGTTATCATTTGAAAGAAATTCTATGAATTTCCAACACCCCTCCAGGGAGGGGAATGTCAGTTAAGAATTTACTTTATGATGTATTATTTTAAATAGGCCGGTAATTCCATCGGAACTTCCATCAGTAGGATCTCGGTATCTTCCACCGCTTCGATGTTAAAGCTTTGGGTATCCCAGATTCCCAGCCCGTCTCTCTCGTTCAGAATTCGGTCACCGACTTTCGCGCTTCCTTTCAATACAAAGGCATACACCCCGTTTCCATTTTTGTTCAGCATATAGTTTTTGCCATTTCCTTTGGTAAAATTCGCCAGGTTGAACCATGCATCCTGATGAATCCACACCCCGTCATCGTTTTTATCCGGAGACAGGATCTGCTGGAATCCGTTGATCTTTTCGCCTTCTTTAATGCTCTTTTGATCATATCTCGGCTCAACTCCTACTTCTCTTGGAAATACCCAGATCTGCAGAAATTTTACCGCCTGGTCTTTGTTCTTGTTGTATTCGCTGTGCATCACCCCGGTTCCGGCACTCATCGCCTGGATTTCCCCTTTCTTAATTACCGCGGTGGTTCCCATAGAGTCTTTATGTTCCAAATCGCCTTCCAGCGGAATGGAAATGATTTCCATGTCGCGGTGCGGATGGGTTCCAAAACCCATTCCCTGGGTAACGGTATCGTCGTTTAAGACTCTTAATACGCCAAAGTTCATCCGATCCTGGTTTTGGTAGCCGGCAAAACTGAAAGTATGGTAGCTATTCAGCCATCCGTGGTTGGCATGTCCTCTGGTGTCTGCTTTGTGATATACTGTTTTCATATTGTGATTGTTTTATGATACAAAGGTACGGTGTACTGATTGGGAAAATGTTGATGTAAGGTAAGAAAGGAGGAAGGGTTTAAGGTCAAGGTTTAAATTGCAGCACTTTAATGTGGTTTGTAACGGTGATTGTAAATGGTGTCAATGGTCAATTTTAGATTGTTGAAAATTCACCTGTCAAGCAAAATTGACTATTCACTATTCACCACCCATCTTCCGCTAAAATGCTTCTTTGATCTTTGAGTTTTTCCGGAGGACCATCAGGAGAATGAAGATAACCACCGTGCAGCCCGTGAGAAACTGAAGGATCAGAGCAGTCTGATTTGAAAAGTGTCCCAGTGTATTGGTGATAATGCCCGTTCCGGTTTGGTTGGCGGCCATTAAAAATCCGGAAACCAGCACCGACAAGGACGGAAATTCAACGGTTCCCCAGCCGATAGAGCCCGGAAATATACTGCCCATGAAAAATCCGGTAAAGAACATCATCAGGACCAGCAAACCAGCATCAGGATAGATCCAAAGCACTGTGAGCAATACAGCAACTGCTAAAGGACAACCCAAAAACAGATATGAAAGATTGAATTTCTTTGAGAAAATACCAAAGAGCAGCCGGTTGACGGCAATTCCGCCCCAAAACAGGGACAGCCCAAGGCTTGCCTGCTGATTGCTGAGTCCCTGGTTTTTGAGGATAACGGCTCCGAAACTCCCGAAGGTCCCCTCAATAAAACCGTAAAAAACAATCACCGTAAAAAACAGCCAGAGCCGGAAAGGAATTTTAAAATGTCCGGGAAGCTGGAAGAGTGATCCTTTTTCAAGCCGGAGACTCAGGAATAAAATAAATGTGACCGCTACCAGTATAAATACCGTTCCCGGTACATACGTCCAGTGCTGTAAGCTTCCCACGGCATTCATCATCAGCGGAGAAGCAGACGTTCCGAGACCAACCAAGAACTGTAGGATAAGGATTGCGGAAGATTGATTGTCTTCAAACAAACTGGCTGCCAAAGGATTCAGGGTAGTGATGGAGAGCCCGAAACCGGTTCCGGTACAGGCTACCAGCACCATCAGTGCCGGAAACAAAACCGATTGATCTCCCATGAAAAACTGTAACACCCAAAGACCTGCCGTAGCTGCCATCATCAGCACCAAGCCTGTCCCTAAAATGAGTTTGGGCCCGGCTTTGTTCACCAGAAACGGAGCCGCAAGACACGAAGCAATGATGCAAATGACCTGCGGGATAAACAGATTGCCAAATTGTGCCGACGAAAGACGAAACAGAGAAGCATCGGTGAAAGCGCTGCTCAGTGCCGGAAAAATCACGAAATTAAGTCCCGTAAAAAATGCCAGCAGATAGACGACGGTAATTTTGGCTATGCGTGAATTCATGATTTCAGCACGTTGTTTTTGATATGCTCCCCAACCCTTAATGCCATTGCAATAATGGTCAATGCCGGATTTACGGCTCCGCTGGAAACGAAGAAGCCACCGTCGACAATATAAAGATTATTAAGATCATGGGCCTTACAGTAGGTATCGACTACGGAAGTTGCCGGATCTGTACCCATCCGGGTGGTGCCGTTCTGGTGTGCCGGCGAAGCAATGTCCATTCCTTTACTGAAATAGATTCCTTTGAATAGGAAGGAGTCAAATTTTCCGGAAGCTTTCAGGGCTTTGATCAGTTCTTCTTTTAAATAACCGTGCCCCTTTTGGTTGTTCGGCGTATAGCTGATCTTGATCTGTCCGTTTTCTACGGTTACCCGGTTTTCGGGATCCGGAAGGTCTTCGGAAGTAAGCCAGAAATCAACCGCATGTTTCGCCATCAGCTCAAAAGTAAATCCGGGAGCCGGTACCGGGCTGTCTGCCTTGATCTGGTGTTCATCAGATTTTCCCAGCATCTGGATGTGCCCGAGCGGATATTCGTAGCCTTTATTGGCATGGTAAAAATCATTAACTCCGAAGGTTTTCCCGAATTTGGTCGGATTTGGCTCGGTGTAAAGCGCTACCAAAGCAGAATTCTGGTGGAACATATAGTTCCGTCCGACCTGATCCGAAGAATTGGCCAGCCCGTCCGGAAACTTTTCACTTCTGCTTTCCAGAAGAACCGCTGCAGAATTAATGGCTCCGGCAGAAAGAATGACCAGTTCCGCTGTCAGGGTTTTGGTTTCGCCATTCTGCTCTACGACAATTTCCGTAACGGTATCGCCTGCTTCATTGGTATTCAGCCTGAGAACTTTGGTATTGGTCATCAGTTCTACATTCGGATGCTCCAAAGCTTTCGAAAGGGCGCATAAATGGGCATCCCCTTTTCTTTCCGCAGCATCGGGGAATCCGTCAAACCGGTCTAAAGTGTAAGGAGCGTTGGCCGCTTTATGCGGTTTAAAATTCACCCCAATCGGTAGTTCAAAAGGATGCCAGCCATAGCTTGACAGTTCGTCTACCACTTCCTTGATCCTCGGTTCGTGCGGCAAAGCGGGATACGGATAAGGCTCTTCATCGAAAGGTTCGGTAGGATCCGATCCTCTTTTTCCATGAACATAAAAAAGCTTTTCCGCCTGAAGATAGTATTCTTTCAGGTCGGCATACTGAATGGGCCATGCCGGCGAAGTTCCGCCGTAATGCTGTATTTCTTTAAAATCCTCTTCCCGTAAACGGAACAGAGCGGCACCGTAAAATTTGGTATTCCCACCCACATTATAATGCATTCCCGGACGGAAAGGTCTGTTGTGTTTATCCAGCCATTCATCAGTCGTCGTATATCTGTTTTTCTGGAATACCTCCACCGAATCCCAGTTTTCTTTTTCTACCGGAACATAATCTCCGCGTTCCACGACCAATATTTTTTTGCCGCTGTCGGCCAGCTGATAAGCCATGGTAGCCCCTCCGGCCCCGCTTCCTATGATAATGATGTCGTACATATCTCCGTTTGTTTTACTTAAAGTTAGTGATTATAAGCCTTCTTCAGCTTAAAATAAGATTAAATTCCGGTAGATGATGCAAATCGGGAACCAAACAGGAAGGGATGGTTGTAAACCATATTATACTTTAACAGCAAAAGAGGCAAAAGATGTTTATATTAAATCATGAAGGACAATTTTAACACATGAGTCATATAAGATTTCAGTTTCATGCATTGCATATATTTTAGAACACATAAGCAGGAAAATCAGAGATTTTCATTCGAATATCACAGCCATCAACATTATTTATCATCAATTATTTCGAATAAGGGATTGCTGACAGAAATTTAAAGACAATGTATATATACTATTCTCTAATACTACGCTGAGATGCCTTGCGGGGATGACAAACTAGGTATTGAAATTTAAAATACTTATTAAACAAATAATCATCCGGTGGCTGAGCGGATCCGAAGCCACGTCATCATGCCGGATTTTTAAATTTCGGCTGAAGCCGGACGGATCCTGATTTCTATGTGAATGGACTAAAGTCCATTCCTATTGATAAGAGAACACCCAGGCATTATATTTTAAATATTATAAAAATAAAAACTGCTTCAGCTAATGGCTAAAGCAGTTTTTATATCATTAAAGAAATTCTAAATCAATAATGGTTATTCTTATGATGAAATGATAAATTAAAAATGCACCTGCTGGATCTCCTCTTCGATTTCTTTCGGGGTTTCGTTTTCCGATTTAATGAAAATAAGGGTGAGGACCGCACCCAGCAACATGCAGATGCCACCAACGATTACATAATCGATGGCCATTTTACCGAAAACACCACTTACGATCGGTCCGCCGAATAAACCGTTGATGATCTGCGGAATTACGATAAAGAAGTTGAAAATCCCCATATACACGCCCATCTTTTTCTGCGGGATCACTTCGATCAGCATGGCGTAAGGCATTGCTAAAATGCTGGCCCAGGCAAAGCCCAATCCGATCATGGAAATCCAGAGCAGATCGGTGTTTTTAATGAAATACATCAGGATAAGACCGGTTCCCCCGAAAGCCAGGGCGAGGGCGTGGGTTTGCTTTTTCCCGATCCATTTGGCGAGCGGCGTAAGGATAAAGGCGAATGGAATTGCCCAAAGATTGTACATTCCGAACAGCTTACCCGTAAGGTCACCTGCATCGTTAAATGCTTTTGAATGCGTATCATCCGGCGACAGTCCGAAATGGTGGGTCGCCAGAGCGCTCGTTGTGAATACCCACATGGTAAAAAGGGCAAACCAAGAGAAAAACTGTACGATGCCAAGTCTTTTCATCTGAGGCGGGATATTGGAAAAATCCTTGAAGATATCCATAAACTTTGAAGGCTGTGCGATTTCCTTTCCTCCTTCGAAGGCGGCAAATTCTTCCGGTGAATATTCTTTTGTCGTCACAATGGTGTAGATTATAGTCAGGAGTAGAAATCCTGCTCCTACATAGAATGAATAGATCACATTGTCTGCTACAAAACCTTCTGCCGCCACATTTGAAACTCCCAGCTGCGTAAGCCAGTCCGGCAGATAAGAACCGATTACGGCACCAATCCCGATCAGGATGGTCTGTACCGAAAAACCGATGGTTCCCTGATGTTTCGGAAGCATATCGCCCACCAAAGCGCGGAACGGTTCCATCGCCACATTAATGGAAGCATCCATCATCGCCAGGAAAATGACCGCCAACAGCAATACATTGGCTGCCATCATCTGCGTAGCCGATGCGGCATTCGGAAGCATCACCAGACCGATGGCGCACAGAATGGCACCGATCAGGAAATACGGCTTTCTTCTTCCGAGCGGGCTCCAGGTATTGTCGCCCATGTGGCCGATGATGGGCTGAACGATCAATCCTGTGACCGGTGCCACCAGCCAGAACCAGGACAGCTCATGCACGTCTGCCCCAAAATTGGCCAGGATGCGGCTGGCATTCCCATTCTGCAGCCCGAAGGCCATCTGGATTCCCAAAAATCCCATGCTCATATTGATGATCTGAAGCATGGATAAATCCGGCTTTTTCAGTTTTCCGAATTTACCGGAATCGTGTTTTCCTACCATTTCTGCCATTATTTTTTCAGTTTTTGAATTAACACTTCTTCAATCGGAGCTTTTTCAGCAACAACTTTATCCACCACTTCATTCGGAACGGTCATGGAAAGGACGTACTGCCTGATTTTCCACTGCCCGTTGATCTTTTCCACGACTCCGGAACCACGGCAGATTTTCATCTGGGTATCAAGCAGCTCATCAAACCAGGCAAGCTTTCCGTCTTTACTGAAATAGATGTTCCTTTTCAGCGAAGTGAAGTTCCAGGTTGATTTTTTATCAAAATACGGTTTTGCCCAAACCCTGAAAGCTTTTTTGTCCCAGACTTCTGTGGCATCGGTTCCGATGAAAGTAGATTCGTCTGCGAAATAATTGAAGTAGGTATTGAAATCGGCTTTTGCGGCTGCAACGTTGAAGCCGTCGAGCATGGTGCCGATAGCCGCTTTTTCATTTTCAGATTTCGTCTGTGCCGAAACGGTTGAAAAGCACAGCATCAGCAGCAGAAATGTGAAAAGTAGAGTTGTTTTTTTCATGTTGAAGGGTAGTTATTGTTTAAACCTCATAGGTTTTTGAAACCTATGAGGTTTGAGGAGGTTTGATCTGTTATTTTAATTCGATGACCATTGAAGTTCTGGCAGGGATGGTGAAATCAGATTTTACGGAAAATTCTTTTCCCGAAATCACATCTTTCCCTGCTGTAAATGGGTTCAGCGATTCTGCAAAATGTTTGACATCGACGTTTTTTTGCTGGTCATTGTTATTGAGAACCACCATGACGCTTTCTTTGTCGTTATACCTAAAATAGACAAAAACATTATCCTGGGGAACGAAATTTTTGGTTTTCCCGTTATGGATGACCTTCTTCCCTTTTCTCCAGTTCAGCAATTTTTGGGTGAACTGGTAAAATTCTTTCTGCTCGTTGGTCTGTGATGATGGATTAAAGGCAGTCTGCTGATCGGCTTTCCATCCGCCGGGAAAATCCCTTCTGATGTCGGCATCGCCGCCTTTGTTTTTATCGCCGCGCATTCCTATTTCGGAGCCGTAGTAGATTTGGGGAATTCCGCGGACGGTCGAAATTACAGTTAATCCCAGCTTGTAAGCTTTCGGGTCGGCATTGAAGATTTCATTCCACCGCTCGGTATCGTGGTTTTCAAAGAAGACCATGACATTGTTGATGTCCGGATACAGGAAATCACTTGCCAGGCTATTGTAGATCCTGTTCATCCCGCTGTCCCAGCCGTCTTTTTCCCGGATGGCTTTGGGCAGGTCGCCGTACAGCATAAAATCCATAACGGATGGAAGATTTGAATTGTAATTTGCCGCCTCTCCTGTTTTTGAATTTTTCTGCCATGCAGAGATATAGGCAGGAGTGCTGAGCCAGGTTTCCCCGACGATATTGAATTTCGGATATTCATCGGTGATGGCTTTGGCCCATTGGGCCATGGCTTCCTTGTCGTTGTAAGGATAGGTGTCTACTCTAAACCCGCCGAGCTCGGCATATTCGATCCACCAGATGGCATTCTGAGTCAGGTATTTCAGAACGAGCGGATTGCTCTGGTTGATGTCCGGCATGGTGGTATCGAACCATCCGTCGAGTGACGATTGTTTATCGATTTGGGAAGCATTGGTATCGAACTGGGTGGTTGTTTTGTAGTTGGACCGTTTGAAGCCGTTTTCCCCGTCGCTGAACGTATGGATCCAGTCTTTGGTCGGCAGGTCTTTGATCATCCAGTGGGAGATCCCCCAGTGGTTGGTGACGTAGTCCATGACGAGCATCATTTTCCTTTGGTTGAGCTTGCGGGACAGTTCCTGGTATTCTTCGTTGGTACCATAACGGCCGTCGATTTTGTAAAGGTCAGTTTGAGCATAGCCGTGATAAGAATACACTTTTTCGTTATCTTCATTGACGGGGGTGAGCCAGACGGAGGTGGCACCTAAGTTCTGGATATAATCAAGATTGTTGATGATCCCCCTCAGGTCTCCGCCGTGGCGGCCATTGGGAAGGCTGCGGTTGGCTTTTTCCGTAAGGTCCGGCCTGGAATCGTTTTTTTCGTCGCCATTGGCAAATCGGTCGGGCATGATGAGATACATGACATCTTTTGAGGTGAACGATTCCCGGTTGGCAGAATCCGGATTCCGCTGTTTCAGTTCGTAGGTGTAAGAACCTGTTTTTTTCCTGCCGTCTTTAACGGTAATGCTGAATTTCGGAACGCTGATTTCGTTGGTATTGACCGTTACAAAAACGTAGTTCGGATTTTCTACTTTGAGGATCTCTTTGGGCTGAACGCCGTCTGAAAGTTCGATATTCTTACTGGCGATATCTTTTCCGTAGACCAGGATCTGGAGTTCCGGGTTTTTCATTCCTTTCCACCAGAATGCCGGTTCTACCCGGTCCAGCGCTTTCTGGGAAAATGCCAGAGACGCCAAAGAAACGGCAAAGGTGAGGTATATTTTTTTCATATGTACTATTGTTGAATCAGTGTGAATACAGCTATCGGAATTTTTTATTCCGGAAGTATTTTCGCGATGGTTTCTTAAAAGGCTCTCCGCCCATAGCCCCGATCGCAGCGGTTACCCCACAGCGGGGATGGCCATGCAGCGGCGCGAGGAGTATGAGCGGAGAGCGGGAAAAAGCTCCTGAAAAAGAATGTTCTTCAGGAGGCTTCCGTTTTATTGTACCGCCTTCACAGAGATGGCAAAACCACCGCTTCTCGCCATGTTAATTTTGATCTTAGACTTACTGTTCACCGTCTTTCTGTAGATGTTATAGCTTTGAGGATTGTTGATGTAGTCTGCATCTTTTCCATCTTCATAGACCGTCACCTCGTATTTACGACCTTTGTCCAGGAAGGAGAAATCTACGGTATACTCGCGCTTGTTTTCATCGGTAATCCCACCTACAAACCAGTTTTCGGTACCCTTGGCTTTTCTAGCCGTGATGATGTAGTCTCCCGGCTCGGCAGATAAGATTTTGGTATCGTCCCAATCGGCAGCAACGTCTTTGATGAACTGGAAAGCGTCCATATGCCGTTTGTAGTTTTCCGGCAAATCGGCCGCCATCTGCAGCGGCATGTACATCACAACGTACAGGGCCAGCTGTTTGGCCAGGGTGGTTTTTACGAAACGTTTGTCGCCGGGGAAATAGTAATCCAGTTTGGTCTGGAAAATTCCCGGTGTATAGTCCATTGGTCCGCCCATCCATCGGGTAAACGGAAGAATGGTCTGGTGATCGGGATTGTTTCCGGCAAAGGCTTCAAACTCAGTTCCCCTTGCGGCCTCCGCTGAGATGTAGTTCGGATAGGTTCTGCTTTCTCCACCCGGACGAACGGATTCGTGGGAGTTGACCATGATCTTGTACTCATTGGCTTTTTCGGCGATTCTGTAGTAATGGTTGATGGTCCACTGGGAATAATGGTGTTCGCCTCTCGGGATGATGTCGCCTACATAACCGGTTTTTACGGCATCGTAGCCATAGTCGTTCATGAGTTTGAACGCTTTGTCTGCCCATCTTTCGTAATTGGTGGCGGAACCGGAGGTCTCATGGTGCATAATAAGCTTCATGCCTTTGGAATGGGCATAGTCGTTCAGCATTTTGAGGTCGAAATCCGGGTACGGCGTAATGAAATCGAAAACGAATTCCTTGGAATGTCCGAACCAGTCTTCCCAACCTACGTTCCAGCCTTCGATCAGTAAGCCTTTGAAGCCATTTTCCGCAGCAAAATCGATGTATTCTTTTACTTTTGTATTGTTGGCGGCATGTTTCCCGTTGGGAGTCAGTTTGGAAAAATCCGTTACCCCGATGTGAACGTTTTCTGCTGTGGAATACGCCCACTGGGATTTTCCGATGATCATTTCCCACCATACGCCCATGTATTTGGTCGGATGAATGTAGGACGTATCGGTATATTTTGTCGGTTCGTTAAGATTGAACATCATTTTGGAACCTAATACTTCTTCCGCTTTCGGAGAAACGATGATGGTTCTCCATGGGGAAATAGAGGACGTCTGAATATATCCTTTCGCACCCTGACGGTCCGGAGTCAGATGAGTCTTGAATTTGAAATTCACCGCATCCACTTCGAGGTTGGAAGCGGGATAGTCCAGTACGGCCGCTTCTCCCAGATTCACGTATAATGGTTCCTTTCCTTCTTTTTTCAGCATCAGCGGCGACTGTACCGCGTTCGGCACCATTTGCTGAGAGGCATTGCTGTCGAATGAGTTTGGCCATCTTGCCGGGATTTCAGAAATTTTTGTGGTCTGCGGCTGGTATTCCTGGGAATCGTAGTCGGCTGCAATCCACCACGCTTTCATATCAGTCGGGAAATCGATCTCGGAATCTTCTTCACGGATGACGAAATAGTTCAGGTTTTTCTGTTGCGGGAATTCGTAACGGAATCCAAGCCCGTCGTTGAACAGCCTGAACTTAACAATAATATCCCGGTCGGTCGCATCCTGGTGCAACGTTACTGCCAGCTCGTTATAGTTGTTGATATAATTTTTCTTTTCGCCCAGTACCGGCTGCCAGGTTTCGTTTTTGGAATCCCTTGCCTCGGCTTTTTTGGAAAACCCATTGTTGAGATCGAATTTGGCATCTTCCGGCTTAGCGATTTCAGAGGCAAATTTAATGGCCGTATCCTTGAACAACCTCAGCCCCAGCTTTGAGTCTTCCACCACTACGGCCCCGTTGTATTTCAGGTTATAATAGGGTACGCCCTGCTTCAGCTGAAAATCCATCCGGAACTTCCCGTCCGGCGACTGTAAAGTCTGTGCGTTCACTCCTGCAAACATCATTGAGAACAAGACTGCCCCCATCGTAATTTTCTTCATAATGACTATTTATACGCTTTAAAAATAAAGAAAGTGCTGCCGAAAAGCAACACTTTGCTGTTTTAAATTTGTTATGTTTTACAATTTTGTCACAGTCAGCTTGTAATACGCTGAGTTATGCAAATCCAATTCGATTTTGTAATTTCCTGCCTGTGAAACCTTATAGGCAGGATCTCCGGTTACGGTACCTTCCGCACT
Organism: uncultured Chryseobacterium sp.; assembly: GCA_913778085.1. Taxonomy (GTDB): domain Bacteria; phylum Bacteroidota; class Bacteroidia; order Flavobacteriales; family Weeksellaceae; genus Chryseobacterium. The sequence continues at coordinate 32,648 of CAJYXJ010000074.1, forward strand.
CATGAACGATTTAACGGCAGTTCCTGAAACCAATGTCTGATCCGCGCTTTCCGGCTGGAACTTCATGGCCCAGTCGTCATTGGCTCTGAACTTGAAGACCCCTGAAGCAGCAAGTGCAATTGAATTGATGACATACGTTTTTGTTGTTGGATTATAAACAAAATCCGTGTCTGATCCCCAACCGGTAGGTGTTGCATCCCCAATAACCCCAAAGTTGGCGATTACGGAAGAATACGTATTGGCGGCCCAATCCACCTTTATGTAATACGTTCCAGCAGCAGCAGCCTTAATGTTATCGCCGTCTGCTTTCAGCTTTCCGGTTTTGGTACCATCATCTCCTTTATTTCCGGGCCAATCCTGGTTGATAGCAAATTTGTATTCACTGTTCGGACTGGTTACATAAATAAACCCTCTGTACTTATCATCTTTTGAAGGTGAAAACAGGTTTGGAGAGTTGGCAGGTGTCCAGTCTGCATATCCTGCTGCGCCAGCATATCCGCCGGGAACATTAATTTTTGGATAGATTAGATCGGGGTTTGGCGTGTAACCGGTGATATTGACAGCAACAACATTTGAATAATAAGCCGTAACATTGTTCACACTTGATTTTAGCCTTACTTCAATTGATTTTGCAACGTTAGGAGCTACATTTAGTTCAGAAAGGATATTGTTAAGTTGAAGATGAGTTAGTGAAAACGTATTCTGGTCCATTGACACTTCTATCGATACACTTTTAGAAAAACTGGTTCCTGCCACTGCAAATTCTGCAGCATTGGTGAAAACAATGTTCGGTGTAAACACTGGATTGGTATAGGTAAATGTTACCGCTGCTTGACTTGCAATGACTTCATTCAAAACAACGGATTGTTTATCCGCCGATATTTTACTCTGTGCCGTGTTATTCAGCGTAAGTTTATCATCATCTTCTTTACAAGAAAAGATCAGAAAACTTAAACATCCTAAAAGAAATATTTTTAATAAATTTTTCATTTTTTAATTCTTTGATTAATACCCTGTATTTTGTTTCAAGTTTGGATTTGCCTGCAAAGCAGATTCCGGAATAGGAAAAACGTTGTAATTTGTAGAAATAGACGTTCCGTTTAACGTTCCTCCTTTCCAAGGCCATAAATAATTGTTGCCAGTAAATCTTCCATAACGTATGAGATCCTGTCTTCTTACACCTTCCAGACCTAATTCTCTTCCTCTTTCATCCAGAATCGACTGAAGCGTAATAGAAGATAAAGCTGAAGCATTAGCCCTTACACGGATTTGATTTACGTAAGTAAGTCCCTGTCCAACATTAACCGTAGAAGCTCCCCTTAAAGCACATTCAGCATATATTAGATAGGTATCTGCCAATCTGAAAAGTGGAAAATCGGTAGAAGAAAACGAAGTTGCATTTCCGGAACCGTCTGTATTTTTGTTTGAAAATTTAATTGAAGGATACCCGTCTGTCCATTCTTTATAATCATTCATTTCAAAATTATGCCCGGTAGTCCAGAATAATTTGGCTCTTACATCTGTACTTGCACTCAATTGTGTTGCGTTTGAACCAAAAAGACCGTACCATGCTTTTGTAGCACGATGTCCTCCCCAACCTTCTGTTGCGCCATATGTAGCAAGATTCATTGTAGTTGAATTTAAACCTCCGTTTATAATATAAGTAGTGTTTCCGTAACTTTGAGAAGAAACTGCGTCAGCAATAAGAGGAAAAATAATTTCCTTTGAAGTATTGTTATCGGCTCTGAAATTCTTTATAAAATTGGATTCCAACTGGTAATTTCCATTCGAAATCACTTTTGCGGCATAAGTACCTGCATCATTATATCTTGCCGCACCTGTGTATACTTCTGCATTAAGATAAAGCTTTGCCAGCAACATTTGAACGACAGCCTGATTCGCTCTACCATAAGTATTGGTATTACTTATTTTTGATTCAATGTCTTTAAGTTCGGATTCAACAAAACTAAACAGCTCTGCTCTGGAAGCTTCAGGAAGAGGTGCTGCAGAACCATAAGTCGTATCATTAACCAATGGTCCTTTTCCGAAAAAGTCAATCAGATAGTAATAAGACAGCGCCCTTAAAAATCTTAATTCACTTACGTATTGTTCTTCGTTTGGTACATCAACTTTATTTTTAAGAATTAAGATAAGATTCGTTGTCTGAGGAATGGTATAATAGATTCTATCATATACATATTTAAAAAATTTATTATTAGAGTTCCATCCTGTAGTCGTTGTCAACTGATCAAGACCGTTATCTCCCCATCTGTTTTTCATTTCATCTGCCGTAAAATCATTCAGGTTTACAAGTCCTCGGATAAATGGAGACTCTCCTGCGTTAGCTCCTGAAATATCCGAATCTCCAGGTCCGCTTACACTTGAAAGAGCGAAGGTGGAATACATTCTTGAAAGAAGTCCCTCGACCGCATTTGGATCTCTTATAAGAAGCTGTTCAAGAGTCAATTCATATTTTGGTTCTGTTTCTAAGTCACTTGTACAAGAACCTAAAAATAAGCCTGCAATCGCTAATAGACTATATATTTTTGTTTTTTTCATTTTTACTGAATTAAAAATTAAAGTTAAAACCTACTGTATAAATTCTAGGTCTTGGATAAAAATTATTATCAATACCACCAAAGTTTTCAGGATCCTGACCTTTATACTTTGTAATGATAAAAGCATTATTTACAGATGCATATACTCTAAGATCAAGCTTGTTTCCAAATATTTTCTGGAAATTGTATCCTAAAGTAGCATTATCCAACCTTAGGAAAGAAGCATCATGTAAAAAATAATCGGAAAAGTACATATTGTCCGTAGGCTGAACAAGATTAAATGAAGATCTTCCGTCATAAAAATCCAGTACATTACTCAAATGTTCGGAATTTGCTGTTTTAGCCTGATTAATGAAACCTTGTGCAACATGTCTTCCATCATAGACTTTACCACCGATCTGACCTCTGAAGTTTGCTGTAAAATCCCAATTCTTATAATTAAGACTTGTTCCGAAACCGTAAGTAAAATTCGGAACGATTTGCGCGTCATATCTGTCCTCATTGGTAATTTTTCCATCTCCGTTTCTATCTACAAAACTGTTGGCAATCGGATTGCCGTTTGCATCATACACCTGTTGGAACATCCACGCCGAATAAGGCTGTAGCCCCACTACATGATAAGCAATCTTTACCCCTGTGCCCACAGGTAAGTCTCCGCCAGCCTGAATTCTGTCATAATATTTTAGTTCCAGTATTTTACCTTTATTGTAGGTAAAGTTTCCAAAAATATTCCAGTTTACATTTTCTGTTTTAAGAGGATTGATATTTAAATTTAATTCAATCCCTCTATTTCTAAGCGAACCTACGTTATCGGAAAACTCATTTGTTAATGCCTGTCCCGGAGGAACCGGTGCTTTTAGCAATAGATCGGTAGACTTCCTGTCATATACGTCAACACTACCTGAAATCAGATTTCCTTGAAAGAAGCTGAAATCAAATCCAGCATTCCAGCTTGTAGTTGTCTCCCATTTGAGGTTTTCGTTAAATCCTAAAGCATTGTAAATATTATATCCTGGAAGATATTGTGCATTTTCGGAACCTAAAGAAAATAAAGGTCTTGAAGGATAAAACCCTCCTGATATTTGAGTAATATCCTGTTGACCGGTTTGACCCCATCCTATTCTAAGTTTTAATTCCTTTACTATAGAAGAATTTTTCAGAAAAGATTCTTCCTGCATTTTCCAGGCAAATGCAGCTGATGGAAAATATCCCCATTGATTGTCAAAACCATTAAACAACGAAGAAGCATCGGCTCTCATTGAAGCAGTAAATAAATATTTATTTCTAATATCGATATTAGTTCTCGCAAAAAAGGACTGAAGATTCAAATGATTAAAATATCCGAAACTGGGATTTGCCCTATTCGGCTGAGGAATACGAATCCCTGTTCCGGTAGGGTCTGCATAAAACTGTTCTTTATTTCCGTCATAACGGAAATCCTGATAAGTATATCCTCCTTGAATTAAAAAGTTGGTGAAGAAATCGTTTATCTTTCTGTTATATACCAAGTAAGCATCTAAATTTCTGTTGTTAGCAAACTGATTTTCAGCATATCCAAGTCCTGGATTGTATAATATATCATTGAGCGAATTATACACCAAATTGATTACAGAATTTCTTGAATTCTGATCATAAGTTTCGCGAATCTTAGTTTTTGAAGATTCTAATCCCATATTTACAACCGCTCTCAAGTCAGGAAGAAAATGAAATTTATAATCCAGCTCAATATTTCCCAAAAAACGCATTGTATTTTCCGGTCTGTGCCTTTGATCCAGTAATCCTAAAGGATTTGAATCATAAGTTAAATTATATTTTCCGTTTTTATCGATATAATAATTTTGATAATATCCGCCGAAATAATTTGGTCCGGACTGTCCCCAGACATCCCTGCTATAAACAGGTAAAGTAGGATTTCTTGTTAAGGCCGCACCAATTGCTCCTCCAGCATCTACCGTTTGTTTATCAACTTTGAAACCTTTGGCATTAATATCAACCTTTAAGTGTTTGTCGAAAAAAGTTGGCGTCAGACGTAATGAGGCTGAGTATCTTTCCAGATCATCATTCTTTACTACTCCTTCTGTTCTATTATATCCCAAGGAAAGTCTTACCGGAAGGGTTTTAAAAAGATTTCCTGAAGCACTGAAATTATTATCGGTAGAAACCGATGTTCTATATACGACGTCCTGCCAATTCGTATTATATATTTTACCCGGAACGGTAGGGTTATTTATATTTCCTCCTACACCCAGTTTCCAGACATCATTTGGAAAATATGTTTTTATAAATTCTACGTATTGATCAGAATCCATTACATCAATATACTTTGTAACCTGGCCTATGGAAACATTTGTACTAAAATTCATTTTAAGCCTTCCCCCACCGGATTTTGTTTTGATCAAAATAACTCCGTTTGAGGCTCTGGCTCCGTAGATAGCAGTGGCAGAAGCATCTTTCAAGATGGAAAACGACTCAATATCATTTGGATTAATCAAAGCTAAAGGGTTTTGTATTCCTGCGGGATTTGTTGAATCCAACGGAATTCCATCGATTACGATTAAAGGATTATTTGAAGCGCTTAAAGACGATCCCCCTCTTATTCTTATATTTGGAGCTGAATCGGGTGAACCTCCCGAATTGGTTATTCTTACACCAGGAGCTTTTCCTTGAATCAACTGGTCAGCAGATACGATAGCTCCTTTGTTAAAATCTTTTTCTGAGATTGCTGTAACAGATCCTGTTAAATCAGATTTTTTCTTTGCTCCATACCCAATGAGAACCACCTCATCAATTTTTTTCTCCTTGGTTGTAGAGTCCGTTTGTGCATGGACCATTGCGCTGGCCAGCAAGAAGGCAGGCGCAATTTTTAATACCGTTGTAAAGTTTTTCACAATATTATTTTTATATAGTTTCGTCTGAGTTATTTTAGCCTAAAAGGCCTGATGCAATTTATAAAAAAAATAGAATTAACTTAAATTTAATAAAAAATTAAATAAATTTATGTAAATTTAAAGCGCTAATTTAGTTAGAATGTTATTTTACAGCCGTTTATATTAAAATATGCAAAACATAACATTACTACAATTTTAACAAAAAGTTAAACATTCGTTTAACTAAATATACCCTTTTCATCAATTTAGTTATCATCAAAAGCCTTAGTCCTGTTATCTTCTCTACTTTCAATGATTATCCTTATCTTTGCGTATCAAAAAAACTTTACTATAAATGTCAAACAGAAAGATGATTACGGCGGCTTTGCCTTATGCAAACGGACCGGTTCATATAGGGCATTTGGCGGGTGTTTATATTCCTGCGGATGTATATGCAAGATTTCAGAGAAGATTAGGGAAAGACGTCGCGTTTATCTGCGGTTCGGATGAGCACGGGATTCCTATTACCATAAGAGCTAAAAAAGAAGGCGTAACCCCTCAGGATATCGTGGATAAATACCACGAAATCATTAAAAAATCCTTTTCGGATCTGGGTATTTCCTTTGATGAATATTCCAGGACGACTTCCAAAAAACACTACGAAACCAGTCAGGATTTCTTTAAAGTGCTTCATGAAAAAGGAAAGTTTACTGAAGAAATGTCTGAGCAGTACTTTGACGAACAGGCCGGAGAATTCCTGGCCGACCGTTATATTGTAGGAACCTGCCCGAACTGCGGCAATGAAAATGCTTACGGCGACCAGTGCGAAAAATGCGGTTCTACCCTTTCGCCTTCCGAGCTGATCAATCCGAAATCGATGCTGAGCGGAAATGTTCCTATCTTAAAAGAAACCAAAAACTGGTACTTGCCATTAAATGAATATGAAGATTTCCTAAACGAATGGATCATCGAAGGCCACAAGGACGACTGGAAGCCCAACGTTTACGGACAGGTAAAATCATGGCTGAATGACGGATTGAAGTCGCGCGCCATGACTAGAGACCTCAACTGGGGGGTTCCTGTTCCTTTGCCGGGTGCGGAAGGAAAAGTATTGTACGTATGGTTTGATGCCCCGATCGGCTATATTTCGTTCACGAAAGAATGGGCGGAGAAAAACGGCAAAGACTGGAAAGATTACTGGCAGAGCGAAGAATCAGATCTGGTTCATTTCATCGGAAAAGACAATATCGTGTTCCACTGTATTATTTTCCCTTCAATGATGAAGGCCCACGGCGATTATGTAATGCCGAAAAACGTTCCCGCTTTTGAATTCCTGAACCTGGAAAACGATAAAATCTCAACGTCCAGAAACTGGGCAGTCTGGGCCCATGAATACGTGGAAGATTTCCCGGGACAGCAGGATGTACTGCGGTACGCGCTTCTGTCCTCCGCTCCGGAAACCAAGGATAATAATTTTACCTGGAAAGATTTCCAGACAAAGAACAATTCTGAATTGGTTGGAATTTTCGGGAACTTTATTAACAGAGTTGCTGTTTTGATTCATAAATATTATGACGGAATTGTACCTCAGGGTGATGCAAATGCTTCTGAATTGCAGGAGATCAATAAATCTGCTAAAGAGATCGCAGGCTCCCTTGAGAACTATGAATTCAGAAATTCTTTGACGGCTCTGATGAATCTTGCCCGTTTCGGAAACCAGTATCTTCAGACGGAAGAGCCTTGGAAAACCATTAAAGACAACCCTGAAAAAGCGGCAAACTCTCTATTTGTTGGTGCTCAGATTGCCGTTGCTTTGGCGCAGCTGTGTGAACCATTTATGCCGTTCAGTTCAGAGAAATTACTGAATATGTTTAACGTTCAAAAATCAAAATGGAGCGATGTTGAGACAAAATCTGTTTTGATCGAAACCGGACATCAGATGAATGCATCCTCTCTTCTTTTCTCAAAAATTGAAGATGACGTCATTGAAGCGCAAATTCAGAAGCTTGAAAATACCAAGCAAAACAATAAAAAAACCAACCCTAACGCCAACCCTATGAAAGACGAGATCACTTTTGATGATTTTACGAAAATCGACCTGAGAACCGCAACTATTTTAGAAGCTGAAAAAGTAGAAAAAGCTGATAAATTGCTGAAACTGACCGTTGACACAGGGGTTGATGTAAGAACGGTTGTTTCGGGAATCGCGGAAAGCTTTACTCCGGAAGAAGTCATCGGAAAGCAGGTGATGATTTTATTAAACCTTGCGCCGAGAAAGATCAGAGGCATCGAATCCCAGGGAATGTTGTTATTAACTACTAAACCCGATGGAAAACTGTCTTTCGTAACACCGGATGACCGCAATGTAGAAAACGGTATTGAGATCGGGTAATACGATCCATTAAAATAAATAAATCCACATGATATTCGCATGTGGATTTTTTTGTTTGGTAAAATTTGCAGATCTTGTCTTAAAAGCAATGGAACGATTCGGGTGTAGATTCCTACGGAATGACAAAAATGTGAAAAATCATGCTCTAAACTTATTAACTCCTGATTAGATTTTAATATTCAAACACCACGTTTTCAGCCCGCAGGAACGATTCGGGTGAGATTCCTACGGAATGACAAAAATGTGAAAAATCATGCTCTAAACTCATTAGCTCACGATTAGCTTTTAATATTCAAACACAACGTTTGTCATTCCGCAGGAATCTAAGCATAGTATTAGCGATTCGCATGGAAGATTCTAGTGTAGATTCCTACAGAATGACAAAAAAATGTGAAAAATCATACTCTAAACTTTAACTCCTGATCAGATTTTAATATTTAAACACAACGTTTGTCGTTCTGCAGGAATCTAAACATCGTTTTAGCGATTCACACGGAAGATCCTGGTGTAGAATCCTACGGAATGACAACAAGGATGGAAAATCATACTGTGAATTAATTACCTTATTGCCGAATATTTAATTCTATACTTTCGTCAGCCGTGCCAGGTAAGAATCTTCTTCCTGTAAAACTTTCTCAATTTTAAACCCATTATTCTCAGCTGCATTCCTTAAAGTATTGAAATCGAGATACAGCCATTTGATCGGGTCTTCGGATTCGCCTTTGTAATGCACGATATAATCCAGTTCGCCATAATAGCCTTCTGCCGGAATATAAACGCCGCCGTCCTCATCTTCGTCAAACATATAAAGAATATCGGTGCTATCGATTAAAATCTGCCCTTTGACATTCAGCAGGTCATATAATTTTTTCAGGTAAATGTCGATCACCTGGAGGCTTTGGAAAATTCCCGTTCCGTTCATTAACAAAAGGAGGGTATCAAAAATTCCGTCCGAATAATGAAGCATATTTTCAGCAACCGCTTTCTTTACGCCCCTCAGTTTGCAGACTTCGATGGACTTCGGTGAAATATCCAATGCTGTAACATCCAGGTTTCTTTCATTCTGAAGATATAAAGTATGCGAACCGGCACCGGCACCGATGTCCAGTATTTTTCCCTGAGCGAGCCGTAAGGCTTTCTGTTCGATCTTATTCATCTGATTAAAATCACGAAACAGATAGTTCACCGGAAGCTCATCCAGCTCGGAAATTGATGTTTCGGTTTGTAGGTCCTCGGGATTTTCATTGTGGTAATAATCCCGTATGGCCTTACCCATTAGATCTTTCATAGGTTTTATTTATAATGGCAAAGATACTGTTTCCCCTGTTCAACTTCCAATGCTCTTTTAAATCGGTTTAAGCAGATATATCTAAATGTATTTCAAACGGTTCAGCTTTCTCTCCTGAGCTGCCAGAACCGAAAATATTTTTTCAGCTCATTAAAAGATGTCAGATGCAGTAAAGGAACTTTCGTTTCAGTAATAAATTCACGGTATTTTGCCCTGTTTTGGGGTGCTTTAAAAATAATGTATTTTACCAGACCCCAGCTGAACTGCCCGGTAGCCCCCGGAAGATTTCCCGGCCGGGAAGCTGAGCCTTTCAATGTTCTAAGCAGATACCGGAACACGGAACCCCGAACATTAAAATCCAGCCAGATCACTACCGTGGCATTGAAAAATCTTTCCTTCATCAAAAAACTGTAATTCCCTTCAATGATCCACTCGCTGTTTTCTGCGATAAACCGATCATGGTCCTTCCTGAATAGTTCTTCATCCCTCGGTTGCCAGTTGGTTCCGGGTACATGGGCAATCTGGTCCAGATGACAGAGGTTCACCTGTAATTTTTCAGCCAGGACTTTTGCCAGCGTAGACTTTCCGACCGAACTCGGTCCGATGATACAAATCTTTTTTCCTAAATCTTTTGAAGATATCATTTTAAGCAATAAACATGAATGATCAGTCTACAAAATTAAACGTTTTAAATGAAAAGACTTCTGAACTTACTATCCCGGACATTATTATCGGTATGAATAAAATTTGTTAATAAAAAAGAAGCCTCATCTTAATAACAAAATGAGGCTTCAAAGTAAATGAAAAACAAGGTTTCTTTACCATGCAGTTCCGGCTGCATCTTTTATTTCTTCCGATAATCTTTTTCTTTCACGAAGCCTTCTGCGGGCGATGACCGATTTTCCACTCAATAATTTCACAAACCTGGCAGTAATAAAACGTTCTCTGCCGAAATGATGGGTAAAAACGTACACCAAAATCCCGAATCCTGCCACTACAATGTATCCGAAAATCTTTTTATTGGAAGCGATAATCGCATTCAGCTGGATGGTTTTCATGTTGGCCGCCACATTCTGGGAAGTGATTGTCATGCCGTCCATATAGACCGCAAGATTCCCTAAACTCTCTATCTGGAACCGGTACTGAAACCATGAGAACAGGGCTGAGAATACGCCTACCGTCAGGAAAGTCCTCCATACCAGGGCAAGACCGATGGCTGCCAGCATATCGTCCAGTTCCAATTTATCTAGGGTATAAAACCAGACTGAGATAAACAGGGACGTCATTCCAAAGCCTTTTAAAAACAACGGCAGGTACCAGTTGTCATAATTGAATTCCAGCACCATGGAAAAATACATGATGACCGAATAGCCCAGCATCGCTGCAAATCCTGAAAAGATGTACATTTTTAAAGGTTTTTCTTTTTTAAACCAGAAAACGGCCAAGGTTCCGGCCAGCAGAATCCCAGGGATCATCATCAGGTTCAGCCGGGCGTTGGTCAGCTGATCGTACCCGAGAACACCCACTGCAAAAATATTCTGGATAGAGGCCGTCGCCATGAACATTCCCAGGCACAAAAGCATAAACAGACCATGCAGCACATTGTTTCTTGAGAAAATCTTAAAAGACAGATACGGTCTTTTCAGATGCGTCTGCCGGATCACCAGAAGGGCAAAGCTTATGAAGGCAGCAATACTCGCATTGATGATTTTTGTTGAATTCAACCAGTCCTGCTGTTTCCCGAACGCGAATACATAAGCTGAAAACATAAAGGTCGATACGAAGAGCAGAATGCTGAGCCAGTCGATGTAATGCAAGGGGACTTTCAGTGCAAAATATTGGTTATGCATAAAAATCCACTGGGTCAGGGCCAGTGCAAAACACAATATGGAGACGATGATAAAAAACTGCTGCCAGTTGTACAGAACGGAAACCTCAACTGCCCAGTATCCAGCCAATTGATTCAGCATCAGCACAAAAGCATAAAAAACCCCGTAAAACATCCCCCGGTTGCCGATCATTGCCATAACGGGTAAAAACAGTTCGATGGAAACGATCATTTTACAGAACCCGATCAGCAGGGAGCTTCCGATAATCACTGCCGGTTCCATAGTTGTGGCATTGATGTAATTTAAAACACCCAGAAGCATGAGGACAAACGTGATTTTATCCCGGATCTTGAACCGCATTTTCAGCCTTAAGACAATTGGCATGGCGGCGCCCATCCCGATGGTTGAAGCATAATTGGCCCAAATATAATATTCCGAAAGCGCACCGGTTCCACCTACCATATAGCTGATGTTTCCCGTGTACACACCGCCCAACGGCATCACCACCGCCATCAGTAGGACGATCAGTAAAAGCTGGACGGGTTTCGGTACCCAATCGTGGTATAATCCTTTGTTGTACATAGTTTGTTAAAATTTGTATATAGGCTGGAAGCTGGATGCAGGGAGCTGGGTGTTCTTATACTCTGAAGACTTCCGGCATCCTGCATCCATCACCCAGCTTTACTTTTTAATTTCAATATTCATGTTCATCCCGGCACTGAGCTTATTGAGCTTTTCTTTCTTATTGGAATCGGTAAATTCGATACGTACCGGGATCCGCTGCTGGACTTTAATGAAGTTTCCGGTGGAATTGTCCGTCGGAATACTGGAGTACCTTGAACCGGTAGCGGCAGAAATAGCAGTTACTACCCCTTCAAACTGCTGTCCGCCCAAAGCATCGGCCGTCATCATCATTTTCTCACCGATATTTACATTCGGCATCTGGCTTTCCAGGAAATTGGCCGTTACCCATTTCTGTCCGTTCAGTACGATGGTTGCTACCTGCTGCCCAGGCTGGATCAGCTGGCCTTCAGAAATCGTTCTCCGTCCCATCACCCCGTCATAAGGCGCGGTGATGACCGTATAGGAAAGGTTGATCTTCGTCATATCCAAGGCAGATTTTGTCCTCTTGATCTCCGCATCGATGATCCCGAACTTACTTTTCACCTCGGTAGTGGAAAGGCTGGCGGATCTTTTTTGGTTGACTAAAGTTTCATAAGCTGCCTTCTGTGCATCATATTCGGTTTTCACCTGGTCGTACTGCTGTCGGGTTACGGCTTCGGAAGCCAAAAGGTTTTTATAGCGGTTTAAATTCTGCTCGGCATTCCATAGGCGGGCTTTGGCACCGGCTATATTGGATTCCATTACACTCACGTTGTTGGAAACGGTGTTTACGGATGAATTGGTCGCGGCACGTTGGGCCAGGGCGTTCTGATAAGCCGCTTCCGCCTGTCCGATCTGAGTCAAAATCTCACGGTCGTCGAGGACAACCAGCGTATCGCCTTTTTTTACCTTTTGGTGTTCGATAAATTTAATTTCTTTGATGTAAGCTGAAACCCGGGTGTTGATCGGGTTGATGAATTCCTCCACCTGGGCAGCTTCCGTATAGGTTTTGTCGCCGATGTGGAAATATTGGGCTATCAGCCAGTACAGGCCGAAACCGATCACGGCAAAAACGACGATGTTGGAAACGACTGCTTTTATTTTATTTTTCTTTCTTTCTTTTTTGTTGACCGCAGCTCCGGTTTTAGCGGGAGCCTGCTGTATCGGTTGGGTATTTTGTTCCTTGTTTTCCATTGTTTTGAGTTTTAAAATTATAAGGTTCCGGTAGATTTCAGAAGATTGTAGTATTGGTACAGCACATTGATTTCCGCATTGACATAATCCAGTTCCGACTGGAGTTTCTGGTTCTGGGCATCGGTCATTTCCGCCTGTACAGCCAGCTGGTTGAGGTATTTGGCTTCGGTGATCTTATAGTTTTCCTCCGCCAGTTTTTTGGCTTCATCCAAAATTTCGGCCTGCTGAATCGCTTCCTGATATTTTACGTACGCTGCATTCACGGCCATATCCACATTCTGCTGCGTCAGCGTCAGGGCATCCCCAGCCTGGTTCTTCTGGATTTCTCCGAGCTTTACCCTTTCTTTTGTTCTGTACAGGTTATCGATGTTATAGCTGATGGAAATTCCGGTCTGCCATCCTCCGGAATACATATCCAGAACCGGGTTTCTTGTCGTAATAGGCCGCTGAACTGAATATCCTCCGAAACCTGCCACCGTAGGCATTCTATCGGTCTTGATGATGTCGATGTTCTTATCAGCGACTTCAATATTAGTTTTAGCCGATTTTAACAAGGGGTTGCTTTCGTGGGCGAGATTCAGATAATATGGCATTCCGATACCGGCTTCTTTGATGTCAAGGCTTTCCACGGGAACAATCTCGGTATCTTCCGGCAATCCCAGCGCGAAGTTTAAATTGTAATTGAGGATCTTTCTGTTATTGGCCAACGTTAAAATTCCCTGATCCAGATTCTTGATCGCCAGCTCGCTACGGATGACTTCATTCCGCGTGACCATCCCCTGCTGATAGAATTTCTGAATATTTTTCAGCCTTTCCTGGGCAAGTTTTTTATTGTTCTGAAAAACTTCCTGCTGGTTCAAGATTTTAAAGACATCCAGGTAATTAGAAATTACCAGAAATTTTACATCCTGTTTGTTTTTTTCCAGATCCAGCTCCGAAAGCTGTTCACGAAGCCCGGCCAGTTCGAGAGATCTGTTCAACAGACCTCCTTTGAAGATCAGCTGGGTAGCCTGAACCGCATAAGAACTTCCGTAATGCGGCATCGGGATATTGGTGGAATTGGAGAAATCTTTGTCTATGGCTACGGCATCGCCCAGATAAAACTGACTGGTCGAAGCGGTAATCGTAGGAAGCTTCTGAAGCTTTACAATGTTTTTGCTTTGTCTTGCAATCTCGATGTTCTGTGCAGAAACTTTCAATTGCTGATGATTCTGTACGGCAAGTTCGGCTGCCTCACCGGCGGTCATCCGTTTTATTTCCTGTGCAAAAAACAGCGCAGGAAATAAGGCTATCACGAGGGATAGCGCTGTTTTTATGTTCTTAACCATTTTACCTTGTTTTACAGATACAAAGGTAGGGCAGTAAAAAGCTCAAACAAATGTTTAAGAATTGGAAAAAGATGTTCAAATGTAAGATTTCAGCTTTCGAACTGGTTTCTGTACTGGGAAGGACTTTCGCCCAGATGTTTTTTAAAAAAATGGGAAAACGAATATGGGTCACTGAATCCCAATATTGAAGAAATCTCCGAAACAGGCTTAGTAGAGGAATTCAGCAATACCTTTGCTTCATTCATAACGATCAGGGCAATCACCTGGCTTGCAGACTTTCCTGTGACTTCCTTTACCACGGCAGACAGATGTCTGGTTGTAATCGATTGACGTTGGGCATAAAACTCCACACTGCGCTCCGAATGGTGGTATCTGGCAATATCGTTCAGGAAAATAAAAACAATCTCCTCCTGTCTCGACATCTGGCTCATGGAATTGCTGTCTTCTTTGGATATGATACCTGCCATCTGGTAGCAGAATACGGAAAACAGATGCTCCACGATTTCTTTCTTATAGGTGATTTCCGTTTCGGAATCCAAAATATACTTCAGGAAATTAACGCTTTTCCAGACGACTTCCATTTCATCGGGCTCAAAGGGCACTCCGATATTCATCTGCTGTCTGAAGTAGCGGTAGGTGATCAGCCGGTTAAATTTCAGTGACAAAGCGGAAATAAACTCCCTTTTATAAGAGACCATCCTCGACTGGAAATCGTCGCTGACGGAAATCATTTCGTACACCGTCTGCGGATCGGTGACCATAAACATGTTGGCGGAAAGCTCAAGGTCCCGGAAATGCTGCTTGAGCCTGATGGTTCCGGTTTTCACAAAGATAAAAGCCGGATTGTCAGGCCGGAAGGGTTTATCGACCGCAATACGTTCGAAAATATTGTGTTGCGTAAAAATCTCAACGCCGAATTTTTCCAGGACAGACATAAGACAAATGTAAGCAATCTCTCCAGCGATTGCAAAAATTTATTATTTTAGTACTTTCCAAATGACCGATATGAGAAAGATCGATTTATTGTTTGCAGAATATGCCGAAAGCCACAGGAATGCTACCAACAAGCTGATCCACTGGATCTGTGTCCCGCTGATTTTCTGGACGATCCTTGGGTTTATTTCCATTATCCCGTCCAAGTCCATCGGTTTCCGGTACATCGGAGAAATCAGCTATGTAAGCTTCGCTGCGATCGGGCTGGTAACCCTTTTTTATATGCGGCTTTCCGTTTTGATCAGCGTGATCATGTTTTTCGCTATGATTCTGATGGAAAGTTTTGCCTACGGTGTCAACATCCGCTTTAAAGGGGATTCCTGGATGGTTTATCTTTCCGTATTTATTGCCACCTGGATTTTACAGTTTATCGGCCATAAAATCGAAGGCAAGAAGCCCTCTTTCCTGAAAGACCTGCAGTTCCTGCTGGTAGGGCCGATCTGGCTGCTGAGTTTTGTTTTGAAGAAGCTCGGGATCAGGTACTAGAGCCGGAAGATGGATGTTGGATGCTGGAAGTTAAATACTGAATGGCAGATAATAAGGTCTTCTTATGGCTTTTAAACCATGAGTTTAGAAATATTTTCTGTCTTTTCTATTTATACTCTTTATCAATCTTCCAAAGCATAAACGGCAAAACTGGCCAGCCAATGGTCGCCTCCGTAATTTCCCTGGAAAAGTAATGGCAACCCGTTGTTTAAAAACCGAACCGCTGTTTTTTCAAATTCATTTTTCAAGGGGTGATTGGCGGGAAGAGATTTGGCGATTCCTTTCATGCACCATGCCCGGGTAAAGGACAGACCGACCAGGTGAACCGTCTGGTAATCCGACAGATCGCTCACCACCGGAATTTTTTCAATGTTTTCAAGGCTTCTTTTTTCATAAAAATTATTCAGCCATACAACGAATTCTTTCTGTGGCAGCACCCTACGCATCAGGTCGGCAATTTCCAGGCTTGGCGAAAAGAAATCCGATCCGTCCGGCTCCAGGTAAGCGGGAGTTTTGGTATTGTTCAGGTAAAAATATTTAGCCTTTTCAATCAGTTGTTTTTCAAACTCTTTATCTCCGGTTGCTCTGGCCCAGTCCAGCGCAAAGACCATGGCAAATGCAGTGTTCGGGTGAACGCCGGTTCTGTTTGGATACGTCTGTTTCGGCAGAAAGTCTTTCCAGGAACTCAGGATCTTATCCGTTAGCGGTTTCAGGTTCTGATGCCAGATTTTTGCTTTCGGATGATTCCAGGTGGCCAGTTCTTCGTCCAGCTTTAAAAGCCAGGCCCAGCCATAGGTTCTTTCAAAGGTTCCGGTGAGCTGATATTTGGTGAAATAGTCGGCTTCGATCTGAAGGTTTTCTTTTTTAAATGAATTTTCAAGGATTGCTTCAATATCCTGCGCCACGGACAAACTGGGTTTCGTCTTCAGCAGACGCACCAGCATCCAGTGGCCGTGCACCGAGCTGTGCCAGTCGAAACAGCCATAAAAACTGGGATGCAAATCTTTAGGGCTTAAAGGAACTTCGTTTGCCGTATTAATAATGTGCGCCGTCTTGTTCGGATATTCCTGATTGATGCAATGCAAAGGCTTTTCAGATAATTTAACCGCCATCTCGTCGGTAAGTCTGGGAACTTCCTGGGCAAATATCATAAAGGGAGCAAATATAAAGGCTAAAAGGCTTTTTTTCATTTGATAAAAATATAAAATAATTATAAACTTTATCCCTAAGCCGGAAATATCCAGCAGTTAAATAAATTTTGCAAAAAGACTATTTCAAGCATAATTTTTGATGTGAGAACTAAAAACTTTTATTCATGAATAAATTATTTCTATCCTTGTGCTGCTTAGCTCTTATCCATTGTAAGAAAAATGAACCCCAATCCTTAAACGCCAGCCTTATTGATGTCGTACAGGAAGATAAAATGATGGCAATAGATTCTACAGCTGTTGCGTTAGCTCCGCCACCACCGAAAGAAGAGCCAATGCCTTCCAATAAGACATATTCCGATGAAAACCATTCTGAATCTGAAGAAACCAATACCGTTTCCAAGAAAGTAATCAAAAACGGCAGCATGAAAATCCAGGTTGGCAATATTGAAAAAGCCCAAGGACAAATAAATACCATTCTTAAAAACAACAAAGCGTACATCCAGAAAGAAGCGTTTCAAAATAATGATCTTGATGAAAACCTGGATTTGACCATCAGGGTTCCGCACCAAAATTTTGATGCCCTGATCAATTCATTTTCAACGGGTGTAGGTTCCGTCCTATCAAAAAACGTATCATCTGATGATGTCACTGAGGAATATACCGATGTTTCGATCAAGCTTGCCAATAAGAAAATTTATCTCGAAAAATACCGGGATATGCTGAAAAGTGCCAAAACAACAAAGGATATGCTGGAAATCCAGGAAAATATCCGCGATCTGGAAGACGAAATCGATGTATCTGAAGGCCGGCTGCGGTTTATCGATGACCGCGTGAATTACAGCACGCTCAACCTAAGCCTGTATAAAGAAAAAGTACGAAGCTCAGCCACTTCAAGAATTGGTTTCGGAAGCCGATTCGGTGATTCTTTAACGGAAGGCTGGAACAGTTTCATTGCATTCCTTTTAGGCATCATTTCTTTATGGCCGTTCTTTCTGCTGGTTCCTGTTGTCATACTTCTCTGGAGAAGATGGAGGAACAGGAGGAAAAAGTAAGGTAACGTAAATAATGGTCGGATCATTATTGTGAAATTAAAAGGAGAAACTTTCGGCATCCAACATCCCTCTTCCAGCCCATTAATCTAATTTTTCACATCGAATTCACGTTATTTAATATCATTTAATGCGATATAATCAGACGGCGTTATGCCTTCAAATTGTTTAAAAGCTCTGTTAAAAGTCGGCTGGCTGGAGAAACCGGCTTCTGTATAAATATACATTAACGTAACTTTCTCCAAATCATTTTCCGCAAGCAATTGCTTCACATACTGGATCCTAAGATTGTTTATATAGGTATTAACATTGGAATAACCTTTACTCCTTATAGCTTTTGAAATGTATGTACTGTTTGTTTTCAGGAGTGTGCTGAGCATGGAGATATTAAATTCTGAATTCGTAAACAGCTTATTCTTTTTAACTTCATTATCAATACTTTGGAAAAGCACCTCTGCACTTTCAATGTCTCTTTCATTCAATGTAATGGGCAAAACCACTTTTTCTTTTTGTTCAATTTCCGTCAAAAGCTTGAGCTCTGTGATCTTTTCTTTATAATGTACAAACAGCCAGATGATTAAAACATTAAAGAGAAAAAGAAAAACATCTGTATTTTTTACTTTCTCTTGAGGATATTTAGGAAAATCAAAGTTGAAAAAATAATCTAAAATGATAACTAAAAAAACGGTTGAGATCGCATAAACACTATACAAAAGGACTTTTTTATTACCCAAAAAAATCTGTACGCCAAATGGTATCGGAATCAGCCAGGCAACACTGCCTGCAGAATATTCCCAAAAATACAGCATATTATATATATTAAAGAGAGGGGCAATAATAATGAATAGGCTGACCGAGACTTTTAGTGATAAAACTTTTTTTGATAATAGCCAAATTGTAGAAATAATAACAATTTGTGCACTGAGATAATAGACAAAGAATAAATTATCGTAATAAAAATAAAAAATCAGCATATAGGTTGCCATTCCAAAAAACATAATTTTCAAATAGAGTTTTGCCAGCTCATATTTCAGTTGAAAAATATTGTTTTCACGTTCTTCGGCATTGCTTGAAATCTTAGATAAAATATAGTTAAGAGTATTCATTTTATAAATTTGAATTTTTTAAAATATTAAAAATCAATTGTTTAATATTTTTCATTTTTTATTATTTGTAGTATCTATGGATGCATTGAAATTATAGTCAATTATAGAAATTGAATGTATCTTTTCATTTATTTGTCTTTGTGTGGATTTTAAAGGAATACTTTTGTCACATTGATTTTTGCAAAAAATTACGTTTTATTGTTCATCTTGACTTTGAAAATATTTTATGCAAAATTATATATTTCAAATTTTACCCGTTCCCAAATTAATCTAAACTTTAAAATCTCCATTTTAGTTAGGAAAAAATTCACGAATTAAAACGCATTAAACATATTTCAAAATATAGACTTTATTTAATTAAAATTAGCAAATGAAAAAGATTTTATTTCCGGTAATGGTGCTGTTGTATTCAACAATGTGCGCACAAATAGGTGTTAATAACAAAGATCCGAAAGCAACAATGGATATAACTGCAAAAACTACTGATGGTTCTAAATCGGAAGGGCTTATAGCTCCTAGATTGACCGGTAACCAGATCAAGGCAGCAGACAGTCAGTATGATACCCCTCAGATCGGTACAATTATCTATGCCACTTCTGCTGCATCGCCAAGTTCCCTAAAGACTGTAAATATTACAGAGGAAGGCTATTACTATTTCGACAGTTCTAAAATATGGAAAAAATTCGGCATTGGAACCGGAAGTACGGGTGATTCTACAGATGATGCATGGATTAATGATTCCGCCAATTCAATGGTAAAATTAGGAACACAATCTAACGGTAGTTCCTCAAGAACCCCAGGTACAGAATTCATAGTGAAGGATAACGGAAGTTTGGGAATTGGCACGACTTCACCCAATGCTTATGCGATGATGGACATTTCGTCGTCTAATAAAGGTATTCTGGTTCCAAGGGTAGCTTTGACAAGCAATACCGCCGACCTTAATGCAGATGGGGACAACGATGTTACCAATCAACCCAAAGGTCTTTTGGTATACAATATCGGTACAGGCTTGTTGAAGTATGTAGGTTATGTGTTTTGGGACGGCTCAGAATGGAGAGCATTAAACGGAACGTCTACAGCAGAAGGAACGGTAACTGCATTAGATTGCTTATCAGCATCGTTAGACCCCAGCTCTTATACGGCAAATGTTCAATACAATGGGACTCTTTCAATACCATATTCCGGAGGTAACGGTGGTTATTACGCAGGGCAGACGATTACTTCGACTGGAGTAACCGGGCTTACAGCAAAATTGGATCCGGGAAGTTTTGCCAATGGTAACGGGATATTGAAATATTATGTTTCGGGAACACCGTCCGCCTCTACTCCGACTTTGGCAAGCTTTGCAATTAATATAGGTGGAAAAAACTGTACAGCATCAGTAGGAGCAGGAAGCAAAGGTGTTTTGAGCGAATATGCTCAGGTCAACTTTGAGAGTTATGGAACTGGAAGCGGTGGTGTTGCAGGTAACGGAACGCTTGCTACTGTTTTGCCGGGTGCCGTTAACATTGCGAGAGTAAAACGAATTACAGAAGCTATATTCCGTATTGATTTCAACGTTCCTTTCGTTGATAACAATTATATTGTAGCTGGAACCGTATGGGAAGGTGCATTGAATAATGCGAATAATATACAACCGCAAATGTATGCACCTAACTACATAACCATCACCACCAATGCTCTGTCCACTGCCATCGCTAATGATACGGATGTAAGACCAATAAGCCCTACCAATCCCAGTTATAATCTCGAAGCGAGACAGATCGTAATGAAAGACGCTAGCTCATATGTTGTAAAATACCGTACACATTTTTATGTGGTAGAAGGATACAATGCAGCTCCAATAGTAGGGGGTGCTTTACTGATTACAAGGTAATATTTTGTATGATGCGGTTTTGTTTTTTAATGAGACCATAACTTATCTGTAACATTAATATTTTGGATGGAAGATATATCAATACGAATTTAACGTACATTCATACCCTATTAAGTTTTTTAGATATAAAAGATGGTCGTAGCTCAGCTGAAAAATTCTTTCTTCGCTTCATCAATAAGAACTAATAAAAGTATAATTTTTAAATATCTAGCAAATTATCGCCTCCTGGAGATTTTTAAGCGTTCAGATATAAAAAGCCGTATTTTATAGAAAACCCTTAGTGAAAATAGCCATTATTCCTTATTAGGGTATGTACTTCAGGATAAATACATTAAAAAATCAGCATCAATCAGAACTCAATTATTTCAACAATAAGAAATCTGCACAAGATTATTTTAAATTCTATTTTCCTAACACAAATACCGCCGGGACCTTATGAAGTTCCGGCTTTTGTTTTTGCCAGTCCTTAACGGTTTTCGTTTTGATGAATTCGTGTTCGGGATCGTTGATGTTTGCGGCAATACAGAGCTTTGTACTTGGCGAAAGAAATTTAGTGAGATCTTCAAAAAGCGGGTTGTTCCGGTAAGGTGTTTCCATAAAAATCTGGGTGTAACCGGTCTTTTGAACCTGGCTTTCCAATTGCAGAATCTGCTTCTTTTTTTCTCCTCTATCAATCGGGAGGTAACCGTTGAAAGTAAATTCCTGCCCGTTAAACCCGCTGGAAATCAAGGCCATAATAATAGATGACGGACCGGAGATCGGGATTACCCGGATATTCTTTTCGTGGCACCATTTTACCATCAGGTTTCCCGGATCAGCGATGCATGGCAGGCCCGCTTCGGAAAGCAGCCCGAAATCCTGCCCTTTCAGCATCAGCTCCTGCGCCTCTCTGATGTCGGAATTTTCCGTGTATTTATCCAGAAGAAAAAGCTTTAGATGAGATTGTTTTTTCTCCGGCGCAAAAAACTTAACAACTTTTCTTGCTGTTTTTTCATTCTCAACAAAGAAGTAGTCCGTCTGCATGATATAATCTTTGATGACAGGTGAAAAATGAGTAATGGATGTATTTTCCGAGAGATAAGCAGGAAGTAAAAAAAGCATGGTATTGTATTATTTAAAATATAAGTGATTCGTTAATTAAGACTAAACCTGTCCGGCTATTGCATCACAGCCCTTTTCCAGCAGTTGAAAAACATGCTCGAATTCATCTTCCCCACCCCAGTAAGGATCCGGGACTTCGGCATTTTCGTGGTCTCCCAAAACTTCCAGAAAAAGGGAAATTTTCTGTCGCTGCTTCTCCGTTCTGGCTTTTGAAACCACATCCGCCATTACATCGATATCCATGCAGTAGATTTTATCGAATTTTTCAAAATCCGCTGCTGTGATCGGCCTGGATTTTTGTTTGGAAATATCAATTCCGTGACGGGCAGCTGTTTCAATGGCTCTTTTATCGGGCTGTTTGCCTTCATGCAAGGCAATCGTTCCGGCAGAATCAACAAGGAAATCCGCAGGAACTTTTGTTTTCATAATTCCTTCGGCCAGAGGGCTCCGGCAGATATTTCCTAGACAGACCATTAATATGTTCATTGTTCAAAAGGATTAGGCTACAAAGCTAAATAAAAAATGAAGAATAAAATTATTCTCCATTTTCGATGTTTATGATAAATGCATTTATTGTCTGATTCTTTCGCCTAGTTCCTTCACATATTTCTTGATCTCTTTATCGATTTTTGAAACATCCTTGATGGTGTCGCAGGCATACATAACCGTTGAGTGGTCCTTTCCTCCCATTTCAGCACCGATTTTGGTAAAGGTGGAATTGGTAAGCTCCTTGGCAAAATACATCGCCAGCTGTCTCGGAAGTGCAATTTCCCTTTTTCTGGTTTTGGAAAGAAGCTGCTCTTTTTTGATTCCGAAATAATCGCACACCACATCCTGAATATAAGGAATATTGATAACTTTCTTTTGGGTTGCGGCAATCTTATTAATCGTCTCTTTTAACAGATCCAGACTCAGATCTGTTTTGTATACAGTAGAATAAGCAATTACGGAGTTGATAATCCCGATAAGCTCTCTAACGTTGGTTTTCGCTTCAGCAGCAAGGAAATCTAGCATGTCATCAGGAAGAACGATCCCGTCTCTGCTTAATTTATCTATGATAATTTTCTTACGGGTCGAGATATCCGGGGATTTGATCTCTGCAGAAAGTCCCCATTTGAAACGGGAAACGATCCGGTCCTGGATATCCATAATATCGGCCGGTGCCTTATCGGAAGTCAGGATAATCTGTTTTCCGTTCTGGTGTAAATGGTCGAAGATATGGAAGAAGCTGTCCTGGGTTGCCGATTTTCCGGAAAGAAACTGGATATCGTCGATGATCAGTACATCCACCATCTGGTAGAAGTTTGCAAATTCCGTCTGCTTGTGTGCTTTCGCAGCTGAAATAAACTGCTGGATGAATTTTTCCGAAGACAGGTACAGAACGATTTTATCCGGGAACTGATTCTTTACTTCCAGTCCAACTGCCTGCCCAAGGTGGGTTTTTCCTACTCCGTAACCTCCATATAAAAACAGTGGGTTAAATGCAGTGGCACCAGGTCTTTTGGCGATTGATCTTGCTACGGTAGCAGCAAATTTATTGCTTTCTCCTTCTATATAATTATCAAAAGAAAAATCTGCTTTCAGGTTGGAATTGATATTTACTTTCTTAATTCCTGGAACAACAAAAGGATTGACGATATTGGATGAAAAACCCTGGGGCATGGTCTCCTGTACTTTCGGAGTCGGTGTACTTTTGCCTTTCATGTTCATCGTAATCGGTTTTTCAAGGCCTGCCGGCTTGTTTTCGATTACGGAATACCACAACTTCACTCCTTTTCCGATGTTTTTTTTCAGGGCAGCCGAAAGAAGGGACAAGTAATTATCCTCTATATATTCCTTGTAAAAATCACTCGGAACGATGAGCGTAAGGTTATTGTCCACTAAAGAAAGCGGCTGTACCTTATCGAACAAAAGATCGAAAGATTTTTCAAGTTTTTTCAGGTCAGAACTATCTTCAGCTGCGTTGAGATTATCGCGCATAAACTGAAGGCACCTCTGCCATATCATCATTAAATTTTCATCCATAAAATATGCCCCGATTAATTCTTTGTTAGTACTCTTTTTAGAAGGATGACAAAGGTCCATAATTTTTATTTTAAAAAAAAATTTTGCACTTATTGATTATTTAAAAATATATTTGTATGTATAATTAAGTGCCAAAGATGATACACACAACACACTCAATAAGAGTACGTTACGGAGAAACAGACCCAATGAAATACGTTTACTACGGCAACTACGCAGAATACCTCGAAATTGGAAGAGTCGAACTTTTTCGCAGCATAGGAATGTCGTATAATGAGATTGAAAATCAAGGAATTTGGCTGCCCGTTTCAGAGTATAAAATCAAGTATCTGCGGCCTGCTTTTTATGATGAAACACTGGAAATCCATACGTATGTAAAAAAAATTCCGGGGGTAAGGATCGAATTTGAATATGAAATTTTTAACGAAGAAAATATAAAAATTACGGAAGCTTCCACTACCCTGTTTTTTCTGGATGCCAAAACCAGTAAAGTCGTTAAATGTCCGGATTATCTGATGGAGCTGATTGAAGCCCACTGGAATAAATAATTTTGAACCCAATGCAGAAATTAGACTAACAGGCTGGAGAAGGAAGCTGGATGCCGGAAGCCTGTTGGCGAAACATTGCTGACAGCCTTTAATTTCAAATGATCTTTTTTGCATTCTACTAAAGGAAAGTTTATTTTAGCCATTTGGAGAACGCTGAACAGAAAGAAGATATTTACCTTGCATTCTTTTCAGCATACCATCATTTAAAAGAAAATTCATGAAGATCGCATTTTTGGGCCCGCACGCCAGTTTCACACAGCTCGCCGCCAGTCAGCTTTTCCCGGACGCAGAACTTTTGCCTCAGGCCAATATATTGGATTGTTTTAAAGCGATTGAGCATAAGGAGGTTGATCAGGCGGTCGTCCCGCTTGAAAATTCCATTGAAGGAACGGTCTCCCTGACCTTGGATTACCTGTATAAAACTCCGGGCATCAGGATCGAAGCCGAAGCCGTTATGCCGATTGCCCATCATCTGATGGTTCATCCTGACTGTAATATAGACAATCTGGAGAAGATCTACTCACATCCACAGGCACTGGCACAGAGTTTTCATTTTCTTGACTCCCGATTTAAGGAGGTTCCGAAGCAGGATTATTCTTCAACTGCCGCCGCCGCAAAACATATTGCCGATCACTCTGACAGAAATCTTGCGGCCGTTGCCAACCAATTTGCAGCAGATCTTTACGGGTTAAAGGTCATCCACCGGAATATTCAGGACATTGAGCAGAACCATACGAGATTTATCATCATTTCGAAACAGCAGAATATCTACACAAATAATGAATTAGACGTATTAGGGGAAAAATCAGGACTTCTGATTACACTTCCTGAAGATCATCCCGGCGGACTTCATCAGGTACTTTCCGTTTTTGCATGGCGGAAAATGAATCTCAGCAAAATAGAATCCCGTACCTTGAAGACAGGTCTGGGCAATTATTTCTTTTTCATCAATGTTGTAGGCAAATGGGAATCTGCACTGCACCGCAACGTACTGGAAGAATTGGCAGCTTTGGGTACTGACACGGATTTTTTAGGAAATTATAAAGAATTTCTTTTAAAAAGCTGACAAAATTCCATCTCGTTTCGTTTATATCCCCTCTTGATCTACCGGATTTATAACAATTCAAATTTTTCAATCATTTTTCTGACTGATTTGAAAACCTTTTAATACCCTGTCATCAGGATAATAATTACATATTCACACCATGTATTTCTCTAATTATTGATTATTTTTATTTTTTAGTAAAAATTAAATAACAAAAGATTATAAGTTTAATATTATTATCTAAATTTAGCAAAAAACTAAAAAATTTTAACTTAAATTGGGAATTTGCATGATATTTGATACCGTTTTAGTGAAAAACTATCTGAGAATAAACCTTTAACTAAAATTAAATTTTTATGAACATGAAAACTAAAATTTGCAGTGCCATTTTAGCACTTATGGCACTTCCTTTTGCGGCCCAGAGTGGTGCAGTAGGTATTAATACT
Source organism: uncultured Chryseobacterium sp. (assembly GCA_913778085.1). Taxonomy (GTDB): domain Bacteria; phylum Bacteroidota; class Bacteroidia; order Flavobacteriales; family Weeksellaceae; genus Chryseobacterium. The sequence continues at coordinate 58,536 of CAJYXJ010000074.1, forward strand.
ACTACTCCTCAGGCAACCCTGGATATCAACGGAAATTTAAAAATCAGGCAGGCGCCTACAGCGGCCACTACAACAGGATATCAGATCCTGGCCATCAACCAGAACACCGGCGGCGATTTTGAAGTATCAAAGCTGAATCCTCAGCTTATTGCAGACCTTGCAACTGGTGGAGGAACCACTGGCGTTGCTGCTTCCGTATATGCTGCAAGAAAAACATCAGGGGTTACTCTGGTCTCCGCTACCGTTTTTCCAACGGGTTTTCAGTCTGTAAACTTCATAAACGCGGAAAGAACAGTAGGAGCTTCTGCAGTTTTTACAGATACGGACAATACTTACAATGTACCAAGTACAGGCGTTTATGCCATTGGATTTTCTTTCCGTTACGGTACTGGAATTCAGGCAGCTTTGTTAGCAAATGCTCCGGGAGTAGGAATTGTAAGAACCAGAAACGGAGTATCCACACTGATCGACAGCAGATCATTCAGCGGGGCGAACCTGGGACTTCTCAGTCTGACGATCTCAGAATCAAGTGTAAATTCTCTGTATCCTTTACAGACCGGTGATAAAATTTCTTTCGGGCTTACCGGATCTTCGTTGCTGGACGGAAATATCCTGGGAAGCAGTACGAGTTCTTTTTACATTTACAAAGTTTCAAATTAAAAATCAATTCATTTATCAAAAGAAAAATTTTACAACCTAATTACTAACCGTGTTAATCACTATATCTTACTTTAATCCGTTACACTGTGTAGCGGATTAATTTTTTATGGCTGTAAACATTTGAGTATATTTGATAAACCAATGATTCAAAATGGCATATGCAATCATCTTTATCACTGTCGTAGTAATCTGTATTTTTAACAATTACCATCAAAGGCTCAGGAAACTAGAACGGGAGGTTGAGGAGCTGAAACAGAAACTGGAAGGAGAAGGTTTTAATCAGTATCCTGCTGTGGGAAAGCCTGTACCGTCTCAGCCCCTTATTCCAGCATTTTCGGTATCAGAATCTGTTAACACCGAAGTTTCCGGTAAAAAAGAGAAAGACTGGCTGATCCCTGTGTTTGAGTTTTTAAAACAGAATGCTTTAACCATTACCGGTATTTTTACACTGGTGCTCGGCATCGGGTATTTTGTAAAATATGCCATCGACAAAAACTGGATTGGGGAAACCACAAGGGTAGGAATAGGGTTTCTGGCAGGTGTGGTTATTATGGGAACCGGGCATTTCCTGAGGAAAAACTATGCTGCTTTTGCATCGATCATTACCGGTGGAGGGATTGCCGTCCTGTATTTTACGATTACCATCGCCTTCCGGGAGTATCAACTGTTTTCCCAGGGAGCGGCCTTCACGGTAACCTGTTCTATTACCCTGCTCTGTATTTTGCTATCATATTATTATAGGAGTGAAATTCTGAATATTTTTTCATTATTCGGAGGATTCCTTGCTCCTTTAATGATCAGTTCCGGGGAAAGCAACTATCTTTTTCTGTTTACCTATCTCACGGTCTTAAATACCGGAATGCTTGCCATAGTATTTCTTAAAAGCTGGAAGAGCGCAGGCTGGATCTCTTTTATTTTTACCGCAATTTATCTCGCCTCCTGGACGGCAGAAAAAACGGAAATACTAAGTGTATATTTTTATATCATTACTTACATCATTTTCTATCTTTTTGCCCTGCAGAATTATTTTAAGAGAAACCTCCTGCTTTCTTACGATATTCTAATGCTTGTGCTCATTAACTTTACCAGCATCACCGGTTTGGTGTATATTTTTGAGAAGCTGCAGTACGAACCGGTGATTGTTTTTCCTCTTGTCTTTGCGCTGGTTAACCTCTACATTCTGTACAGGGAATCTTCAGAACGGAAATTCGGGACAAATTATTCGGTTTTCGTAGGAATTACGGTAAGCCTTTTTACGGCTGCCGTTGCTTTACAGTTCAAAACACATTTAATCACAAGTGTCTGGGCAATCGAAGCGACCCTGCTGCTGTTTATCTGGAAAAAGACAAACCTCAATATTTTCAGAATATGCTTTTATGTTCTTTTCCCTTTGGCAATTATCGCTCAGATTGTTACATGGACAGAATATATTGAAGCGACAGATCTTCCCGTTATTTTCAATCCGGTATTCCTGACCAGCATTGTAACGGTAACCTCTGCTTTTGTGAATTTAATCCTGCTGAGAAAACTCTCGGATTTTACGGATGAGCACAGCAATTTCTTCGAAAATGTATTTACGGTAGTAAGTTACGGTGTTATTTATGTGGCCCTTTTGCTGGAGATCGTATACCATATTTCAGAACAGCCGTTGATCATTACTTTCAGTACGGCAATGCTGTACAGCCTGTCTTTTATTTTCATTATTTTATTATTCAGAAAAAAACTTGAAATCAATAAAATCCTGAAAGCGGTGCTGCTGTATGTTTTTTTTGCCCTGATTATTTTCAACACCCTGATTTCCGGTTCGGGGATCGTTACACAATATCTTTTACATAAAGTCCCATTTGCTTTTTATGCAGCCTATCTTTTATACTGGATTCCTTTTATAACTATTCTGAACGGTATTCTGCCGAGATCGTATTTCTTAAAAATAAAATTTTCCCATTGGTGGGTTTCCCTTGCCGTCATCACAGCCGTAAGCGGAGAACTGTATAATATATATATCCTGTCCAATGCCGATGCTATTTCAGAGATTGCTCCGCTAACGAAGCATTTCAGCCTGCTGTACCTTCCGATCATCTGGGCGGTTCTTGCCAGCCTGTTCCTTTATAAAGGACTGAAAAGTGATGTGGCAGAATATAATAAAATAGGTTTCGCCCTGATCGCAGTAATGGTATTTAAGCTTTATGCCTATGATGTCTGGAAGATGGACAATGTATCAAGGATCGTTGCTTTTATTATTCTGGGAATCATTCTTTTGCTGAGCTCATTTCTATTTCAGCGGTTAAAAAAGATTATTCGGAATATGGTGGAACGAAAAGAAGAAAATACCGATTAGAAGAATGTCATAAATTAAATTATTTTCAGGTTATCCTTATATTATTATAAAATTTTATTTACATTTTATAAAAAATAACTATATTTATCACGTTTTTAATCGTTACCTATTCCTAAACATTATGAAAAAATTATTCTACTCTTTTTTACTATTGTCTTCGGCAACACTGTTTGCCCAAAAGAATGCATCTACACGATTTGCAGTGGCCAATGATATTGTTGGAACAGTAGATATGTTCAGCACAAATCTTAAAGGATATGTACAAAGCTCACATACATTCAAATCTGTAGCAGAGCTTCCGCAAAATCTGAAAAAGTTCGGTCCTATTGCAGACAAGGGGCTGGTGGAATATAAACTGAAAGCCGGATTGGGTACTCTGGACAGACTGGCTCTTTCTGATCTTAACGCCCAATACAACCTGGCAAAAAGTACCCCGGTCTTAATCGACGGATATGAATTCGCCAATACCGATACATTGGTCTATGGAGATCTGCTGAGAGATGTAAAGGTGATTGACTATAACGGAAGCAAAGTAGTTTCCGTAACGACAAAAAAATAAGTCCTCAGATTATATACATAAAAGGATACTCAGTCGAGTATCCTTTTTAATTAATATTTATCATTCCATTTTTTCCTGAGCTCTTCGTTGATCTTCTTTTCGGTAGCGTTATTACCGGGCTCATAAAGTTTTGCATCTTTGATCTCCACAGGCAGAAAATCCTGGTCTATAAAATTACCTTCATAAGAATGTGCATATTTGTATTCCTTTCCGTAATCCAGGTCTTTCATCAGCTTGGTGGGTGCATTTCTAAGGTGTAGCGGTACCGGAAGGTTCCCCGTTTTCTTTACCAGTGCCAATGCGTCATTGATGGCCATATACGTAGAGTTGCTTTTCGGGGAAACGGCCAGATACACTGCTGTTTCACTGAGGATAATTCTTGCTTCCGGATTACCGATCACATTAATGGCCTGAAAACAGCTGTTCGCAATAACCAGCGCATTCGGATTGGCCAGTCCGATGTCTTCCGAAGCAAGGATCAGCATTCTTCTGGCAATAAATTTAATATCCTCACCACCGGCCAGCATGCGTGCAAGCCAATAGACTGCTCCGTTAGGATCACTTCCGCGCATCGATTTGATGAAAGCCGAAATAATATCATAATGCTGCTCGCCATTCTTATCATAAAGTGCCATGGTTTCCTGGAGGACTTCAAGAACATCCTCATTCCTGATTTCAGTCTTTCCTGAATTTTTAAACTGATTCAGCACCAGCTCCACTGAATTGATCAGCTTCCGGGCATCACCTCCGGAATACTGGATAAATGCTTCCTTTTCAGCAATCCTGAAAGCCGTGTTCTCATCCTGATTGTATCTTTCCGAAGCGATGGCGATCAGCTCTTCCAGCTTTTCATACGTCAGTGCTTTCAAAATATATACCTGACTTCTGGAAAGCAATGCGGAAACCACCTCAAAGCTCGGATTTTCGGTCGTGGCCCCGATCAGGACGATCCAGCCTTTTTCAACTGCATGAAGCAGCGAATCCTGTTGGGACTTATTGAACCGGTGAATTTCGTCGATAAACAGTATCGGCGATTTTCCGGAGAAGAGATTCTGCTTTTTTGCATCTTCAATAACGTCACGGACATCTTTTACCCCTGAAGAAACGGCGGAAAGCTTATAAAACTTCCGTCCTGAATTTTCAGAGATAATTTCAGCCAGCGTGGTTTTCCCCGTACCCGGAGGTCCCCAGAAAATCAGGGAGTTCAGCGAATTGTTCTGCATCATTTTCCTGATCGTTCCTTTTTCGCCTGTCAGATGCTCCTGTCCCAGCACGTCGTCCAGGGTTTTCGGTCTCAGCTTTTCAGCTAATGGAATATTCTGATTCAAAATTTTAAGATTTAAAGTATAATAAATTAATAGAGACATCCAAAACGGCAAAGGTCTCACGGATTTATCCTGTGAGATCGCAAATCGACAAACGCCGGAATTTATCCGGTGAACAGACCTTTACCGACCTGAAACTTCAAACAAATTTAAACTAATTTTCAATTTTTTACCCTATTTTTGCATTGTTTTGAAACTTACATTCAATAAAATCATCACTTTTCCTTTGGTAATCTTTATCCGGTTTTACCAATGGTTTATCTCGCCGCTGCTTCCCAAAAACTGCCGTTACGAGCCGACGTGTTCGCATTATATGATAGACGCACTGCAGGTTCACGGTATTTTCAAAGGATTCTGGCTGGGTGTAAAAAGAATTTCGGGATGCCACCCGTGGGGCGGAAGCGGATATGACCCCGTGCCGCCGAAAAAGTAACATTTAAATAAACAAACTATTAAAAAAATAGCAATGAGTAATATTTTTTTCAGAATGTATCTCGTCATTTTTGCGCTGATTACCCAATGTCTTTTTGCGCAGAACTATCCGGAAGGCCTGTCCGACGGAACATTACACATTAATTCCGCGAGTGTTCCCGTAAAGATCTATTCCACCACGGAAATCCAGGATCTTAATCAATTTGCCGATAAGCCTATCAAGGAAAACGTTCTTGTTATTCTGAATGAATCCAATTTTGAACCCGCCTATGTAAATTACAGTACAGCGACATTAGCCAAATATAAATTGGTACATTATCAGTTCCTGGATAAGAATTTCAGACTGATTGACACCCCCGCTACCAGCGAAAACCTCAGCTCCTTTAAATATGCCGTTAAAACGCAGAAACCGATAACAGAAGCCGACCAGGTGAGCCTGGACACCCCTTTCAAAATCTGGGATCCTTCAAAAGGTATTCAGCTGGGACCGGTTACCCTGCATTTTTACAGCCTGATGTTCATTTTCGCTTTCGGTTTCGGTTATGTGCTGATGAGCCGGATTTTTAAAATCGATAACGTAAACCAGAAATACTTGGAGCCGCTTTTCACCTGGACGCTAATCGGAACAATTCTGGGAGCGAGGATGGGACACGTTATTTTCTATCAGCCTGAGCTTTTCAAAGAAGATTTCTGGAGTGTATTTTTACCGATCAGTACGAAAAACGGACTGAAATTTACAGGGTTTTCCGGACTGGCGAGCCACGGTGCCACGATTGCCCTTATCTTTACTACCTTATATTATTCATTCAGGATCATTAAGAAAAATCCTTTCTGGGTGTATGACCGGTTGGGAATCGTAATCTCGTTAGGCGGTGCTTTTGTGAGATTAGGAAATTTCTTCAATTCGGAGATTATCGGAAAACCGGCTGATCCGAACTCTCCTTTTGCCTTGCTTTTTCCGCAACAGAGCAGTGAATACGGCGTTACCGTTCCGCGCTATCCGTCCCAGCTGTTTGAAGCTTTCGGATATGTCTGCCTCTTTGTCCTGCTGTGGATCTTATACAGAAAAACCAATAAAAAATACCAGCAGGGATGGCTGTTCGGACTGTTCTTTATTATTCTATGGGCGATCAGGTTCTTTGTAGAATTCCTGAAGGAGCCACAGGGTGACGAATTTATCCAGTTCGGCGGGCTGAACACCGGACAGGTATTATCCATTCCATTTATGATTGCCGGAGTCATTATCATGGTTGTTTCCAAAAAATTCAGAATTACCCAAGCTGAAAACGAGAAACCCGAATAAAACAGCAATTCAAAATATAAAAAGGCAAGTCTTCATCTTACGGGACTTGCCTTTTTATTTACGGTGGTTCTAGAGATAATACCTAAGGTTTAACTAAGGCAGACCATCAATACCATTATAAAACAATACTTTAAAATTGCAGAAATGTCTATAAGGCTCTTATTACAAGGTTGTTCAGCTCCGTAAAAACATTTCCGAATTCATGAATCACATCCGTAGGAAGCATGGATTCTTTTGAATACTTCTCAGAAGCGGATTCCGCCGCTCTGCCATGGAACCAGACGCCCAAAATAGCAGCTTCCTCCTGTGTATAACGCTGTGCTGAAAACGAAGCAATGATTCCCGTAAGGATATCGCCGCTTCCCCCCTTTGCCAGACCTGAATTTCCGGTAATGTTGTAGAAAACCTTTCCTTCGGGCGTTACGACCTGCGTCCGGTGGTCTTTTAAGACAATAAAGATATGATGTTCTTTAGCTTTAATTTTGGCCAGCTCCACTCTTTTAAAAGAGTTTTCCGTGGCACCGAAAAGCCGTTCAAATTCTTTAGGGTGAGGGGTAATGATCGACTCTTTCGGAATAAGCTTTAAATTTTGGGGATCCCGGGATATAATGTTGAGGGCATCGGCATCCAGGATCAACGGTTTTGAATAGCCCTTCAAAAAGGCAAGAAAAGCCTTTACCGTTTTCGGATCGGTTCCCAGGCCCGGCCCGACTCCATATACGGTATTTTCATCCACTTCAATATGATCAATAACATCCGTTCCCCCCTCGATAAACATGGCTTCCGGATTGGAGGTCTGTAAAATTTCATACCCGCATTTTGGGGCGAGCGCAAAGGTAAGCCCTGCTCCGCTTTTCAGAGCTGCTTTTGCAGACAGAACCGCAGCTCCTATCTTACCATAGCTTCCGCCGATGATGGTAACCTTTCCGTACGTACCTTTATGAGAAAATTCCTGTCTGGACCTGAAAATCTGTTTTACCGCTTTATCATTGATCACATAATTTTCAGTTTCCGTTTCGGCTACATAGTCTTCGCTGATATTGATATCCAAAATCCGAACTTTTCCGGCATATTTTCCTGTTTCGGGATGAAAAAATGTTTTTTTCCAAAACTGGAAGCTTAAGGTATAATCGGCCTTAAAAATGGCAGGATTTTCCGGAGAGACCGAATCGGCAAAAAGCCCTGAAGGAAGATCAATTGAAACCTTAATATTGTTTTTGGTATTCAGAAATTCGATAAGGTCTTTCAATTCACCTTCAAGAGGCCGTGACAGACCGGTTCCGAAAAGGGCATCGATGATTACCGTCCTGCTGTCAAAACGGTAATCGCGGGCTTCTCTGAACTCACGCACTGAAATTCCGGAAATTTCCTTCAGCTCCCGGAAATTAATCTGAGCGTCAGGAGAAAATTTAGCTTTGGAATCCGTAAACACATCGATATCAAAACCTTTCTGGTATAACATCCGGGCAATGGCAAAACCATCGCCGCCATTGTTTCCGCTGCCGCAGAATATAGCAAAATTCCGGTGGTTTTTACAGTTTTCGGAGATCCAGGTTACACAGGCTTCCGCAGCCCGTTCCATGAGCTGAATAGAAAGAACGGGTTCATGTTCAATCGTGTAGCGATCTCCCTCTTGAATTTGCTCTGATGTAAAGATTTTCATTTATGAATGCTATTAGTGTTTCCTCAGCAATTTACGAAAACAAATGCTAATAAAAAATTGCCTTATGACAAGAATATAATTACTTTTTAAGTAAAATATTAAAATTTTATATTCAAAATAAAAGAATTAATTTTTTTTTGTACCTTAATCCTTCATTTTTCTAAATAATCAACTAAAAAAATACGTTATGGGATTTGTAAAAGAATTTAAAGAATTTGCCTTCAAGGGAAATGTCCTCGATCTCGCGGTAGGAGTAATTATCGGTGCGGCATTCAGTGCAATCGTAAAGTCGTTTGTGGATGATATTATCACACCGCTTCTCCTGAATCCGGCCCTGGAGAAAGCCAATGTAAAAAATATTGCAGAGCTGTCCTGGAATGGTGTGAAATATGGAAGTTTCCTATCTGCAGTCATCAGCTTTTTTATTGTCGCCTTGGTATTGTTTCTCCTGATTACAACCATCAATAAATTTAAGAATAAGCCGGAGCCGGTACCGGTAGTTCCTGCAGGACCAACAGAAGATCAGAAGCTTCTGGCAGAAATCCGAGACTTGTTGAAAAGCAAAAACAGTTTATAAACAGTATATCAAAATTTTTTATTAAAAACAGTAGTCATAAAGATATTCATGCTGCATAAGAACGTTAGAGACCGGATGCTAAAGAAAAGTATGAAAACATTAAAAAATCGATTTTTCATCCTTTCAAATCTTTCAATCAAGACCTATCTATCAGTAAATAACTGATAATAAACAGTACAAAATTTCCCTTCCTTGGAGGAGATTCGAAATTCAAAGAATTTTTGATGGGTAGTATCTGGACTCAATCAGTTTAAACCTATTTAACTAAAAAGAATCCGTCTCACAACCACCAAGTGAGGCGGATTTTTATATTCATTAAATTCCGGCATTCTTTGGAAAAGAAAAAGTTGTCATCATCATGCAACCTTCTTTCTTAAATTATGGGCTAAAGCGTG
>CAJYXJ010000075.1 GCA_913778085.1 uncultured Chryseobacterium sp.
CACGCTTTAGCCCATAATTTAAGAAAGAAGGTTGCATGATGATGACAACTTTTTCTTTTCCAAAGAATGCCGGAATTTAATGAATATAAAAATCCGCCTCACTTGGTGGTTGTGAGACGGATTCTTATCATTTATTTTAAAGCTTAGTAGCAGCACTACCAGCGTCCGTTCGCATTTTTTACTTCAGAACCAAAATTAGGTGCTGAACACGGCGGAACGAGGCAGTTTCCCTGACCATCACTAAAATAATTGCTATAGCAGCCACTGGCTGAACATACCAATACTTTGTCACCTCCTGCAATATTCTTTTGTGCTTCACGGCTTAGTTTCCTGGCACTTTTTAAATTTGAATTTTTCATAGTAATCCGGGTTTTGATGTGTTATTTAAATTTAATTCATTAAAAGTATTTGTTATCTAAAAGAAACAGCATTTTCGGGTTCCGTTAACGGTCTGCATATAACCATATACGGAAGGACAGGAAAGAATAAAGCACCGGTCGTTACTGTTATTTATCGATTGATCATAACATCCTGTCGGCGCACAGGAAGGAGACGCTGGCCCCATTCCCAAGATGCTTTTTTGAACCTCACGGCTTAATCTATTGGCACTTTTTGAGTTTAAGTTTTTCATAATGTATGATTTAGTGGATTAATTTTCACTAAAGTATGAAAAATTATCAAACCTGACCATTACATTTCACGGATCTTGTAAAATTTCTGATTTATATTTAAAACCTGACCGGTTTAATTGATAATAAATCCTTAAAAAATGTTTTTTACTACAGGTCATTTAAAAGGCTGTCCTCAGGGGGCAGCCTTCCTGTTTTATTTTTGCTTAAAAGCAACACTGTGTGCCTCCACCGGTTACCTGCACTTCTGTACCATAATCTGAATTACAAGGCGACACAATGCAATTTCCTTGTCCGTCGCTCAGATAAAATCTGTAACATCCGCTTGGAGGACACGTCGTTCCCTGCCCAATAATATTTTTTTTAGCTTCTCTGTTCAGTTTTTTTAAGTTTTTCATAGTACGTAATTTTGATATTGTTTGTTTCACTAATATATAAAAATATAGAATATCAATGTAAAATTCAACACATTACATCCTTCCTAGTTTATCATTTATAAATGCAGTACACTTCTCTACTGCCCTATCCAGGTCTTTCGGAAGTACACTTTCTTCCCAGGGTTCTTTTGCTCCGAAGGTATGATCAGCATTTTCAATCAGGAATAATTCGGAATTCGGATGCAGCAGGTGAAGATGTTCGGCATTCTTTACCGGAACACTTTCGTCACTTGTTCCGTGGATGATCAGAAAATGGGCTTTTGCCATTTCGGTAGCCCGCTCCACATCAAAACGGTGAACGTCTTTTTCATAATCTTCGTAGAACTGGTAATAATGAGGCATTTCCTGCTTCGTTCTTCCGTTCATCACATAATAAACCCCTGCCTTTCGCCAGTTTTCAAAAGCTTCATTCTTTGGAAAGCGGTCCAAAGTATCGACGCTGGCCAAAGTAATTAGCCCATGAATTCTTTCATCTTCATAGGTTTTAATAATGGAAATTCCTCCTCCCCTGCTGTGGCCCATCAGGATGATTTTATCGGTATCTACAGCATCATCTGTGGTAAAATAGTCGATGACAGCACCTAAATCAGAAAGTTCCCTGGAATAATTGTTATTGCCGAAGGCCTCAAGATCACCGAAATTCAGCGGATCTTCCACTGTGGTTCCGTTATGCGAAAAATTAAATTTAACAAAGAAGAAACCGGCCTCTGCAAACTTCTCCGCCATCAGAGTCCAGGCTCCCCAGTCCTTGTAGCCTTTATACCCGTGAACAAAAATAACCAGCGGCAGCCGGCTTCCGTTTTCAGGGTAAAAGGCGTCGGCCAGAAAATCCTTCGTTTCCGGATTTGATATAATCACATTCTGTTTTTTTACAATTCCCATATTTTACTTTTTATTCAAATTTAATATTCAATGGTATTTTTACATCCAATTCTCTTTTAAAAATATTAAAAATAGAAACAAACACAAAGGAAAACCTTATTTTTGCTGCATGTTGGACTTAAGAACGGTAACGGTCATGCGCTATATTCTGCCGCTTCGTGAGGGAGGATCACTTCCTGCGCTGGCTGAGGCTGATGATGACTTTAAATATGTATTGAAATTCCGCGGCGCCGGCCATGGCGTGAAAATGCTGATCTCCGAGCTGCTTGGCGGAAAAATTACGGAAGCCCTCGGGCTGAAAATCCCTGAGCTGGTTTTTGTAAATCTTGACGTCGATTTCGGAAGAACGGAAGCCGATGAGGAAATCCAGGACCTGCTGAAAAATTCAGAAGGGCTGAATCTCGGACTGCATTATCTTTCGGAGTCGATTACCTACGATCCCGGCATTTCCATAGACCCGCTGCTGGCCTCGAAAATCGTCTGGCTGGATGCTTTTATCACCAACATCGACCGTACGTTTAAGAATACCAATATGCTGATGTGGCATAAGGAATTGTGGATCATCGATAACGGAGCCTCTTTTTACTTCCACCATTCCTGGCAGAATTTTGATACTGCGGCGAAAACTCCTTTCAAATATGTGAAAGACCACGTCCTGCTTCCTCAGGCTGCAAAGCTCGATGAAGCCGATAAGCTGGCCAAAGAAGTCCTGAATGATGCCGTTTTCAGGGAAATCGTAGATCTGATCCCGCAGGACTGGCTGCATTGGGAAGACGCCGAAGAAAGCCCGGATGAAATCCGTGATGTCTATTTCAACTTTCTGAAAACAAGGCTGGAACATTCTGAAATCTTTTTAAACGAAGCCAAAAATGCAAGAGGATAAAATTTACGAATACGCAGTGATCCGCCTGGTTCCGAAGGTTGAGAGAGAAGAGTTCTTCAACATCGGACTGGTGATGTTTTCAAAAAAAGAGAAGTTTATCAAAGTAGACTTTTACCTGTGCCCAGATAAGTTTAGGCTGATGAGAAGCAAGCTGGATTATGAAGATGTACGCCAGAATCTTGAAAGCTTTAAAAAAATTGCGGAAGGAAGAAAAGACGGCGGACCGATTGCCCAGCTCGATATTCCGGACCGGTTCCGCTGGCTGACGGCCGTAAGAAGCGCTTCGGTACAGACCTCCAGACCTCATCCCGGAAAATCAAAAGACCTGGGAAAAACATTTGAAAAGTTGTTTCAGGAACTGGTGATGTAGCTATTGATAAATGTTTACGGGCATTAAAAAACAATAATTGGTAAGACTTTTGATAAACTTTTCGCAGAGAAAAAATCAGACAGTCTCAGCCTATATTTATGAAACAATCCCATCAAAATATATTGTACAGGTTTTCTTTAAACCTGTTTTTTATTGTGCTTTTAGCTTCCTTCAACTCAGGATTTTCTCAGGAACTGCCTGAACAGAAGTTTCCTCCAAGCACCCTCCTTCCGGAAAAAACCGCATTGACCAAAAATATCGTTTACAAAACCAATTCTTTGGGAAAACCGGTTTCCCTGGATCTCTACCGACCGAAAAATCAGGTTACGGGAAAACTTCCGGTGGTTATTTATGTGCATGGCGGGGCCTGGGCCAAAGGCGATCAGGTAGTAAGGGCCGGCAATTATATTGAAAATTTTATTTTAAAGCTGGTTGAAAAGAATTATGCCGTCATCAGCATCGATTATACGCTGGTCAGCGAAAAGGTGCACTTCCCAATACCTGTGGAAGATACGAAAGATGCGGTAAGATGGGTACGCAAAAATGCCGAGCAATACGATTTTGATCCGGACAATATTGGTTTCTTCGGAGCTTCTTCAGGAGCGCATCTGTCGCTTCTTGCTGCCTATACCACCGATAGTGAGTATACCGGAAGTACGGAACTATCCGCTTATTCCGCAAAAGTAAATTATGTGGTAGACAATTTTGGTCCTACGGATCTGAACAAGCTTTTACATACAAGATTGGGTAAAGTTCCCGTTACCATTGTAGGCTGGTTTTTTAAACCGATTGTTGAAATCAGGGAGAAACTGGTTTACGGAATTTCAGGTTATGATATCAACAGTGAGAAAAGAAAAGCCATCGACTATCTGGAAACCGTTTCGCCCGTTAATGATACAGAAGGCGGAATTCCTACCTTCATCCTCCATGGCAACAAGGATAAGGTGGCACCTCTGAAACATTCTAAAAAGCTGGTCAGAAAGCTGAAAAAGCACAACGTAGATGCAACCCTGGTGGTGGTAGAGGACGGTGTACACGGTTTCGGAACTACGGATAAAGCTTATATGAATCAACTCACCGATGAAATGATACAGTTTATTGCCGCTCATAAAAAATAAAATTCCGGCATGCTTCTAAGAAATAGTGATAATTAAGATTTTGTTTTTAACCAAATGGAATTTCAGCCATCCAAAAAACAGAATTTAAACTAATTTCTTATGAATGTAAAAAATCTACTTACTGCTTTTATACTTTGTATGCTTGCCGGCGGATGCACCAGCGGAGATTCCGATGAAAACACTGTACCGGCTGAAATCCCTTCACCTTCAGAATCCATGTACTTTCCGCCATCGGATAGCGATACCTGGGAAACAAAGTCTTTATCCTCTCTGGGATGGCACCAGGATAAAGTCCAGGATCTTCTCAATTACCTCGATACCAAACATTCCAGAAGTTTCATGATTCTTCAGAACGGAAGGATTGTCATGGAAAATTATTTCTCGGGACATACCGCTTCAACACCCTGGTATTGGGCAAGCGCCGGAAAAACACTTACCTCGGCCGTAACAGGAATTGCGCAACAGGAAGGATTTTTGAACATCGACAATAAGGTTTCCGCTTACCTCGGAACCGGATGGACCAGCGCACCTCTGGCCAAAGAAAACCTCATTACCTGCCGGAATCTGCTCACCATGACTTCAGGGCTGGATGACAGCCTGGGCGACGATGTGAGCCCGGCCAATCTAAAATACAAAGCCGATGCGGGAACACGCTGGGCCTATCATAACGTTTATGTCAAGCTGCAGGATGTCGTGGCAGCGGCTACCAGCCAGACCTGGCCCCAGTATTTCAATGTGAAATTACGGGATAAAATCGGAATGACCGGCAGCTGGATTCAGAATGGCGACAACAGTGTGTATTGGAGCAATACCAGGAGCATGGCCCGCTTCGGACTGATGGCCCTGAACAACGGCAGCTGGAACGGCAGCACTATCGTCAACCCCGCTTACTTTCAAAATGCCGTCAGTACTTCCCAGAATATTAATCTTGCATACGGATATTTGTGGTGGCTGAATGGAAAATCCAGTTATCACCTTCCGCAGTCCCAATATACATTCAATGGAAAATTAATTCCGAATGCTCCGGATGATATGTTCTGTGCTTTAGGAAAAAATGACCAGAAAATCTATGTGGTTCCCGGCAAAAAGCTGGTTATTATCAGAATGGGGGATGCGGCAGATAATGTTAACCTGGCCCTTTCTGATTTTGATGATGTCCTCTGGCAGAAAATAAATGCTGTTATCAATTAATTGATGTATGTAATAATTCTTAGAATCATAAATATCAATGAACTATACCTGAACAGCAGGTTAATTTGCTAAATTGATATACATATCGCCATTTTATATACTTAAAATAATTAACTTGGCTTTTGTTTAAATTATTCAAAACAAAAACATTCGATAATTCATTTATTCATAAAAAAACTGTACGATATGGATTCATTAAATAATATCAACGCCCTGACCATCGTCTTTGTTTCCGTCCTGGTCTTTGCCATCGCCTACCGTTTCTACGGTATATTCATGGCCAACAAAGTACTGAAGCTGAATGACCGGAATACCACACCGGCTGTAGAATTTGCCGACGGTAAAGATTACGTAGCTACCAATAAAAATGTGCTTTTCGGGCATCACTTTGCTGCCATTGCCGCAGCGGGACCCTTGGTAGGACCTGTTCTGGCAGCACAATTCGGGTATCTGCCGGGTGCCTTATGGATACTCATCGGTTGTGTGCTGGGAGGCGGGGTTCATGATATGGTGGTATTGTTTGCTTCCGTACGCCATAAAGGACAAAGTTTAGCTACGATCGCTTCCAAGGAAATTGGCAAGACGACTGGAACGGTAGCGGGATTTGCCATTCTTTTTATCCTGATTCTAACGCTTGCCGGTCTATCGTTAGCGTGTATTAATGCGATGCATGAAGCTTCATGGTCCCTTTTCACGGTTGTTATTACCATGCCGATTGCCATCATCATGGGTCTGATCATGAGATACAGAAAAAACTCGGTAACATTTGCCAGCATATTAGGAGGCATCCTTCTGATTGCCGGAATTATCGGAGGACATAACCTTATGCAGAATGAGACCATGAACAGTCTTTTTTCATGGGATATCACCACAATTTCCATTGCAATTCCGTTATATGGATTTCTGGCTTCGGTATTACCGGTATGGCTGCTGCTGGTTCCTAGAGATTATCTTTCCACTTACCTGAAAATCGGAACCATCATCATGCTGGCTATCGGCGTGATCGTCATCCATCCAACGGTACAGATGCCTGCCCTTACCCAGTTTATTAACGGCGGAGGTCCCGTGATCGGAGGACCGGTGCTTCCTTTTATCTTTATTGTAATTGCCTGCGGGGCCATTTCAGGATTCCATGCGGTTATCGCAACGGGGACAACCCCTAAAATGCTGAACCGGGAAAGAGAAATCCTGTTTGTAGGTTACGGCGCGATGCTGGTAGAAGGCTTTGTGGCTCTGATGGCTCTCATTGCAGCCTGTACCTTAATGCCCGGCGACTATTTTGCCATCAATACCCCAAAAGAATCCTACGACGCTTTTCTGGCCGCCCATCCTGCGCTGCATGGCGTGGATATCGATTATTTTTCGCAAAAAATCGGTATCGACCTTCACGGAAGAACAGGCGGTGCGGTGTCCCTGGCTGTCGGTATGGCGCATATTTTCAACAAAATCCCTTACATGGACCAGCTGATGGCCTACTGGTATAATTTTGCCATCATGTTTGAGGCCGTGTTTATCCTTACGGCTATCGATGCAGGAACAAGAGTCGGCCGTTTCTTCTTACAGGAAATGCTGGGCTCCGTCATTCCTAAATTCAATGATAAAAACTGGACACCCGGCATTATCATCAGCAGCCTGGTCTTTACCTTTGCCTGGGGCTATCTGGTTTTCACCGGCAACGTAAGCAGCATCTGGCCGCTGTTCGGGATCAGTAACCAGCTTCTGGCTGCCTGCGGGCTGATCGTCTGTACCACCATGCTTATCCGTCTGAACCGCGGGAAATATGCCTTATGCTCAGCCGTTCCCGGCGTCTTCATGGCCGTGATCACTTTTTGGGCGGGAT
Source organism: uncultured Chryseobacterium sp. (assembly GCA_913778085.1). Classification (GTDB taxonomy): domain Bacteria; phylum Bacteroidota; class Bacteroidia; order Flavobacteriales; family Weeksellaceae; genus Chryseobacterium. The sequence continues at coordinate 7,351 of CAJYXJ010000075.1, forward strand.
ACATTCAGGTAACATCGATCTACATTCCCAAGGGACAATATCTCCTGGCTTCGTTAGCAGTCGTTGCAATGCTTCTGATGCTGGTGGTCTTTATCGGAGCCTTCCGGAAGTGGTATCAATTGCTGAAAATCAATAAAGCGGAAACCGATTTTTACGGAGAACAGGTGAAGGAACTGGTTGAGCGGTAGATAGTCAATGGTTAATAGTCAATCCGCTGCGCTTGTCAATTTGGATAACGCTAAATTCACTGTTATTCTGCCAATAAAAAGTGACAATAGATTCAACAGTCAATGGTGAACCCACTGCGCTTGTCAATTGTCAATTTTGAGCCTTTAAAATTCATTTGAAGCTAAAGAATAACTGCTGAAACCCTTAACCGTAATTTCTCTTAGGGGGTGGAGTTGCGGTTAAGGGTTTACCTATTCTGCTTTTGACTAAGCTCCAGCCATAAAATTCACCATTCACTTGCGAAGGAAAATTCACAATTGCCGAGAAATTTAATGGTGAATGGTCAATTCATTGCGTATGACAATCTATGCACAACTAAAATTCACCATTCACCCTAATGATCCGGCTCCTCATACAGCTGGCTTCCCCAAAACTGAACGTCCCTTTCAGGCAGGTTGGAATGATAGAAGACCTCTTTTACTTCTTCAATAATTTTGGCCACGGCGTCCGGATCCGTTGTTCTGATCCTGGTCTCATGGTTATCGCGCATTCCGCTTTTGGTAAAGTTGAGCGAGCCGATATAAGCGATTTCATCGTCGATGATGTAAATTTTACTGTGGACAAATGTCTTGTGGGTAGAATTTCCGCTGTTGGGGGAAACAAAAACCTTAAATGGGAAAAGCTGTTTGTAAGTGTAATGATATACTTTAGTTTTTTTGATTTTTTTAACCACGGCATCCCGTATGAAAAACATCAGCACAACAGCGATAAAGCCATATGCCAGTTTGAAATTGTTTAAAAGATATATCAGAGGCAACAGCACAATACCCAGCCCGATCATGGCAAAAAGCAATGTGCCCGATAAGCTCAGAAGATTATCTCTCGTCTGCTTTGCCTTTTCATCGGTATGCCGATGCTGGACGATAAGCTTATGAATATTCTTGCGGTTTCCGTAAAAATCCTCGATTTCATCACTGGTGATCAGCCTAATCTTAATCCCTCTGTTGTGGAGGTCTATAAGTTCTTTGATGAGCACAGGCGAAAGATAGGGGGAAACGATTTTTACATTTTTCCGCGCGCGCCTGATGTCCTGCATCACCTTGACCCCTGCACTTTTCCCTATATAAATATCACAAGCTGCATTGTTGTAAAAAATTCCCATACCGGATCTGTTCAATTCACATTTTAAAGAATAAAAACTTTGCGAAAATAAATTCTGCAAAGCTAATATTTAATCTTTTACGGAAATTTTATTTTTTCAACTTCTCTATCCTTTTGATTTCATTGATTAAAAGAGGAAACGCAGGCTGCGCCATTCCGCCGTGATCGAACCCCTGAAGCTCATACAAGGTTGTCTCTTTATGTCCTTTCAGCTTCATCATTCTCGCCATGTACGCATTTTCCTCATATCTCCCCAACAGTTCTTTTTCGCGGTCTCCCGTAATCAGCAGTAATGGAGATGCATCGGCCCGGATGAAATGAAGCGGTGCATATTCGTCGATTCTGGCATCAAGTTCGCCGATTCCCTTTTCCTGCCGGGTGGTAAAGTGGGAAATCATCTGTCCGCTGAACGGAATAATTCCTGCCAATTGATTGGCATCGATTCCGTATTTGTTCAGATACATTTTGTTTAAACCTACCATAATAGCCAGATATCCACCGGCTGAATGTCCTGAAATAAAGACAAGGTCTTCCTTTCCACCGTAATTTTTGATGTTTTTAAAAACCCATGCGGTGGCGGCTGCGGCATCTTCGATGTATTTCGGGGCATTTACTTTGGGAGAAAGCCTGTAATTCACTCCGATTACGGCAATTCCTTTGTCTTTTAATCCTTCGGGGATTTCTTTCTGTCCGCCCGTAAGGCCTCCTCCGTGAAACCAGATTACCGTCGGGAAATTCTTTATGTTTTTGGGGATATAAAGATCCAGCACGCACCTTTCATTAATGTATAAATCAGATTTATTGGTTCTATCATCATAATAATGAACGTTATTAATGGTATTGTATTCCTGCGAAAACAGAGGTATACTGTATAATGTGATAATTAAAAATAAGAGAATCCTTTTCATTGTAAAACTTTTATGGCTAAGATACAAAATCTGTACTTTCCCGCGGATGGCGCAGATTTTCACAGATAATACCGACTTATTAGAAAATTTCAACTGTCAGTTTGTCATTGACTACGTCGAGTCTGTGATTTCCGCAGAAATCTCGATATGGTATTAGAGAACTTGCAGAAAGATTCGCGTTTAGATTCCTATGGAAAGACAAACAAACTGCATAACGAAGCTTGTGTGCGGAAACTTTCTTTAAACCATTTTGTCAAAAATTACCTCGGAACTTTCGCTATCCCTTCAGAATTTGAATTTTTTGCCGTTGATTATTGAATTGAAATCATTTGAATTTAACCGCAGATTTGCACAGATTTGCACAGAAAATGGTCACCCTTTTACCAAAATTTAAACACAAAGTTCACGGAGAAAATGTTCCTGCTTGCTGCTGAAAGTTTCACAGAAGCGTTCTATTTATAAAAGGCCACTAAGTTGGCTTCAAGACAATTAATCAAGCTACTGGATGGTCTTTCCTTACGACCATGGAGTATAAAATAAAATTTACAGAAATTCAACACCCCATTTGTCATTCCCGCAGCGAATCTCAACATTGTATTAGAGATTCGCGAGGAAAATCCGCGTTTTTAATCCCTGCAACGATAACAAATGAATACATAGACAAATGAATTATCAGTGAAAATCAATGTGATTCGCAGGAAATTAAATCTTCGTCAGTTTAGCGTATTTTAAAATCAGGTTCTTTTCGCCTTCATGCTGGAAGACCACTTTGGCCTTGATGTTCTGCGGATCGGTTCCATCCAGGAAAGTAACTTCCCCGACTCCGAAACGGTCGTGCCTTACTTTGTCGCCCACTTCAATATCCTGAGAAGAAGCACCGCTGGGGTTAATGATTTTAGCCGTGCTGACAGGCTTCAGCTTGCGTGGTTCAGCAATAGGTTTTGCATTTTCAGATCTTTCAATGGTTTTCTTTTCCACTTTCTTAAAGCTTCTCATTTCCGAAGGATGCTCATCAAAGATATTGGAACGGATCCCGGAATTGTTGATAAACCGTTTCTCAATTGCCGGATTTACAAATTCGATGTATTCGTCATCGATTTCACTTAAAAACCGAGAAGGTTCCGCATCGGTAATTTTCCCCCATTGGAAACGGGAAACAGCGTAGGAGAAAAAGGCCTGCTTTTCGGCTCTTGTCAACGCCACATAAAACAGACGTCTTTCTTCCTCCAGATCTTCCCGCGTGGCAGAACTCATGAAGCTCGGAAAAAGGTTTTCTTCCAGACCAACCAGGTGGACCACCGGAAATTCCAGTCCTTTGGAGAGGTGAATGGTCATCAGGGATACCATATCGTCATCATTGTTTTTATCCTGCGTGTCGGCGGAAAGGGCGATATTTTCCAGGAAGTTCGGCAAGCTCGGATCACCGTCTTCCAGCTGCATCTGCTCTTCAATGAATCCCTGCATGGAGTTCATTAATTCCTGAACGTTTTCCACTCTGGAAATTCCTTCCGGCGTCTGATCGTCCTTCAGGAATTTAATCAGCCCGCTTCGTTTGGCCACTTCCATTGCCACATTGTAAGCCGTTTCGGTTTTCAGCAATACCTGGAAGGCTTTGATCATAGACCAAAAATCGTTCAACTTGTTTAAGACTCCATTGTTTAAGCCCAATTGCGGTGCATACATCGGCAGATTAGCCAATACTTTTGATACGGATACATTCTGGGCATCTGCAAAAACCACCAGCTTATTCTGCGTCGTTTCACCGATTCCCCTTACCGGATAATTGATGATCCGCATCAACGCTTCGGAATCGTTTTCATTCACCAAAAGCCTTAGATAGGCAATCAGGTCTTTTACTTCTTTTCTTTGGTAGAAAGATAAGCCTCCGTACACTTTGTACGGAATATTTTTACGCCTCAGCGCATCTTCAAAGGCACGCGTCTGGGAATTGGTTCTGTATAAAATGGCAAAATCGCTGTATTTCCGCTGCTCGCGGTTCCGGGTTTCCCAGATGTTTCCGGCTACGAAATTGGCCTCATCCGCATCGGAAAGCGAACGGTAAACTTTAATTTTTTCCCCTTCTTCATTTTCACTGAATACATTTTTCTTGAACTGCTGCAGGTTTTTTGCAATTACGACATTAGCTGCATTCACGATATTCTGTGTCGAGCGGTAGTTCTGCTCCAAAGCCACCGTAATGGCATCGGGATAATCCTTTTTAAAGTTTAAGATGTTATAGATGTTGGCGCCACGGAAAGAATAAATAGACTGCGCATCGTCTCCCACTACGCAGATGTTTTCAAATTTTGAAGCAAGCGCTTTTACAATCAGGTACTGGGAATGGTTGGTATCCTGGTACTCATCCACAAGGATGTAGCGGAAACGGTCCTGATACTTTGCCAGCACTTCCGGAAAACGCGTCAGCAACTCATTGGTTTTAAGCAGCAGGTCATCAAAATCCATCGACCCGTTTTTGTAGCACTGCTCCACATACCGCTGGTAGATCTGCCCGATGAATTTCATATTGGCTTTTTCATCCGCTTCCAGCAATTCGGGATTGTTGAAATAAGCTTTTACGGTGATGAGGTTATTTTTATAGGTGGAAATTCTTGCCTGTACTTTTTTGGGCTTATATAAATCCGCATCGATGTTCATGTCTTTCAGAACTTTCTTGATAACATTGAGGGCGTCCTGCTGATCGTAAATCGTAAAGTTAGAAGGATAGCCCAGGTAATGGGCTTCACTTCTGAGGATCCTTGCAAAAACGGAGTGGAAAGTTCCCATCCACAAACTTCTCGCATTGCTCTGCCCTACCACTTTTGCAATACGTTCCTTCATTTCCTTTGCTGCTTTGTTCGTAAAGGTTAATGCAAGAATATTGAACGGGTCAACACCATTGGTAATCAGATGGGCAATCCGCATGGTAAGCACACGCGTTTTTCCGGAACCTGCTCCTGCCAGCACCATCAACGGTCCTTCAAGTGAGGTAACGGCATCAAACTGTGATTCATTCAGTCCTTTCAAATAATCCTCCATACTGCAAAAAAATTAGGAATACAAAATTAGTGTATTATAAGGAGAATTCAAATTCCGATTCGTAAACATCTATGCATTAACCGGCTTAAACTTCCTATTACCGATTCTCCTGATTTAGTCTTGTAACAGGTAAACCTTCAGAATTTTAAGAATCCTGAAGGTTCAACGTATCTGTGAAAATTCTAAATAAAAATTGTTTAATTTTCCTTGATGTATGTTCTTACCCGGGTAATCATATCGCCCATATCAAAAGGTTTCGCGATAAAATCGTTGGCACCGGCATCCAGGGCAGACTGTTCCAGCCCGCGGCTGGCAGACATGATAAGAACGGGGATATCACAAAGATTCTCATCAGCTCTGATGGTCCGGCAGATGTCCCGTCCGTCCTCACCGGAAAGCCACATGTCCATGAGAATAACATCAGGTTTAGGTTGTGAATTTAAGGCACTGAGCATATCTGATCCTTTATAGAACTTGGCAACACTTAATCCTTCAAGCTCCATCATCATTTCAATAGAGTCAACAATTGCAGGACTGTCATCCAAGACTAAAATTTGGGTAGAAGTAGACATGTTTTATATTTTAATTTTAGGTATCTCGAAGCAAAAATCAGACCCCTTTCCTTCGATTGAATGAACATATATTTTACCACCTGTCCTTTTAATAATTTCCGAGGAGATATAAAGTCCTAAGCCTAAGCCCGGAAACGTATGTTCTTTGGTACCACTTACCCGGTAATACTGCTCAAAAACTTTCTGTTGCTTATCTTCCGGAATCCCGATTCCGAAATCTTTCACACTGAATTTTATCATATTATCGTTCATTTCCGTAGATACAATAATTTCATCGGCATCAGGAGAATATTTGATGGCATTGCTGATGAGGTTGCTCATTACCTGTGAGATTCTATGTCGGTCCGCCGTTACCTTTCCGATTTCGCTGTTATGGAAAATAATTTTGTGTCTTGCCGTCATTTGCTGTTCAACAATGACATCTTCCGCAAGCTGATCAAAATCGAACTCGGATTCGTTGAGCTGGATTTTTCCGTTCTGGATTTTGGTGACGTCCAGCAAATCGTTTACCAGTTCCGTAAGCTTATCGATCTGCGCATTCATCCTTTTAGCAACTTCGGCATTTTTAAGATCTCCCTGTTTGCAGAGGTTTGTTTCGATAAACTGGGTATATAATTTAAGGCTGGTGAGTGGAGTTTTCAGCTCGTGGCTTGCAATTCCGAGAAAATTGTCTTTTTGGGTCTGCAGCTGTTTAAAATCATCAATATCCGTAAAAGTCCCGGTCCATTGGCTGATTTCTCCATCCTGATCGAAATTGGCAACTGCTCTTCCCAGGAACCAGCGGTAAACCTCAGGATTTTTGGGATCGGCGAATTCATATTCCACTTCAAAGGGCTTTCCCGTTTTCAGGCTTTCCTCCCATATTTTCATAATCCCGGGATAGACTTCAGGCCTGATTACTTTTCTTATCGCTTCGTTAGGATCCTCGTTCTTGTGAAAGCCCATATATTTGTACCAGTTATCGTTCATGTAATTGATCCTTCCGTGCTTATCACTTGTCCATACAAACTGCGGCATGGAATCGGCAAGGTCGCGGTATTTTCTCTCTCTTTCCTGTACCTCTTTCCGGGTAGCCACCAGATCGGTAACGTTAACGGCTACATTGTAAATGGCATACACTTCACCGGCCGAATTTTTCAGCGGTTTGTATGAAAAATTATAATAAAACGTCTGAAGTTTGCCGTCCACTACAAGATCTGCCGAATCTTCCGTTGCCGTATACGATTTCCCGGTCTTGAATATATCTTTGAGAATACCGATAAAGGGCTGCCCCTCCAGCTCAGGAAGCGCGTCTTCCAGCTTCATCCCGATTACGGAAGCATCTTTCCCCCATGTTTTCAGCATCGGTTCATTGGCCAGCTCGATATAAAGATCATCTGTGCGGTAAATCGCAATACAGTAGTCTGATTTTTTTATAAGATCCTCAAAACGGTATTCACTGTCGATCAGCTTACGTTCCGAAATCACCTGATCGGTAACTTCTGTAGCGGCAACGCTTACGCCGATTATTTTTTTATCTTCATTATAAACGGGGGAATAGATAAAGTTGAAAAAGTGCTCCTCATAGCTTCCGTATTTATCTAAAAAAACAGGCCATTTGTTTCCGTTGAAAACCTCTCCTTTACGATAGACCTTGTTCAGGATTTCTACAAAACCCTGAGATTTTATTTCCGGAATGGCTTCGAATACCGATTTCCCGATTACCGAAGCATCTCTTCCCCAAAGCCCGAGCATTTGCTCATTGGCATTACTGATGATAAAATCGTCACCCATCATTAGAGACATCGCTACAGGAGCCTGGCTGAATAAAGTAACCAGTGAATCATGAGAAATATTCTGGTTTGAAATGTTTTTCATTACAATAACGGTTTCTTAAGTACAAAATTAATTTTTATTCTAATTTTTACTAATAAAATCAATACCACTTTTCATAATTTGTGAAAATTTATGAAAAGAATCTTTCCGAATATAAATTTTATTTTGAAAATGTAACAATTGGTGTAATTTTGAAACTAATTGACAAAACAATTTCTACTTTATGAAAAAACGACTTCTTTCTGTTGCTGCAGCAGCTTTCTTCGGAATGGCCCTGAATGCACAACAAATTAAATTCGAGGAATATGACTTACCGAACGGTCTTCACGTAATTCTTCATCAGGACAATTCCGCTCCGGTAGTTACCACAGGGGTAATGTACCATGTAGGTGCCAAAGATGAAGTAAAAGGAAGAACGGGTTTTGCACACTTTTTTGAACACCTTTTGTTTGAAGGAACCCCTAATATTAAGAGAGGCGACTGGTTCAAGATCGTTTCTTCAAACGGAGGGCAAAACAATGCCAATACCACAAATGACAGAACGTATTATTATGAGACCTTCCCTTCCAATAACGAACAGTTAGGCCTTTGGATGGAGGCGGAAAGAATGCGTCACGCCGTAATCAATCAGGTCGGGGTTGATACCCAAAGAGAAGTTGTAAAAGAGGAGAAAAGGCTGAGAATGGACAACCAACCCTACGGAAACCTTTTCACGACCATTCAGAAAAACTTATTCACCAACCACCCTTATAACTGGCCAACGATCGGTTCTATGGAAGACCTTAACGCAGCAAAGCTTGACGAGTTCCAGGCTTTCTACAAAAAGTTCTACGTTCCGAACAACGCAACGTTAGTGGTAGCTGGAGATATTAAACCTGAACTGACCAAAAAGTGGATTCAGGAATATTACGGAGGTATTCCAAAAGGAACGGTTTACCCTAAAAACTATGCGAAAGACGCGCCGATCACTCAGGAAAAAGAAGTTACGGCAACGGATCCGAACATCCAGCTTCCGGCCTATGTATTTGCCTACAGAACACCGGCCAACAAAGAAAAAGATGCTTATGTGTTAGACATGCTTTCTTCTTATCTGAGCAGTGGAAAATCTTCCGTTCTTTATAAAAAATTAGTGGATCAGGATAAAAAAGCCCTTCAGGTCCAGGCTTTCAACCAGGGACTTGAGGACTACGGAATTTTTGCTTTCTTTGCGATCCCGATGGGACAGACATCGAAAGCTACTTTACAGGCAGACATCGATGCGGAAATCAAAAAGCTTCAGACAACGCTGATTTCCGAAGAAGATTACCAGAAGCTTCAGAACCAGTTTGAAAACCAGTTTGTGAATGCTAACTCAAGCATCCAGGGAATCGCCGCTTCATTGGCTACCAACCACGTATTGATGGGCAACACAAACCTGATCAATAAAGAAATCGATATTTACCGGTCGATCACCAGACAGGATCTTCAGAATGCTGCTAAAAAGTATCTTAATTCCAACCAAAGAGTAATCATTAACTACGTACCTGAGAAAAAGTAATCCAGTGGATTTCAGGTTAATATGATTATTAAAAATTAAATTTTTACAAATGAAAAAGCAATTAACATATATAGCTGCAGCATTTTTCTTCGCAGGAATGGTTTCAGCACAGAAAATAGATCTTAATGCAATGCCGAAGCCGGGACCTACTCCTGCCATCAACATTGCAAAACCCAAGACTTTCAAGATGAGCAACGGGCTTACTGTCATGGTGGTGGAAAATAATAAACTTCCACGCGTAAGCGCAAGCCTTAGCATGGACAGACCTCCTTATTATGAAGGAAACGTAACGGGAGTAAGCGAAATTATGGCGGAACAGTTTGAAAACGGAACCATGAACATGAGCAAGGATGCCTTTAACAAAAAGGTAGATTATCTTGGTGCCAACCTTAATTTCTCTTCCAACGGAGCTTCCGCCAACTCACTTTCAAAATATTTCCCTGAAGTACTGGGCTTAATGGCAGATGCCATCGTTAATCCTAAATTTTCAGCGGAGGAAATCCAGGATTCCAAAGCCAGAGCCATCGAAGGGCTGAAATCTGAAGAAAAAAATGCTTCTGCTATTGCTTCAAGGGTTTCAAACGCGTTGATGTACGGAAAAAATACGTCAAGGGGTGAATTTGAAACCGTTGAATCCATCAACAGAATCCAGCTGGCTGATGTACAAAATACCTACAAAAAATATTACGCTCCGGACAACGCTTATCTGGTGATCGTGGGAGACGTGAAATTCGACAAAGTAAAGCCTATGGTGGAAAAGGCTTTCAGCGGATGGAAAAAAGCCAATACGCCGATTACTCCGTTAGAACCGGCTGCCAATGTAGCGAAAACCGAGATCGATGTGGTAGACGTTCCTTCTGCAGTACAATCTGTAGTTTCCTTAAATAATCTTAACACGCTGAAAATGAAGGATCCCGATTACTTCCCGGCGACCATTGCCAACTATATCCTTGGCGGTGGTGGTGAAGCAAGGCTTTTCATGAACCTTCGTGAGAAAAACGGGTTTACCTACGGAGCCTATTCAAACATGAGCTCAAGCAAGTACTCTCCGCAGTTCTCTGCGAGTGCCAGTGTAAGAAACGAAGTGACGGACAAAGCGGTAAAAGAATTCATGAACGAGCTTAACGCGATCTCTACCGTAAAGCCGGAAGAGCTTGAAAATGCAAAGGCCAAACTTAAAGGTTCTTTCATTCTGGCCCTTGAACAGCCTGCAACGATTGCGAGATTTGCCCTGAACCAGAAGATCCAGGATCTTCCGGATGATTTCTACACCAATTACCTGAAATCTATCGATAAAGTAACGGCTGCCGATGTATCGAATGCCGTAAAATCGACGATCATGCCAAACCAGAGCAGAATTTTTATTGCCGGTAAAGCCTCCGATATTTCCGAAGGACTTGAAAAATTGGGATATCCCGTAAAATATTACGATACGGAAGCCAATCCTGTAGCAAAACCATCTGCGAAAAAAGTGGATGCTAATGTAACGGTGGCTTCTGTTGCCGACAAATATATCGATGCCATCGGAGGAAAAGCGAATATTTCCAAAATTTCTTCGTATACCATAAACGCAACCATGTCTATGCAGGGGCAGAACATCGATCTGAAAATGGTAAAAGCACAGGGTGGAAAAGAAATGACCCAGGTAACCGCTATGGGACAGGTAGTTCAGAAGCAGGTATTTGACGGGAAAACCGGATACTCCGAGCAGATGGGGCAGAAAGTTCCTATGAAGCCGGAACAGATCGCCGAAAAACAGAAGAATACCGAACTTTTCGAAGAAATGGCTTTTGCCAAATCTCCTGAGTATAAACTCATGGGAATCGAAAAAATCGGCGGAGAAGATTCTTACGCTATCAAAGGCCCTGAAACAACTTACTACTACAGCGTTAAAACCGGATTGAAAACCGGCGAAACCAGAACGGTAAAAGCACAGGGACAGCAGATCAGCGTTCCTACCGTATTCTCGGATTATAAAGATGTGGCCGGTGTAAAAATGCCGTACTCCATAACGGTAAACCAGATGGGAATGGATATGACGATGAAGGTGAAGTCTTACGATATCAATCAGGCAAAAGAAACTGATTTTAAATAAAACCTCCTCATATACAGAAAAAACGGCAGCCTCGGTTGCCGTTTTTTATTTTTGGAATATTTAAAGGGTTCTTTCTTTGCTATTCCGCAAAAAAAGATTAAATTTGCCCATTCAAAAAGATATCAAATAATGGATTCTATATTTATACTATTGATGGTTCTTATTATGATCGCCAGCATTTTACTGGTTATCATCGTTATGGCTCAAAATCCAAAAGGAGGAGGCCTTTCCAGCACGTTCGGAGGTGCATCTTCTGCACAATTCGGGGTACAGAGAACCAACGACTTTATGGAAAAAGCAACATGGACACTTGGAGGAACAATCATCGTTCTTATCCTGTTAAGCGTTGTCATTACGGGTAAACCTTCGACCACCGCTCCGGTTCAGGTTCCAGCAAAAAAAGAAGCTCCGGCTAATCAGAAGGCGGCACCTTCTTCCACAACGGCTCCGGTTCAGATGCCGGCACCTACTAAATAAGCAAATAATTATTTTACATAGAAAAAGCAACTCTGTATGGAGTTGCTTTTTTATTTTAAGCAGAATTAGGATAACGAAAATATGACCTGATAATTAATTACGCAGCTTCTCTAAAGACTTCTTGCCTTGTTCTTCCCGGCCACCAATCTGATCTCCGGGCGGTTTACACTACTTCAGTTTAATCTTTTCAATTTTATGCCTCAGGTTCAATCCGGCTTTCAGAAAAGAATATTGCAGCGGTTTAGGCTTCTTGTAATATTTATCAATAAAAATATGCATGGCTCCGTAAAAGCGTTCCAGATAGACTTCATCCTTTACCGTGCTTTCGCCTTTGTGATGAAGGATCGATGCTTTACCGTAATAAAAGTTCCTGAAACCTTTTCTCAGTAAAGTATAGCAGAGGTCGATATCTTCCCCATACATGAAATAGGATTCGTCCAGTCCGCCCACTTCTTCATAAACCTCTTTTTTTATCAGGAGAAAAGCCCCTGTCACCACCTCTACTTCTGCCACCGCCTGCTCATGGATATCGCAGCGGTAGTAGGACTTGGAATTATTTTTTTTAAAATTGGTAAAAAGCTTTTCAAAAGAATTGAACATATCCGGCACCGAACGTTTGCTTTCCGGTAAAAAATGGCCTTTGGCATCATGCATCCGTACCCCCAGGCATCCGAAATCTTTTTGGGCAGCGGCGAAGTCCAGGATATTATTCATATAATAACCTTCCAGTTCCGTATCCGGGTTAAGCAGCAGGATATATTTACCTTTTGCAGTTTGAACGGCTTTGTTATTGGCCTTCGCAAAACCGTCATTGGTTTCTGACGGGATAAAAAGAACTTCCGGAAATTCGGAGATCAGTGCTTTCCAGGAAGAATCGGTAGAGGCATTATCCACTACAATCGTTTCATGGTCTGTTTCCCGCAGGTATTCCCGTAACGATACCAGACAGTTCCGAAGCAATTGAGTGACATTATAGTTGACAATAATGACGGACAACTTCATATGAATCTCCTTTGGTTATTTTTTAAAATTGTAATAATAGGTTCTCGCCAGCAAAAGTAAGTATTTCATTTTATAAAAAGCCTTCAGCAAAAGATATTGAATAAAATTTATGTTTTTTAAAGCGTACATTTCTCTCAGGTTACGCTGAAATCCTTTTTCCATTGCGGAAAGATTGGCCGAAAGTCCGGAAACCCCGAATGTTCTTCTTCCTCCATCGGCAATGAGCAAACTTTCGTTGAGAATAAACATCTTATTGTTTTTTGAGATCTTCATCCAGTAATTCAGGTCTTCCGCATACCGTTGGTCTTCATTGAAAAAGCCCGTATTTTCCAGCACCTTTCTTTTAAAGATAACGGTGGAAGGCTGGGCTTCATTACGCAGCAGCAATTTTCTGAAGGTAATTTCCGCTAAATTATCCTTTACCCGGTAAGGTGGCAGAATCTTACTGCTGTTTCTCCGGGTGGCAATAAAATCAATATTTAAATTTTCATCCTTAAGAAGTTTCAGCTGCTTTTCAGTTTTTTCAGGAAGCCATTCGTCATCCGAATCCAGTAAGGCGATAAATGCTCCTGAAGCAGCCTGCAATCCTGCATTTCTGGCTTTTGAAACTCCGCCATTAGGCTGTTCTAAAAATTTTATATTTAAATCCTGATTATCATTGATAAACAACTCCACAATTTTTTTACTCCCGTCCGTTGAGCCGTCGTTGATGATGATGATTTCGAATTCCTTCTTATTCACCGTCTGTGCTCTTATGGAATTCAGGGTGGTCAGAATAGTTTTTTCAGCATTGTATAAGGGAATGATAACAGAAATCATAAGAAATCGGGAATTAAGAATTTCCTTCGCTGTAAGGAAGCCTGTTCATAATCGATCTTCCGAGTGAAATTTCATCGGCATATTCCAGTTCATCGCCTACCGAAATCCCTCTTGCGATACTGGAAAAATTCACGCCGGAATTTTTAAACTTTTTATAAACGTAGTATGCTGTTGTATCCCCCTCCATCGTGGCACTGAGCGCAAAAATAAATTCCTTTACTTTTCCTTCGTTCAGTTTTTTTTCTATGCTTGGAATATTAAGCTGGTTGGGGCCTACGCCTTCCATCGGGGAAATTTTACCGCCCAGGATCAGGTATTTCCCGGTATATTTTCCGGTATTCTCAATGGCGATCACATCGCGCACATCCTCCACAATGCAGATCAGCTCATCCGTCCGCTTATCATTGCTGCAAATTTCACAGATATCGAAATCCGAAAAATTATGACATTCTTTACAGTATTTGATGTCGTTAACGAGGCTGATCAGGGAGTTTCCGAGACTCACGGCTCTAGAGTTAGGCTGCTTCAATAGATGTAAGGCCAGTCGCAAAGCGGTCTTCCTGCCAATCCCGGGAAGTCCGGAGATTTCATCTACTGCTTTCGCCAATACTTTACTTGGATAATCCATAACACAAAAATAGTGATAATTGTTGAGAGTTTATCCCTGATAATCTCCAGTTTTTTGCCATAAATTCCACTGGAAAGGCTGCTTAAACTCGATATTAAATATACGGAAACTTGCGGCTTCCGTGATTTCCCGTTTTAAACGTTCAATTAAAAATCTTATCTTTGAACTACTCAATATTAACTGAAAAAAATAAACCGAATGGTACTTAACAATTTAAATTATCCGTTGGATTTTAAATTTAAAATTACGACGCTGGCAAGCGATTTCAACATCACCGACAGGAATGGGAATTACGTAGCTTACGTTCGTCAGAAAATGTTCAAGCTGAAAGAAGACGTTATCGTATTTAATGACGAAAGCAAATCCAAGGAACTTTTCAGAATCAAGGCCAACCAGTGGATCGATTTTAACGCTTCTTATTCTCTAAGCGAAATTGCTACCGGCCGAAGTTTCGGAAGACTGGCCAGGAAAGGGATGCGCTCGATCTGGAAAGCAAGCTACGATATCTTGGATGCGAATGATCAGTCTAAATTTAAAGTACAGGAAGACAATGGCTGGGTAAAGGTTTTTGATAACATGGTAGGAGAAATCCCGGTGATCGGAATGTTTACCGGATATTTCCTGAATCCTTCCTATACTGTAACCGGTCTGGACGGAAAAGCTTATTTTAAACTGAAAAAAATGCCTTCTTTTTTCGGAAGAAGATTCCAGCTGGACCGCCTGATCGACATCGATGATGAAGAAGAAAGCCTGGTGATTCTTTCCTTGTTAATGATGACCCTGCTTGAGAGAGCAAGAGGATAAAACCGGAATTCCGCAGTTTCTTATCAATGAAAATATCGTTTGATCTGGATGATACGATAATTTCCACCAGATTTCCTTTAGAGAGAAGACCATTTTTTGCTAAAATGATCGGAACGGAAAAACTCAGGTCTGGAACAATTGCATTATTTAAAACATTAAAAGCTCAAAAGCATAAAATTTATATTTATACAACTTCTTACAGGAATGTATATAAAATTAAACTCATGTTTTTAGCTCATGGTATTCCGGTTGATTTTGTTATCAATCAGGAGATGCATGAAAAAAAGATCCGGAATAAGGGAAAGAACATTTCAAAATTTCCCCCTGAATTCGGTATTGATGTCCATATTGATGATTCTGCCGGAGTAGAAACCGAAGGGAAGAAGTTTGGATTTAAAACAATTATAGTGTCAGTCAGTGATAAAGACTGGGTAAATACGGTTCTAAAAAAAATTGATGACGTTTAATTTCAGAATTAAGATTAATTAAATAATAGTACGATGAAATATTTAATCATTTTTTTGTCAGCTTTTCTGTTGGTGTCCTGTAAAAAGGAACAACCAACTGTTTCGGCTCCTAAATCCGCTGATTCTGTCCAGGTAGTGCAGGATACGGTAAAGGCAGAAGCTTCCTCAGGTAAAATTTCCGTGGAAACCTTTGCCTTTCCGAAAGAAATTAAAGAATGCTCCTGCTACTTTGCCAAGAATAAAGCTGACTTCGAAAACGAAAAGTACATTTACGCCGATGATGCCGGGAAAACCGCTTATATGAAACTCGACGGGAAAAGACAGGCGATGAACCTGATCTCATCCAGCGATATGGAAGTGGATGAACAGCTGAACAAAGAGATCGAAAGCGGTGATTATAAAATTTCCGTACAGGGAAAAAAGATCAAAGGCGAAGAAGCCCTGCTTTTTGAAGGAACCATCAGGATCGAAAAACCGGACGGAACCGTGGAAACGCTGCCGATCTACGGAGAGTGCGGATGTTGATAGCTTCTAGCTTCTAGCTTCTAGCTTCTAGCTTCTAGCAAAAATACAGCTTCTGTTTTTACGGAAGCCTTTTTTTATTTTGTAATTTTGAGAAAAATAAATTCAATGGAACTATCGAATATAGAACCGCAGGTGATCTGGAAGAATTTTTCCAGGTTAAATGCAGTTCCGAGACCGTCAAAAAAAGAAGAAAAGGTAATTGCCTTCATTAAAGAATTCGGGGAGAACCTGGGACTTGAAACCACCGTGGATGCTGTAGGTAATGTGATCATCAGAAAACCGGCAACCCCGGGAATGGAAGACCGCAAACCGGTTGTTCTGCAATCTCACCTGGATATGGTCTGCCAGAAAAACAATGACGTTACTTTCGACTTTGAAACAGAAGGCATCAAAATGGAAGTATACGGCGACTGGGTACGGGCAAAAGGAACGACCCTGGGCGCCGATAACGGATTAGGGGTAGCCACGATCATGTCGGTCCTGGAAAGTTCGGATATTCCGCATCCTGCGCTGGAAGCCCTGTTTACCATCGATGAAGAAACCGGAATGACCGGTGCATTAGGCCTGAAACCGGGACAGTTGACCGGCGATATTTTATTAAACCTGGATACGGAAGAAGATGATGAAATCGATATCGGCTGTGCCGGAGGAATCGATGTAACGATTTCCCAGAATTATGAAACCGGGTCCCCGGAAGGCCAGGTCATCACGTTTGAAGTGAAAGGCCTGCAGGGCGGACATTCGGGCATGGATATACACAAAGGTTTTGGGAATGCCAACGTTATTCTCGGTCGTCTCTTATATAAAGCTTTGGAAAAAGAAAACATTCAACTGATCTCCATCGACGGCGGCGGATTGCGGAATGCCATCCCGAGAGAAGCAGTCGCAATTGCTTCTGTGAGAAATGCACAGGAATTCATTGATGAACTGACGAATGGGCTTAAAAACGAAATTTTAGAGGAGTTCGCCGGCATAGAAGCAGGGCTTCAGATTAATATCGAGCATGCAACCAGCTCGGATAAGGCCATATCAGAAACAGATTCTAAGAAAATCATTCTCGTTCTGAAATCCCTGCACAATGGGGTATACCGGATGAGTCCTGATGTAAAAGATTTAGTGGAATCTTCAAATAATGTGGCAAGGGTTGAACTGAAAGAAGGGGCTTTAAAAATTTTAAACCTTTCGAGATCATCCGTAGAATCTTCAAAGGATTCTGTAGCGGAACAGTTGAAATCGGTAGCGGATTTGGCCGGGATGAATACGGTTTTCAGCGGATCTTATCCGGGGTGGAAGCCGAAGCCGGGTTCTGAAATCGTTCAGCTGATGGAGAAAATCTATACTGAAAAGTTTACGGAAAAACCTCATGTCGTAGCCTGTCACGCCGGGCTCGAATGCGGCATCATCGGAGCCAATTATCCTGAAATGGAAATGGTAAGCTTCGGTCCGACAATCCGCGGAGCCCATTCCCCGGATGAAAAGGCCAGCATTTCTTCCACCCAGAAATTCTGGAGTTTCCTGAAAGATATTTTAGCGAATATTCCTAAAAAATAAGATTACAATCATGGTCGGGACGTGGAAAGGAAAATACAGATACCATTTCAAAAAAGGGGTTGAATTCAATGATCAGGAAGTTGAGTTTATCATTGAAATCAAAGAATTTGACGGTGAAAAATTCTCCGGAACCGTTCAGGACCATGACGAATATTTCGGAACAAAAGGTATCGGAATTATAGAAGGTAAAATTGATGGAAATACCATTGATTTTATAAAACAGATGCCGGTAAAAACTCTTGTTTTAAACCATAAAAAAAGAGTGGAAGACTCCAGTAAAAAACACAGGCCTGTTTATTATTACGGAATTTCAGATCATGAGAATTCGTTTTCAGGAACCTGGAAGATCAAAGGTGGTATCAGTTTTCTCAATAAACAATTGTATCTGTCTCTTCCAACCAAAGGATTCTGGGAAATGAGTAAACTATAAACTGCAAAATTGCGGTTCAAAATATCCAAAGTCTTTTGATTTTGGATATTTTTGTTTTAATTAATTTGATTAAATCATGAAAAGCATCACCGTATTCTGCGGATCGAGTTTCGGTTCGGACGATATTTATAAGGAACAGGCAACCCTTTTGGGACAGAATTTAGCCAAACAAGGCATCCAGCTGGTTTATGGCGGCGCAGATGTCGGGCTGATGGGTTCTGTAGCGGATGGGGCCCTGAATGCCGGAGGGAAAGTCATTGGCGTCCTTCCCCACTTTTTACAATCCAAAGAAATTGCCCACAGGCAACTCACGGAACTGGTTCTGGTAGAAACCATGCACGAAAGGAAAACCAAAATGAATGAACTCTGCGACGGGGTAATCGTCCTTCCCGGTGGTTATGGAACCTTAGAGGAATTCTTTGAAATGATCACCTGGGCACAGCTCGGCCTTCATCAGAAACCAATCGGGCTTCTGAATATTGACGGCTTTTATGATGACCTGATCCGCATGGTTCAGACGATGGTGGATAAAGGCTTTTTAAAACAGGTCAACCGAGACATGCTTCTGATCAGTGATTGTATTGAAGAATTGCTCGAAATGATGAGGAATTATAAGGCTCCGACGGTTGGGAAGTGGATTTCGAAGGAGGAGGTTTGAAATGATATTAAGATTCAAGCTTAAAAACTTTCATAATACACAAAGCCATCGTGAATACGATGGGTTCTTTATTATCTGCTACACGATGCAATCGTGCGGTAGCG
This sequence comes from uncultured Chryseobacterium sp., assembly GCA_913778085.1. Lineage (GTDB taxonomy): Bacteria > Bacteroidota > Bacteroidia > Flavobacteriales > Weeksellaceae > Chryseobacterium. The sequence continues at coordinate 26,108 of CAJYXJ010000075.1, forward strand.
GGGCTTTTTTCTTAGTTACGAGTAGTTTCTAAATTGTATATATCTCCGCCCTCTTTTGTACACTGTACAAATATTTGTTTAGGAATACTGTCTTTAAAACTAATTTTGGTAGCTTGGTTGCAATTTTCATTGCTGTATTTAAAAATCAATTCCTTGTCATTAATGCTGTTAGGTACTGCACTAGCAGACCCTAAATTATAAAAACCTAAGACTTTATTTTGAGAATTATAAATATACACTTGTCCGTTTGCTCTCTTTGCATCCTCATAAATACCTGTATAATGAACAGAATTTAAAATTTTTAGAGTGTCTTTTTTAGAGGTAATAATATTCCCTAAATATTTGACAACTTGTTCATCAATATCTTTTCCTTTTTTTGTGAATCCAAAATCTTGATTAGTAGTATTTTGTTCTAGAACTAATAATCTACAGCGTTCATAGTAATCTAACTTTGTTTCAACAATTTTATTTTTATCATTTTTGTATAAATCTGATTTATTACAGCTTGTTAATGAAATTATAATTAAACTTAAAAAAAATCTTTTCATATTTTAATAATCTGAGGGGTTAGGTTTTTTAGATTCTTGTTGCATTTGTAAAACATTTTTTTGGTAGCCAGCAGTTCCACCACCATTATATGCTCCTATAGCTCTTGCCCATCCTTGAAATTTATAGGTAACTTTTCCTGATTTATCAACTGAAACTCCGCCTTTGAACCCTTTGGTAGCTAATATTCTAGTTCCTGCATATAAAGAGTTCGTTTCGCTTGTTTTTTCACCTTTAGTTAATTGATAACTACTCTTCATTTTAGACCAGTCTCCAGGAACATTAGCCTGCATAATATCTGTAATACCTGTTGTTCCCGCATTCGATTCCTGAACAGTAATGGCTTTAACTAAAGTAGGATCTAAATCAGGTATATCTTTTGTAGCTTCATTTGGAATAGGATTACCCCCTTCTGTTACCAACTTTAGTTGTCCTGAATTTTTAACCTGATTAAAATAACCTGTTCTTGCTGCAATTTGATAATCATTTTCTTGATAAGCTGCACCAGATACATCTTCATTAGATTGTGGTCTGTGTTGAATTATATTAGGCATAGGAACTGATTTCCAACCTGCAGTACTTTGTGCAGGATTACTACTTGCATTTGTTGATGCTTGTATATATGTTTTAAATTGAGTATCACTTTTAATACGATGAACTTCTACACCATGATTATTAATAAAAACAATATCATTTGGCGCCATGCCATCTGGGTCAACAAATCGGATAGGATTATTAAGAGTATGATTATATGGTGACCAGCCTGGGAACTCAGCTCCCTTTTGATCCACTACACCCCATCTACCGATATCTGCCATATACATCCTCGCTCCATAATCATACATTCCTGTTTCCTGAAGCTCTTTTCCGTTGTACTTGTAATTCTTATAACTTCCTGCTCCAAAGAAAGAATTTCCACTCTTCAAATGATTCATTCCAAACGGATAGTAATCATTTACATCCACCAGTTCCAGATTACCAAAAGTGTCTCTTCCAAAACTGATCCTCGCATTTCCCAGATGATCTTTATACTGGTAAATATACTGATCTTTTTTATAATCGTAAAAACCTTCTGCTGTCGGGAAAAACTGAAGATTCTGGTTTTTTGTTATGACCGGACTACGGTCAGATGAGGAGCTGTCATCAACTGAGTAAGCCTGTCTTTCCATGGCTCTTCCGGATTCGGAGCTGGCCATTATCATCGATCCTGAACTTCCGCTGCCTGAAGATGAGGAACTGATGGTAGTCAGGTATTGAAAGCCGTCCAGGTAATCCGTCACTTTCTTTGTGGTGGTAGAACCGTTAAAACCAATAATAGTCGTGGTGTTTTCTGAAAAATCCATTGTTAATGATTCTAAATGACTGGATTTTTGTAAGATACATGAGGAAATCATCATCGATAAAATCAAAAGACGCTTATGAAATTGAGCGTTTTTTTTACTTCATGATGCTTAGATAGAAATTTTAGAATACTTTT
>CAJYXJ010000076.1 GCA_913778085.1 uncultured Chryseobacterium sp.
GGCTGGATAAAGACCATGAAAAGACACCTGAAAGTCAGCAATATTGGATATTATGGCAGAATTGTCAAATTATCCTCAATAAAATCAGATAAATAATACAAATCTTTTTTAAACATACTCTTAATAATAAATGAAATTGAATACTTATCTGAAAATCCGAAATCAGGCAAAGATTATAATGATGTTAGAAAAGGATATTTCCGATCGAGAGTAAAATCACATTTTATTTTTTATAAAATTAACTTTAGCAATCAAGAGATTGAGATCATCAGAATTCTTCATCAACAAATGGATATTTCTTCTATGTTAAATGAGTAAATTTTACCCCAGTATACATCATGCAGAAACAATTAAAATTACTTATTTTTCTTTTACTTCCCTTTATAACTTTAACTGCACAAAATAAAGTGAAAGAATATTTAAATATTCCCCGCGACATTACGATTGATTCCAAAACTTATCATTTAGCCTGGACTTCTCATCCGAATGATAATTATTACAAACAGGAATACTTGGCCTCCAATGATAACATCGAAAAATATAATACCCTTATCATGATCGATTTTGCAAAAGGAGATTTTAAACTAGAAGATGTCATTAATCAAAAAATCAGTGAACTGGAGAAAATGAAGCAGTCTAATCCTGTTATCAATTATAAGACGTATGAAAATAATGGAGAATATATTCTGGATTTCATGGTCAGCAAAAATTCAGATGACGGAAAGGAAATCTTAATTGTCGAAAGAAATGTTTACCGTTATAAACTAATCTCTGATAAAAATAACAGTGGTATTTTGCTTTTTGGTGTAAGTGAAAGAGGATACAAAGAAAATATTGATATTTTTTTCAAAAATCTTCAAGAAAATTCTGCAAAGACGATAGAAGCTGTAGGAGCTTTTCAATTGCCTGATATTAAGTTAAAGTAATTATAAAAAAAATCTGCCAAGTTAATAAAATTAGTCTAACAGCTTTTTGAAACCTTCTATTTTCAAAGCTCTAAAGGATTTAAATGAACCAATAAAGGAATAAGGCTAATATTCATGGTTTATTTAGACCTTTGCCATAATATATTTAAAACAATCTTCACAAAAAACACTTAAAATAAAATGCAAGAAAACTTAAAAGATGAATATCTAAAAATAGCCAAAGAGTATCTTTTAAATAAATATGGAGATATTGTTCAAATATTCGAAGATGAGATACGTGAAACTGATGACACATTTTGTTTCCATTATCAATCTAAAAAGTTTTTTGAAACCTTAAGATTTGAGGACCAATTTGTAGGACAAGGTCCTTTATTTATTTTAAAAGGGAGTAAACGGATAATTTCATATGGAAGTGCAATAGGAGAAAAAGAGGGTCTTATCCATATAATTAATCAATTACATAAAGAAAGATTAATAAGGGTTTATTATAAAGAATATGATATATGGGATGGAAAGTATGATTTAATAATTAATAAAGTTGAAGATGAAATGGTTTGTGAAGAATTAATTATTGAAAACATAGCAAATATTTTGCTAAAACATAGAATACGGAAAGCTGATCAATATGACACTTATAATCCAAAGTCTTATTATTATACTGAACAAGAAATAAAAGAAACTCTAATAAAATCTCCATTAGTATTAAAGAGACATTTTTGCGAAAACTTAGAAAATCTTCTTTTTGATATTATCAATAAAGATATGTATCTTGATTGGACATTATCAGAAGTTAAATAATTATTACTCCTGCATAAACCTTCAATATAGATCCCTGTAGAAATCCCTCATTGCAATCTCCTCTAAAACACCGTATCATGAAAAATCAAAAGCAATATTCCAAACTAGTTTTTATAAAATCCGAAACGATTTACAAAAAATCATATTTAATCAATGAATTGAAAAAAGGCGAAAAATCAGGATTTGTGGAGAACTTCGATCGTAAAGAATTTTTGGAAACTCTTCATCAAAAATATTAAGTTAGCTCAGTATAAAGTTTGTCATTCCGTAGGAATCTAGACGCGAATCTTTCCAAAATTTCTCTAATACTAAGTCGAGATTCCTACGGAATGACAAACAAAATGGGTATTTTATTATTCCTACTACAACACAACTTCACCACTAACCCCAATCTCTTCCAAAAACACCGCATCATGCGAAATAACCAACAGTGTTCCCTGATAATCTTGAATCGAATCCGTAAGGATTTCTACATTCTGAAGGTCTAAATTATTCGTCGGTTCATCAAGAATAATCATATCGGGAGCTTTATTGCTGATAGAAAGTCCGCACAGTAGCAATCGCAGGCGTTCCCCGCCACTCAGCACGCCGCAGTTTTTGTCCCAGGTATCTTTTCCGAAAAGAAATCTTGCGAGCAGGGTTTTCACTTCCGGTTCCGGCAGTGCGCGGTCGTTAAACTGTTGGACAAACTCATAAACTGTAGCTTTTTTATCAATTAATGAATATTCCTGATCGATATAAATCCACTGAAAATCCGCTCTCGCGATTTTCCCGGTAGAGGGCTGAATATTTCCCAGCAGCAGCTTAATCAATGTTGTTTTTCCCGAACCGTTCCGGCCTTTAATGACGATCCGGTCACCGCTGCGGATTTCCAGACTGATATTTTCTTTCCAAAGATTGCTTTCATGATAGGCATAATTGATTTCCTCTGTCGAAATCAGGATTTTTCCTGAATGAAGACCGGAATCGTTAAAGTTTACTTTCATCTGATCCGCATTTCTCACGGATAACCGCAGCTCCCGCAGGTCGCCTGAAATTCCCTCAATTTTTTCGGCATGTACTGCTTTCAGTTTGGACGAATTGTTCTCCGCCTTATTCCGCATCGTATTCATCATAATCCGGGCCACCCCCGATTTTTCCTGCTTGCCCTTCCCTCTTGCGTCGAGCTTCTGCTTGCGTTCCAGCGTTTCGCGCTCCTTTTCTCTGGCTTTTTTCAGGGCCCGTTCTTTGGAATGGATGTCTTTCTGCAACGCCTCATTTTCAATCTCCTTTTGTTCGGCATAAAAATCATAATTCCCACCGTATGTTGAAATTCCCTGATTGCTCAGCTCGAAAATCGTGTCCACCAGGTTCAGCAAAGCACGGTCGTGACTTACCATCACCAAGGTTGATTTTGTTTTACCGATAAAATCATACAACAAGCTCCGGCCTTCAAGATCCAGGTGATTGGTGGGTTCGTCGAGCAGAATAACATCTGGTTCATGGATCATCATTCCGGCAAGAAAGACTTTGGTTTTCTGTCCGCCGCTCAGGCTGCTTAGTTTTTGGGTAAAGTGAAGACCGTCGAGTTTCCAGTACTTCAAAGCCTGGAGGGAACGTTCCTCGATGTCCCAGTCGTCATTCAGTATTTCAAAATACACTTCGTCCACTTCGCCATCGGTAATTTTCTGAAGGGCATCGAGCTTTTTATCGATTTTCAGGCATTCGGCGATGGTAAAGTCGTCAAAACTCCCGAACATTTGCGGAACATAAAACAACCCGCCGTGAACGGTTATGTTTCCTGCCTGAGGTTCAATTTCTTTGGCCATTATTTTGAGCAATGTGGATTTTCCCGTGCCGTTGCTCCCGACCAGTGCAGATTTCGAATTTGAAGGGATCGTTACATCAATAGAATTAAAAAGCAGGTGTCCCGCCGGAAACCCAAAGGATATATCGTGTAGAAAAATCATGATTTCTTTCTTTAAAAGTTAAAACCTGCAACGGCCAATGCTGTTGCTCTTAATTACATGTGAAAGAAACTGAATCCTACATCCTGATATTTTTTGTTTTGCGAATTACAAAGTTAGGAATTTTTATTTATTTCAAAAATTTCAGATTCCAGTTATCCGATTAAAGATCAATACGTTCCACAGCGAGTATAAACTTCCTGCATTCATCATCCAGCTTCCTTTATTTGAGGAGCTTTTTCCCGCTTTCTGCTGTATCTTTTTTGCCTGGCTTTCCCATTGCAAAAAAAGGATGCCGCGGCAATCGGGGCTAGGCCGGCAGCCATTTTAAGATCAATGGTCAATTCATGCGGGTCAATCTGCTGCACTTGTCCATTTTTATTTCGGTTGGTAATTAAACATTTACTTGCAAAGTAAAATTCACCATTCACTTCTTGTCAATAGTCAATCCGCTGAGCTGGTGAGTGGCCAATTAAGTTCCGTCTGAAAATTCACTTGCGGAGCAAAATTCACCGTTCACTATTAACCATTCACCTTTCATCAAAAATCCTTAACTTTGCTGCCTACTAAAAATTTTTATGGAGAGTATTAAAGTTCACGACAAAACTTTTGTTCCTTATCTGGAGGATGCCGAGATTCAGGAGATTGTAAAAGCTACGGCTTTAAAGATTTATGAAGATTATAAGGATGAAGTTCCGGTTTTCATCGGGGTACTGAATGGGGTGATCATGTTCTTTTCAGATCTTCTGAAGCATTATCCGGGAGAATGTGAGATTGCTTTCATCCAGATGAGTTCTTACGCAGGTACGGAATCCACGGGAATCGTTTACCAGAAAATGGAGCTGACGAAAGATGTAAAAGACCGCCACATCATCCTGGTAGAAGACATCGTAGATACGGGGAATACAGTAGAAAGCTTGTTCAAATATTTCAACGAGACCCAGCGTCCGAGATCCGTTAAGATCGCTTCATTCCTATTAAAACCGGAAGTATACAAGAAAGATTTCAAATTAGATTATATCGGAAAAGAAATCCCGAATAAGTTTGTCTTAGGCTACGGACTGGATTATGATGAATTGGGAAGAAACTTACCGAATCTGTACCAATTAGAAGACGGACAGATCAACCATTAAAATGCTGTTGGCTATTGGCTGATAGCCTTTAGCTCGAAAAGTAAAATATAGAAATAAATTTAATAATAACTTAAAAATGCTAAAGGCAAAAGCAAATACGCTGAAGGTAAAAGCCAGAAGCCAGAAGCCAGTCGCCGGAAGCCCAAAACCATTATGATAAACATTGTTCTGTTCGGCCCTCCGGGAAGCGGAAAAGGTACGCAAGCGCAAAACTTAATCGAGAAATTCAATTTGAAGCAGATCTCAACCGGTGACCTTTTCAGATTCAACATGAAAAATGATACCGAGCTTGGGAAACTGGCCAAATCGTACATCGATAAAGGGGAATTGGTTCCGGATCAGGTAACCACCGATATGCTGATCGACGAGATCCGAAAGCCGACCGATGCAGCAGGATTTATTTTCGACGGTTATCCGAGAACAGCCGTTCAGACGGAAGCCCTGGAAAAAATTGTAAAAGAAGAACTGAATGACGAGATTGATGTTTGCCTTTCTTTGGTGGTTGAAGATTCTATTTTGGAAGAAAGACTGCTGAAAAGAGGAGAAATCAGCGGAAGATCAGATGACAGCAATGTGGAGATCATCCGAAACAGAATAAAAGAATACTACGCGAAAACAGCAGAAGTAGCCGAGCTGTACAAGCAGCAGGGCAAATATGTAGAGATCAACGGTGTCGGAGACATCAGTGAAATCTCTGAAAAGCTTTTCGCTGAGGTAGAAAAGTTTCAAAAATAAATTTTTGATTCAAGGTTCAAAGTTCCAAATTCAAGGTTAAAACTTTGAACCTTAAACATAAAACCTTGAATTAAAATTATGTCAAATTTTGTAGATTACGTAAAGATTCATTGTAAAAGCGGGCACGGAGGAGCAGGTTCTGCACACCTTCGCCGTGAAAAATATATTCCTAAAGGCGGACCGGACGGAGGCGACGGAGGCCGTGGCGGACACGTCATCATGAAAGGAAATGCCAATGAATGGACTTTACTTCCTCTTCGTTATACACGTCACGTAAAGGCGGAGCGTGGAGAAAACGGAGGAAAAAACCAGCTTACCGGAGCTTACGGAGCGGATGTATATATTGAGGTTCCGATCGGGACTATTGCCAAAAATGAAGACGGCGAAATTATCGGGGAAATCCTCGAAGACGGACAGGAGATCATCCTGATGGAAGGCGGAATGGGCGGAAAAGGAAACGAACATTTCAAATCTTCCACCAACCAGACTCCGAGGTTTGCACAGCCGGGAATGGACGGACAGGAAGGCTACGTGGTTTTCGAGCTTAAAATCCTTGCCGATGTAGGATTGGTAGGATTCCCGAATGCCGGAAAATCCACGCTCCTTTCTTCAGTTTCTGCGGCAAAACCGAAAATTGCAGATTACGCATTTACCACTTTAACGCCAAACTTAGGAATTGTAGATTACCGGAATTACAAATCTTTCGTAATGGCCGATATCCCGGGAATCATCGAAGGAGCTGCGGAAGGTAAAGGCTTAGGGCACCGTTTCTTGAGACATATCGAAAGAAATTCCATCTTATTGTTCTTAATTCCTGCCGATTCCGAAGATCATTTTCAGGAGTTTAAAATCCTGGAAAACGAATTGAAGGAATACAATCCGGAACTGCTGGACAAAGATTTCATTGTTTCGGTTTCAAAATCCGATCTTCTGGATGAGGAGCTGAAGAAAGAAATCGCCGCTGAATTCCCTGAAAACAAACAGCCGCTGTTTTTCTCCGGCGTTACCGGCGAAGGACTTATGGAACTGAAAGATGCCATCTGGAAACAATTGCATGGATAGAAAAGTATTTCTTTTAACCATTATTTTGATCAGTCAGCTGTGCTTTTCACAAGGCAGAGCTTTATCAAAAATAGACAGCCTCAGAACAGATTCTGAGGTTGAGTCTTTTGTAAGAAACAGTAAATTCGATACATCCGACCGTTATTCCAAGTTTATTTTAAAAACAATTCAAAGTTTTACCGGTACCTCTACCGATATAACTGATAAGTTGAAAAGAGCCGCCGACAGTTTAGGAGTAACCAAAAGTTTTTACAAGGGCGATTTTGATCACAATGGCTTAACCGATCTGATATTTATCGGAGACGACCAAAGCTGTCAGGGCGTATCTTCGGATACACATGAAACATACTCCTGTGATTCGAGTATTAATTTGCTTCTGGATTTTGGAAAGCATTATAAGCTTACCTCCGTAAATCCGACCTATTTCGATTTTGCAGTGCCTATAGTCCTGAATATTGACGGAAAGGATTATCTTAAAGTCATTACGGAAGAAATCGAAGAAGACCTGTATTCTGATCGATATGCTACTACCCATAAGCTGGTGTCAAAAATTCTGGATTATCAATTTGATGGACTGGTAGAATATAATCCTAATCCCTCTCATCATTCTATACAGAAAATAGAATTTACAACCGGCATGTGTTATGGCACCTGTCCGGTATTCAGCCTGGAGCTGAACAGAACTGGGATATCGAGCTTTCTCGCAAAAAATTATAATTTCATTAATAGCGAAGATCCTGATTTTGAAAAGAAATCACAAAAGGCTTTTAAAAAAGGCGAAGGCAACTTTGAAACAAAGATAAAAGAAGCTGACTTCCAAAATCTGGAGAATCTGCTGAATTATATGAATTTCGTTGAACTTCAGGACAATTATGCCGTACACTGGACCGATGATCAATCGGTTATGCTAACCATTACCTATGACAACGGAAAGACGAAATCCATTAAAGATTACGGCTTGTCCGGCACATACGGTTTAAAAAGATTATATCAAATACTGTTTGATATAAGGTTTAATCAGGACTGGAAAAAAGTGAAATAGGTTATTTCTTGCAAATCAGCACTTTTTCATTCGGAGAATATCCATGATACGCATCTTCCGAAAAAGTTCTTACCGTCACCTGGAAACCGGCATTTTTTAAACGCGACTCCAAACCTTTAACCGAATAGATCCGTACATGATCCTCCTGGCCGAAATGCTTTAACCGCTCTTCCTCGGTTGTTATTGAGTCATCTTCATAGATCTCCCCTTCTTTAAAAGGTGTCTGAATTAAAGCGGCACCGCCTTTTTTGAGAACCCGGAACAGTTCACCCATGGCTTTCTGATCTTCGGTGATATGTTCCAGGATATGGTAACAGACTATCAGATCAAATTTTTCGTCCTCCGCATCTATATGGGTAATGTCATAATGGTAATCGGAAAGGAATTCATTTTCAAAATCGGTGGGATAATAGGAAATATCCTCTCGCTTTTTCCATTTTTTATAGAGCATTCTTGACGGGGAGAAGTCCAGAAAGGAAAAGTTAGGTTTCAGAAATTCGCTTTCCAGCAGCATATTCAGTCGTCTTGTCCGGGGTAAGCTTCCGCAGACCGGGCAGATCAGCTGTCCGTTTTCAAGGCGGACAAATTTCTTAAGTTTTGTCTTACAGATATTACATTCATGATCTTTTCCCTGATAAAACGGTTTCAGAAGTTTTCTAAACTGATCCTCATGGCGGATGAGCGTTTCTTTAGGAATGATATTTTTAACAAAAGATTTAAGGAAAGTATACATGTGTAATTTTTCTGACTTCAAAATAACAAAAATTTATCTGAAGTATCTTTTTAAATTTAATTTTATCCTGGAGAACCCGATTTCAGCGTATTGGAAACCTTTCTTTTAATTAAGGTAATATCATCTCAAACGGAGACTTTGGAACAATTCTTGAGCGATACGGGAAAAATATGAGCTATGAAATATATACTGAGTCTTTTTGCGGTGATTCTTCTATTTTCCTGTCAATCACAAAAAGCCAATTCCAAGTATTCCAAGATCGAATATGAAGCCGGAGCATGCTTCGGATCCTGCCCTATTTTCAAATTAACCATTAATCCGGACCGGACCGCCGTACTCGAAGCGGAACATTTCAACTTTTCTAAAGGTTTTTCAAAAAGTGAATTCGATAAACCAAGAGAAGGAACTTTCAAAGGAACGATTAAAGAAGCAGATTACAATACCCTTATTGCTTTACTCGACAATTTGAATGTGAAAAGCCTGAATGACAAATACGGTGAAAGAAACGTGACCGATCTCCCGACATCGCATTTAAGAATATATTTTGCTGACGGAACGACAAAACACATAGAAGATTACGGAAAAAGAGGCACGGAAAAACTCGCTGAATTATATAAATTCTTTGAGGATCTGAGACATAACCAACAGTGGACAAAAGTAAAATAATACATTAAAAATATTTAAACTACCTTTGCAAAACAAAATTCCTTCATTTTGAGGGAATTTTGTTTTAATTATAAAAACAATTCATTTGAATTTTACAGACTTACATTTAATAGAACCTATTGCAAAGGCAATTGAGGAACAAGGATATACCAACCCTACCCCGATCCAGGAAAAATCGATTCCCGAGATTACCAAGGGCAGAGACTTTTTGGGATGCGCACAGACAGGTACCGGAAAAACGGCTGCTTTTGCCATCCCGATCCTACAGAATCTTTCTAAAAATAAATTTCAGAATAATCATATCAAGGCACTGATCCTGACGCCGACCAGAGAGCTGGCGATCCAGATCGAGGAAAACATCAAAGCGTACGGAAAATACTTACCGTTAAAACACTTGGTAATCTTCGGAGGGGTAAAGCAGGGAAATCAGGAAGCTGCCCTGAAAAAAGGAGTTGACATCCTGGTTGCAACACCGGGAAGACTTTTGGATTTTATCGCCCAGGGAATCATCAGCCTGAAAAATCTTGAGATTTTTGTATTGGATGAAGCCGACCGGATGCTGGATATGGGTTTTGTACATGATGTGAAAAGAGTTATCAAGCTTTTACCACCAAAGAGGCAGACCCTGTTTTTCTCCGCGACAATGCCGGCGGAAATCCAGAAACTGGCCGATTCGATCCTGAATAATCCGGTAAAAGTGGAAGTTACTCCTGTTTCATCAACGGCTGAAACCATCAAGCAATCGGTTTATTTTGTGGAAAAAGATGATAAACTGAATCTTTTGACGCATATCCTTAAGAACGATATTTCCGATTCCGTTCTGGTTTTTGCAAGGACGAAACACGGTGCCGATAAGATTGCCCGAAAACTTCAGAAAGACAATATTACCACGGAGGCCATTCATGGGAATAAATCGCAGAATGCCCGTCAGAATGCACTGAACAATTTCAAATCCGGTAAAACAAGGGTTCTGGTAGCCACCGATATTGCCGCCAGAGGAATTGATATCGACGAGTTGAAATATGTTGTTAATTTTGAGCTTTCCGATGTATCGGAGACCTATGTACACCGGATCGGAAGAACGGGAAGAGCCGGTGCGGAAGGAACTTCCATTTCATTCGTAGACGGACTGGATTTATTAAACTTGAAAAATACGGAAAAGCTGATCGGCATGAAAATCCCGATTGTTAAAGATCATCCGTTCCATACGGACGACCTGGTTGCTCAGAAAAGAGATTCCAACAATAAGCCGATGGGAGCAGGCGGAGATAGGCCAAAATCTTCGAGACCTAACAATGCAAGGCCCAACAATAATAAAAAGAAGCCTGACGGTTCATCCGCGAGTGTCGGTTTTAAAAAGCCGAAGAACAAGAACTTTACAAGAAAGAAATAAAGCAAAAGCCTTCCAATTGGGAAGGCTTTTTTACTTCAGTCTATAAATACTTATAGAATCATACCTTTTCTGCCAGGTTTTAGCTGGGTTTTCAAATTCTTTTATTTTGTTAAGCTGGGTCTCGGATAAAGTATCAACAATTTTATGACTTAGGGTATTTCTAATATAAAAGAAGTTCTGATGGTCAACCTTTTTTATGATTACACCCATAAATTCCATCGTATTTTCACCTCTACTGAGAACACTCGGGAGCAGCAGATAATGAATATCATTCTTTTTTAGATACTTGCTGAATTTTAATTCATTAATCTCATTAAAAAACTTCAGGTTGGCCACGAGGGCATCTGCAGGAACAAAATTCAGATCAGAAAAAAATGCAAACTTACCCGGAAAATCATACACATAAATCCTTGCATTTGCCGGTAAGGACTTAGATAACACTTCCGAAATTATCCTCATACCATCTTGCTGTTTTTTTTCAACTCCAGCACTTTTATTAAAAACATTTGCAGAAATACTAAGGTTAGTGATGAGTTTCATGAATCCCAGAAAACAAATAAAAATTGCCGCAAAAGCTGTTATAATCGTAATTATTTTGCTTTTTTGAAGAAAACGGATATTTGCTTTTTTAAAAATATCATTAATAAAAAATCCAAAAAGCATGAACTGCGGAACAAAATACCATTGCCCTATATGATCCTGATAAAATAGATTGTAAAAGAGATGAATTAAACATCCCGCCAAAAAACAAACTTTAAGATTTCTATATTGGATATTTTTGAATAAAAGTAAAAAAATCAAATATAAAATGCCGGTAAACAAGCAAAAATTAGTTAAAAACACAAAAGGAATATCATTACTGATTGTAGGAAATGAACTTTTGATTTTCCCACTGATAGGAACAAGATCATTAAAAATAATATAATTTGAATACAGATAAGGAACTGTTAAGATACTGAATCCAAAAAACATTTTTAAAATACTTTTAATAGTCAAGCTTCTGGAATGCCAGTACAGAAATCCCAGCGGGAATATCAAGAAAATAAGATCTAATCTCGCCATGAAAACCAGGCTGCAGATGACTCCGAATACAAGATCATTTTTATATGATTTAGCAATGAAAAACAACAATAGAGCAATGGTGAAAAAAGCCAGATGGGCTTCAGTCAAATACAATGTACCCAGACTGAAAAATAAAATTGTATAAAATGAGAAAGAAAATATTTTACCGATACCGTCACTTTTAAAAATAAATTTTTCTAACAGACGTATTCCAAAAAATATTAGCAGTACCTGAAAGAACCACACTATATAAAGCAGAAAAGATTTATCAAAAGGATTTAAGAACTCTCCGATAATGCAAAAAAACATCCATAGAGGATGAAAACCGTTGGTAAGATAGAGATCATTAAACCCCATGAAACCATGATGAACAAAATTATAAGCGATCTGCGGATAGAAAAAACCGTCATCCGCAGGAAACTTTGCCGGATTGAAAAGAAAAAAAACAGAAGAAAGGAATAGTAGATAATGAAGATTCTCTCTTAATAATTTCATGGCAAAACTATTTTCTGAAAATCTTTTTTGCATTCTCCGTCGTAACCCTATCGATTTCCGAAAAATCGGTTTTGTAAATATCCACCAGCTTGCCGGCCACCAGGTCAAGGTAAGCACTTTCATTACGCTTTCCTCTGTGCGGAACCGGCGCCAAATAAGGAGAATCTGTTTCCAGAACAATTTTATCCAACGGGATTTCGTGAAGAAACTGATCAATCTTGCCGTTTTTAAAGGTAACTACCCCACCAATTCCAAGAATGAAGTTCAGGTCGACCGCATGTTTTGCCTGCTCCAGATTTCCGGAAAAGCAGTGAAAGATGCCGCGGAGTTTCGGATGCTTTTTTCTTTCCAGAACCTCAAAGGTTTCGTCAAAGCTTTCACGCGTATGGATCACGATCGGCAGGTCTTTTTCAATCGCCCAGTCGATCTGCTGCTTAAAAGCTTCTACCTGAATATCCAAAGTTGTTTTGTCCCAATACAAATCGATCCCGATCTCCCCGATTGCCGGAAAATCTCTGGCATCGAGATAACTCTTCACCGTTTCAAGCTCTTTCTCCCAGGTCTCCGGTTTTACGTAGCACGGATGCAGCCCCATCATTGAAAAAACCGTCCCGGGATATTCGGCCTCAAGCTGCAACATTTTTTCATGCGATTCCGAATCGATGGCCGGAAGGTAAAATTCGGTTATCCCTTTATCCAATGCCCTCTGAATGGCTTCTTTCCGGTCTTCATCAAATTCTTCTGCGTATAAATGGGTATGGGTATCAATCATTTTCTTTAAAATTTTAATAAATCTTCATAAGGGTTTTCGAGCCCCAGCAATATTCCGAATGCGGGTTCTGTTTTAATTCCCCGTTTTTTCAATGCAATTATTCTGTTTTTAAAATCTTCTCCTTTTTCCTGCAATATCCTGTATTCGGCGATCATATGGCGATAGGCATTCTGCCCAGTTACGGGCTTATTCTGCCCGAAAATTTCGACAGGAAATTCTTCCAGGGTAAAGTTGCTGACAACAGCATCTTCCCCATTTATTTCAAGGCTTTCAACTTTTATATTAAAATCTGAAAAGATATCCGTTAAAAATCGCTCAAACTCAATCTTATTTTTCATTTCACAGATGACATCCAGATCGCTTCCCTCAATATCTATTCCTATCGGGATTGTTCCTGCCAGAATGGGCGTATAACCTGTCAGTTTTTCAAAAATTCTATATTCTGTTAATATTTCATAAGCTCGTTGCTGCTTCTCTGTACCGGCTTTAAGATAACCAATTGTTGTAAAATCAATCATTGCTGTAATGCGGCATTAAGCTGACTTAAGACCTCCTGAGTAATATCCTTTCCTCCTGTAAAATTTTTATAGAAAGAAACAAGACTAAAAATGGGCCCGAAAGGAATTCCCCACCATCCCAGAAATAACGTCAATAAAGAATATTTCCAGCTGTATTTAAAAGATGATTCATCTGATTTTATAAAATAAATATCGCTGCCCCTTCTCAATGTAATTACAATAACGGATATCGTATAGGAAAAAACCACAAATTTTGCTCCTTTTCTCAATTCATCATTAATCTGATCCGTAGATAATCCTTCTGTGTTTTCAATAATGGCCATTAGTTTTTAAATATATTATGCTTTACTTTTTCTCTCTGTGCTTCTATCCTTTCTTCCAGTTTTTCCCTAAACTCAATATATTTCGGATCTTTTTCATCACGGCTCCGGTGTTCCAGTGCCTTGGATATTTTAAAATTTTCTTTTATAAATTCTTTGGTTTCATCCGAAAAATAAGCGTTGCCGAACTTTTCAAAAATATAATTAACGGCCTGCTCCGTAGGATGGATCATATCTTCCCTGTAAAAGCGGTAATCACGGAGATCGTCCATCAGTATTTCATAAACGGGAAGATAATGGCAGTAATCCAGCTCTTCAATCATTTCATGGACTGCGGTAATCAGTTTTGATTTGCTCAGCTGATTTTCGGGCATTCCGTCTTTTGTATGGCGTACCGGCGACACTGTAAATAGAATCTGAACATCATCCCGGCAGATGTCTTTCAGGTTTAAAACGGTATCGTAAATGGAATCCGTGAGCTCCTGATTGGTAAGCAGTCTCTTTTCAAAGAATTTCTGAGGAATCCGGTGGCAGTTGGCTACCAGCTTCTTTTTCGGAATAAATTCGTAGATAAAAGAGGTTCCATAGGTAATGATGACCCAATTGCTCTCCTGAAGAAACTGATTGCCTTCCGTAATCCGGGTATTGATCTTATCCAGTGTCTGATGAATGTATCGGGTATCAAAAACGGTATGGTGATCCAGCGAAATAAATTCTTCATCAAAAGCAATAAGGTCTTCCTCCTCATAAAATTCAGAATCATGAAGCTTTTTGATCGAGTGGCTGATTGAAAAAGGATTGAAAATTGTTCCGAAAGGATTATTTACCGTCTGCAGCTGTCCCTGGCGAAACAGGTCTGACATTTCCGAAGCAAAACAGGATCCTATTGAAAATATTTTATCTTCAACGCCAATCTTCTTCTCTGATTCTTTAATATCAACTTCAGTCCGGAACTTCATTTATTTAAATTGAAAATTTGAGAATAAGCCAAATTGAAAATTCTGAATTCAGTTTATACCTGTTTTCAGGCTCCCAAATTGACTTATGACTATATTATGACTCCCTTCTCAATAAATAATTAGCCAGCTCAGCAAACGGCTTTTTCTTCTCCTCCGGGATATCGATCTTCTGAAGGTAGCTCTGCCCGATCTCATTATGTTTTTCGATCAAACGCAATGCTTTCTCATCAACTTTCGTCCTTCTGAAGATCTTTTCCACACCGTATACTTTATCAATGTTATCCGTTTTTTTGGAATACCAGTAATCCAGCTCTTTTCTTTCTTCCTCTGTAGCATGTTCTCTCGCCATCAGATAAAGGACGGTCTTTTTATTTTCATAAATATCCCCGGCGTGCTTTTTACCGAACTGCGCCTGATCACCGAATACGTCAAGATAATCATCCATAATTTGAAATGCAATCCCGATATGCTTTCCGAAGTTGAAAATCGCTTTTGCATCCTTGAAGTTTGCTTTTGCAATCAGGGCCCCGATCTCAAACGATGACGCACTCAGAACCCCTGTTTTATAGGTAATCATCCTCATATAATCATCAAAGGTCACGTTTTCCTGGGTTTCGAAATTAATGTCGTACTGCTGCCCTTCGCATAAAAGAAGACCGGTGTGGGTAAAAATCCGGATACAGGCTTTAAAGATTTCAGGTTCCAGATCCTCGAAAAATTTATAGGCTTTCAGCATCAGTCCGTCTCCGGAAAGGATTCCGACATTGATTCCGTGTAAAGTATGAATGGTTGGTTTGTTTCTCCTCAGCGGAGCTTCATCCATGATATCGTCATGGATCAGGGTGAAATTGTGGAAAAATTCGATCGCCAGCGCAGGTTTTATTGCCTCTTTCAGATCACCGCCGAACAGATCGCACGCCATCAGCACCATGATCGGACGAAGACGTTTTCCACCGTGGGAAATAATGTAGTTCATCGGTTCATACAATTCCGCCGGCTTGTCTTTAAAGGTATATTTGGCAATGGCATCCGCAACAATCTGCTGGTATCGGTCTAAAAATTCCATAAATTCTAATAGTTTAAACAAAAATACGATTTTCAGAGCTTTATAAAACAAAAAACTTTGCCCGGATGAGCAAAGTTTCAAATATATTTTAAAAATAAGATTAAGATAAAAATGTTACCACAAGATATGTAATTCCGGCAACAATCGCTGAAATAGGAATGGTAAGTACCCATGCCCAAAGAAGGCTTACGGTAATCCCCCATCTCACGGCGGAAACCCTTTTTGTCAGCCCTACCCCGATGATGGAACCTGTAATCGTATGTGTTGTAGAAACAGGGATTCCAAAGTGATCGGTAATAAATAAAGTAATGGCACCTGCCGTTTCAGCGCTCACCCCTTCCAGGGAAGTTACTTTCGTGATCTTGGTACCCATGGTTTTGATGATCTTCCATCCTCCGCTCATAGTCCCCAAAGCAATTGCAATAAAGGAAACCAAAGGAACCCAGATGTAATGCTGTGCGAAATAGTCAAAACGGTCTGCAGAAGCTACGTTTAGATATTCCGGATCCTGAAGCATATTTACATGATAATAAATTACCGCCGCCCCGATGATCCCCATAACTTTCTGAGCATCATTAAGACCGTGCCCCAAACTGAATAAAGCAGAAGAGGCCAACTGTAATTTCTTAAATGACTGATCGGCTTTATGAGGATTTGATTTCTTATAAAGGTGAACGATAATTAAGGTAATAATGATTGAAATAATCATCCCGATGATCGGTGCCATAAAAATGAACAGGAAAATAGGAATTACCTTATCAAATTTTACGACACTCTGATGGGTCACCTGGCTGAAGGCTTCTTTCATCGTTTCCCAAGCTCCTAAACCGGGCTGGGCTGCTGCCACGTCATGATAATCCATCATAAAGGCATGCATTAGGGCGGCTCCCAAAAATCCCCCAATTAGCGTATGTGAAGAAGAGGAAGGGATCCCGAACCACCAAGTCAGCAAATTCCAGGCAATGGCCGCAACCAGTCCTGAAAAAATTACTTCAAGGGTGATAAAATTTTCATTAACGGTTTTGGCAATCGTGTTACCAATCTTAAATTCTCCGATGATATAAGCAGCAATAAAGAAAGCGGCAAAATTCCAGAGCGCAGCCCAAAGAACGGCCTGGAACGGAGTTAAAACTTTTGTAGAAACAATAGTCGCAATTGAGTTGGCCGCATCATGGAAACCATTGATGTAATCGAATATCAAAGCCAATGCAATAATAACTATAAGTAAAATCGGAAATTCCATTGTTTAGTTATAATTATTAATTAAGCGTATTTAATCATGATGTTCTCAATTGTATTGGCAACATCTTCTGCTTTGTCTGTTACTACTTCAAGATAATTAAGTACGGAAGAAACTTTGATGATATTGATCGCGTCGTTTGTTTCAAACAACTCTACCATAGAGTTCGACAACAGATCATCAGCAATATTTTCAATGGAATTTACTTTGATACAGGCCTCTTTTACCTGCTCCATATTTTTGAAACCTTTCAGGTTTTTCATGGCATTCTGAATCTCAAGACATGCTTTGTGGATCAGTAATGAGAAATCGGAATAGGCCTTCATTTCAGGCGATTTATACAGGAAAATATACTTCGTGGAAGCGTAGATATAATCGGCGATATCATCCAGCCCGGTAGCCAGCGTGTGGATATCTTCCCTGTCGAACGGCGTAATGAAGTTTTTCCCCAATTCTACGAAGATTTCGTGGGTAAGCTCATCATTTTTGTGCTCATAGTCACTCATCTTTTTCAGCATGGCATCGTCATTCAGATCGAAATCTTTGATTCCGTGGTTGAATTCCTCAGACATTGCTACAAGGTTTTCTGTTACTTTTTCGAAAAGCACAAAGAAGATTTTATCTTTCGGTTGGAAAGCGTGGAAAATATTACCAATTCCCATTGTAAAGTTTTTATAATTTCGTGTGCAAATTTCTTAAAAAACCCCCTTACCTGAAACAATACAACATTAAGTTTTGTTAACATTGGATTATCCCCTGATTATCAAATAAAAAAACCGGCAATTATGCCGGTTTCTATAGTGTTTGGAAGGGATTAATTTGCCTCTTCAGCGCGCATTTCCTTTCCTCTGAATTTCATCGTGGAAATATTACTCAGAAGATCTCCTTTGTAGGATTTTTCAATCTCGAAGAAAGAGAATTTCTCCAGGATCTCGATATCTCCGATCTCCGCTCTTTTTTTGCTTTTTCCGTTAGAAGTAGCTTTGTTGATGATGTCTAATACATCAAGCTTTTTCAGCTGGTCTTTTTTACCAAGGTTGAAGAAGAATCTTACCATATTTTCGTTCTTTCTTCTCGGTTTTCCGCCCCGCTCTCTTCTTTCTCCTCTATCGCTCCGTTCTCCTCTGTCGCGGTCTCTGCCTCTGTCACGGTCTCTTCTGGAACCTCTGTCGTCATCTCTGCTGCTCAGTTTCTGCTCCATCAGATCATGTCTGTCCTTGTAATACAGCGCCAGGTCTTTCAATTGGAACTGAAGAAGCTTGTGTGCCAGTTCTTCTTTTGTAAAGGCCGATAAATCAGGAATCAAAGAATCATCGAACTCGAAGAAATCTTCGTGGATCTCGAAAAGACTTTCGAAAACGCCGCCCACCTGGGCTTTGATGATATCTTCTCCGGTAGGAATTTTTCCTTCGGTCATCTCGATTTTCGTTACCGATTTGATCTGCTTCAGCTTTCTGCTTTCTTCCGGCTTGATCAGGGCAATCGAAATACCATCTTTTCCTGCTCTACCCGTTCTTCCGCTTCGGTGGACGAATACTTCAGGATCATCAGGCAAAGAATAATGAATTACGTGCGTTAGTGAATTTACATCCAGTCCTCTTGCCGCAACGTCCGTTGCCACCAGGATATCGATGTTTTTCAGTCTGAACTTCTTCATTACCGTATCCCTCTGCGCCTGGGAAAGATCTCCGTGAAGCGCATCAGCCGCGTATCCGTTTTGCATCAGGAAATCGGCAACCTCCTGGGTTTCCATTCTCGTTCTGCAGAAAATAATGGAATATTGGTTAGGATTTGAATCGATCAGTCTCTTCAAAGCCTCTTTTTTCTGACGGTAACCGGTTACATAATATTCGTGCTTGATGTTCTTCTTAACTTCATTAATAGAACCTACGGAAATTCTGTGAGGTTTGGTCAGGTAATTTTTGGAAATTCGTTCAACTTCCTTGTTCATCGTTGCAGAGAACAGGAACGTCTGTTTTGTTTCAGGCGTTTCGCTGAGAATGGTTTCCAGCTCATCTTTAAAGCCCATGGAAAGCATTTCATCAGCCTCGTCCAGTACCAGCCAGTGGATGGCTGAAAAGTCAAGTGCCTTTCTGTTGATAAGGTCGATCACTCTTCCCGGAGTTCCCACAATAATCTGCGGTTTATCTTTAAGTGATCTCATTTGGTCCATGATACTGCTTCCACCGTAAACTGCTGTAGTTTTGATGTCTTTCATGTACTTGGAGTAATTTTTGATGTCTTTAGCAATCTGAAGACATAATTCCCGTGTCGGACAAAGCACCAATAGCTGGATTTTGCGACTCGTTTCGTCAATCATATCCAAAATCGGAAGCGAAAATGCTGCTGTTTTGCCTGTCCCCGTCTGCGCAAGTGCGATCAAATCGCGAATATCTGAAAGAATAAAAGGGATAGTCTGTTTTTGGATTTCTGTCGGGCTTTCGTAACCCAGTTCGCCAATTGCCTTAAGAATATCAGGACTTAAATTGGTCTCCGTAAATAAATTCATTAAATATTATAAAATTTCTGCAAAGATACAATAAATATTTGATTTTGTTTTGAATAAAGTTCTAAATATACAAACTTTAATTCAGAATCCTGTACTGATTTGTTAATTTTTAAAAAATTTACCACAAAAAAACATACTTTAGGTTAAAAAAATGTTAACCATTATTTTTGTTTGTTACATTGGATTGATCTTTTTGTCGCTATTGATGCATTTTTAAAAATTACGTTTAGAATAGTTTTTGTAATTTTGAAAGGACATACGCTGATCTCATCAGCCAATACCATTCAAATAAAACAAAATCACATGCCAGCCACCCTTCCTCCCGAAGTTTTCGGATTTTTAAAAAAGCTCAGTCAGAATAACAACCGCGAATGGTTTACCGAAAACAAACCGCTGTATGTTGAATCGCAGCAGAATGTAATTGCTTTCCTTGAAGATCTGATTATAGAAATGTCAGGATTCGATGAGGAACTGGCGAAGATCGATGCGAAAAAGGCATTGTTCAGGATTTACCGCGACACCCGGTTTTCCAAAGATAAAACTCCCTACAAAACAAATTTCGGAGCGTCTCTGGGCATGGGAAAAGGAAGCCAGAAAGGAGGCTATTACCTGCACCTTGAACCTGGAAAATCGTTCGTCGCCGGAGGAATCTACATGCCGGAAGCATCCGTCTTAAAAGAACTGAGAAAGGAAATTTCTTTGTATTCTAATGATTTTCTAACCATTATCAACAATAAAGAATTTAAAAAATATTTCCCGGAGCTGGATCAGGAAGGCAAGCTGAAGAAAATTCCGCAGGGCTTTGAAAAAGACGATCCGATGGCCGAGTACCTCAAGCTGAAAAACTTCATCGCTGTTTATGATCTGCAAGACGAAGAAGTACTGGATCCGAACGCCGTGAAAAACCTTACCAAAATTTTCAAACTGATGAAACCAATGAACGACTTTCTGAATGCACCGCTATCATAGGAAGAATGGCAAATTTTGCCAGTGAATACTCAATCAACTGATAAGCAAAGCGAACAGGCCCATAGGAATGTACTATTGCCGAGCGGTGAATGCTGGATTTTTAAATGTTTTATACCAAACGACCGGTTGATAGAATATTTTTATAAACACAAATTAAATACTGATTTTCAACAAGTTATATTTTCATATTTTTAACAATAGTTTAACATTTTTGCTTATATTTGCGGATTAGTCAAATAGCCTGCAATGTCCCTGTATCAACGAATCGCTGAAAAACTGCAATATATCAGTCCGAACTTTTATAAAGAAAGGTATTTTAAGAGTTTACACCATCTTACAAAAGAAAATTTTTCTTCCCGCAATGTAGAGCCTGAGCTGGTATGGATCAAGGATTTTTTGCCTAAGAATGCAGTAATTCTGGACATTGGTGCCAATGTGGGAACATTTCTTTACCAACTGGAAAATAAGCTGGACCACAAATCCATCTATGCTTTTGAACCGAATAAAAAACTGTACCGTCGCCTGAAAAGAATTTTTCCGACAATGCAGATACTTCCGCTGGCACTTTCCGATGAAAATACAACGGCCGAATTTAAAGTTCCGGTCATCAACGGAAAAACGGTAGCTTCCAGAGGAACGCTGAATACAGAATACAGAGAAAAAGGCGAAGAAAAGAGCTATACTGAAAAAGTAGAAGTGATCAAACTCGACGACTGGTCTTCCAGCGAACACTTTCACAGGCTGGATTTCATTAAAATCGACGTTGAGGGCAATGAGATGAAAACGCTTTTCGGAGCCAAAGAAACAATCCGGAAGTTTGCACCGACACTGATGGTTGAAATGGAACAGAGGCATCATAAAACGCCGATCTGGGAAGAGATTTCCGAAGTGGAATCCTGGGGCTACAATGCCCATTATTTAAACAGAAATCATTTTGAGCTTAAAAAACTGACGGAGGAAATCCTTCTGAAGAACACAAGCGACGAAAAAAATAAAACGGAATACATCAACAATATTATTTTTATTCCTAAAAGCCAATAAACATGAGTGTAGTAGCAAGACAGGGGTTTAAATATTCTATTATTGGCTATATAGGTTTTCTGCTGGGCACGGTCTCAGCCATTTTTATTTTCCCGAACGACTTCGAGTTTTACGGCAAGCTGAGGTATAGTATGCAGACGGCGGAGATGCTGGTCCCTTTTGTGGTATTCGGGATTTCTTATGCAAACGTAAAATTTTTCCACAGTGTGCAGAAAGACGGGAAAAACCAGAATATGCTGTCGTTATCATTGCTTACAGTGGCTATCAATTTCCTGATTTTTTGCGGAATTTTCTTTATCCTGCCCTACTTTTATCCGAAGTTTCTGAAAACACAGGCCTGGAATATCAAAGGGATCATCCTGCCGCTGATCCTGGTACTTTCGCTCTGTGCGATTTTCAACAAGTATACTTCCAACTATAAACGGATCGTCGTTTCCAATATTTTTGACAATCTTTTTCCTAAAATAGCCAATCTGGGAGCTTTCTGTCTGTTTTTTTACTTTGCCATGTCCCAGCAGATAGCGCTTTCGTTTTTCTTCGGGATCTTTACCCTGATGCTGTTCGGGTATATTTATTATACGAATAAGCTGGAGAAGATCAACCTGGATTTTAATACGGATTATTTTAAGAAAGACAATCTTTGGAAAGAATTTGCAAATTACAGCTTTTTCGGCTTTTTAGGGACTTTCGGAAATTACCTGGCAATCAATAGTTTTATGATTGGCGAATATATGGGAATGGAGGAAAACGGAATTTATTCGACACTGTACGCCCTGATTTCCCTGATTTCCATTCCACAGCTGGGGCTGTTCAATATCTCCGCTCCGATTATCAGCCAGCATCTGGCCGATGGTGATATGGAAGGGCTGGACCGTTTTCACAAGAAGACTTCGCTTTCATTATATTTTCTAGGGGCGGTTTTGTTTTCCTGCATCATGGTAGGCTTTCCTTACCTTACACATTTTATGCCGAAAAACGGAATGATGCTGCGCGAATACGAGCCGGTCGTATGGATCTGGGGATCGGCCGTTTTGATCGATCTCGCAACAGGATTCAACGGGAATATCATTTCGCTCTCCAAACATTACAAATTCAATATCCTGGTGATGCTGATGCTGGCCGGACTTACCATTGCGCTGAATTTCTATTTTCTGAAAAATACGGACCTGAAACTGATCGGGATCGCCCTTTCCACGGCTATTTCCCTGACGGCCTACAATGTGGTGAAAATTGTTTTTAATTATTTCATGTTCAGGGTTTCGCCGCTGTCCATTGAAATGATTTTCGTTTCCATCATCTGTACATTGGCGATTACCGTAGCGATCGTGCTGCCGAATTTCAGCAATAACTTTATCAATCTGGTGTATAAGCCGGCAGTGGTCCTGCTATTGATTTTTATCGGGAATTATTTCACAAAAATCTTTCCGGTGGAAAATTACCTGAACAAAAATTTCATTAAGAGTATTTTTAAGTTTAAATAAAAGGTTACTCTGCAGGATGAGGGAAGCGGGATGCAGGAAATTCTATGTAAATATTTCATTCTCCTTGCTGTTCATTTTCTCTTATTAACTATTGAAAGTTAATAAAAACCTATATTAATGTAAACGGTTAGATTCTCGCTTCAGATCATTTTACGCTAAAGCCGATTATGATACTTTATAGTATAAATGGCTAAAGCCCATTCCGGTGATATTATTACCAATTGTTATATCGAACTGATCGTATGTTAAACAGCAATCAGCTCATTTAACAGCTTTTCAAGTCTTTTCTGAACGAGTTGCCTGCTGTAATGTTTCTGAAAATCAAAGGGGGTATTTTTAAGCATTTCAAACTGGCTGATGATATCCTTCTGTTCCGGAACGATGAACTCCAGATTTGAAGGGTAATCTCTAGGGAATACCGCCCATTTTCCAAATTTGACAGCGTCTCCCAGATTGCCCGTCATTTTAGTTTTACCGTATATTTCCTTCCGGCTGAAAAATTCCGTTTCCTGCTTAATCGGGCACCATAAAACATCGGCTTTCTGCATCCACTCTTCAAAAAGGGAAGAGGCAACGCGTTCCGAAAAGTATTTTACGTTTATAAACTCTAACGAACGCTCTAAATCTATAATACTTTTTAATTCTTCGTTTTTTGCCTTTCCAAGAAATACAAATTCAATCAGCTTATTTTTGACCGCAGAATTTTTAATTAATTTTTCAGTTTCTCTTATTAAAGAAACAACTCTCTGGTAGTCTCTCCTTTCCTGAGAAACTCCACCCGGAATCACGACGGTCAGCATTTTATTTTCCGGTTTATGATAAGGCTTTGTATAGAAAAGCGGCAGGAACCTGAACTGATCGGAACCCAAAGCTTCATCCAATACCAAAAGATGTTTCGCTTTCCGGTAAACTTCGGAAGATTTCAGTAAATCTTCTTTCCACCAAAGTTTCATCCGGTAAACCTTATCTTTTTTGAAAATACTTTGTATCAGCTCCATCCCGGAAGCTTTAATGAAATTCATGTTATGTACGATCACCGTCGTATGGTATTTTGCCGTAATGGCCCGGAATGTATTGAAGTACCGGTGAACAGTTCCGATGATGACGAGATCATACCTCCGCTCTTTCAGCTGGTCCTGAATCATGGAGCTGTCCGATAAGAAAACGGAAACGCCATTATTAACGATCTGGCCTCTGATCTTTTTTGACAGATAATAATCCACCGAAAAAGATGGTGATCCTTCCATGATTTCCATAAAAGACTGTGCGATCTCCGCATGGGTGTCTATTTCGATGTAGGCTATTCTTTTCAAAGCAGAAACGTTTTGGCAAAAGCCGGTTTTAATTTTTATTTTGGGGTAAGCAGACTTTCTTTATAAGTTCAGGATAACATGGCCTGTTTTTATTAGTATTTAAAGCAAAAAAAGATATTCAGTCCGTTACATTTTCAGCCACTTTTTCTTCAGCATACTCCAGCGCTGGCCGTTGACGATTTTCTGCTCTTCTTTTGAGATTTTCAGTTCCGGTTTTTGGGAACGGCAGCGTTCATACGATTTTATGATGTTTATGAAAAAAGAAGCCGACCTGCACTTCATTGCTTCTTTTGAAGCAGCGATGTAAGCTAATAACCGGTTCAGCCCTAAAAAATAAAAATACCTCCCATAATAATCGGCTGGTTTTATGGTATAATCCGCTCCTTTTACTTTAATTAGTTTCACATGCAGTTCCGGCAGCACGACTTCTTTCCAGCCTAGATTTTCCAGCAAAATGGCATCAATATTATCCCAGCCCAGGGTTTCCCGAATCCCTTTCATCTGAACGAAGCATTCTTTCCGATAGGCTTTCATCGGACCACGGACGTGATGTTTGTTGGAATTGCCTTCATATACCCATTGTCCATCCTTTTCCACGTACAACAAGCCGCCGACCAATCCATATGTCGGATGCGACTGAAACGCGTGTTCAACGGCCTGCAGGTAATGTCCGGGTAAAATAATATCGGCGTCAAATTTACAGATGATGTCAAACCCATCCTCATTCTGGCTCTGAAGCCCCTTTTTAAAAGCATTGACGACCTTGGAACCCGGTTGATGCGCAGATTTCTGAAGAGTAACGGATGTAAACCGAAAGTCTTTTTCCGTATATTTTCTGATGACATCCTGAGTCCCGTCCGTTGAACCGTCGTTGACCACAACGACTGAAAAATCCCCGTACGTCTGATGAAGTAAGGAATCGAGGGTATATGGAAGGTTGTTTTCCTCGTTGTGGGCCGGAATGATGATTAAAAATTTCAAAAAAATATTTATTTTATATTATATCTGCCTGAACAATTGTAAAACTGACAAAGATAGTCATAGTTTCAGAGACAATCCGATCATCAAAAGTCTTCAAAAGAAATTCAAAGATTGTTTAAGAGCAATTGTGTATTTTTAGCATTTTCATCTGATTTAATCAATTTAAAAGCATCTTTTGTCGATCATCAATTGTCACTTATCGTTTATATCATTTGTTGTGTGGTTTCAGCATGTTTTTAGGATCAAGGATTTCATCCAGTTTTTCCTGGGAAAGAATTCCTTTTTCCAGCACCAGGTTATACACGCTCTTCCCTGTTTCAAGTGCTTCTTTTGCAATCGCGGTAGAATGTTTATACCCAATATACGGATTCAGGGCTGTTACAATCCCGATGCTATGTTTCACCATATTCAGGCAGATCTCCTTGTTTGCCGTTATGCCGACGATGCACTTTTCACGCAGCGTATCCAGAGCATTTCCTAAAAAGTGGATATTTTCCATAATGGCATGGGAAAGCACCGGTTCCATCACATTAAGCTGCAATTGCCCGGCCTCTGCCGCAAAGGTTACCGTAAGATCGTTTCCGAAAACCTTAAAGCAAACCTGGTTTACCACTTCCGGAATCACCGGATTTACCTTTCCCGGCATAATGGATGATCCCGGTTGCATCGGCGGAAGATTGATTTCCGAAAGCCCTGCTCTCGGACCTGACGCCAATAATCGCAAATCGTTACAGATTTTTGACAATTTTACCGCAAGGCGCTTCATCGCCGAAGAATAAATTACGTATGATCCTGTATCCGGCGTCGCTTCTACCAGATCCGGTGCAGAAACCACCGGAAACCCTGTAAGTTCAGCTAAATTTTTCGCACAAAGCATGGCATATCCCACCGGCGCATTAATTCCCGTTCCGATCGCTGTGGCTCCCATATTGACTTCTACAAAAAGACCGGCGTTGTTATTTAATTTGGAAATATCTTCCTCCAGGGTTGCAGCAAATGCCTCAAACTCCTGGCCTAAGGTCATCGGAACAGCGTCCTGAAGCTGCGTTCTTCCCATTTTAATAACATCCTGGAATTCCAGGCCTTTTGCTCTGAAAACATCTACGATCTTTTCCAGTTTTTCAACCAGTATCTGATTCATCTGCAGCAATCCCATTTTGATCGCTGTAGGATAGGCGTCATTAGTCGACTGGGAAAGATTGACATGATCATTCGGCGAACAGAATTCATACTCGCCTTTGTGTTTGCCCAGTTTTTCCAGGACTCTGTTGGCGATAACCTCGTTGGCATTCATATTTATGGAAGTCCCTGCGCCTCCCTGGATCATATCCACCGGAAACTGATCATGCAGGTCGCCCTTTATTAATTCATCGCAGACCTCTGCAATGGCAAAGTAAAGTTTTTCATCCAGCATCCCCAATTCGTAGTTGGTTTTTGCTGCGGCCTTCTTTACGAAAGCGAGCCCCCTGATGAATTCCGGGTAGGATGATAAAAGCTGCCCTGAAATTTTAAAATTATCGATCGCCCTTTGGGTCTGTACTCCATAATAAGCATTTGCCGGGACACTCAGTTCTCCCAACAAATCGCTCTCTTTTCTAAAATCTTCCATAATTTATAAATTAATGTAACAATATAAAAATCTAGCAGTTTAACAATAAAAAAGAAATTAAGAGGTTGTTACGCTGTTATATCGATCCATTGTTACATTTTTAAATTGTTATTTTTTATTTTACCGGATATTTCTGATTTAATGCCTGGAGAATGGAATATGTTTCCGCATCCATAATTCCATCGTAATTCTGCGGACGGAAATGGTATTGGAATGCTTCAATCGTTTTTTTGGTTGCATCGTCCCATTTCGCGCTCAGATCCAATGCGTAGCCGAATTTCTGTAATTGCGTCTGGACATTCATAATAAAAGCGGCATCATTATAAGTCGTCTGAAAATTCGTAGAAGTGGCCAGGTCATAATATCCCTGTTTAATGGCATCATCGTACCACATCCCGATCTGGTATTCATCATACAGTCTTTTCCATGGAAATAACGGTCCGGGATCCTGTTTTCTGGTCGGGGCAATATCCGAATGCGCCAGAATATTCGTTGCCGGAATATTATATCTTGTGATAATATCTTTTACCAAAGCCGCCACTTTCTTTACCTGCGCCTCGTCAAACGGCATGAAAATCCTTTTTCCGGAAGCATCGGTCGTAAAACCAGCATTTACAATTTCAATTCCGATCGAGTTATCGTTCAGATTACGGTCGTTTCTCCAGGCACTTACTCCTGCATGATAGGCCCGTTTGTTTTCATCGACCAACTGATAGATTTCGTTATCGCCGGTATTGTTCACCAGATAATGCGCACTTACCGACTGCTGGGAAAGTACCGTAACGGATTTGTCATCCGGCAAAGCAGTGTAATGCAGGATCAGGTACCGCTGTCTGAAATTCTGCGCAATGGCCGGGAAATAGGTCTTTACCACTTTGTATCCTGCAGGTTTTGCAGAGACAATGGAGCCATAGCTTGCGGTGTTGTCATTTTTGGTAATATCAGCAATATTGGTAGTGAAAAATTCCACACCATGATCGGTGGTAATTTTCGGTTTCGGCTTATCATTGGGAGATGCTTTTCCTGCTGTTTTCGGCTGTACCACGGGTGTTCTCGGGATATACTGTTTATTTTTCGCATTCTGGCGGGAAGTACATGAAAAAACAAGGGTACTTAATCCGATGATATATAATGTATTACGCATGAGTTTATTTTTTTTACAGTTTATTACCTCAAAAATACGGAAATTTTTCTTGAAAAATATTTGGTAAATAAAGAAATCTGTTCTATATTTGCACTCGCAATAACGGAGTAACGATCATTAAAAAACGAAGATAAACAGGAGGGTTGCCGGAGTGGTTAACGGAGCAGTTTGCTAAACTGTCGACGCGAAAGTGTCGCAAGGGTTCGAATCCCTTACCCTCCGCTTTCTTATATATCTTTTTCGGGGCGTAGCGTAGTCCGGTCATCGCGCCTGGTTTGGGACCAGGAGGTCGCAGGTTCGAATCCTGCCGCCCCGACTTTTAAACGCGCTTAATTACTTACTAAGCGGGAATCAACTTTACAATGGGTGCGTAGCTCAGCTGGATAGAGCATCTGCCTTCTAAGCAGACGGTCAAAGGTTCGAATCCTTTCGCGCTCACAAAACCTTGCAACTTCTGTTGTGAGGTTTTTTGTTTTTTAGGCTGTTCTCATATATTATGGCCTATGGATGAGTTACAAAACCTGGATCAGCCTCAAAAAATGAGGTCTAAGCAGAAGTAAATTCCAAAGTTAATAGAGATTGTTTCTGTTAGATCCAGAAATTCATTTATTTTCAAAATTAACAATTCCGTAATTTTTTATTGATAAATTTATAGTAATCTTACCTACTTAAATATTCACATGAAAAATTCACTATTTATTATCATCATGGCCTCCGGGCTGGTTCATGCACAGGCTCCCTCAGGATATTACAGTTCGGCCAACGGATTATCAGGAGCTTCCCTGAAAACGGCTTTGAGCAATATTATTACCAATGGCCATCAGGACAAAGGCTATAACGGGCTCTGGACCGGCTATAAGACCACCGATATCGATAAAAATTACGAGAACGACGGTTCGATTCTGGATATTTATTCTGAAAAACCCTCGGGGACCGATCCATATAAGTTTACCCCCGTCACC
Organism: uncultured Chryseobacterium sp.; assembly: GCA_913778085.1. Classification (GTDB taxonomy): domain Bacteria; phylum Bacteroidota; class Bacteroidia; order Flavobacteriales; family Weeksellaceae; genus Chryseobacterium. The sequence continues at coordinate 28,876 of CAJYXJ010000076.1, forward strand.
AACCAATGTGGAACCTATTCTACTGAAGGAAACTGCTATAACCGGGAGCACTTGGTTCCGCAAAGTCTGTTTAATGAAGCTTCGCCGATGGTTTCCGATATTCATTTTATCCGCGCAACGGACGGAAAAGTAAATGGTATGCGTTCCAACTATCCCTTTGGTAAAGTAGGCACTGCCAGTTTCACTTCCAAAAACGGCTCTAAGCTGGGAACTTCCGCATCTTCAGGATATTCCGGAACGGTATTCGAGCCGATTGATGAATTTAAAGGAGACGTGGCCCGGATGATCTTCTATTTTGTAACACGATACCAGAGTAAACTTTCTACATTCTCTTCAGGAAATATGCTGGGAAGTTCTGCCTTCCCTGGATTACAGACCTGGGAACTGAATGTATTGTTGGCGTGGCACAATCAGGATCCCGTTTCTCAGGCGGAAATCAACCGCAACAATGCATCCTATTCTTTCCAGGGCAACAGAAATCCGTTTATTGACAACCCGAACTATGTAAACCAGATCTGGGGCTCCGGCTCTACTTCCGGGACCGGGACCACGACCCCACCAAGCTCAACAGGCTGTGCCAGCGAAACTTTTGAAACGATTCCGACGGCAAGTTCTGCTTCCTACCTTACCAGAACATGGACGAACAATGGCATTTCATGGACCGCTACGGACGCCAGGACCGACCAGACCCTATCTTCAAAAGCCATTACCATCAGAGACGGTGCTTTAACTTCCGGCAGCTCCGCAAACGGAATAGGATCTCTGACCGTAACCACACAACTGAAGTTTACCGGATCGAACGGAACATTTACTGTAAAAGTAAACGGCAATACCGTCGGGGCTGTTCCTTATAATTCCAATACTACAACCACTACCCTCAATAACATTAACATATCAGGAAATGTAGCCATTACCCTGGAAAATAATTCAACCAGCGACCGGGTGGCTATTGATAACCTGAGCTGGACGTGCTATTCGGGAACCTCAAAACAGATGCAAAACACGTACTCGACAACTGATATGGATGAAAAATCATTGCAGATTTCCAACAATCCGGTTTCAGGCAATGAGATTTTTGTAAAAGGTGATACACAATCGGTTCAGAAAGCGGAAATCTATAATCTTCGCGGTAAAGTACTACAGACAATCAACAAGCCTTTTAAAAGCAGCAGAAATTCAATCAAAATTAAAAACCTGGAGCAGGGAGTTTATCTTCTGAAACTGGATGAGGTGATACTGAAGTTTATTGTGAAGTAGAAGGATGAGTAATGAGTAATGAAAGTTAGACTTTTTATAATTATAATATTAAATTGTTTTTTTCTTGAAAATTCAGAAGATGCATAAAAAAAGACCGCTTTTCAGCGGTCTTTGGTTTTTATCTTGTTCTTCCCATGGTTGTAATCTCGTTGATCTGCTGCATATAACCATCCCAGCCCACTGTAGCCAGCATGAAAACGAAATACAGCACCTGAAGTCCGCCCAATACAAGACCAATAATACATAAAATACGTCCCGTATTCAAATTACCGTAATCCGAATAGACTCCCGGGTTTTTATCGTACAGCATTTTATCATTTTTATATTTGCTCAGACCGATCAATCCGCAGATAATTCCGACCAGGCCAGTACAGCAGCAGGTTCCTACTACTGAAATAATTCCTAAAATAAGCACCGTTTGTGCATTGGGCAGTTTTTGTTCCATAGTTTAATTTTTTATGTGTTGTTTGTTAATGGTTTATAAAATGATGTTTGTAAAAATAAGAAACGACCATAATCACTGCGTTAAGCGCCGCTAAAACAACCAGGGCATTTCCATAATTCCGTTTTTTATCTACAAAATTTAGAATAACAGTCGTAAAGAAAAGCAGTAAAGTATATACAGCCGGGAACATATGAAATGCTTCCGCAAACCTTCCTTCAAAAACCATAACCATAGCCCTCTGTGCACCGCAGCCGAAGCATTCTACGCCGAAAAACTTTTTGATCGGGCACGGCAGCATGAAGTCTTCTATTTTCATTGAAATGGTTTTGTTTCCCAAATATATAAAATTAACCAGAAATCTTAGCTCTGTCATACTGATGCGGGAAAAAACATTCTTTTTTCATTTCGAAAGACCCGTGAACCGCTTTGTATGGATCTCTTAAAATTTCCCGGGCAATAAAAATCAGGTCTGCCTCTCCTTTCTGAAGGATCTCTTCCGCCTGTTCCGCAGTGGTGATCAGTCCGACCGCTCCGGTTTCAGCCTCGCCCTCGTTCCGTACTTTTGAGGCAAACGGAACCTGGTAGCCTGCACGTACTTCAATTTTAGCACCGTGGATATTTCCGCCGCTTGAAACGTCTACCAGATCCACTTTATGCTGTTTCAGGATTTTAGATAGTTCGACGCTGTCATCTACATTCCAGCCATTTTCCGCATATTCGGTTCCGGAAATCCTTACAAACAGGGCGATGTTTTCATCCAGCTCTTCGTTTACCGCATCCACTACTTCCAGCAGGAATTTAATCCTGTTCTCAAAGCTTCCGCCATATTCATCCGTCCGGATATTGGACAGCGGGGATAAAAACTGGTGCAGCAGATAGCCATGCGCCGCATGAATTTCAATGACATCGAAACCTGCCGCTGCCGCCCTTCTTGCCGCCAGCTTAAAATTCTGTACCTGCTCTTTTATTTCTTCTACCGTCAAAGCATGTGGAATCCTTTCTTTCGGATGGTACGGAATGGAGCTCGGCGCTATAGTTTCCCAACCTTCTTCTACCGGGATCTGTACATTGTTCCAGGTAGATCCTTTTCTCCCGGAATGGGCCAGCTGGATGCCTATTTTGCTGTCTGAGTGGTTATGCACAAATTCTACGATTTTCTGAAGCTTCTCCGCCTGTTCATCGGTCCAGATGCCCATGCAGTGGTTGGTAATTCTTCCGCGGGGTTCCACACCGGTGGCTTCTACAATAATTAAACCCGTTCCCCCCTGGGCACGGCTGCCGTAATGCACAAAATGGAAATCATTGGCCAAGCCGTTCTCACAGGAATACATACACATGGGCGACATTACCCAACGGTTTTTCAACTCAACATTTCTGAATTTAATTGGAGTATATAACATTTTAATTTGGTTTTAAAAAATTGAAAGTTGCAAAGAACAGGCCTATGTTGCCCACCTCATGGAAAAGAAGTAATTTTATTCCCCTTTTTTTAATCCACAATATATGAAAAAAGAAACTCAGATCAGCTACGAGTATTTTAAGAACAGCAGTGAGCTGAACGATGTTGAGAAAAAATTATTCGAAAAAGCGAAAGAGGCGCGCGTGAATGCGTATGCACCCTACTCTAATTTCCTGGTGGGCTGTTCCGTCCTGCTGGAAAACGGGGAAATCTATTCGGGAAACAATCAGGAGAATGCCGCTTATCCGTCCGGGCTTTGTGCAGAAAGAACGGCTTTGTTCTGGATCGCCGCCAATTTTCCGGATGTAAAGATTAAAAAGATCTTTGTGGTGGGCGGCCCGAAAGAATTCCATGAGAAAAACCCACCGATCCCACCCTGCGGAGCGTGCCGCCAGAGCCTGATGGAATATGAAACCAAGCAGCAGGAGAATATCGATCTTTACTTTTCAAGCATGAATGAGGAAGTGGTAAAAGTGCATGCGATCAAGGATCTGTTACCGTTTTATTTTGATGCTACTTTTTTGTAGCTTTTTATTTCGTTGATTCTTCTACCTACTTTTGGACCACCCCGTCTAAATTTTCTCTGAAAATTTATCCACCCCTCCAGCCGGAGGGGAATAGACAACGCATATTTTTTAGGGTTTATTTTTTATGAATAAAAAGTAAATTGTTGTGAGGATAGCTGAGGATCGTGAATTCATCCTGTCGAGTATTTTGTCTAAATTTTTCTTTAACACCTATCTACTCCTGTGATGGAAAAATGAATTTCGCCTGGTTTTTCTGATCTTCATGATTCTCTTTTTTTGTAATTAAACGCGTATGGTTCTGAGGGTGGCAAAGGCTCTCGAAGCCACCCTATTCCGGCTTTTTAGCCCCGATAGAAGCGGCATCCTTTTGGGTTGCGGGTGGAGCAAAGCGGAGGCCGTGACCCAAAAGATACAGCGGATAGCGGGAATAAGCTCCTGACATTTTAGAAGGTTGTAAGTATGAGGGTTTGATTAAGAGTCTGGTACGATGCAGAGGGTGCTTTGGCCAGTACATATGCGGATCTGCACCTTAATTGTACTGCTGATACCACAGTTCAGGGTAATTCCGCTTCGGGATTTGCTTTTCCGGCGAATAAGTTTATCTTTGCAAAAATTTTGGTTTCCAATCATTTGGAATGAAAAGGGAATCGGGCGAAAATCCCGAACTGTCCCCGCAACTGTAGATCGCGCAAAAGATTTCTACGACAAACCACTGTGCAAACGGGAAGGTGTAGAAAGCGAAAGTCAGGAGACCTGCCAGAATCTAATTTTTAAATAATTGCTTTCGGAGGAAAGGCAAAAAAAGAATGAATATAAAAAGATCTCTATTACTGCTGTTTTCGTCTTACGGTTGTTTTCTTTTCGCGCAGGAGAAAACCATCGATACGGTGTATATTTTCGATAACCAGATGAGCAAGGTGAAGCTTTTCCATAAAGTAAACACCATCCGTCCGGAAGACGCTAAGAAAAACTCAACCAATCTTTCCGAGATATTACGCTTTCAATCGCCTGTTTACATCAAAGAGAACGGACGTGGTGCGGTTTCGTCGCCTTCCTTCCGGGGAACGAGTGCCGGACACACAGCTTTTGTCTGGAACGGCATCAACATCAATTCGCAGTTTCTTGGACAAGGGGATGTGAATAACATTCCGTCGATGGGATTCGACCAGCTTGATGTAAAAGCAGGAAGTGTAGGTGTTATTTACGGAAGCGGGGCCATAGGAGGAACAATTCACCTCAATAACAGCCTTGAGTTTAATAAAGGGATGCAGGCCGCTTTCTTTTCTGAAGCTGCCTCCTTCGGTACATATAATAATTTTGCAAAAGCTTCTTTCTCAAATAATAAATTCAGCTTTAAATTCTCGGGGAATTACTCGGTGAGCGAAAATGATTATGCGGTGGAAGAATCGAGAAATTACATCAACCGGAACGGAGAATACGCCAACACGAACTTTAATTTTGCCGCAGCCTATAAAATTGCGCCGCATCACCAGGTTTCGTGGATCTCCGAGTTTTTCAACGGAACCCAGCACTTTCCGGTATTTTTCGATAGCCAGACCAAAACCAAATATGAAACCCAGAATGTGAGAAGCCTCCTGGTCTGGAACTGGAAGACCTCAAAGCTGGACAACGTATTCCGTGCAGCGTATACGGAAGAAAACTTCCAATATTTCGACAACATCAGCAATCCCAAAAGCAGCGGCGGAACAGGTAAAAATTATATCCTGAAGAATGATTTCAATTATTTCCTAAGTCCGAAGTGGAACCTGAATATAATCGGAGAATTTCAGGTGAATAAAGGCGAAGGCTATATGAGCGGCATTAAAAATATCAGCCGGAATGTTGGTTCCTTAGCCGGATTGCTACGGTATTTTGCGACAAAAGATTTACGTTTTGAAGCAGGCATCAAAAAGGATTTTGTTGAAGGGTACACTACCCCGACCCTGCTCTCATTTTCAGGAAACTGGAATGTGGCGAAATGGTACAACCTTAATCTGAATGCAGCTAAAAATTTCAGGTATCCGTCCTTCAACGACCTATACTGGCAACCCGGCGGCAATATCAACCTGAAACCTGAAACGGCTTATCAGTTTGATATGAAAAACCAGTTTACCATTGCCGCCGTAAAACTTACATTGACGCCTTATTACATCCGAATTACGGATATGATTACCTGGCTTCCCGGCAACATGGGCTATTATTCGCCGGTGAACACCTCTAAAGTTCAATCCTACGGACTTGAATCCCAGGTTGAATATGAAAAAAAATTCGGGAAACATCTGCTGAGATCGAATATTGGTTATTCATATACGAAATCCATCAATCTGGAAACAGACAAACAGATGATGTACGTTCCCCTTCATAAGTTTTTCGGAAACATCGACTACCGGTACTCTTTTGTCAAAGTGTATGTTCAGGGAATGTATAACGGGCTTACCTATGCCGACAGCGAAGAAAAAAGGAGCGATGCGATAGAACCGTATTTTGTGATGAATGCAGGAATCTCGGGAACTTTCCTTAAGCATTACACCATCGGCGGTAAAGTGAATAATATTTTTAATGAAATCTATCAGACCACGGCTTTTTACCCGCTGCCCAAAAGGAATTACAGCGTCTATTTGAATATTAATTTTTAAATAAAAATAAATGAAAATCAGAAAAATTTTATCTCTTGCATTTGCTTCGGCCCTGTTGTTCAACGTTGCCTGTAGCGATGACGAATTTGTGATGGAAACACAGAAAACAGATTATACCAACGGTATTATCATTGCCAATGAAGGAGGGTTTACCACGCCAACTTCTGATGTTTCTTATGTAAACAATGATCTTACCTTTTTTCAGAACGGACTGTATGCTGCAAATAACGATAAAGAAATTTTAGGAAGCGTTCTTCAGACCATCGGTTTCAGAGGCGACAATGCTTACCTGGTGATGAACACACCAAACAAAATCGAAATCGTTAACCGACAGACTTTCAAAAAGCAGGCTACCGTTACGGCAAATCTTGACAATCCAAGATACATCGCCTACTCCGGAAGTCAATATTATGTAACCAACAACAATTTCGGATCGGTAAAGAAAATTAATGTTTACAATTCAAGCGACAACAGTTTCGTGAAGAGCATCAATTTCGACCGATATGCGGAGAAAGTAGTTGAAGCAGGAGGAAATATCGTGGTACAGACCGACGGTGCCTATTATGATTCTACGCCTCCTTACGCCAGCCACCCGACCGGAAACACCATTACCATCATCAATACTTCCAGCAACTCGGTAGTTACAACGGTAAGCTTACCGAATACCGGGGCAATTATCAAAGATCTGGTTTCTTACAACGGATCTGCTTATGTACTTACTTCTAATGATACCGCTTCTTATATCTATAAGATCAATACGGCAACGGGAACCTATCAGACGACGACCCTGACCACCATTCCGCAGGTACAGAGGCTGAAAATCGATTCGGATAAATTCTATTTCGTAGATTACAGCAAAGTCTATTCAATGAGTATTACGGCAACTACCGCTCCTACAACGGCACTTGTTTCTTTAACGGGAGTTACCAACCTGTACGGATTCAACGTGATCGACGGAAGGCTGTACATCGCTGATGCCAAAAATTTCACTTCAGACAGTAAAGTATCGGTTTACAATGCCGGTAACGGTTCATTGTTAACCTCTTTCAATACAGGAATCGCTACAAACGGTTTCTACAAAAATTAATATTCCGGTTGATCCGCGAATATAACCGCTAATTTTTTTCATCATTTGTGTTTTTTTTCCGGCCGGTTCCTTTGGAACCGGCCGGATTTTTAATGTGAAACACGCTGGAAAAAAGAAGCTGGAGACCGAAAGTTTTTCTGTTAATCTGCATACAGCAGAGGGCTCCTGAATTTTATGAGGAAATTGTTCAAATATGTTTTAATTTTTTAACCTATTAATTGTGATCAGAGGAAATTACCATTACCATCATGTTATTTCAAACTATACCGCAACCAAAGTATCTCCAGGAAACCGATCAGCCACCAGACGGGAAACCTGAAAAAAGTATATAATAATGTAAAATTATCGATAAACGTCTGATCTTTTGCTGCTTCCTGAATCTCGTAATGAATTGAAATGACAGGAAAGATAATTCCGAAAAATAAAAATGCAATCAGATAAAATATCCAATTGCATTTTTAATGATTTTATATTTCCAAGCCGAAAAGTTGAAAATTAAAATGATCGCTACAATAATATAATCGAATATCCCCAAAAACATTTTAAGCTAAAGCTAATCCAAGTTTTTCCGCTTCGGCAATGACGAACTTTCGGGCTTCCTCACTGTCGTTACCGATTTCGCCTTCCAGAATCGCTTCTTTTACTTTTTCTTTTAGGATCCCGATTTCGCGGCCGGGCTTCAGGTTGAACATGGCCATGATTTCTTCTCCGGAGATCGGCGGCTGGAAATTCCGCACCTGGTCCTTCTCCTCTACCTCCTTGATCTTTACGGCCACGTATTCGAAATTCTTTTTGAATTTTTCCTGTTTCCTGGAATTCTTTGTCGTGATATCGGCTTTGCAGAGTGTAAACAGATCCTCCAGATCTTCACCTGCATCAAAAAGCAGCCTTCGTAATGCCGAATCCGAAGCATCATCGGTAATCAGGGCAATCGGACGGGAGGAAAGCTTCACCATTTTCTGTACGTACTTCATATCCGGACCCAAGGGCAGCTTTAACCGCTGAAAGAGCGTTCTGACCATTTTGGAGCCCAGAAACTCATGCCCGTGAAAAGTCCATCCCGTTCCTTCCACGAATTTCTTCGTCGGTGCTTTTCCGATGTCATGCAGTAAAGCCGACCACCGCAGCCACAAATTATCTGTATTTACCGAAATGTTATCGACCACTTCAAGGGTATGGTAAAAATTATCTTTATGGGTCTGCCCTTCCACTTCTTCTATGCCTTTCAGATCAATCAGTTCTGGAATGATAAGCTTCATCAGGCCGGTCTGCTCCATTAATTTGAGTCCGATCGAAGGTTTTTCCGAAAGCATGATTTTATTGAATTCCACCATGATCCTTTCCCGGGAAACGATCTTTATTCGATCCGCTTCCTGTTGAATCGCTTTTAATGATTCGTCTTCAATCTGAAACTGCAGCGTTGAAGCAAAACGAATAGCCCTCATCATCCGCAACGGATCATCGGAATAGGTCTGCGCAGGTTCCAACGGGGTTCTTAAAATTCCTTTTTCCAGATCTTTCACTCCGCTGAACGGATCGATCAGCTCACCGAAATTGCTTTCGTTCAGGGAAATCGCCATCGCATTGACGGTAAAATCTCTTCTTTTCTGGTCATCCTCAATGGTTCCGCCTTCCACTTCGGGCTTCCGGCTGTCCTCGGTATAGCTTTCTTTCCGGGCGCCCACAAATTCCAGCTCCAGGTCTTTGTACCGGATCATGGCCGTACCGTAGGTTTTGAAAACCGAAACTTTGATTTTAGGATCAATTTCCTTTCCGACATTCTGTGCCAGCTCAATACCGCTCTGTTCAGTCACAAAATCAATATCCGTTGAGGCCCTTCTATTCATCAGCAGATCCCGCACAAAACCGCCGACAATATACACCGACTGGTTGTTCCGGGCTGCGACCTCAGAAATGATTTTGAAAAGTTTCAGGTTTTTATTCTGATTTAAATTAATGAACATTTTTTTTTTAGGTTTAAAATAGTAGTTTTCAAATAACGGATGGCAAAACCAAAGGCAACCTCCGATTCCGTTATCTAATGTAAAACCATTAAGAAACCGGATATTCAGGTTAAATACCAAAGCTCCGGCTTCCTAATGGTTGTATCATGCTGCAAAGATAATTAAAATCTTTTCTTTTATTCGCGGAGCACTTTTATTCTGTTGTCGTTCCAGATTTTGATGACCGACGATCCGGAATATTTGGATACTTTTTCGCGGTCTTCCTCTACGGCATAATCCACCAGGCCAATCATTTCAGGAGAAATATCCGAAAATTTAAGCGGGCTTTTTTCACCGCTGAAGTTGGCTGAAGTGGAAACCAGAGGCCGGTTGAGTTTTGTAATCAATTTTTTACAGAAATCATTTTTTACCAAACGGATCCCAATGCTTCCGTCCTCCGCCAGCAGTTCTTTGGGCAGGCCCCTCGGCTTTTCGTAAACAATGGTCACCGGCTTTTCGCTCAGGTCGATGATTTCCCAGGCCATCTCCGGAACATCTACCAGGTCCTGCAGCCTTTTTTCAGATTCCACGAGGATGATCATCGATTTGTTTTTTTCCCGTTTCTTGATCTCAAAAATTTTGTTGACGGCTTCTATATTGGTGGCGTCGCATCCGATTCCCCAGATCGTATCGGTAGGGTATAAAATGGTTCCGCCGGATTTTAGTATGTTGATAATGTTGTCCATAACTCACTGAAGGCGGGCTTTAGCCCGCTTTTCAAAGATAAAAATTCTATGGGCTTCAACCAAATGAATTGTTTTAAAAACAGGTAGAGGTACGGAGATTTTTCTTCAGATTTTATCTTAAATAAATATTGAAATCTTATGGCATTATGGGATAATATCAATAGGAACGGGCTTTAGCCCGTTTAAAAAAAGAAAAATTCCATCGGCTTCAGCCGAAACTTATTCGAAGTTGTATTTCTCCTTAAACTTCAGATATTCTTCCGCAAAGGTATGTTTTGTATGATGAACTTCCTGATTCCTGATGTAATTCCGTACCCACTCTAACATAGACTCTGAAACGGAAACTGCAAAATATTCATCCTGCCAGACAAATTTCTCCTGGATCAATTGATTTTTATTAATCCAGAAAGAAGATTCCCCCTTGATCAATTGTACAATTTTTTCTATATTCTGGTTTGAACCTAAAGAAATTAAGCAATGGCAATGATCTGAAAAACCATTGACCAGATCTACATAAATTCCTTTTTCCGCAGCATTTTCTTTAATGTGTTTCCAAACTTTCACCCTTAATACAGCAGTATTTAAAAAAGGAATTCTGTTTTTCGTTGAAAAAACGAGATGGATATAAATTTTAATAAAAGACATTTGTGTTGTTTTTGCCAAAAATATAAATTATTTTTAAATTTTGGCTAAAGCCGGATGAATGGCGTTACAGGGAAAACGGGCTAAAGCCCGTTCCTATTGATATTTATATTATTTTTAATTCTCAGATATATTGAAGAAAATATTAACAACAAAATTGAGGTCAGCCATAAAAAATAACCAGTTTCTAAACTGTAAATACTAGCTTCTCTTCCACTTTCTGAGACCAATACTGTTTTCCAAAACATAAAAGATCCAGAAATTGACAATGCAATGATCCCTATAATAATTGAAGCAACAAACTTCTTGAAAAATAAACAGCTTATCGCAAGAAAAAACCAAATATTTGCTGACCAAATAAAGCATTCCAAGATTCCACCGCCAAGAAAACTTATACCACCAACTAATAAAAGTTCAAAAGAATTATAATCTCTAATTTCTTTAGTCTATATAACTTTAAAAGCATTACAGAAAAGGGAAAGTATATAAATCAATAAACTGATTATAATAAGCTTATTTTTTAATAATTTCATAATAACTTCAGTAAATACCTCTCCTCAATAACATTCAGGTGATGCAGGTTATGGCCGACAATCAGCTTAGCGATAGTTTCAGCAGAGATCCGGTTTCCGTTGGCGGTTCCAATGGTAGCTAAAGCAGAAGGATGCATGGTTTCCAGTAAAATTTGGGAGGACTTCCTGATCAATTGATATTCTTCAAGCAGGGAATCCAAATGCCTTTCGTTGGCAAATGACTGACTGGCATAAAGCTCTTCATTAAAGCCCGGCAATTCATTTTTATCGCCCCTTGCGATGGCCAGAATCCGGTACTGGAAAATTCTTTCGGTGTCTGAAAGATGCAAAAGAAGTTCTTTCAACGTCCATTTTCCTTCAGCATACGCAAAATGGGATTGCTCCTCAGAAAGCTTTGAATAGATCCTAACGGTTTTTTCACCGGATTTTTTTAATTCTTCCAGCCAGTTTCCTGATGGGATCAGGTCCAGATAACGCTGGATGTATTTTTGAAAATCAGTCATAATTAAAAGTTTAACAATGTATCAGTCTGGCAATGTAACAATTATTGGTAAAACTGCTACATTATTAAGTTGTTACATTAATTAGTCCATTCGTAAAAATTGACTTCATCGTAAAGTTCAAAGCCGCAGCTGGGATATAGTTTGTTTCCGATATCGTTGGATTTTCCGGTTTCCAGAAGGATTCCACAGGCATCCGTTGATTTTGCCATTTCTTTTGCTTTTTCGATTAACGCTTTTGAAAAGCCTTTTCCACGGTAACTTTCATTGACGAATAAGTCATTCAGCAGCCAATAGCGTTTCATCCGCGTTGAAGAAAACAAAGGATATAACTGGACAAAACCAACCAGTTTTCCTAAGTGTTCCGCTACAAAAATTTCGGAATCTCTGTTTTCAATCCTTTCGGTTAAAAATTTTTCAGCATTTGGAATATCAGAATTTTTATGGTAAAAAATCCGGTATTGATCGAACAGTTCAGACAACTGCCCGATGTCCTGAAGGGTTGCTTTTCTTGTCATGGATGAGTGAAACTTTGGTAAAACTTTGTCAAAGCTAATCGCTGCGAAATATAACTTTGACAAAGTGATACAAGTTATTTTATGAAAATGCTCTTTCCAGATCGGCGATCAGATCTTCCGCATCTTCGATACCAACGCTTAAACGAACTAAATCATCTGTAATGCCTAATTCTGCACGTTTTTCTACCGGAATGGAAGCGTGAGTCATTAAAGCAGGGTGATTGGCCAACGATTCTACACCGCCTAAAGATTCAGCCAGCGTAAATACTTTTACTTTTTCCAGGAATTTAATCGCATCTTCTTTTTTACCGGACTTAAAGGTGAAAGAAACCATTCCGCCGAAATCTTTCATCTGGGCTTTTGCCAGTTCGTATTGCGGGTGAGATTCCAGCCCAGGATAAATTACTTTATCTACGGCAGGATGAGATTCAAGGTATTTTGCCACGGCCATTCCGTTTTCCGAGTGTCTCTGAACTCTTAATGCGAGAGTTTTAATCCCTCTCAGTACCAGATAAGAATCGTGAGGTCCTAAAATTCCGCCGCTTGCGAATTGGATGAAATGAAGTTTATCTCCCAGTTCGGCATCTTTGGCAACCAAAGCTCCTGCAATCACATCGGAGTGTCCACCCAGATATTTCGTTGCAGAATGCATTACAATGTCCGCTCCCAGATCGATCGGCCGCTGAAGATAAGGCGTTGCAAAGGTATTGTCTACGGCAACCAGGATATCTTTCCCTTTTGCCACTTCCACTACTGCCTTAATGTCTACCAGCTTCATCAGCGGATTGGTTGGGGTTTCCACCCAGATCAGCTTTGTTTTATCGGTAATTACATCAGCAATTTTTGAAACATCATCAAAATTCACGAAGGTAAACTTAAGCTGGTATTTTTCGAAAAGTCGGGTAAACATACGGTAAGTCCCACCATACAGATCATCTACCGCCACTACTTCATCACCTGGATTTAATAGCTTTAAAACACAATCGATCGCTGCAAGGCCTGATCCGAAGGCCAGCCCTCTCGCCCCGTTTTCAATGCTCGCCAAAGAATCTTCCAAAGCCTGTCTTGTCGGGTTCGCCGCTCTCGAATATTCATATCCGGAATGTACACCCGGGCTTTTCTGTGCAAAGGTTGACGTTAAAAATACCGGAACGTTCACCGAACCTGTAGCAGACTCATGGTGCTGCCCACCGTGTATTACTTTTGTATTGAAATTCATTGTTCTATAATTTACCAATGTATCAATGTAACAGTCCAGCAATTGTTGGATTGTTATATTGCCACATTTTTAGATTGTTACATTAATTTACATTTTTATCGCAGATTTTACCGCAAATTCTTCCGCTATTTCTTCCATCCACTGGGCCACATCCTCTTCGCCTGTTGCCCTCTGGTAGGTATTACCCAGAGAAACCAGGATCTGATGGATGAACATCTTCATCTGGTCGACCGGCATTTCTTTGGTCCAAAGGTCGATTCTCAAAGCTTCCATTGTTTTATCGTCCCAAACCGAAATCATCGTTGCCTTGGTTGCTTCCTTTTCGATGCCGCCATCCTGTGCGTTCCAGGTAATATTTTCCGGGATGTGGTTTTCATCCAGTTCTACATCTATCGTAATCTGAGTTTTTCTCATAACTTTCTATTTGTTCTAAATTTAGTACAAAGTTAATATTTCTTCAGCTTATCCAAAATTTCTACAAAGTTATCTTCATCCGGAAATGGTGTATTCAGGTTAAATATTTTCCCTTCCGGATCAATGATGATAAATCTGGGGATCGACCGGATTTTGTACGTATTCATGAACTGCTCCGCATCTTTCAGCCATAATTGGGGAAGATTCGAGGGTTTCGTCTTTAAATAATTTCTCCATTTCGACTGGTTTTCATCGACGCTTACCGAAATAAACTGTAGATTCTGATAATATCTATATTGATTATTTCGTGCTTCAAAAACCGGGCGGGTCTGCCTGCATGGTCCGCACCACGTAGCCCAAAGATCGATTACCACATACTTTCCGCGGAATTTGGAGAGGTTTACCGTTTTACCATTGTCATTTAGGAAAGCCAAATCCGGAAATACGGCGCCTTTTTGAGATCTATTGATCTGTTCCAGCTTAGAATACAGCATTTTTTTGTAATCAATATTTTTCAAGTTATTAATTTCACCGGCGAATAATGTATTTCTTGACAGGCTGTCGGTTTGAAGTTCCATGGTTTTGGATAATTGCTTCGAAAGCAAACGGTCTTTTTCCAGCCCTTGCGGAAGCCTGTTGATCTTCACAAAAAGGATACTGTCCGCATTGATCGACTGATCTTTATCCGTTAATAAATGATCCAGCTTAAACTGAAGGTAATTTTCGTTTTTGCTTAAAAGCAACGATGGCTTGCTGATATTGGCATTCAGCTCATCCACAAAAGCTTTCGGAGGAGCAAACTTCGGATCTTTCCATGAGGTCATTTTCCGGTAATTGCTGATTTCATTTAAATAATTGATAGCCATCAATTGTCTCCTGTATGCTTTATATTCATCCGAAAGGGCATTGTTGGCAGGATCGGCAAATCCATTCAGAATTCTTTTTTTCTTGCTCCAGTCGTCCTGAGCGGCTTCGTAGAATTTTTCAGGTTCGTTGTTGTAAGGTTGGTCATTCAGCACATAGGTAAAATCCCTTCCGAAAGAATCCTGCTTTTCGCGATAGATCTGGTCGGCTTTCCGATTTGATTTTAGGGATGTGACCATTGCCGTATTGTTAAATTTCAGATTAAGATCAAACCAGTCGCCACTTCCCATCACCAGGATCAGTCTTTTATTCCCGATCTCAATCAGGTATTCATCCAGCGAAAGCTTTTCTTTGGTAGACCAGCTGAAGGTATTGTTTACCACTGGTACCGCTCCGATTTTTTTATGGAAATCTGAAGTAAAGATTTTAACGGAATCAGTTTTAAGATCCGTATCCAGTGTTCCTTTCATGGAAACTCCTGCCGCACCGCTTTGATAAGCCCTCGGCTGCTGGATAAAATAGAGCAAACCTGCTCCGGTTGCAAATAATGCAGCTGATACAACCATCTGCTTTTTAGTTTTACCAAAAGCATTTTTAAAGCCTTTTTTACTGTACCATACATAACCGATGATCAGGAAAATCACCATCCAGAACACGCTCATATACTCGGAATGGGAAATAAAAGTATTCAGGTTTCTGATTTCAGGAGCATTCCAGAACGTACAGAGAGAACCGTACGGATTGAAAAAGAAAGACTGTTTCTGAATAAGCGAGGCGATATTGGATGCGATCCCCAGCGAACCGATCAGGAAAGACCAGATGAAACCCTGGAAAGCCACGGAAATACAAAGCTGAAGGGCCGCAATTCCTAAAATGGTAATGCATATCCTGATGAAGGTCTTCATGGCCCAGAACACATCGAAGTCCGTTAGCTTGACGGCATTCGGATGAATATAATAATCTGCCATTGCCATGATCATACTGAATACAAAATAAGAAGTGATAGACAGCACGCTCACTACAACCACGATGATGTATTTTGAAAAGTAGAGATGAAAACGGCTTACCGGCTGTGTTTCCATCAGCTGCCAGCCGTTGTTTTTGTGATCGGTCTGGGCTATCCTGTTGGCCACAATAATAATCAGCAGGGGCAGGATAAAGAATACGAAATATTTTATCTGTTCGCCACCAATGGCATCTTCAAAGACAGAAAATTTCAGGGTTTCTTCCGGAACCGTTTCCCGTATGAAAAAAGAAGGGACATAAACCAGCAGTGGGAGTAATGCGCCTAAAACAATGGCCATATAAATGATCCCTAATCCTTTTATTTTCAGCCACTCTGTTCCGACTGTTGTTAATAGTTTTTTCATTGCTTTTAGTTTTTAGTGATTTCCATGAACCATTCTTCCAGGCCCGCGCTGTTTTTAATTTCAAAAATCTCCGCATCTTTCAGTACCAGCTTTTTGATGAGCGCAGTAATATCTTCCTTCGATTCGGCTGTAATCTCAATGCCTGTTTCGTCCAGTATTTTCGGGGAATAATTTTCGGGGATTTCAGGAATGAAAATTTTGGCATTATTAAGTCCGATCCGGATGCGGTTATACCGGTAGCGTTCATTCAGATCTTTGATACTTCCTGCAAAACGAATTTCGCCGTGGGAGATAATCGCCAGATGCGTAATCATTTTTTCAATTTCCTGAAGCAGGTGGCTTGAGATAAAAATGGTGACGCCTTCCTGTTTATTCAGCTTAATGAGCAATTCGCGGATTTCCAGCATTCCGTTGGGATCGAGCCCGTTCACCGGTTCATCCAGGATCAGAAGGTCGGGTTTTCCCAGCAAAGTAATAGCGATGGCCAGCCGCTGCTTCATTCCCAACGAATATTTTTTCATTTTCATATTCCGGCTTTCCCACAACCCTACCAGATGGAGCACCCGCTCACATTCGGAAAGCGGAAGACTTCTCAGCCTGGAAATTACAAGGAGGTTGTCCCAGCCCGAAAGATGGTCGTAAAAAGCAGCCGTATCGATAAGGCTTCCGATTTTATTAAAGCCTTCGGGATAAAGCACATCCAGTTTTTCGTCAAAGATGCGAACCGCGTTCTGCTCATCGGGAATGCTTCCGATCAGCATTTTCATGGTGGTGGATTTGCCGGCTCCGTTGGCTCCCAGAAATCCGAAAATACTTCCCTTAGGAACAGAGAGACTGATGTCTTTTAAAACCGGCTTGTTTTTGGAAAATTCAAAACTGAGGTTCTGAATCTGTATTACATTTTCCATAGGTTATTATTTGTATCCCACAAATATATAACATAAATAGTAATATGCAATACAAAGTAGTAAAATTAACATAAAACTAAGAATCCGTCTCACAACCACCAAGTGAGGCGGATTTTTATATTCATTAAATTCCGGCATTCTTTGGAAAAGAAAAAGTTGTCATCATCATGCAACCTTCTTTCTTAAATTATGGGCTAAAGCGTG
>CAJYXJ010000077.1 GCA_913778085.1 uncultured Chryseobacterium sp.
AAAGCGGACAATCTCGAAATGGGAAATTAAATATTCGGGAAGCAGTAATTTCAAAAGTTCGTTCTCACCAGACATTCAACAAAAATAACACTTTATCTTTTTCTCCCCAACTTTTGTTACTGATCCGTCATTTTTTCAAACAGATCAGCCTCCTGATTGATCCTTGCAATGAAATCCGCATTCTTTTTACCCATGATGAAAATTTCGGAAGGATCGAGGTTCAGGCTGAGGTGTTTTTTTAAGGAATCGATCATAAAATCCTTTACGGCAGCAAACAGGGCTTTGTCATCATAATAATTGGCATTTACCCATCCGCTTTTCGATTTTCTGACGATAGCCAGCGGGAAAGGCGAATTGATGTAAACCTCGCGGTAAAATTCTTCGGCACCACCATATTCCGCGATCATGTCATAAACAAAAACCGAAGATACCTCATGCGTATAGGCTGAGGTCATTTTAATTCCGCAAATGCTTTCCAGTCTCTTGGTATCGGTAAAAGGAACCCCGGTCACTCCGGAACCGTGGCGGCTTGGATTGATGCCCAGGAGAAATTTCCGACGGTTGGAATCATTATAATATTTAAGGTAAAACTGCTTCATCACCTCCAGGGTTTCCGGATTATCCAGATACGGGTTCATGACCATGAAATCATCGGGAAGTTTTCCGCTGTAGTGGAGATTCTTATTGAATGCGATGACCTGTTCTGCAAAGTTTTTCATACGACAAGATAAAAAAAATGCAGCAGTTTATGGCTAAACTCCCGCATGGTTATCGTTTAAAAGTCATCAATTCCTGAAAACCTATCTTTCAGATCAGTCTTCCATCTTTGTATCCGTAAATTCGTAATTTTCAGAAGCCTGCTTGATTGACATGTGATCTTCTTTAAATTTCACATGGGTATTATCCAAAACTTCATAGGTGTAAACATCTGTTTTTCCATCTGTTTTGTGCAGTTCATAAAATTTACCATTATCTACCCACCACTGGCCTTTTTCGGTAAAAGTTGTGGTCTCTCCATCTTGTACAGCAACGAACAGCAGTAAAAATTTACCGTCATCGAAGCGGTGCATGATCCAGCTTTTGTGCATGCCTGCAATTTGCTTATCATCTTCTTCACCGCTCCAGCTTCCGACCAATTTCGGATCGATCCTGTTCTTTTTAGAATCTGTTTTTTGTCCGTAGCAAACCAGTGAGAAAGCCACCAGCATAATCCCTAAAAATTTTTTCATTTTAATTTATTTAAAAAATATTAATACATTCATTTCGCTGTTTACCGGTATCCCGACAGAGGTTGCCGTTTTCCATTTCGATTTCTTCACGAATTTTTTAAGCTTCTCCAAAAAATACCCAGAAAACTGATAATTACGGTCATCCTGAAAAGTAATTTCAACTTCCGGCTCGGAAATGCTTCCGCCTTTGTAGAGAGTAAAACTGGCCTCCATATGGGAATAGTAATCTTTTTCCTTACGGTAAATAAAATCTTCAGGGTAGTCGGTCTCCTGCCAGAAATCGGTTTCTACCTGTTTCAGAGCTTCGCTGTAATCATTCGATTTCAGATATCTGGAATTCATATCGCATTCTTCAAAGGGGAAAATTCTGTTCTTGTTTTTATTCACATAAATAATCTCAGCCTTTTTTCGTAGAGAATCAATAAATGCAGCTCCATATCTTTTAGCAATTTCCTTATTCATTTCACGGGCATAGCAATTCTGCTTTGAAGGAGGAACCATACAGTAATATCCTGATTTTTTTGTTTTGATAGAATATCCGCTCAGTAACGAATCCATTTCAGCATCACTTCTGTACATTTCCACCATTCCGAAAATATGGGTGTAAAAAAGCTGATTTTTACGGATATCCTGCAGGGCGTTTTTTCTTTCTGCATTACAAAGCGAGTCCCAGTATTTTGCTTCCATATCATCCATCGGTATTGAGACACCTGCAATAGGCTCATATTCGGAACTTACGGGATTTTGTTTTGTTTTACAGGAAAACAAAAACAGAGCAAGTATGAATAAACCTGTAAATAAACTTTTCATGTGTTCAAATCTATGATATATTAATGACATGAAAAAATCCCTTTCAATATTGAAAAGGATTTTAAAAGGTATAAATTATTCTTGTCTAAACCAATCCGAACTGCTCAAAATGATGGGTAAAATGTTTTCGGTGCATCAGTTCCCACATTTCCTTATTCAGTTTTCCGAATACGAAATTCATGTGCTCGGCCTGCGGATTTTCTTTATAATAGATTGAAAATCTTTTCAGGTTTTCAAGGAAAGACTGTCTCGCAGCATCCAGGTTTTTATGTTTCAGTTCCGGCAGTGAGCCGTCGGCATTCAGGAACGGGGCCTGGAAATCTTTCGGCATTTTCCGGTGGGTGTATAGCGAATCCTGCCATTTTTCCAGCTGCTCTTCAGGAGTGAAGCACCGGTCGGCTTCCGGCTCGCCCAGACTTACCAGCAATCCATGTTCCAGGTGCTCGATCATCTGCTGGGGAGACATTTTACCCCACTGCGAAGGTGTCTTCTCCGTTAATCCATTCAGTATTTTCTGAATATTCTTTACATTCAAATCAATAAAGGGAGAATGCTTTGCCACTAAGGTCAGAATGGTCGCTACACAAACTACTTCTTCTCTCTGGTTTACCACTTCCACCAGCCATTTCACCACGCCGGAAGGAATATTTCTTCCTTTTACGCCCCGGTTGATCTTTTCTTTGGCCGTTAAATAAACCGTAATGGTATCTCCGGCATATACCGGTTTGAAGAATGAACAGTTTTCCAGTCCGTAGTTGGCGATAACCGGTCCTTTTTTTCCGGAAACGAACAGTCCTGCCGCCGCAGAAAGGATAAAATAGCCATGGGCAACCGTCTTATCGAAAATGGTCCCCGTTAAGCTCGTCGCATCGGTATGGGCATAGAAATGATCCCATGAAACGTTGGAAAAGTTTACGATATCGGCATCGGTAACGGTTCTTCCTGCCGTTTCCAGGGAATCACCGATTTCCACTTCTTCAAAATACTTCTGGAAAGGATGCTTATCGGAATATTTCTTTTCTGCACCCTGCTGGTAAACTTTGGTAATTGCCGTCAGGATATCCGGAGATCCCTGAATGGCGGTTTTCTGAAGGAAGAAATGAAGACCGTTCAGTCCGCCCATCTCCTCACCTCCTCCGGCTCTTCCGGGACCGCCGTGCATCAGCGTCGGAAGCGGTGAACCGTGACCAGTGCTTTCTTTGGCATTGTCTCTGTTTAAAACGAAAATCCTTCCGTGCTGGGAAGCCATTTTCCATGACGTTTCGGCCACGAATTTTTCATCGTGGGAAATAATAGATCCTACCAGACTTCCTTTTCCTCTTTTCGCCAGAGCCGCCGCTTCTTCCGCATCTTTATAAGGCATCAGCGTAGAAACCGGCCCGAAGGCTTCAACGTCGTGGGAGATATTCTTTTCAAAAGGTTTATCGTTAAAGAACAGTTTAGGACTCATGAACGCTCCGTTTTCGTAATCGGCATCCACCAGTTGATGCTGCCCATCATAGATCAGCTCTGTTTCCGCTTTCAATAAATTTACTTTTCTCAGAACTTCATCATACTGCTGTCTTCCAACCAGTGATCCCATCTTTGTTTCCCGGCTCAAAGGATTTCCGATTTTGGTCTGGTCCAAAGCTTTCGATAAAGCCTGCTGAACATCACCGACCAGGTTTTCCGGAACGATGATCCTTCTGATAGCGGTACATTTCTGCCCGGCTTTGGTGGTCATTTCATTACGGACTTCCTTGATAAACAAATCGAACTCGGGAGTACCTGACTTCGCTTCCAATCCTAAGATCGAACAGTTCAATGAATCCGCCTCCATATTGAAACGAACGGCATTGCCTGCCACCGACGGCAAAGATTTTAATTTTTTTCCCGTTGTTGCCGAACCGGTAAACAGTACGGAATCCCCGTCCTGAACATAATCCAGGATATTTCCAGGCTCGCCGCAGACAAGTTGCACGGCTCCTTCAGGCAATAGACCGCTTTCGATCATATCCTGAAATACGGCGTTTGTAAGATATGAACCGAACGGGGAAGGCTTTACGATAGAAGGAACACCTGCCAGCAATGAAGTCGAAAGTTTTTCCAGCATCCCCCAAACCGGGAAATTGTAGGCATTAATCTGAACGGAAACGCCCTCACTCGGCGTTAAAATATGGGTTCCCAGGAAAGTTCCGTTGGCTGAAATTTTCTGGGTTTCCCCATCTACCCAGAACGGGGTATTCGGAAGCATTCTCTTGGCCAGTCCGGAATACGTGAAGAACGTCCCGAAACCGCCTTCGATATCTACCCACGAGTCCACATGGGTCGCTCCTGTCTTGTAGGATAAATCGTAATATTTCTTTTTCCTTTCGAGAAGATAGAGTGCTACTTTTTTCAGCATTTCCCCACGGTCGTAAAACGTCATGGACGAAAGGTTTTTGTACCCAACGGTCCTTCCGTAGTCCAAAGCCTGTTCAAAATTAAGCCCTTCCGTATCCGAAACGGCGACCTGCTCTCCCGTCACGGCATTATACAGAGGAATTCCGTTTCCGGTTCCTTCGATCCATTCGCCGTGGATATAGTTTTTCAGTTTTTGCATAAAATTTAATTTAACAATGTATCAATTCAGTTTTTCAAGAGTATTCATACACATCTAGATTTATTTATTCTTTATCTACTGTCTTTTTTCTTTTTGAAAATTTCTTTTCTGCCGTTTCAGCCCCTAACATGATTAGATTTTTCACCAGTGAAAAAATACTCATAATGATTAAAAGAGCTGCTAATATTCCTATACCCTGAAATATCCATAGGTATCTGCCTTCCTTTTCATTTTTAACCTTATCATATTCTTTACAAGGATCTTCCGCTTCATTTTCAGAAGGATTATCCGGGTTATACCAAACATCAACTGTCATCTCCGGCTTATCATTAAGTGAAGTTTTATCAATACTGTAATATTGATTATTAACGGCATAAGTATAATGAAATGTATTGATATCTACTTTTAAAGCTCTTTTACTAATTGTTCTTTGATCATAAGTTTGCGCTATATCTGCCGTCGTTTTTTTGAATGTGCTGCATTCTTTTTTATACATATCTTTTGTCCCTGTTTCTGAGCCTGTCAAATATCCCATGCCCCACGTTATTGCAAGATATAATCCCATTAAAACAAGTACATAAATATTTCCTCTGATTTTTTCTTTTCTGGTTTCTTCCATTTGTGTTTCTGATTATTATCATTTATTAATCTATCAGGATGTGTGATAAGGAAATAATTTCAAAAGACCTTCATACAGGCTTCTGTGCAAAATAGTCGCGTGATTGTCTGTTTCCATCATTTTATAATCAACGGTCCAGTTCTTTTTACCCGCTTTTTTCAGCACATCATACAGATCTTCAGCATCTTTTATCATTACCGGATGTTCTCCTTTTCCGACGGAAATATAAATAAATTTCTTGGTATCCGGAATCTTGGTTAACAACTGATCTACACTTTTTAATAAGCTTTCATCATCCCACCATAAGCTTGGGCTAATAATAAAATAATTATTGAACAGTTCAGGCTTTTTCAGCAAAATTTCGGTTGCCAGCAACCCGCCCAAAGACTGTCCGAATAAATAGGTATCTGTAACTTTAAACTGAGTTCCGATATAAGGTTTTAATTCTTTTTCTAGAAAGCTGATAAACTTATCGGAATGCCCCGTTGTCGGGTAATCCTTTTGTAAATCTTTCAAATCCGTATGAAATGTAAAATCTCGTTTCCGGTCGATATTCGCAATTCCCACGACGATTGTCTCCGGCATGGAATACATTTGATTGAAAAACTGAATCAGTCCTGTAATGTGGATAAAATCTTCATTCATGCTTCCATCCAGCAGATAAATAACCGGATAGGATTTGGCTTTGTTAAAATTCTGGGGAAGATAGATGTTTAAAGTTCTGTCTTCATTTAAAATTTTAGATTTAAACGTTCTGATTTCCCCGATTGTTAACGGTTTTACGTTGCTATTTTGCGCTGAAACCATAGCTGAAAACCCAAATATCATTGTGCAGATCAGAAGAATTTTTTTAATCATTTTTACTCTACTTTTTTTCTAAATCTAACGGGTTTTTTGTTTAAACCTCATAGGTTTTAAAAACCTATGAGGTTTGTATAAAATCATATTCTACGTTAGATTGATGATATGCTATAAAATCATTTACCGTATCAAAATACTTCATCATTTCAGTTCGTTCGATATGACTCGACTTTGCTATATTGATATAAGAATGATATGATGAATATTTCCAGTTTCTGATATCTTTTACCAATCCATGATTCACAGGGTTATTGTGAATATAATGCAACACTTTAAGCAAGTATTTCTGATCGGTGATCTTTTTCCTTTTGATGGCATTCAGAAATAAAGCGCCTTTTCTCTCATACATTTTATTAAATGCTTTTGCATAAGAATTGAGAAAATTACCAAAATGTTTCATGAGATGAGCATGTTCATTTTCTATGGGTATATTTTCGAAATTCTTAAATCTTACCAATAAATGAAAATGATTAGCCATCAAACAATAGGCATAAATATCAGCTATCGGCAATATATACTGCATTAGTTTTTTAAGGAAAAACTGATAATTGGTTTCTTCACGAAAGATAAGTTCCTTTCCGTTCACATGAGAAAAAACGTGATACACAGAATCAAACTCAAAGCTTTCGGTATTGATCATTATTCTAGTTATTTTCTATTTGGTCTTATTTGGTAAAACCTAACGGGTTTTGAAAACCCGTTAGGTTTAGTGAGGCGTTACCCTCAAAATTTCATTTAACATCATCCCAAATACTGTAATCGATAATTTTAGTTGGAACCTGTTTTACATATTCGGTGAACGGCTCGCAGGGAAGAATGGCATCTTTTCCTTCTCTCGCGAGTTCTTGGTACAGCCGGGTGCCTTCGGTCTTCCATTTGATCATTTCATCAGAAACATCGCGGATGATCCGAGCCGGACTTCCGACAATCAGCTTCCGGGCCTCGCATCTGAAGTTGGCAGGAACAAAAGCCAGGGCTCCGATGATGCATTCTTCACCGATAATTGCTTTGTCCATCACCACGGCATTCATTCCAACCAGACAGTTCTTTCCGATATGTCCGGAATGGATGATCGCGCCGTGGCCGATGTGTGCCGATTCTTCCAGGATGGTTTCAATACCCGGAAAAACATGAAGCGTACAGTTTTCCTGAACATTCGCCCCGTCTTTCACAATAATTTTCCCCCAGTCGCCGCGGATGACCGCATTGGGACCGACATACACTTCTTCACCGATTTCCACATTCCCGATAATGACTGCCTGCGGATGAACGTAAGCTGAAGGTTTTATAATGGGCCGAATGCCGTGGTATGAGTAGATATTCATAAATTTTTTGTTAAAAATTTAATGTAACAATTGATCAATATACCAGTTTACCAATAGATGCTTCGACAGGCTCAGCATGACATTAAGCAAAAATTGTTTCACCGCCACATTGTTATACTATTATATTGATCAATTGTTACATTATTAAAAAGTTACACTTTTTCAATCACCATTGCATAGCCTTGTCCGACACCGATACAAAGGGTACACAGGGCATATTTCTTATTTTGTTTCTGCAATTCCATGGCGGCAGAACCTACGATTCTTGCTCCGGAAACGCCCAGTGGGTGACCAATGGCAATAGCGCCTCCGTTTGGATTTACTCTTGAATCATCATCTTTTAAACCCAATGATCTCGTCACCGCTAAAGCCTGGGCGGCAAACGCTTCGTTCAGTTCAATGACATCCATATCATCAAGTGACAGGTTTAATCTCTTCAAAACTTTCTGTGAAGCTTCTACCGGGCCGATTCCCATGATTCTTGGCTCTACACCGGCAACCGCTGATCCTAAAATTTTAGCAATGGGCTGAAGTCCGTATTTCTGTACGGCCTCTTCACTGGCTAAAATCAACGCAGCGGCACCGTCATTCATTCCTGAAGCATTTCCGGCGGTTACTGTTCCTCCTTCTTTCCTAAAAGCGGGACGAAGTTTTGCCAGACCTTCCATGGAAGAAGTTGGTTTGATGAATTCATCTTTATCGAAAACTTTAGGTTCTCCTTTCTTCTGTGGGATTTCCACTTTTACGATTTCTTCTGCCAGTCTTCCGCTTTCCTGCGCTCTGGAAGCTTTCTGCTGAGACCATAAAGCAAACCGGTCCTGATCTTCACGGCTGATCTGATGTAGATCTGCTAAGTTTTCCGCCGTTTCACCCATGCCGTCAACACCGTACATTTCTTTCATTTTTGGGTTGACAAACCTCCATCCGAAAGTGGTATCGAACATCTGGCTGTCTCTTCCGAATGCAGTACTTGGTTTCGACATCACGTAAGGAGAACGCGTCATATGTTCTACACCGCCGGCAATATAAATTTCTCCCTCACCTGCTGCAATCGCACGGAATGCATTCGCTACGGCAGACATTCCCGAAGCGCATAATCGGTTCACGGTTTCACCTCCGATTTTATATGGCAATCCAGCCAACAGCAGGGCCATTCTCGCTACATTCCGGTTATCTTCTCCGGCCTGGTTGGCACACCCGAAGATCACATCCTCGATTTCCTCTACCGGAAGTTCCGGATTTCTCGCGATGATCTCTTTGATGACAATAGCTGCCAGATCATCGGCTCTTACTTCTGAAAGGCCTCCGCTTAGTTTTGAAATCGGAGTCCTGATGTAGTCTATGATATATACGTTGTTCATAATATTTCAATTTAACAATTTAGTAATGTAACAGTGTAACAATACTAGATGCCTTGATCTTTATTTAAACTGATACTCAATATTTTATAAATAATTTTCCCTAATACTATAATTTGTTGTTCCAATTTTTCATTGAATGGATAAGTTTTGGAATGTTTACAGAGATAAAGCCAATATTTTGTTTCTTCTAATTCTTTAGCCGCAATTTTTATTTTACTGATAAAATCATTTTTACTATGCGGATTTTATGCTTCAAATGCATTAGCCCCAATGCTTGTTCCGGAACGCAGCAGTTGTTTGGCGATAACAAACTTTTTCTTTTCTTCCAGCAGCTCACAGAATTCAATAATATCTAAAGAAAACTGCACAGCTTTTTCTATTAATGAGTTGCTTTCGAAATTGATCATTTGTGTTTATTTTTAATTGTTATATTTATTTATATTGATACATTGTTACACTGAACTAAAGTTCGGTTACTTTCTTCCCTATTTTATACACGGTTCCCACAAACTTAGCCACAAGCTCTTCGTTCTGATTCGTGATCTTAATATCGTAAACGGCCGTTTTTCTTGTTTCGTTGGCCAGAATGCTTTCTGCCCTGAAAACATCGCCTTCTTTTCCGGCTTTGGTAAAATTGATGACACAGTTTAAGGCTACTGCGGCATCTCCTGAATTGTTGGAGGAAAAGGCCAGTGCCGAATCGGCAAAGGCAAAAGTAACGCCTCCGTGTACCGTTTTCAGCCCGTTGATCATTTCTTTTTTAACGGGCATTTCTATTAAACAATAGTTTTCTTTAATTTCGATCAGCCGGATATTCATCCATTGGGAAAAATGATCCTGATCGTACATATATTCTGCAACCTGTTTGGGTGTCATTTATTCTTATTTAAATTTTTGAATTTTATCAAATCTTTCCACGTATAATCTCTGCCGTCCAAGATGAAGTAAGCTAAAAACATAAAAATGAAATACACTATAAAACCATATCCATTTAGACTTTTTTCATCATCCCATCCGAACTTATAAAAAAGAAGCTTAATGAGAAAAAAACCGATAGTAAAAATGATCGCATTTACCAGCGAACGCAGCAAGTTTTTCTTTGTCAATATTCTTTCAAGCATGGTTTTTCGGTTTTAGTTAAAGTATTATTGATGGTTTATTTCTGCATATAATTCATCAGCAAGCCGGTCATAAATATTCATGGTCTTACCCAGAATGATCTGCTCATTGGAAAGATTCTCCGTATGTAAAGCATCGTTTTTATCATGATAGGAAGCATCCAGATCGATACCGTCTTCCTGTGCGATTCTTTTGATTAAGTCTTTATACTTTTCATTGAATTTACCCAACAGTTCAAGTTTTTCCTGATCATCTTCGATTGAAGAGAGTTCCTGAAGGAGATATTCTTTTTCAATGAGAAGCCTGGTTTCCAATTCGGCTCTGACTCTTTCTATATTCATTTTTTAATGTAGCAATTGATCAATATAACAATTTACCAATGCTTTTTAATTGTTACACTGCTAAACTGTTACATTGGTACATTTATAATTTTCTAAGCAAAGGGCTTTGTCGGTATCTTTCTTCCTGATATTCTTCATAAAGGTCCTGAAGGGTTCCGGAGATTTCTGCATATCCGATTTCCTGTCCCCAGGCCAATAATCCTTTCGGGTAATTAACCCCTTTTTGCATGGCCAGTTCAAGGTCCTGATCACTGGCAACTCCCAATCTTTTGGCTTCTACCGCTTCATTGATCAGCATGGAGATGATTCTCAGAAAAATCTGTCGGTAAAGTGCATCATCCTTCTTAGGTTCAGTTTTAATTGCTCCTTCCGAATAATCATAGAATCCTTTTCCGGTTTTCCGGCCGTGAAGTTTGGCTTCGGACATCCTTTGCTGCAATAAAGACGGCTTGTATTTCGGATCGTAAAAATATTCGTTGTACACCGTTTTGGTTACTGAGAAATTGACATCCACACCGATGAGATCCATTAATTCAAAAGGGCCCATTTTAAAGTTTCCGATGGTTTTCATGGCATCATCCACCTGTTCTATGGTGGCAATGTTTTCTTCCACAATCCTAAGGGCTTCTCCATAATACGGGCGGGCAATCCGGTTCACGATAAACCCTGGAATATCTTTGGCAATCACCGGTATTTTTCCCCAGTCTTTCATCAGGCTGTAGATTTTTTCCGGCAATGATTTTTCAGTAAGCAAAGATGGGATCACTTCTACCAATGGCATCAATGGCGCCGGATTGAAGAAGTGGATTCCGATGAAACGTTCAGGATGTTTCAGTTCCGCACCAAGGGAGGTAATGGAAATAGATGAGGTGTTGGAACCGATAATGCAGCTTTCAGAAACATGGTTTTCCAATTCCGTGAATACCTTCGTTTTAATTTCTTTATTTTCAATGATGGCTTCAATAACGAGTTCACAGTCTTTGAAGTCCTTCAGTTCCGTTGCGATGGAGATATTGGCTAAAATTTCAGTCATTTTTTCTCCTGAAATTTTCTGTTTGTCAACCAGTTTGACCAGTGTTTTTTTTAGGCCGAGGGTGGCGGTTTCCACCTGTTTGGCATTGGCATCATATACCCAGACCTGGCATCCGTTTGTGGCGGCTACCTGTGCGATGCCTATTCCCATGGTTCCGGCACCGATAATTCCTACTTTCATATCTATCAATGTAACAATATAACAATGTAACAATGTAACAATAAGATTGGTAAACTGCTACACTTGTACATTGTTACATTAGTTCTTATTTTCCTTTATAATCAGGTTTTCTTTTCTGTAAAAATGCGTTTACGCCTTCGATGAAATCTTCTGTTCCGGCGGCTTCCTGTTGAAGGTCGGCTTCCAGTTCCAGCTGTTCTTTCAAGGTATTGTTATAAGAGTTGGCGAATGCTTTTTTGGTCAATTTAATCGCGGCAGTAGGCATATAGGCCATTTTTTCGAGAATTTCCATGGATTTTGAGTTGAATTCTTCCTCCACAAAAACCTCAGCCACCAATCCGTATGATTTTGATTCTTCAGCCGATAATCTTTTGCCGGTAAAGGCTAAATAATTGGCCAGTTGTCTTCCCAGTAATTTCGGCAGGAAATAGGTTCCTCCAGTGTCAGGAATCAGTCCGATATTGGAGAAAGCCTGGGAGAAATATGCTTTGTTATTGGCCAGTACAAAATCACAGATCAGGGCAAGCATGGCTCCGGCACCTACAGCAGGACCGTTCACCAAGGCTACCACCGGCTTTTTGCATCGCGTAATCTCCATCACCAGCGGATTGTAATAATCGGTTACAATTTTCCGGATGATGTCATGGTCGTGGTGTTCATTACCGGTAACAAATGCATCATCAAGGTTCTGTCCTGAACAGAATGCCCTTCCTCTTCCGGAAATGGCCACACAACGAACTGTAGGATCATTACTGCATTCATGGATAAAATCTTTCAGATCAGACAAAGATGGTTTGGTCAGCGCATTCATGGTGTCCGGCTGGTTGAGGTAAGCGATTTTCAGCTTTCCTTCAAAATGCGTTTCAATATCGAGTTGGGTATACATCGTTTTTTAATTTTATGATTTAACAAATATAAAATAATGTAACAATGTACCAGTACAATAATCCATCAATATACCAGTTTAACAATGTAATACTTATAATTCGGTCTGAATTTTATTGATAATTTTCTACATTGATGTATTGTTACATTGGTATATTTTTACATTGTTACATTAATTTTAGTGGCATTTAAAATAATCAAAAGGTTCCAGGCAGTCCAGGCATTGGTAGGAAGCCTTACACAAGGTCGATCCAAACCTGCTGATCTGCCTGGTGTGTTCGGAACCACAGCGCGGACATTTTTTCGGTTTCCCGATATGATGCTCGTCGGCTCCTTTTTCCGGTGGTGTAATTCCGTAAACCCGTAGCTTTTCACGGGCTTCATCCGTAAGCCAGTCGGTTGTCCAGATCGGAAACATTTTGGTCACAACTTTTGCGTCCCATCCGTTTTGCTTCATGATCTTGATGATGTCTTCCTCAATGGTAAACATAGCGGGACAGGCAGAATAGGTCGGCGTAATGGTAACTTCACAGGAATTTTCCCCGGTTACTTTCGCTTCCCGCACAATACCCAGTTCCACGATGTTGATTACCGGAATTTCCGGATCGGGAACCATTTCTAATATGTCTAAAGGATTTCTCAATCTTTTTTAATTCTGAAAAGTTTTAAACGCAAAGTGCGCTAAGTTTTTTTGACAACTAACTGTTTTTAAGTTCGCAAAGGCGTTCTACTCAGCAAAGCCCTCAAAGTATAATTTTAACAACAGTATAAATTGTTACATTGTGAAACTGCTGCATTGTTACATTAATCTTACCAGGTACATCCCGGATATGCTCTCTGCATGTATTGCAGTTCGCAAAGCATAAATCCGAAATATTCCGTATGATATCCGGTTCTGGATTTTGGCTGCATGAAAGGGTTGGAAGGATATTCCAATCCGTATTCCGCAAAGTCTTTTTTAGTGATGGCTAAAAATTCTTCGTAAAGAGTATCTGCATCCGGAGCTATGTTTAAAGCTACCAGATCATCCTCACCTTCGGTTTTGGCAAATAAGCCTTTGGTATATTCCCAGATATTCTCAATGGCTTTCCCAAGACGGGATCTGCTTTCTTCCGTTCCCTGAGCGAAAATTTTCATCCAGGAAGCCGCGTGGGTATAATGATATCTCACTTCTTTCAGGGATTTCTGGGCAATGGCAGAAAGCTCTTCGTCCGCAGATTGGGATAAAGCTTCATATATCAGCTTTTGGTAGATGGAAAAAACGTATACTTTCAGGATCGTCTGTGCATAATCCTCGTTGGGAAGCTCGGTCCAGTGGGCATTCAAATATTCGTGTTCGTATCTTAGAAAAGCAAGATCGTCTTCCGTTTTGCCATTATCGACCACTCTCGAAGCATACACATAAAAGTTGTTGGCTTGACCCAGTTCATCCAGTGCGATATTCGTCAATGCAATATCCTCTTCCAGATAAGGACCTTCCCCGCACCACGCCGACAGACGCTGCCCCATAATGAAGCTGTCGTCAGCCAGTTTTAATAAATAATTATATAATGGATTCATTTTTCAATTTTTGTACAATGTAAAATGTCGGAATGTACAATGTACTTTTTACATCTGACATTTTACAATGGATTACATATTTTTCACATCGTTCGGGATTTCGTAGAAAGTCGGGTGACGGTACAGTTTGTCGTCTGCCGGATCGAAGAATGCTTCTTTGTCCACTCCTTCCGAAGTCACAATATATTTGCTCGGCACCACCCAAACGGAAGTTCCTTCTTTTCTTCTGGTATAAACGTCTCTGGCATTCTGCAACGCCATTTCGGCAGTCGGTGCCTGTACGATTCCTACGTGTTTGTGGGACAATCCCGGTTTAGTCTGGATAAACACTTCCCACATATCTAAATTTGCCATAATCACTTTAATTTAACAATGTATCAGTGTAACAGTGTATCAATGAAGCGCTTTGATAATTTAACAACTGTAATGAGTTCGCCAGCGCAACAGTAATTGTTACATTTTTACATTGGTATACTGTTATATTATTTTACTGTTACACTACGCTCCGCAAATGCAGCGGCCGCTTCTTTCACCCATGAATTCTCTCTCTGGGCTTTGCGCTTGGTTTCGATACGCTTTTTATTGCACGGTCCGTTTCCTTTCAGGATTTCCATGAATTCATCCCACGGAAGTTCCCCGAAATCGTAATGCTGTCTTTCCTCATTCCATTTCAGGTCTTTATCCGGAATGGTAAGGCCTAAGAATTCAGCTTGGGAAACCGTAACATCAACAAAACGTTGACGAAGGCTGTCGTTGCTTTCCCTTTTCACTCTGTAATTCATTGATATTTTGGAGTTTGGCGAACTGTCGTCATTCGGTCCGAACATCATCAGTGCCGGCCACCAGAAACGGTTCAGGGAAGCCTGTGCCATTTCTTTCTGCTGCTTGGTTCCGCGGCAGAGGGCCATCAGGATCTCATACCCCTGTCTTTGGTGGAAGGATTCTTCTTTACAAATCTTCACCATCGCTCTGGAATAAGGCCCGTAGGAATTCCCCATCAGCATCACCTGGTTCATGATCGCGGCACCGTCTACCAGCCATCCAATTGCGCCGATATCTGCCCAGCTCAACGTAGGATAGTTGAAGATGCTTGAATATTTGGCTTTCCCGGAAAGCATATCTTCATACGTCGCATCCCGGTCAGCCCTAATGCTTCCGTCCCCTAAAGTTTCGGTAGCTGAATACAGGTACAATCCGTGTCCGGCCTCATCCTGAACCTTAGCCAGCAAGGCCATTTTCCTTCTTAAAGAAGGTGCTCTGGAAATCCAGTTGGCTTCCGGCAGCATTCCTACAATTTCAGAGTGGGCGTGCTGGGAGATCTGGCGAACCAAAAGCTTCCTGTAATCATCAGGCATTACGTCTTTCGGCTCCACTTTATTTTCGTCGTGTACGTATTGTACGAATTTTTCTAAGTCCATAATTAAAATTTTTCAAATTTTAAAATGTAACAATATAATAATTTAACAATGTATCAATTTAACAGTTTACCAATAAAATGCTTCGACTAGCTCTGCATTAAAAAATTGATTGTTATATTTTTATATTGATAAATTGCTACATTAGTTACACATCATAATTCAGCATCACCACATTGGTCGTCGGGTGGCACTGGCAGGTCAGTACATAGCCGCGGGCTACTTCTTCTTCGGTAAGCGCGTAGTTCTTTTCCATGAAGACTTCCCCTTCGAGAACTTCGGCTTTACACGTACAGCACACTCCTCCTTTGCAGGCAAACGGCACCGGAAGATTATCCTTTAATGCTTTATCTAAGATACTTTCTTTTTTTGAGTTGAGGTGGAATGAATATTCATCGTCATCAATAATCACCGTTACCATGCTTTCGATATTGGCAATGGCCTTGAATTCGTCGCTCATTTCTTCTGTATTTTCTTCATCCGGAGCGGTAAAATATTCAAATAAGACCTGGATAGCAGGTACTTTTTTATCTTTTTTCAGGTAATCCGCCACACTCTTAATCATCTCTGAGGGGCCACAGATGAAATAGGTAGCTTCCTTGACATCGATCTCAGGATGTCTTTCAAAAAGCTGTTCCAGCTTATCCGGACAAATTCTTCCTTCAAACAATTCATCCTCATGCTTCTCGCGGCTTACGAGATAAATAACCTTCAGCCTGCCGTTGAACTTCTGCACCAATGCTTCGATCTCCGCTTTCTTCATCACATGGTTCATGCTCCGGTTGCTGTAAAACAGATACGCATTAGAATCCGGTTCCTGATATAAACTTTCTTTGATATTGGAAAGCACAGGACTGATTCCGCTTCCTGCAGCCAGTCCGATATAGGTTTTCACGTTAGTTGGGTGATACGAAGTATTGAAACCGCCCATCGGAGGCATTACTTCCAGCACCTCATCCATGTGAAGGTGTTCGTTGAAATAGCCGGAAACTTTTCCGCCTTCCAGCAGCTTGACCAATACTTCCAGCGTATTGCTTTTTTCGCTGGGTGCATTGCAGATGGAATAAGAACGCCTTTCTTCATTTCCGTCGATCATCATACGGAAATTAAGATACTGGCCTTGCTTGAACCTGAATTTATCCTTTAGCTCCTCAGGGATTTCCACGGCTACATTCACGGCATCCGCTGTATCTTTCTGAACCTTTACGGTTTTTAGTTTATAAAATGAATTCATTATTTTTTGAGTATTCTGTTGATTTTTCCGCCTTCGCATTTTGGCAGGCTGTCCTGGGCGTGAATCTTCACTTTTGTGGTAATTCCTACCCGCTTTTTAATTTCGTTTTCTATATCTTTTCCGAAATTTCCGACAAAAATAGCATAATCATCGGTATTTAAACTTAAATTCTGCGCCCTTACCAATTCATCATCCACTTCCACATCAATATCCAACGCCACGCACATCTGTTCTTTTTCCACCGGCGTCAGATAATAATTCGGAACGACTCCCGGCACATGCGAGAAAGCTTCTTCAATCTGACTCGGATAAACATTCACGCCTCGTACAATCAGCATATCGTCTGCCCTTCCGAGGATCGGCTTCATTTTCACCATGTTCCGTTTTCCTTTTTCATCGTAATAGAGGCTCGTAATATCGTTAGTCCAGTAACGCAGGAGCGGCATGGCTTTTTTCGTCAAAGTGGTAATTACCAGAACACCCTCTTCTCCGAAAGGAACCGGCTGTTTGGTAACCGGGTCTAAAATTTCAGGATAAAAATGGTCTTCCCAGATATAAGAGCCGCCTTTTTCTTCAAAATCTTCCACTGACACCCCGGGACCGATGATTTCGCTGAGCCCGTAAATATTAGTGGCATGAACACCCAGTCTTTCTTCAATATGATGCCTGATGATTTCCGTCCACGGTTCCGAACCGAGCACCGCATATTTCAGGCTGATTTCTCCAGGAGCAATTCCTCTCTTTGTCAGTTCGTCTGCAATCGTCAAAGCATAAGAAGGTGAGCAACAAAGGACTTCGGGTTTGAAATCCATGATCAGATCTACCTGTCTTGAGGTCATTCCCCCTGAAATCGGGAGAACGCTCATGCCCAGCTTTTCCGCTCCGTAATGAAGTCCAAGCCCGCCGGTGAAAATCCCGTAACCATAAGCATTATGCAGCTGCATCCCCGGTTGGGCTCCTGCTGCATTCAGTGACCGGGCAACCACTTCACTGAACAGTTCGACATCTTCTTTGGTATATCCCACCACCGTCGGTTTGCCTGTAGTTCCGCTGGAGCAGTGGATCCGCTGCAGTTCATTCTTTGGAACCGTGCATAATCCGAACGGATAGTTGTCTCTTAAATCTTGTTTGTAAGTAATCGGCAGTTTAGCAATATCGCCAATGGATCGTATATCTTCTGTTGAAAGTCCGGACTCCATCAATTTCCCTGCATAAAACTCCGATTTCTCACCCAGATACTTTACCAAACGAACCAATCGCTCTGACTGTAAAGCCCGCAACTGATCCAACTGTAAATATTCCACTGAAAAATCCATAACTAAACTAACTAACACTTGTTAGGTACAAATGTAAAAAGAATTTCAGAGATGACAAAATTTTTATGATTTTCGTCATGTGGGATGCTTTTAACATTCAAGAGCAGGATTTTAATACATAAGAAACATGAGGTTTTTAGAGTAAAACTTTGCGGATATTTTAGAGCACATGAGAAATAAAAATCAAAGATCTTTTTTTGTTGCATCTAACTGTCCGGTAGCTGAGAATCTAGAAGCCACATTATTATCTATGAACATCTATACAGCTTCTAAGGTTTTAACCGCAAAGCGGCAAAAGATATTGATACTGTTAATAAAGTTGAATATAAAATGTACAGAAGCGCACAAAAGTTTTAAAAATCTTTGATTTTATCTGATGTGCTCTAAAATATTTTCAGCCAATCTAAAAATTCTTTCTGTGACTTATGTGTCAAAATAAACGCTGTAATCTGTGAAAATCTGCGAGATCAACAGGAGAATAAAAAAGTCAGCTTTAAATATTGCGTTTTCCTAAAAGCCCGAACAGAATCTTATCCCTGATTTCATCGGTAATTTCGGTGGTGGATTCTGTGTTTCTTTTGAACCAGAAATAGGAATTGTTGAGGGTATGAAGAATAAACCTGG
Source organism: uncultured Chryseobacterium sp. (assembly GCA_913778085.1). GTDB lineage: Bacteria > Bacteroidota > Bacteroidia > Flavobacteriales > Weeksellaceae > Chryseobacterium. Next base: position 18,494 of record CAJYXJ010000077.1, read on the forward strand.
TGGTAAAAGACGGTGACCGGAGCTTCCACTGTTCTGCTTTGTAAATATCGGAAATCAGCTGTTCCACTTCCTGCTGGTAATTTTTCCGGAGTTCCACAAATTCGGGCAGTCTTTCTTCCAAATGCTTCCACTCGTTGGAATAAATATGGGTCACATCGCGGTTCTGAAGGACAATAGATAGATGCTTGTCAATAAAAAGATTCAGCTTTTCTTTCGGAGCGACATCGGTATTTTTCACCTGCTGAAGCTCATCGAAAAACTGTTGTGCGATACCGAAGCAGATCCATTCCAGAATTTCTTCTTTGGAGCGGATATGTGCATATAAGGAAGCTGCTTTAATGTTCAGCCGTGTCGCCAAATCGCGTACGGAACTTCCCATATACCCTTTCTCTTTGAAAAGTTCTACGGCAACTTCTAATATTTTCTTTTGTTTTTCTTTAAGCTCTTCCATCTTTTGCCTGTCATCAAAAATCCCTGATGAATATTTTAGTGTAGTGCAAAAGTATGATAATTATTGTAAAAAGCTTCGGGCAATCACCAATAACTGTCTGCCTGATTACGATCCGGAAACCTGATGTTTTTTTCTGAACTTAATTTTCTTCAGATAGCTGTAACTTATCATGTAGAAAATTATTGTAGTGACCATATTCTGAGGAAGATGAATGGATGACAGCTCCATAAGAACAGTTTTTTTAAGCGCATCGAATAGAAACATCGGAAAATCCAGAATTTCTCTCCAGTTAAAAAGAAGCTGAATGGTAATAAAATATCCGAAAACAGCTGTGTTGAAAAGTCCGTAAACCAAAATAAAAAGTTTCTTATAGCTGAAGGGTTTAAGACTATCAAGTGGAGTTTTAATAAGCATAAAAACACTTTCAGCAGACTTTTCCTGAAGATTGGGAGTAGAGGAAAGGTCCGATAACAGCCAATAGCCATCTGACCTGATGAAAGGTATCAGTTGTATAAAGCTGTAAACCGCCATTATGTAAGCCATATAAAAGAAAACAAACTCCTGCAGAATATAATATAAAAGCAGAAAAATAAGCATGGCGAACATCTGCAGATAAACGCCTCCCAGATTGGCAATTATCCTTTCTTCTTTATCCGCATGCCATACACTGGAAATATCTGAATAAAAGACAGGAAAAATAAAATAGATGCCGAATCCGATTTCACCGTTTTTTCCGGTATATGTATTACAGGCAGCAATGTGTCCCAGCTCATGAATAAAAATCGTCGGCAAATACAATATCATAACCCATAGTACCGGAAAATTCTCTGCAGATTCTAACGGTGATGTTCTGAATACCGTATAGGCAGCCAAAATAGACAATATTGAAAAAAAAGTCCAGAATATTTTTTTGTTAAAAAGAAATCTGAAAGGAATAATCAGTTTTCCGGCCGTAGTTGCCTTAATAAGGGGCATCTGAAATTTAATGAAATTTTTATGTCCCGCAATCTCCTCAGCATTATTTTCAAAAATAGGAATTTTTGAAAAAACATCTCTCACCAATGAACCAAATGCCTCTTCATCTAAATTATCATTAAAGCAAGCATTGAATTTTGAAACCGCAAAATAATATGTTTCAGATTCGGAAAGTATATCCATAAGTGCTTTGCTTTCGTTGCTTATTATGAAATGATGCCCCGATATTTCTATAACCCATCGGTTACCGGGGTAAGCGGATATATGATAATCCTGACGAATAAGTGACATTACTTCTTAATTTAAGGTGAGTTCCTGTATAAGTTTTTCATTTTCGGTAATAACTGATATAACCTGATCCAGATAATGTTCAAGATCCTTGAGGTTATATTTATTTGACAGCAACTTTGCAGAGATAAATTTTTCTTTTGCATAAGCCGTAAGCTCCTGTCCTATTCCGGAAATATACAATACCCTTTCCCTGATTTTATCTAATCCTGTGTTTTCATCAATAGCGTTTTCTTTCATAAATTCCTCAACTCTTGAATGAACATACGTCCATTGACCGCTGAAAAGATCCGCATTAAAATCTTCTATATCATCAACCATCTGGATGCCGCAAAATATTTCGGTAAAGATGCTCTCTATAGCTGCTGGAGAAATTTTATACTCAAATAAGTATCCCAATCCTTTAACGGGAATGTACGCCAATGAATGCTTGGAAACAGCATAATCCTCAAAATCAGAGAGAGATAAAACATTCCTGGCTGAATTTTCGTATTTTTCCCTGATGAGAATTTTATAATATTTCTCACTGCAGACATTCAGATCATTCCAAAACATATGTTCATCATCAGGAAACAGTTTTCCCAAGGATTTTACAGCGTCCTGGTGATTTTTCATCATATCGTAAATTCCGTTTCGTTTTTCTGTGTGCTGCCTTACAAAATCAGAATCGCCGTCAATCAGCTTATCGATTTCGAAAATAAAGTAACAGAATCTTTCCACCGCAATGCTGAATTGATGTAACAGCTCTTCGTTATCGGTGATATAGTTCTCTTTTAAAAGAGGAATCTGGCTCTTGAAAAAATTTATGGTAATTTTATTATTCGATTTCATAATCATCTGTTGATAAAAGAAATTTAATAAAATACCTGAGCCTTGACGGCCCAGGTACTGCTTCAATTTTAGCGTACGAAGAAATTATACACCTCCTTGATTTCCCGGATTAGGTGTCGGGGTTGGCACCGGAGTCGGAGCCGGAGTTGGTGGATAATAAGGCTTCGGGCAGCAGTAAAAAATAAATTCTTTACGCTCTTCTAATTTCTCTACAGAAAACTTTGCTAATTTTTCGTTCATTTTGTTCATAATTTAAAAAAATTTAATTGTTAAAATATATTTAGTTCCGATCGGTCATATTATAAAGGCCTGGCATAGACATTAAGCTTATCCCCTGAATCTCCTCCGAAATACACATAATGACCGACATTGTTTGTGGAGCCTATGGTTAATCCATCTAAAACCAAAGTATAGCTTCCCGGCTCAAGTACAATTTCTCCGCCTGGACTTAAGTTAAATGTATTGATTGAGCTTGATGTACCGCTGGCATAAGTAACACCATCCGTAAGGTTATAATCGGCAAGGGATGAAGGAGAAGTAATACGAATACGGGCAACAATACTTTTGTGATAGGTATCGCTTAAGATGCCACCTGATGTATTGGTAATTCTTGCAGAAATTGAAGACACAATATAGACCATTGACCTTTGCGTCAACGTAAAATTTATGGTTCGCAATGCAGGTGATGGCTGATATCCGGCAATCGTAGTCGTGGCTGGAAAATAAGCACTTTGTTCAGTTATTGCATCTCCATCAATTGGTGTGTTTTCAATTAACTGTATTGCTTTTAAAGTACCGGTAATACCGTTACTGTTAACATACAGCGGATTGGTGGTATCGTCATTGGTGAAGACAGTGGAATTATTGGTTTTATTAAGACCGTCTATTCTTACTGTAGGAGTTACAAGCTTTACTCCTGTAGTCCCGATATTGTTATTTACAACGGAGGATGCTCCGCCTATATGCAATCTCTGTTTAGGATCATTGGTACCCATACCGACATTACCGGTTTGAGCAGAGAATGTATTATAAAGGACGATGAATAATAAGGTTGCTAAAAATGTACTGGGTTTCATCATTTTATAGATTTTATTTATTGCACAGGATAGGCTACCACACTGAAAGTATCATTACCTGCACCGTTTATAATTCTCATAGGAGCCTGCCCCGAAGCGGTTGCCGCAGCAGCAATAATTTCTATGGTATAGCTGCCGGCAGGTAAATAGAGGACATCCTCCGAATTTGAGTAATAGATTCCCTGATCGGTTGTATTCGGCGTTTTACTGTAATATCCCTTTAAGGACTTTCCAAAATAAGACGTGGCGGATGTCGGAATGCCTGCCGGTGCGGCGGAAAATCTGAATTTTGTCCCCCACTGCCGGTTTGAGTCATCTGCAATACGGCTTGTGCTGTTGGCTTGGTAAAACTGGAAGCTGGTAACCGCTCCTAATCTAACCAGTGACGGTGAGGAGAGCGTAAAATTAAAGCTGCGCAATACCGTGTTGGTTGTAAGATTGGTACTTGTCTGATCAGTAGTTACAACCGCTGTCAGGTAATCCTTTTCAGTATTTGATATATTGAAATCGTCAATCATGATCAGTGGCACAACCAAAGCCGGAGCCAGAACCACATCACCCTTGTCGGTTACTGAAACAGGTCTTATCTTATCTGTAACAGACTGATTTGCATTATTAAGTCCTTCGATTCTCACAGTTGGCGTAATAATCTGTATTGTAGATGTACCAGGAACAGATGTAGCAGTTGTAGCACCGGAAATATCTGAAATCTGCAAAGCTTTATTCGGATTTTTTGTTCCTATCCCTACTTGTGCGAATGCATACTGTATGGAAAAGAAGCTGATAAAAAATATTTTTTTCATAAAATAAAAACTGGTTTAGTAGGAAACTGGAGTTATACTGACTCTCATAACCTGGCTGGTTTGGGATTGTGTATTAACCGTGTAATCTATATCAGGATTTTCTAAAAAAGCATATAAATTTACGGTATAGGTTCCTTTAGGTAAGTAAAGGTCTTTGCTTGGATTAAAGTAATACTGGCCCTTAAGCTGCTCTGCGTTGGTTGTGTTCGAAGAGGAATATGATCCTAATGCATTTACTGAATTTCCAAAGCCTTTCGTGGTCGAAACTCCGCTTCCCGAAGGAACACTCGTAAACTTAAAATAAAATCCCATCTGTCTTGGCTTGCCATCACTGAAATTACCGCTGTTCGTAGGAGAACCTGAATCATTCCATACCAATGAAGCTCTTGCCTGAAAATGGACTAAAGAAGGATAATCTAAAACAAAAGTCTGTGTACCTACTGCTGTTTCACCTGAAAAAACCTTTGTTCGTGTGATTGGAGACGTTGTGCTAAATTTATTGATTTCTTTATTTCCCAAAATCACCAAATCACCATCAGAAGTAGCATACACTCTTTTTTGCGAGCCAATATTTTCATTAGCCGTATTATTGATACTGTTTAAACCGTCGATTTGTATTACTGGCTGCAATGTTCCTGAACCAGAGCCTGAAATATGTAATGCCTGCTGTGGATTAGAATTATTAATACCGACCTGAGCGAAAGTAGCATTGCTCAAAGTGCCAAGTAGTAACAATACAAATAATTTGTCTTGTTTCATCCGTTCATGTTTTTTTATTGGCGGCAAAGATAAATTAAAAAAACAATTCCCTCCAAAAAAAAACTATTTTTTTTCTAAAAAAAATGAAAAAGAGAAAATTTGTCATTAAAAACTACTATAAAATCTACAAATTAGGAAATTTTGACACCTTTTTTTTCATATTTAACAATTGAATACTTTTTGCGATACACTTCCCGAATTAAATGATTGAATAGATGGAGGGCATCAGAAATTAGAAAATCGGATTTGCAAAATTAACATTTTTAAGACTCTTATGGTCTGAAATCTGATGTCTGAAATCAATAGTCAAACTGAATTAAAATCAAAAATATAGAGATATGAATTTGAACCAATATACTGTAAAATCGCAGGAAGCCATCCAGGCTGCACAACAGGTAGCTATGGAATTCGGCAACCAAAGTATCGAGCCCCAGCATCTTCTTGAAGGTATTTTTCAGGTGGATGAAAACATTTCGCCGTTCTTACTGAAAAAATCCGAAGCAGATGCTGCTTTGGTAAGAGAGCGCAACCGTGAAAATTTAGAAAAACTTCCGAAAGTACAGGGAGGAAATATTTACCTTTCCCAGTCTGCCAACAAAGTATTGCTGGACGCTCCGAATATTGCCAAAAAAATGGGAGATGAATACGTAACCATCGAGCATCTGTGGCTTTCACTGATCGAAACGAATTCGGAAGTATCAAAGATGCTGAAAGACATGGGAGTAACCCGCAACTTACTGGAAGGCGGAATTAAAGAATTGAGAAAAGGAAGCAAGGCTACTTCTGCAAGTTCGGAAGAAACTTACCAATCCTTAAATAAATATGCCAAAAATTTTAACGAATTAGCTGCAGAAGGTAAACTGGATCCGGTGATCGGCCGTGATGAGGAGATCCGCAGAGTGCTGCAGATCCTCTCGAGAAGAACAAAAAACAACCCGATCCTGATCGGGGAACCGGGTGTGGGTAAAACCGCTATCGCAGAAGGAATTGCCCACAGAATCATCAGCGGCGATGTCCCTGAAAACCTGATGGATAAAACATTGTATTCCCTGGACATGGGTGCTTTGATCGCCGGGGCCAAATACAAAGGAGAATTTGAAGAAAGACTGAAATCGGTGGTTAACGAGGTAATCAAATCCGATGGCCAGATCATCCTTTTCATCGACGAGATCCACACTTTGGTTGGAGCCGGCGGCGGTGAAGGGGCAATGGACGCTGCAAATATCCTGAAACCGGCTTTGGCAAGAGGAGAACTAAGGGCTATAGGTGCCACCACACTGAATGAATATCAGAAATATTTCGAAAAAGACAAAGCTCTTGAACGAAGATTCCAGAAAGTAATGGTAGAAGAGCCGGATACCGAATCTGCGATTTCCATTCTCCGCGGAATCAAGGATAAATACGAGGCGCACCATAAAGTACGAATTAAAGACGAAGCGATTATTGCTGCGGTAGAAATGTCCCAACGGTATATCTCCGATCGCTTCTTACCGGACAAAGCAATTGACCTCATCGACGAAGCTTCCGCCAAATTGAGAATGGAAATCAATTCCAAACCGGAAGAGCTGGATGTTCTAGACCGAAGGCTGATGCAGCTTGAAATTGAGCTGGCCGCGATTTCAAGGGAAGGCAACCAGACCAAAATCGACCATTTAAAAGAAGATATTGCCAAGATTTCCGAACAGCGGAATGAGATCAACGCCAAATGGCTGAAGGAAAAACAGAAATCTGAGGATTTAACCCAGATTAAAAAAGATATTGAGTCCCTGAAACTCGAAGCAGAGAGAGCCTCAAGAGCCGGAGATTACGCCAAAGTAGCGGAAATCCAATACGGAAAACTAAGGGAAAAGGAAGATGAACTTTCCAAACTTGAGCTGGAAATGCAGAACCACCAGAACGAGCTGATTAAAGAAGAAGTGACTTCCGAAAATATTTCTGAAGTAATCGCTAAATGGACCGGTATTCCGGTAACCAAACTGCTGCAGTCTGAGAGAGAGAAACTATTGAACCTGGAAACCGAATTGCACCACAGGGTTGTAGGACAGGACGAAGCCATTACCGCTGTTGCCGATGCGATCCGAAGAAACAGAGCCGGATTGAGCGACGATAAAAAGCCGATCGGATCATTTCTGTTCCTGGGAACCACCGGTGTCGGAAAAACCGAGCTGGCCAAGGCCTTGGCTGAGTTCTTATTTGATGATGAGAACAACATGACAAGGATTGATATGAGCGAGTACCAGGAACGCCACAGTGTTTCCAGGCTGGTAGGGGCGCCTCCGGGATATGTAGGTTATGACGAAGGCGGACAGCTGACGGAAGCTGTGAGAAGAAGACCCTATTCCGTGGTGCTGTTGGATGAAATTGAAAAAGCCCATCCGGATGTTTTCAATACCCTGCTCCAGGTTTTGGATGACGGACGTCTCACCGACAACAAAGGAAGGGTGGTGAACTTCAAAAACTCAATCATCATCATGACCTCGAATTTAGGTTCGCATCTGATCCAGGAGAATTTTGAAAATATTACCGATGAAAACCAGGATGAAATTGTTGATAAAACAAAAGATCAGGTTTTCGACCTGCTGAAACAGACGCTGCGTCCGGAATTCCTGAACAGGATCGATGAAGTGGTACTATTCCAGCCTCTAAGAAAAAAAGAGATCGGAAAAATTGTGACCTATCAGCTGAGAGGATTCAACGAGATGCTGGCCAAACGGAACATCATCATGACCGCTACCCAGGACGCTGTGGATTACCTGATGAATAAAGGATACGACCCCGCATTTGGGGCAAGACCGCTGAAAAGGGTGATTCAGCAGGAAGTACTGAACAGGCTGTCCAGAGAAATCCTTGCCGGCAAAGTAAACGACGGAGACCGGATTACCCTGGATTATTTCGAGGAAACCGGACTGGTCTTCAGGCCAACCGATTTATAAGTAGTTTTTTTCATATATATTATTTTTGTAGTAAGTGCCGCAGACAAGAATCTGCGGCACTTACTTTTTATATTTGCTGAATTTCATAAACACAAAGTGCGCAAAGATTTTTTTATACTAACCGTTTTAAGTTCGCAAAGGTATTTCACCCAGCAAATCATGAGTAATCCTTTTTTTGAGAGGTTTATTAAACCTTGTATAATAATAAACAACTTCTGTAGCTAATTACTACGTTATTTCATTAAACGGAATTTTTATGATTGATTTAAAAGAACTTGCTCAGATCTATGTGTTAGTCTTGAAAGAACAGCCGCAGTGAAAGCATCCGGATTTGTAGGCTATTAATCTAAACCTCTCGAAAAGGTGGTTTTTACTTGTCTTCATATGATGAATTTTCACCTGAGATGATTAAATCATCACTCCCAAACATAGTCTTTAAATAATATTAACAGATGAATCTTTTTCATCAAATTCACAATCCGTAAAAACCCCATAAATAAACAGGAAAAAAACCGTGTGGCATCAGCGTCTTTTTTTACGAAATTTGCAGAACCAACTAAGATTTCATTAAAACCGAGCTTATGAAAACAAAACCTAACCCTTTAGAAACTGAACAGGTGGAGCTGAGCCCTACACCCAATACCATGACCTGTACTTTCATTAAAACTTTGGTGGACAATTACAGGAAGAATCAGCTAATGTCCGTAAAAGATACGATGGGCATTGATGATGCACATGCCATCCATTTTGATCTCGCAACGCTTAAGAAATTCATTTCCGATGTTGAAGCGGAAGCACGGAAAAGCTATCCTGTTGCTACAGCAGAAGACCTGGGAATCCGTTTCTACTATGCCGCATATCCGAAAGTTGCCGATTGGGCCGTTATGGCCGATACTCCCATCGGGCAGGAATATGCCGAACGACATACCCTGGTGATGGTCCCGACCATAAAAAGAGCCGATGAGAACGGGGAATCTTTATGCTACGATTTCAGTCCGATCAATTCCGGAGCCAATACCGGTGAAATTCTGGCGATGGCGAGAGGTACCGGCTTACAGGGCGATATCATATCTCAGAATCATGGATCTCTTTCTCCTCCAAGCGATCCTAAATTAGAGTTGTTTTAAATTTATTTAATAAAATATAATGAGTGAATTTCAGAAGGTTTTACAAGAATCCATGATATGGATCGAAGGATTTACGGCCATCGTTTCAATCATTTATTTTTACCGGGTAAAAGATCAGTACTGGAAATATTTTTCATATTACCTGATTATTATTTTTCTTTCTGAAGTTTTTGGGAAGTGGGGACATTATTTAATCGATTATGACAAACCTGCTTTTTTCAATTATTTTGTTATTCCTTTAGAATTTATATTCCTATACTGGCTCTATGCGGCAAAATCATTTGGGAAAAAGAATCTATTTTATATTATAAGTGCATTATATCTAATTTCGTTTATTCCAAATGAGTATTTTTTTAAAATGAAAAAGATAATTTTCTCATTCAACTATACATTCGGATGTTTAATTCTGATGATTTTAGTTGTCATGGAATATTATAAACAGATCAATTCATCTGAAATCCTGAATTTCAGTAAAAACAGAATGTTTTATATTAATCTGGGAGTAACGTTATTTTATATCGGAACATTACCGTTCTGGACGTTTTTCAGTATTCTGAATGAATACAAAGATCTCTGGAACATCTATTTTAATTACTTCCTTATTTCCGGAATAATTATGTATCTGCTATTTTCAACTTCAATCATATGGGGAAAACAGAATTATTAATAACCATCATTCTTTTCAATATATTCTTCCTGTTCTTTATTGTTGCCGTGATGATCTATATCCGGAAATACAAACAGCGAAAGAAAGAATATCTGAATGAAATTGAAGTAAAAAATGAGATCCACAAACGGGAGCTTCTTGCCACACAATTGGAAATCCAGCAGGCCACCATGCAGCAGATCGGCCGCGAGCTTCATGACAATATCGGTCAGAAACTTACCCTGGTGAGTCTTTATACCCAGCAGCTTTTGTACGAAAACAAAGTTCCGGAAGTCAGCGAGAGAATCGATCAGGTTTCACAGATCATCAACCAGTCATTGCAGGATTTAAGAAGTTTATCCAAAACACTGACAGATGATAATATCAACCAGAAAGAAATCGTAACTTTAATCCAGGAAGAAGCAGACAATACCAATGTCTTCAAAAGATGCCATGTGGATTTTAAGCACAACTTTCAGCACCTTGATCTGGGATTTGTCCACAAGAATGTATTGCTGAGGATTACCCAGGAATTTATCCAGAACAGCATTAAGCATTCCCGGTGCAGCAATATTTTCATCAGTCTGAACACGTCGAAAGAATCGCTCTGGGAACTTAACATTAAAGATGACGGAATTGGATTTGACCAGTCGAACATTGCCTCGACCGGGATTGGGCTTACGAATATGAAAAACAGGGCCGAAATTATCGGGGCAGAATTCAGCCTTGAAAGCCAGAAAGACAAAGGAACCACGCTCAACATTATTTTAAAAAGACAGCCATGAAAAAAACCATAGTGATTGTTGATGATCACGTACTCATCGCCAAAGCACTGGAAGGAATTATCGACAACTTTAAAGAGTTTGAGGTGATCTATGTTGCAGAAAACGGCAAAGACCTCATCCGGAAATTTGAAAATAACAGTAAGATCCCGGATATTATCCTTCTGGACATCAGCATGCCCATCATGGATGGTTTTGAAACCGTACTCTGGCTGAAGGAAAACCATCCCGCAATTAAGGTGATGGCCTTGAGTATGCAGGGTGACGATAAGAGTGTGATTAAAATGATTAAGAACGGCGCAAAGGGGTATCTGCTGAAAAATACGCATCCTAAAGAACTTGAAAATGCACTAACAAAATTAGATGCAGACGGTTTCTTCTATCCTGAATGGGCTTCCAAAATCATCTTTTCAAATATGAGCAATGAAGATCCGGCAGGCAGCATCCGGATTTCTGAACGCGAAAAGGAATTCCTCAAATATACCGTCACCGAGCTCAGCTACAAAGAAATTGCCGATAAAATGTGCTGCAGTCCACGAACGGTGGAAAGCTACCGGGATCAGCTTTGTGACAAGCTCGATTTAAAAACCAGGGTCGGCTTAGCGGTTTTTGCGATAAAAAATGGCTTCGCAGAATCCTAAATTTTAATCACATTCACTCATATTTATAACTTCGATTGAGATCCTTTCCTGTTTTCAGGGAAGGATTTTTTGTCATTAAATCCAAAACAGGCCATAAAAAAGCCAAAAACAGCATTTAATCAATTCCAGATTAATGTAAAATATTTACAACAAAACAGAGCTTTAAATATACATTAATCAATATATTTGAAAAAATACTATTGATCGAATAATAAAATAATTAACAATTGTGTGAAATACTTGCACAGTAATTTCAAAAATTATAATTTCATCTTACGTAACAAAATATATATATCTATGAAAAAGTTATTATTCGGAGCTCTTGTACTCGGCTTCATGTCGGCCTGTAACAGCGACAATCTATCCAACCAGAATGAAAATTCTGAAAACCTTACTGCTCCGGCTTCGGGAGCCGCTCTGAGACGAGGCTGTGCGTCTGAAGAAATCAGACAAAACGCACTTAAAAACAGTTCGGAACTAAGACAGAAATTTTCTGAGCTTGAATTGAGAACCGAAAAATTTGAAAACGACCTGAAACTCGGAAAAGTATTATCCGATGGTTCTATAGAAATTCCTGTGGTAGTAAATGTATTGTATAGAACCTCCTCAGAAAACCTTTCCGATTCGCGTATTGCCGAGCAGATCGCTGTCCTGAATGCCGATTACGCAGGCAGCAACAGCGATGCCTCTAAAATTCCTACTGAATTCCAGGGCGTTAAAGCAGGAGACGTAAAAGTAAGATTCAGACTGGCCAATACGGTGAGAAAGTCCACAACAAAAACCAGCTGGAGCACCAATGATGCGATGAAAAAATCTTCCAGCGGAGGAATCGACGCCACCAGCCCATCCAATTATCTGAACATCTGGGTAGTAGGAAATATGGGCCAGATCTTAGGATATGCCACCTTCCCTGAATCCGCAGGATTATGGAATGACGGCGTGGTAATTGCTGCGCCTTATTTCGGGAAAACCGGAGCTTCTTCACCATTCAACCTGGGAAGAACCGCTACCCACGAAGTTGGACACTATCTGAACCTGAGACATATCTGGGGCGATGCCAACTGCGGAAACGACCTTGTAGCCGATACCCCTACACAGACCGGTGCCAACTCAGGAAAACCAAGCTACCCGTTATACAATACCTGCAGCGGTACGCAAAGATCTGTTATGTTCATGAACTACATGGACTACGTGGATGATGCCGCCATGTTTATGTTCTCTGCCGGACAGAGATCAAGAATGCAGTCGGTAGTAGCTTCTTCAGGAGCAAGATCAGGACTGAGACTTTATTAAGCTTTTCACCTTAATTTTTATAAAAAACCCGGCTGTTCTTTCTTGAAAAGCCGGGTTTATATTTATTTAAATACTTTTGTTACAAGGTTTTCTGATTATCGGCCGGTGTATAATCCATAAAAATACCACCGTCCAGCTGTACCGATTTTACCTTCTTTTTAATGGGCACCGTAAGCACCATCTGCTTCTGGTCCTTTTCCCAGACCGCCGGAGAAAAATGCAGCTTTTCCAAACTTCCGTCGTCATAACTGATTTGCGCATCGAAAGGAACCGCAAAACCACCGACATTTTCAACATTTGCCGTCAGCAGGCCGTTCATCTGCGCCGCATTGGTGACTTTCAGGTCAATATAATTGTTGGTGTAGAACCAGTTGTTGAAGAACCAGTTCAGTTTTTTTCCGGAACCGGTATTCATGGAATTAAAATAATCCCATGGGATCGGATGTTTGCCGTTCCAGTTGTTCATATAATGATGCAGCGCCTTTTTGAAGAGGTCATCGCCCAGGTAATCTTTCAGGGCAAGATAAGACAGGGAAGCTTTTACATATGAATTGTTTCCGTAACCTGCCCCGCTCACTTGGGTACTCATGGTAATAATCGGCTGGTCCTGCTCTGCTGAAGGATCGTTGATCCATCTTTTTACCCTGAAATTCTGATAAAATTCTTTGGCCTTCGTTTCACCGTTTTCATCGATTCCGATCAGGTATTCCAGGGTGGTTGCCCATCCTTCATCCATGAAAGCATAGCGCGTCTCGTTGATCCCCATATAGAAAGGGAAATAGGTATGTGCAATTTCGTGGTCTGCGGTAAGCCTTGCATCCTGGAAATCATCCGGAATGCTGGTATCGTTAATCATCATCGGGTATTCCATATCGGCATACCCCTGGATGGCCGTCATTGCATTATAAGGATATTCTACACCCGGCCAGTTCTTCGAGAACCAGTCGAGGTTGTAGCGCATCCATTCTACATAATGCTCAAAATCTTTCGCTCCGTTTTTATATCCCGCCTGCACGCTGGCTCTTTTCGTTTTCAGCTGTACACTCGCCCCATCCCAGACGTAGTGGTTGCTTAAGGCAAAACAGAAATCGGTAATATGGTTGGCTTTGAATTTCCAGACATTCCACTTATTCGGTTTGGTCACTTTTCCGGATTTCATCTCATGCTCATTTGCGATATGGATCACTTTATCGCTTTTTAAAGAAGATTTGTATCGCTTCAGATATTCCGGCTGAAGAACGGCCTCGGGGTTTAGGAAGTCACCGGTCGACCAGACTACATAATTTTTCGGGGCGGTAATCGCAAAACTGTAGTCATTAAAATCATTGTAAAACTCCTGACGGTCGGAATGCGGAAGCATATCCCATCCATTATAATCGTCGTATACGGAAATCCTCGGGAAAGAATAGGCAACATAAAATGTTTCAGGATCAATCTGCCCTTCCCTTCCACTTTGTACGGACAGCGGATACTCCCATTCTATTTTTACCTCCGCTTTAGCTTTGGATTTTAAAGCCGTATTCAGCTTTACTTTTTCTACCGTTCCCCAATCTTTGCTGCTCACCGCATATTTTTCGCCGTTCACAACAAAAGATTTGATGTGCAGACCTGATGTCAAAAAGTCTTCAGACACCATTCCCGATCTCGGTGCCTGCGGTTTGTGGAGATTATTGACGAACCGGATCGCCAGGTCATTAAGCTCATTCGGGCTGTTATTGGTATAGACAATCGTTTCTCTTCCTGAAACGATTTTAGAATTGGGATCCACTTTTACCTCAACATTATACACACCTTTATTCTGCCAATAATTCTTTCCCGGAGCGCCTGACCGGTCGCGGGTCCCGTTTTCATATGCTTTTTTAATATTTCTCGGCATATACAGTTCCTGCGCGGAAAGCTGCCATGAAGCCAAAAGCACAAGACCGAAAATGATTCTATTCATTAAAATTTTATAGGTATTTAATTCAACATAAAAGTACAAAAAACAGCAATACCGGACTTATTGCACCTGCAAATTTTTGTACCACGGAAAAAGATCTTTCCAGTAATCCAACTGGAAGTTTTTATACGGGAAAATTGTGGATAACTTTGTGGATAACTCGGGGAATACATTTGTGGATAACTTTAAACTATTTTTAGGTTAAAAAAATTAAATAATTTCTTAGTAATCAATCAATTAAAAAATATAAAATTAATAATGAGTTTTCCACAAAAATATTTACCCCACTTTTGCCAATATGGATAAGTACGATCATCCTCTTATCTTATAACCCTAATACTATGTCGAGATTCCTGCGGAATGACAAACTTTGAGCTGTATCTTTAAATTCGTATTCTGACAGCTTTATTGTTTCTAGATAATCCAAACATGATTTTTTTAAATGCACGATTTAATACTACGTCGAGATTCTTGCGGAATGACAAACTTTGCGTTTAATCTTTTAGCTGATATTTTACGGAAGCTTTGTCATTCCGTAGGAATCCAAACACAAATCTTTCCACTATCCAATTTCCGGAAAATAAAAAAAGCGCATTTTGAGATGCGCTTTTTAATGGTATTGAAATACTAGTTTTATTTAAACCTTTATTATTTCACAAACTGCAGTTCCGCCAATACCGGAAAATGGTCCGAAGGATACAGCAGGTTTTCTCTCCGGTCGTTGATATGACGGTGGGATTTAATGCTGAACCCTTTGACGAAAATATAATCGATCCTTTCCTTTGGAACTTCATTTACATCAAATCCGGTAAATGTTCCTTTCGGTCCGTAATGTTTGGTTTCCGAATGGTAGAAAGAGTCTTTCAGGTTTTTCGACATGATTTTAATGGGCTCCGAATCTTCTGTCAGGTTGAAATCACCGCTCACAGTTACCGGTAAATTTTTAGGATTGATCTCTTTGATTTTCTTTAAAATCAGTTCTGAGGATTTCACCCTTGCTACATTTCCTACATGATCGAAATGAAGATTGAGCGCCATAAATTCCTTTTTTGATTTTTTATCTTTAAAAACCGCATAGGTACAGATCCTGTTCAAAGCGGCATCCCATCCTTTTGAAGGTTTTTCCGGCGTTTCGGAAAGCCAGAATGTTCCGGAATTTACGATCTGAAGCCTGTTGGTATCGTAAAAAATAGCCGAAAATTCACCTTTCTCTTTTCCGTCATCCCTGCCTACGCCTGTATAGTCGTAATTCTTCAGTCCGTTTTTGATATCCTTCATCTGATCCGGCAGCGCTTCCTGAACCCCGAAATAATCCGGATGATAGTACATCAGCAGGTCTACAACATCCTCTTTCCGGTTAGTCCATGAATTTTCTTTGTCCGAATCTACGTTCAGCCTGATGTTGAAGCTCATAACCTTAAGATCCTGTGCAAAACCAACTGCAAAGGCCAAGATAAATATGATTGAAAATTTTGAATTCATTATTTTTTTACTTTGAACACACAAAAATAAAAATTATGTCTCAGAGCGGGACTATAAACCCCGAACTTTCCTGTTATATTTTGTTCATAGGAAAAGAAAACCGATGTACACCTCAAAAGTTTTGAAAACCTGTAAGGTTTTTTTACATCAAAAAAGCTGCCTTTTCAGACAGCCTTATCATTTATACCATGCCAATCAGCACAATATTATTTGTCATTTAAACTTACTCCTTCGTAAATTTGAATTCCTTTCCTCCCTGGTTGAAAGTGATGGTTTTCTTATCCTGACTGAAAACCATTGAAATCTGCGCCATTTCGAAACTAAAAGTATTATTTCCGGTATATTCCAACGGGAATGCCTGCTGACCGGTAGCCTGGGCGTACAATTTATTATCTTTCTCCGTAAATGTGATTTTTAACGGAAGCTCCTTGCTGCCATATACGCCGGTAAAATCTTTGATGTTGATCTTTTCCATCGGTTTCGCCTGGGCGGAAGTCCATAGATTGTTCTGGCTGTTTACATCAGGAATCAGGGAATTAGGATCCAGTTTTACCTGTTCGATTTCTTTATTGGAATCCAGCTTGAAGGTCCATTCCTTATTTCTTTTCCAGACTTCAATCGGCAGCTTCACGGTTTTTTCGGTCCCATCTTTGAATTTTACCTGTACGGTAGTCGGCATGGGCAATTGCCCGATATTTTCAATGGTAATCTGTGCTCCGTTCTTGAAGTCGCCGTTTACGTATTTCACGTCTTTCACGCTTTGATCGATCTTCCATTTGTTGATAAACCATCCTCTCCAGAACCAGTTCAGTTCCTCACCGGAAACATTTTCCATAGTATGGAAGAAATCCCACGGGGTCGGATGTTTAAAAGCCCAACGATCAATATAAGTCCTGAATGCCTTATCGAATTTTTCAGGGCCCAAAATCGACTCTCGGAGAATACCCAGCCCAAGCCCCGGTTTGTAATAAGCCAGGATCCCGATACTGTTCTCCTTCATGTTGTCAGGTCCTACCATGATCGGCTCGAAATTATCGTTCATCAGGAAAGCACCCATTTGTGCCACATTTTTCTTTTCGTAATATTCTCCTTTGTTGAAAGCCTCTGTGGAAAGTTCATTAATAAACGTATTGAACCCTTCATCCATCCACGCAAAAAGCCTTTCGTTGGAACCTACGATCATCGGGAACCAGTTGTGCCCGAATTCATGATCGGTAACGCCCCAGAGCTCGCTGCCTTTGGAATTCATATGGCAGAAAACGATTCCCGGATATTCCATTCCGCCCTCGTTTCCGGCTACGTTGGTTGCGGCAGGATAAGTATATGGATACCATTTTGCAGAATAATGTTCGATGGCTGCTTTAGTGTATTCGGTGGACCTTCCCCAGGCATCATTTCCGGCACTCTCTGCAGGATATGCTGAAATAGCCATCGATTTTTTACCATCCGGAAGGTTGATCCTTGCAGCATCCAGAATAAACGCCGGTGAAGAAGCCCATGCAAAATCCCTGGCCTGCGTAATTTTGAATTTCCAGGTTTTCGTACCGCCGGCCTGACGGGCGTTCCCGATCTCGGATTCCGGACGGATCATTACGGTTTTATCGCTGTTTTTAGCCTGTTCCCAACGGCTGTTCTCTTCTCTGGAGTATACGTCTTTCGGGTTCAGCAATTCTCCGGAAGCCACCACATAATGGTTGGCCGGAACGGTAATATTGGCGGTAATATCGCCATATTCAAGATAAAATTCGGAAGCTCCCAGATAAGGCATGGTATTCCAGCCCAGCACGTCATCATAAACGCACATTCTCGGATACCATTGGGCAATCGTGTAGACTTTCCCATTCTTCGTATCTTCGATTCCCATCCGGTCTGAACCGTATTTCGGGGAAAGAAAAGAATATTCTATTTTTATTCGGGCAACTCCTCCCTGCGCTTTCAGTTCGGAAGGAAGGTCGATCTGCATTCTGGTATCGGTAATGTTATATTTTACGTCTTTACCGTCCAGCTTTACGGATTTTATTTTGTAACCGCCCTCAAATTCCTCGCCGTGTGCTCCGTTCCGGCTTCCGGACATCGGTACTACCGCATTCCCTCTTGAATCTTTTGCAAATAAATTCTGGTCCAGCTGCAGCCACAGGAAGCTCAATTTATCCGTACTGTTGTTGGTATACGTAATTTCAGCAGTTCCGGTAATTTCGTTTTTGGCTTCATTCAGACTTACATTTAAATTATAGCTTGCCGAATTCTGCCAGTAGGCGTATCCGGGCTGTCCGCTTGCCGATCTCGTTGGCGTACCGGTCTGCGTATAGAAAAACGGTTTGAATGCTTCTACATAATCATATTTCGGAGCTTCCTGAGCATATACCGGCTGTGAAAAGCAAAGTAAGGCAAGTGCGGAAACAAGAGTTGGAATCTTAAAGTTCATATTTATTTTTTATTTAGCAAAGTAAACAAAAATAAGACTTTCCCCATACAGAAAAGTCTTTCAAACCTTTTAAATTGTGAAATTATTCCGCTCTTCTTCCACCGAGAGGAAGTATTCCGGAAAATCCTCTGCTGAAACAGCCTGCTCGCTTTCCAGTTTTACAATGCCGACAGTTTGGTAATGCGCTGTCAACCGGATCTTTTTCTTTTCCAGTTCTTCTTTCAGTTTTCGGATATCGGTCTCTTTTCTGAGAACAGCCAGGTATGCTTTCATGATGTCATGCCTGTATCAATCCGGTCCCGATGTCCCTGTATTTAAGACCTTCGATTGGCTTTGCCCTGGATTCCGTCCATTTCCAGATTTCCTCCGCCGATTTTTCCGGAAACTGTTCCATGTACAACGCCAGCAGTCCAGCCACATGTGGGGTTGCCATACTGGTGCCGCTCATGGCATAATAGTTTCCGTTTTTGTTTTTGGAATTCTTGGGATAGGAACTGATGATATCCACACCGGGCGCACAAACATTCACATTGCCTCCGGTTGCGGGATTCAGTCCTGCATTGGAGAAACGCGCTACTTTCATCTGTCCGTCGATCGCTCCTACCGCCATGACAGACATGGAATTGGCCGGCATGGAAACCGGCTTCGGGAGCGAAGGCCTGCTGCTGTCGTTTCCTGCAGCCGCAACGATAATACAGTTGCTATCCAGAGCTCGGGCTCCTACTGTTTCAAAAAGCGGCGAAGGCACCTCATTCAGTTTTACAGCCGAGGCAAGTGAAAGCGAAAGGATCCTGAATTTTTTGGTAATGGCCCAATCAATCGCATCAATGACACTGCTCGTTGTTCCTTTTCCCGAATCGGAAAGCACTTTGGCAATTTTCAGGTTAGCTTCTTTGGCAATGCCATATCGTTTCCCATTATCCATTCTAATATTTCCGGCGGCAATTCCTGCACAATGCGTTCCGTGGCCATTAGGATCTCTGCTCCAGTCTTCTCCGGCAATAAAAGATTTTCCTTCAATTTCTTTTCCCGAAAAATCGGGATGCAGCATCTCAAGACCGGTATCAAGAATACAGATATCGATTCCTTTTCCCGTATAAATCGAATTTCCAACCCCGATGGCCTTTAATCCCCATTCCATTTCCATAAACGGCTTTTGGGGCAATGGCTTGCTGGTCATGTACTTTTCCAGTTCACTGATTTTTTCCGCCATTTCCGCTGACTGTTTCTTCAGCTCGGTAATGATCGACCACTCATCCGCCGGAAAAAAATCTCTTTCTTTTTCAAAATAAACGATGGGATTCGACTCATCTCTTACAGCAGATTGAAGCTGTTCCACATCGCCGTTTTCGATGACCAGCACGCCCAGGTTTTTATAAAGCACACCATTGTCATTATCAATTACCTGAAAAGAACGGTTTTCCGAAGAAAGGAATTCTGAGGAGGTAATGGAAACTTCCAGCTCGTTCTCGACTTTCCGTAGGGCGCTTTTCTGCTGATCTTCCAGTATAACAATATATCTTTCTTTTTCCATGATTTTTTTAATTTAATTTTAAAATCATTTTTTCCAATGTCAGGAAAATATCTTCCGAAATCAAGGTAAGCCTGAGCTTTTTATTGATTCCTGAAATCTGGGTATTGTGGTTTACCAGAGATGTCCAGAACATTTCTATATTTTGAACAGAATCCATACCTTTTATTTTATCGTCATCCAGTACGCCGTTCTGGTATAATGAGATCACAAGGCCGGACAGCAGCTCTTCGGCTTCTTCCAGCTTCTTTTTCTCTTTGGCATGCATTTCCATTAAAAACCCATGAACACTTTCCATACCGCTGAAAGAAAATCCCCAGAGCAACTCCCGTTTTCCGGTAGAAATCCGTTCCATTTTAATAGGATTAAAACCTCTTTTTACGGTGGAAATCAGGTTCATGACTTTCAGCAGCTCCGCTTCACAAGTGGTATTGCCCTTGGTTTTCAGGTATTCCAGAAATTCGTTGAGAAAGGCTTCAAACCGCCCGTCAAAATCGAAAGATTTCAACAGATAAAGTTCCTGGACTTTATTGAAACTTCCCAGCAGATCTTCAAGCTGCTGAATCGTATGGTGAACAAGCTCCTGCATTACTCGAAAATGATTTGTTCGACTTCTTTCCCGTCTTTGTCTTTCAGGGTTACGATCCTGATTCCTTCTTCTTCCATTTCCACATGAAGGTTGATGAATAATTTATCTTTATCCTCTGCGGAATTGGTATTCGGGTCAATGTAAATGTTATTCAGTTTTGAATTGATGAGGCTGTATTTGTTCAGCACATCTGCATAAATCGCTTTTAACGCTTCGGATTCCGTTTCATCGGAAGTACCGTCAATCGGGCGCTCTATCGGTTTCTCAGAAATGACAGGAATCCTTTTGCCTGGCATTCTGATTTCAGGAACCGGGTTTGTGGTAGCCCTCGCTGTTATACTGCCTCCGGCCCGTACGGTATTAAGCAGGATTTTAAAATCTTCGTTCCGGATATTTTTAACCGAAACCGGCTGGATGTTTAGCAATTTCTGTTTGTTGACAAGCAGGATCCTTTCATTCACCTCCGTAATGAATTTGGTTTCATTAAGCTTGAAATTACGGTCTGCATCCGCGTCAATATCGGTGATCTTGATGGGAATATCCATCTTCACATTCGGCAGCGAATACCTCGGAACCTTAAAAAATTTTAAATACTCGTGCTGGGCATATTCCTTGGCAATCATCACTGCATTTTCGTCCGCTTTTTTACGAGCCTGAATTATCTCGTTGTTGAGATAATTCAGGTAATCTGATAATCTGATCATTCCCGTAAAAGTTTATTGAGCCAGCAATCCAAGAACTTTCTCCAGTCCGGCAGGCATTTCGTCGTTGGTAGCCTTCACTTTCACTCCAAGCGAATACTCTTTCTCCACCTTGATTCCCGTAGCGGAAGATCTCTTATACGATACATCCACGCTGAATTTTACCGGGCCGAATCCACCTGACGCCCCTGCTTTAATTCCTAATTCATCGCTTACGTCTTTCGTGTAGGTTGAGTTCAGCTTCACATTGAAATCCACCTCACAGGTTTCAATTCTGAAAGTAGGAACATTCAGTAATGAGATGAAAGGAACGGAAATTTCAACGTTGTTCATTGTCTGTTTCGGATTATCTTCATCTTCCGGCTTTTCAGGATCAAAATCAGGATTCGGCCCCATCTTTTTATACTTGAATTCCGCCATCCGCAGTTTCTGCTCTTCACCTACGGTTTCAAAACCTACTTCCTTGATAAAATTCACGGTACTGATCGAAGCATTCGACTGCGCTTTTACACATGCATCCAGCGGACCTCCGATGATTGTCGCAAAATCGATGCTTCCCAGCTCCGCTGCGAAATCTGCACTTTCGGCACCTGATGTTTTGAATACCTGATCATCTGCAGCCATTCTTCCGGCCACCATTTTCAGGACCTCCGAAGAAACGGAAGCAAAGGATTTTTCCCATTTTTCACTATAATTTTTTTTGAAATCTTCAATAATGCTGATCAGTTCCTTGTTGGAGAGCCCGGCCAGCTCCGAAGTTTCGATGCCTGACACTTTTTCGTAAACGGCAGGGCTCAATGATTTTTCCAGCCCGGTTAAAAGATCAATCAGTTCGTTTTTGGATTTTTTGGTATGGTTTGCTTCCAATACCGACTTTAGTGTTTCCATGTCTTGTTGCTTAGGTTATTAAAAATCTCTACTGCAAAGATAGAATACCTCAAAATATACATAATCAGTAGATTACCTAAACTTCAACCGTAAAATCACCCAAATAAAAAAAGTAGATTCCCCATAGAGAACCTACTATTAGTTTATTTAATTAAAACAAAAACGAAATAAAATCAGGTTAAAAGGCTGGATGCAAGTTATTCGATCAAAATACAATCAACCGTCTTACTCAAATGATCCTGATTGCATCAGGATAGAGGTAAGTGCTATTTTAAAACTCCCGGTCACCTTCCTGATTTTCCATCCGATCTATTAAACGACTGAAAACGAATTACCTGTCATCTGATCCGCGTTTAACTCACTTTATATACGATTTTGCTTGACTCAATTGGATTTTTTTGCTTTGATCATCGCTTCCAGCGCATCCCACATTTCCTGTGGAATATCTTCCAGCATATTGAACTCTCCGGCTCCCTGCAGCCATTCGCCTCCGTCAATCGTCACCACTTCCCCATTCATATACGCTGAATAATCAGACACCAGATAAGCAGCAAGGTTAGCCAGTTCCTGATGTTCGCCTACCCTTCTCAGCGGCACTTTTTTCCGCATATCGAATTTCTCCTGCAGATCTCCCGGCAGCAGCCTGTCCCAAGCTCCTTTTGTAGGGAAAGGTCCCGGAGCGATGGCGTTGAAACGGATCCCATACTTTGCCCACTCTACCGCAAGGGATCTGGTCATGGCCAATACACCTGCTTTTGCACAGGCCGACGGGACTACATAAGCGGAACCTGTCCAGGAATATGTGGTGACAATATTTAAAACCGTACCCGGCATTTTGGAATCGATCCAGTGTTTACCGATGGATAGCGTACAGTTCTTCGTTCCTTTTAATACGATATCCAAAACCGCATCGAAAGCCGAATGGGTGAGCCTTTCGGTGGGAGAAATGAAATTTCCCGCGGCATTATTCAGGAGAATATCAATCTTTCCGAATTCGTTAAGGGTTGCTTCCTTCATGGCTTCCACCTCATCCCAGTTCCGTACATCACAGGCTACAGACAAGACTTTGCCGCCGGTTTCTTCTTCCAGTTCTTTGGCCGTTCCCTGAAGTTTCTCCAGGTTTCTAGAGGTAATGACTACTTTGGCACCCAGTTCAAGAAAATATTTGGTCATGGCTTTTCCCAGCCCGCTTCCGCCTCCGGTTACAATGGCTACTTTATCTTTTAAGGCTCCTTCCCGAAGCATTGGTTGTGTATAAAGATTCATAAACAGATTATTTATTAATGTAAAAGAACCGCACTTTACTCTCCGTCGTGCATTCCGTAAATTTACTATAAATATTTATTTCTCTTGCTGAAAAAACTATGCAGACTATATAAAAACAACGCTTAATAGTATTTAGATAAATTAATAACGATTTAAAAATATTAATATTAAAATCACATTAAATTCAATTAAAAAATACAATATTGTCATAAAAAAAAATTAATTTTGTAGAAAAATACAAACCATCATGCCAAGCCTTACTCCCAAAACCACTGTCCTGGGGTTTTCGAATGCCTACCATCTTCTCAGACGGACCACTTACAATATTACGAAGGCAAAAATTCTCGATTTCGCTGCCAAAACGCCGCAGCAGGCCCTAACGGAATTGTTTACCTTCGGAAATCCCGTTCCGCCGTCACCGCTTAATAATATTGGGGAAACCATTGTTCCCACGGCAGCGAACCCAACGATTACCGACAGCCAAAGTACCGTTAACACTGTGAAATATGACCTGTACTGGTGGCTGCACAGTGCGCTCAAAGATCCTTCTGCACAGCATAAAATCGTTTATTTTCTCCACATCCTTTTTGTAACGGATGACGGCGCTTCGTTCTGGACAAATTTCGATTACAGTGAGTTGCTGAGATTCCATGCCAACGGAAGCCTTAAGGACCTGGCAGTCCGCGTCACTCAAAATGCTAGGATGCTGATGTTTTTGAATAATAACCTGAACCAGAGCACCAGCCCTAATCAGAACTATGCCCGGGAGTTTCTGGAGCTTTTTACAATTTTAAAAGGACCGCAGATTGCTACGGGAAACTATACCAATTACACAGAAACCGATGTACAGCAGGCGGCAAGGGTACTTACAGGTTTTACACTGACCTCATCCATCCATCTTGACAAAACAGCAAGGCTTACCTCACTGGATCCTGCAACCAATATTCCTACCGGTGAAGTGAAGATCAGCAAGCACGATACAGGAACCAAAACGTTTTCTTCGGCATTCGGGGGACAGACCATTGCCGGGGGAACCACAGAAACTGCGATTAAAGCCGAACTTCAGAATTTCGTCAACATGATTTTTGATAAGGATGAAACGGCAAAAGCGTATTGCAGAAGAATATACCGCTACTTTGTAGGAAGGCTTATAACTGCAGATATAGAATCCAGCATTATCGTACCGATGGCAGCTTCGCTTAAAGCTGATAATTACAATATTCTTCCTACACTTACCACGCTTCTGAAAAGCAAACATTTCTATGATGAGGAGGACGGCATTGCGGGCGACCAAACGATTGGAAATATTATACGAAATCCGGTAGAGCTTTATCTTCATATGTTTTCCCTGCTTAATCTACAGCTTCCGGCATACACGGCAAATCCATCAGCCATCCACAGCCTGATGGGAGTAGTGGCTAATTATTCCTTCAATATGGGAATGCCGGTATTCAGTCCGCAGTCTGTGAACGGATACGCCGCTTATTCCAGCAGCCCCAATTACGACAAGAACTGGATCACAACTTCTTCGTTAAGAATACGCTACAACAATACCATTGATTTCTTTATTAACGGACTTACGTACAACGGGTTTTCCTTTAAACTGAACAATGCTGTTTTCGTAAAGGACAGCGGCTATTTTACAAATCCGGGAAATGCAGATACGCTGGTTACCGAATTCCTGCAGATGATGTTTGTGGAAGTACCGGACGGTACACGCTATGATGAGTTCAAAACCATTTTTCTTAATAATTTAAGCCCGATCAACTGGCTGAATGAATGGAACAACTATACCAGCACAGGAAATGCCACCAATGTAAAGATCCCTATCGACCGGCTGGTAAAGGCCATTATCAAATCTCCCGAATTCCAAATAATCTAAGATCATGAACAGAAAAGACTTTTTAAAATTAATTTCTCTTGCAGGGGTGGGTGCTCCTTTTTACCTGAACGGAATGCCGTCCCGGTTTATGAATCAGTTTTTGGATTTTCAGCTCAGTTGCGATGCAGTGAACGACCGTGCCCTGGTGATCCTTAGGCTGGCCGGTGCTAACGACGGACTTAATACGGTAATTCCTGTAAGCCAGTACAGCACCTATGCTACACTGCGTCCGACTATTAAGATCAACAGCTCGGGAACGGGAAGCTATATTCCGCTGGACAGTACGGTATCTTCCGGGAAACTGGTCGGCCTCAATCCTTCGATGACCGGATTTAAAAACCTTTATGATTCCGGGAAACTGTTACTGATGAACGGAGTAGGCTATCCGAATCCGAACTATTCGCATTTCCGTTCGGAAAATCTTATGTTTTCAGGAAAGGACGGCTCCACGAGTTCAGATCTTCTGGATGGAATATTCGGGCGTTACCTGGGGGCTTTATATCCGGGATTGGCAGGAAACCCGACTACCCTTAATCCGGATCCGCTGGCGATCCAGATGGGCAACCTGAATCCGTGCCTGTTTTATGAGCATACGACAGAGAAAAATATCGAGTATAATATGACGGGGTTCCAGTCAAGTGTTTTCAGCAATTTAAATCTGATGAATTCTGAGTATAACGATCTTTTAACCTACGTAAAAGGTGTTGCTTCGAGTATGGATGCTTATTACAACCGGGTCATGCAGGTTTTTAATGCAGGAAATAATTCGACCACAACTTACCCCAACTCCACACTCGGCAAGCAATTGAAAACCGTAGCCAGAATGATCAAAGGAGGCAGCAAAACAAAAATCTTCCAGGTTAACCTGAGTGGCTTCGATACGCACGTCAACCAGGTACAGGCCGGAAGCACCCATTTGGGACTCCACGCCAATCTCCTGGGGGACATTGCCAATTCGGTGGCAGCTTTTCAGGCAGACATTCAGCAGCTGGGCATTGCAGACAAGATCATGACCGTCACCTTCAGTGAATTCGGAAGGCAGGTACGGGAAAACGGAAGTACAGGAACCGACCACGGCGATCTGGCACCGTTCTTTGTAATTGGTAATGCGGCAGCGGCAGGAATTTTGGGCGACCATCCGGTATTTACCAATCAGACCAGCTTTTATTACAACCAAAACCAACGGCGATATGATTACCGCCAGATCTTTGGCTCGCTACTCCAGGATTGGCTGGGGGCAAGCACAAGCCTTATGGTAACCTCCGAGCTGGATTATTATGTTACCGGAAACCAGAAGGTGGATGTTATTTCCAATTCACAAAAGGCAGGTACAGTCTGTGCAACAACATTGGGAACCACCAACGTGACTTCTGAAAAAGGCATTAAGATATACCCTGTTCCGGCAAGCCAGTATGTATATGTAGATGTTGAAAACTCCAGAAATGCGGAAATACGATACCAGATGATGGATATGAGCGGGCGGGTTATTCTTCAGCATAATGAAAAACCGGTTTCCGGCCGTATCGAAATCAATGTATCATCTGTTCCGCAGGGAGCCTATGTTCTGAAACTGACGATCGATTCTCAGGAGATCAGTAAGAAAATTATGGTTGTACATCACTAAAAACAGCAGCCTCATATAAAAACAGCCTGACAAAAATGTCAGGCTGTTTTTATAACAAGATTAAAATTAATTAAGAAGCCACTACCGTTCCCTTAAAAGAAAGGGTTTTAGGTGTCTTACTATCGCTTGTGGTAACGTTTACCGTTTTCATGAACGGTCCTGCATTAGCTGCGTTATAGCTTGCTTCCACAAATCCTACTTTTCCGGGAAGGATCGGTGTTTTGGTATAGTTTGCCGTCGTACATCCGCACGAAGGCGCAACGTTTTCGATGATGATCGGCTTGTTAGACGTGTTGGTAAATTCAAATCTGATCAGTTTCGGTTTTCCCTGAGGAATATTTCCCACTTCAATAGATTCTGATTTCCATTTGATGGCATCTGCCAATACACTTACAACAGGAGCACCTTCCGCAGGCAATACATTAGCATAGAAAGGGGAAAATGCCAAAACCGCAAGAAGTGCCGTAACTTTTAAATTTTTCATGATATCCAATTTTAATGATGATTAACCGATAATTTTATTTAATGAAGCAAATGTAAGCGGAAATCATGAACATATCCTGTTAATCGTTCTCAAACATTTGTTAATAAGTTGTTAACGATCAAAAATTAATAGATATTTTTGGATAATATTGCCTGTAAATGGAAATCAAGAAACTCAATATTATTATCACCCTGGGCTTTGTGGCCATCATCGGTATCCTGATCGCCCAGTTGCTTTGGACGCGTCAGGCGTATAATCTTGAGGACAAGAAATTCAACCAGACCGTAAACATCGCATTGCTGGAAGTGGTGGAAAAACTTTCCGGCGGAAAAGCTTCTTTTACTGAAAGTCCCGTACAGAACATTTCCAATGATTATTATGTGGTGAACATCAACAACGAATTTCATCCCGAAGTTCTGGAACATTATCTGAAAACGGAATTTACAAGGTTCCAGATCAATACCGATTATGTATATGCCGTTTATAACTGCCACAGTGATAAAATGCTGTATGGAAAATATATTTCCAAAGACCAGGACGAGACCAACAATAAGGCGATTAAATTTCCGAAGCATAAAAACCTCGTATATTATTTTTCCATCCGTTTTCCGGATAAGACGACTTACCTTATCAGTTCGCTGAGGTTTTGGTACCTGCTTACCTTTGCCCTGATCATTATCCTTCTGGTTTATGTTTATTCTATTTACACCATTATCCAGCAGAAAAAATTCTCCGAGCTGCAGCGGGATTTCATCAATAACATGACCCATGAGTTCAAAACCCCTCTGTCCTCAATTCTCCTTGCTTCGGAAGCACTGACCAAGCAAAATGCGATAAAGGAGAATCCTAAGCTGCAGACCTACACTTCCATCATTACGGACCAGGGCCACAAGCTTAACCATCACATTGAAAAAATACTGAATATCGCCAAGAACGATGCTTCAGGCTTATCTCTGAAACCGCAGCGAATTGTTCTGCTTCCTTTTATTCAGGAAATTGCGGAAACGATCCGGCAGAAGAATGAAAATATTTCGGTTGAGCTTTATATTAACGAAGACGACTCTATTGTCGCCGATGAATTCCATTTTGCCAATATCATCTATAACATTATAGACAACTCCATCAAATATTGCGAGACGAAGCCGGTAATCATTATTTCTTCCCATACCGAACAAAAAGGCTTATCTTTAAAGTTTAAAGATAACGGAATTGGAATTCACGCTAAAAATCTCCCTCATATTTTTGATAAATTCTATCGGATAAATACATCCAGAAATGAGGAGGTAACCGGTTTCGGACTGGGCTTGTTTTATGTAAAAAAAGTCGTCCGGCAGCATAACTGGAAAATTTCTGTGGAGAATAACAGCGATAAAGGCATTACCACCACTCTGTTTATCCCTTTTTAGCATTTGGAAAATACATGGAAAAATCTAAAATTCTGTACGCCGAAGATGACCAGACGATCGCTTTCCTGATTCAGGACAGCCTGGAAAACCATTACGATATTCTCTGCTTTTCCGACGGCAGATCTGCCCTCGAAGCTTTTCACCGAGAAGATTTCGACATCTGCCTGCTGGATATCATGATGCCGGAAATGAACGGTTTTGAGCTGGCCGAACATATCCGCAGCAAAAATTCTGAGATTCCTATTATTTTTATTTCCGCGAAAGCTTTGAAAGAAGACCGGATCAGAGGCCTTAAGATCGGCGCGGATGATTATCTTGTAAAGCCTTTCAGCATTGAAGAGCTGATTCTTAAAATTGAGGTGTTCCTTCGACGGTCTAAGAAAACAAATACTTCCTCACAGAAATACAAGGTCGGAAAATTCGATTTCGATCCTAAAAATTACACGCTGCAGGATTCACAGGCAAGCATTACCCTTACCCAAAGGGAATCCGAACTGCTTTTTTACTTTATCCGTCACAAAAATACGGTTCTGAAAAGACAGGACATCCTGAAAGCGATCTGGGGCGATGATGATTATTTTATGGGCCGGAGCCTCGATGTTTTCATTTCAAGATTGCGCAAAGTACTTGCTAACGAAGAACGTATTGTCATTGAAAATCTGCACGGGATCGGCTTCCGCTTCTCTGAGAAGTAAGTGTTTTTAGCTACAGAGGATGGAAAGTGTTTTTGTCTGAGATTCATATTTACAAAAAGAAAAGTACGCTGTAGATTTGCCATCTTACATGAAGATAAAACTCCTCCGGAGTTCGTTTTGGTGAAATTCCGATATACATACTACACAGATATTGCTCCTCCGGAGCATTCAATTAGATTAACTATGCCGTTATGGAATATCAGAAATTTATTTTCAGCCAGATAAAAAGATGAAACTATACTTATAAAGAAACTCCAGCATCCTTTATCCCCCTTCCAGCCAATTCTTTCAAATACTCAAACCATAAATCATTATCTTTTAATTTTATATAAATTTACCTTCACAAAAAATATTGTTTATGAAAAGGTCAGGGACTGCTGTTTTTATATTTCTTTTATTTTCCGGTTTTTATCTTAAAGCTCAGAATTCCGAAAAACTTTACCGGTATGTTAACCCATTAATTGGAACGGAAAAAATGGGCCACACGTACCCCGGCGCGACCGCCCCATTCGGAGCCGTACAGCTAAGTCCGGAAACCGATACGATTGCGTATGAACTGAACGGCAAGTACAACGGTGAAGTGTATAAATATTGCGCCGGTTACCGGTATGAAGATAAAACGATTGTGGGCTTCAGCTCTACCCATTTCAGCGGAACCGGCCATTCCGATCTCGGGGATTTCCTGATTATGCCGACCACAGGAAAGCTGCAACTGAATCCCGGAACAGCATCTCATCCGGAAAATGGTTACCGAAGTCGGTTTTCGCACCAGAATGAAACTGCAGAAGCCGGTTATTATAGGGTAAAATTAGATGATCACCATATCCTGGCGGAACTTACCGCCACCCCAAGAGTCGGCGTACATCGTTATACATTTCCGAAATCCGATCAGGCGCATATCATTTTAGATCTGATGGCGGGAATTTACAATTACGACGGCAAAAATGTATGGACCTACGTTCGGGTAGAAAACGGGAATACAGTAACTGGCTACCGGCAGACGAACGGCTGGGCCAGAACAAGAACCGTTTATTTTGCCCTGAGATTTTCAAAGCCTTTTAAATCATACGGCCAGAAGAATTATGACGGAAAACAGGTTTACAACGGATTCTGGAGAAAATTCGACCAGACCAGGAATTTTCCGGAAATCGCAGGGAAAAACCTGAAAATGTATTTCGATTTCGATACGGATGAAAGCGAAGCCATTGAAGTGAAGCTTGCCATCTCACCGGTAAGCCAGGCCAATGCCTTGGAAAACCTTGAAACAGAAACCGGAAACCTGTCTTTTGATCAGGTAAAAACGCAGACCCAGGAAAACTGGAACAAAGAACTGAATAAAATTGTCATCAAAGGTTCGGACACCGAGAAAACGAATTTTTATACGGCGATGTACCATACATTCATTAATCCTACCGTCTACACCGACGTTAACGGAGAATATAAAGGATTAGATCAAAATATTCACAAAGCGGAAGGCTTTATCAACTATACCACGTTTTCCATCTGGGATACTTACCGGGCACTTCATCCATTTTTTAATATCATCCAGCCCAAACGGAACGGTGACATGGTGCAATCGATGATGGCGCACTACCGCCAGTTTTCGATGAAAATGCTGCCGATCTGGTCGCATTATGCCAATGATAACTGGTGTATGAGCGGTTATCACAGCGTGAGTATTGTGGCTGATGCGATTATTAAAGGGAATTACCAGGGTGATGCCAATGAAGCATTAAAAGCCTGTGTAGAAACGGCCAACAAAAGAAATTACGAAGGCATCGGACAGTATATTGATTTGGGTTACATTCCCTCCGAGAAAAACGGGACTTCCGTTTCCAACACGCTGGAATACGCCTACGACGACTGGGCCATTGCCCAGCTGGCCAAACATTTAGGTGAAACTGAAATTTATAACACTTTTATTAAACGTTCCGAGAACTGGAAAAACAATTTTGATAACAGCATCGGATTTATGCGTCCGCGGCTGGCGGACGGAAGTTTCAAAAAAGACTTTAATGCCCTGAGCACCCACGGACAGGGTTTTATCGAAGGAAACTCCTGGAACTACAGTTTTTTTGTCCCTCAAAATCCGGGTGAGCTTATCCGTATGATGGGTGGAAAGAAAAAATTTGCTTCCAAGCTGGACAAGCTGTTCACCATGCACCTGCCGGATGAATTTTTTGCCGATACGGAAGACATTACCCGTGAGGGAATCATCGGTGGCTACGTCCACGGAAACGAGCCAGCCCATCATGTAGCCTATCTTTATAATTGGGCCGGGCAGCCCTGGAAAACCCAGGCGCAGGTAAGACGTATCCTGGAAATGCAGTATAAGGCAACTCCGGACGGGTTAGGCGGCAATGATGATGCCGGACAGATGAGTGCCTGGTATATTTTGAGTTCGTTAGGCTTTTATCCGGTAGCTCCGGGATCGGAAGACTATGCCATCGGAAGCCCGGCCGTTGATCATGCAGTTCTGCATTTGGAAAATGGGAAAACATTTGAAATTGAAGCCATTAATCAGGCACCGAAAAATGTATATATACAAAAAATTCTTCTGAACGGAAAAGAGATTAAAAATTATACGCTAAAACATTCCGAGATTATGAGTGGCGGGAAGCTGAGTTTTTATATGGGATCCAAGGCTAAAAAGTAACCGCAGATTTTTATCTCCCACAGATGGCACGGATTTTCACGGATGTTTGCGCTTATTGCTTTAAAATACAGTAAGCCTTTCTGGATATTCATTCCGGATGCAAATAAAAAATGATCATTTTCTGATTTCAGAAAAGGTTCTGAATAGGGAGATTATCCGTCAACATCTGTAAAAATCTTTGAAATCTGTGGGACCAACCTGCCGGATGCTTAATTTACGGGTTCTAAATCGTCCAGCCTGTTATATAACGATCAAGATTCAGGCTTTTGACAAATCAGGACATTTCCTCTTTGATTTTCATCTTGTGCGTTTTCCCCCATTCGGCAAGGGCACCGATCACCGGTTTTAGTGTCCGGCTATAGTCGGTTGAAATATATTCTACAACAACAGGTGTTTGTTCCGCATGCACCACCCTTTTTACAAAGCCGTTCAGTTCCAGGTCCTTTAACTCGTTGGAGAGAACCCTGGCTGAAATTCCCTCAACCTTTCTCTGCAATTCATTGAACCGGATATGCCCGCTTTCCTGCAGCACAATAATAATTTTCAGTTTCCATTTTCCGCCGATCACATAGATGGCATCTTCAACCGAAGCAAGATGGCCCGAACATTCCTGCGCGGTTATCGGCTTTTCAACAATAACTGTATTTTCCATAGATTTCCATTTTTACTAACCTGAAGGTTACCGCTAACCTTTTGTTCACTACTAACTTTTAATAAGCAAATGTACCTAATTTTGCTAAAGAATTTTAAATAAAAAATTATGAAAAATATCCTTCATATTATTTCAAGTCCAAGAGGAGAAATGTCCGCAAGCAGAAAGTTAGGAAGTGCCGTGGTGAAAAAAATCCTTGAAAAGCATCCGGATGCAGTTGTAAAAGAGCGTGACCTCACAAAAAAATTAGTTCCGGTATTGGAAGAAGTACACATCAACACCTTTTTTACACCACCACAAAATCACTCGCCGGAGCAACAGTCGATCAACAGGTATTCCGAAGAATTAATTTCCGAACTGAAGGAGGCCGATATTATCGTTATCGATTCCCCAATGTATAATTTTTCGGTTCCGACCACCCTGAAAGCTTATTTTGATTTTACTTCCCGGGCAGGATATACTTTTAAATATAGTGAAGACGGACCGAAAGGTTTACTTGATGATGATAAAAAGTTATACATCGCATTTACTTCCGGCAATATCTATTCAGAAGGGCCTTATCAGGTTTATGATTCGAATGTCCCTTACATCAAACACATCTTTGGGTTTTACGGAATTTCAGACATCAGCGTTTTCCGTGCAGAAGGATTAGCCATTCCAGGGATGATGGAAACTTCGCTGGAAAAAGCCATTGGAACGATTACCATTGATTAACCGGCTGTAAATAACGTGGCCTCAATAGAAGCCGAGTTTAGTGGGTGGAAGAAGGAAGCCGGATGCTAAAAGTTCCCTGCCTTGATACTGCAATCAAAGGCTTTGATTACCGAATGAAATCATTTGTCACCTTACCAGAGAAAAGCTTTGTTTAAATCCTTATCCAGAAACTTGATTTTTAATTTTTTAAACCATCAAATACAACCGAATTCACTTTAAATAAAAAAGCCTTTTCAAAACTGAAAAGGCTTTCTTTATTATTTTCTAAGCTTCAAAAAGCAACCGCTCTCCGAATTTATTTTCGCTGATTCTTCCGTTGTCGTACGCCAGGTGCCCGTTAATAAAAGTATGGGTAACTTTGGAATGGAAATCCATCCCTTCCAGCGGACTCCAGCCACATTTGTAAAGGATATTTTCTTTGGCAACCGTCCAGTTTTCATTAAGATCGACCAGCACCAGATCTGCTTTATAGCCTTCCCTAATAAAACCTCTTTTTTCAATTCTAAATAAAATAGCCGGGTTATGAGCCATTTTCTCAACGATTTTCTCCAGTGAAATCTTTCCGTTTTTATAATTTTCCAGCATCACTGTTAAAGAATGCTGCACCAAAGGTGCTCCGGACGGGCATTTGGTATAAACATTCTGTTTCTCCTCCCAGGTATGGGGTGCATGGTCGGTGGCAATCACATCGATCCGGTCGTCCAGCAGCGCTTCCCAAAGCCCATCTTTATCCTTTTGGGTCTTTACGGCAGGATTCCATTTGATCAGTCCGCCTTTTGTTTCGTAGTCATCGTTGGTAAATGTCAGGTGATGCACGCAGACTTCCGCCGTTATTTTTTTATCCTTCAAAGGAATATCGTTCCTGAAAAGTTCCATTTCCTTTGCCGTCGACAAATGGAAAACATGGAGCCTGGCACCGGTTTTCTTTGCCAGCTCAACCGCTTTTGAAGAAGATCTGTAACAGGCTTCTTCACTCCGGATCAGGTGGTGGAATTTCACGGGAATATCTTCTCCGTATTCATCGATATATTTCTGCGTATTGGCCTTGATGGTCGCTTCATCCTCACAGTGAACCGCGATCAGCATTTTTGTATTACTGAAAATATTTTCCAGCGTTTCCGGATTATCCACCAGCATATTTCCGGTAGAAGAGCCTAAAAACAGTTTAATTCCCGGAACGTTCCTCGGATCCGTTTTCAGCACTTCTTCAAGATTGTCGTTGGTACCGCCCATCATAAAACCATAGTTGGCATAAGCTTTCTGAGCGGCAATTTCGTATTTATCGGCCAGCAATTCCTGCGTAACGGCATTCGGAACGGTATTCGGCTGATCGATGAAGCTGGTTGTTCCGCCGGCAATGGCTGCCCTCGATTCGGTTTCGATATCGCCTTTGTGGGTAAGTCCGGGTTCCCGGAAATGCACCTGATCATCAATCACACCCGGCAAAAGGTATTTCCCGCCGCCATCAATAATCCGGTCTGCCTCTTCAGCAATCTGAGGTTCGATTCTGGAAATTAAATCATTATCAATTAAAATATCGCTTTCAACGATCTTTCCTTCGTTAACGATCTTTACATTTTTAATTAAGGTCTTCATTTTTACTTTTTTACAATTCGCTTATCCCTGTTCCGGCTCCAACTTTGTTAAAGTTCAGAACTTTGACAAAGTTTTATATTTTTCAAAATTAAGGTTTATGAATGAATTTTAACCCCGCGGATAAAAAATCAATTTCTAAATATTTACATTTGCATAAAATTTCAGATTTTGAAAAAACTTCTCAACGAGACTATTATTTATGGAATCGGGGCGATTATGCCGAGGATTATTGTCGTGCTGCTGAATTATTTATTTATTAAAAATATTGACAACAGTGCATTTGCTATTTTTACCAATCTTTATGCCCTGATCTCATTTGTTAACATTGTCCTTTCTTTTGGTTTTGAAACCGCATATTTCAGATTTTCATCCGATAAATACAATGAGCCGAAAGTTTTCAATACTTCTTTCTGGTTTTTAACAGGATTATCCTCTGTTTTTCTCATCACAGTTTTGCTGTTTAATCAGCCTATTGCTGATATTTTCGGATATTCGGCAACGCCGGAGTATATTAAATGGTTTGCCTGGATTGCGTTTTTTGATAATCTTCTGGTTATTCCGCTGGCCTGGTTCAGATTTCATAACAGGCCTATTAAATATACAGCGATACGGGTGATTCAGGCAGTTTTTCAAAGCGCTTTTGCCATTGCATTGTTTCTTTACATTCCACAGGAATTCAGTTTAAAATTCGGGTTAAAAGAAAAAGTCGCCTACCCTTTCTACAGCAATCTGGCAGCCAGCTTTTTAGGGGTTGTTCTTGTTTTGCCTGTCCTTTTGAAAGTAAAATTTCAGTTTTCGAAAGACCTTTTTCTTCAGATGATCAAATATTCGTGGCCGATTATGATTGCAGGATTGGCTTTTATGGTTAATGAAAACTTCGATAAATTTATCCAGAAATTTATTATTGATGACGGTGATGCCGGAGCATATGGCGGATGCTATAAAATGGCCGTATTGATGACGCTTTTTGTAACGGCATACCGGATGGGAATAGAACCGTTCTTCTTTAAACAGATGAATAATGACAGTGCTAAAAAAACCTATGCAAAAGTAACGGAATATTTTTCATTCTTCGCATCGGTGGTTGCCTTGGGAATCATTGCCAATGTATCATGGCTTAAACTCCTGTTGGTTCCGAACAGTTCTTATTGGACTGCTCTTAACATTATTCCGATTATTGTCATCGCGAATTTATTTTTCGGAATTTATTATAACCTTTCTACCTGGTATAAGGTAACAGACCGCACCAGAGTAGGAACTTATATCTCCTGGACAGGGGCCATCATTACAATTATTTTAAATCTTACACTTCTGAGACCATATGGATTTATGGTTTCGGCCTGGGTAACCTTGGCAGCTTATTTTACCATGATGGTACTGTCTTATTTTTTAGGTCAGAAATATTATCCTATTCCGTACAGGATGAAAAAAATCTCCTTTTTCATTATTCTCCTTACGGTTTTTAGTTATATCATTGTACAGTTTTTCAATTACAATCTGTGGATCGGAAATCTGTTATTCATTATATACACCGGAATTCTGCTTTATTCCGAAAAAAATATGCTGCTGTCTAAAATCAGAAAGTAAAGACGGAAGTGCTTCTGCTGCTCGCCGGTCTGTTTTAATTGAACAAATATTTAAAACATCCGGCAATAAATCCGCACCCAGCGCTTTTATTGCTATCTTTATCAAAAATTAAACGTACTAACAAAAAAAACATACTTATATCATTCTATGAAAATTATTGTTCCTATGGCTGGACGTGGATCAAGATTACGTCCGCACACACTCACTGTTCCGAAACCGCTTATTCCGATTGCGGGGAAACCTATCGTACAGCGGTTGGTAGAAGATATTGCTAAAGTTGCAGGGGAAGAAATTGAAGAAGTAGCCTTTATCATTGGGGATTTCGGTCAGGAAATTGAGAGATCGCTTATTCAGATCGCTGAAAAACTGGGGGCAAAAGGAAGTATATATTACCAAAACGATCCTTTGGGAACGGCGCATGCCATTAAATGTGCAGAACAGTCGATGACCGGAGACGTAGTTATTGCTTTTGCAGATACGCTTTTCCGGGCAGATTTTGTATTGGATAAAAACTCAGACGGAGTGATCTGGGTAAAAAGTGTGGAAGATCCTTCTGCATTTGGGGTAGTAAAACTGGATAACTACGGTTTCATTACCGATTTTGTGGAAAAACCGGAGACTTTCGTTTCGGACCTTGCCATTATCGGGATCTATTATTTCAACAGCGCTGAAAAACTGATGGATGAAATCAACTACATTATGGATAACAACATCAAAAACGGTGGCGAATATCAGTTGACAACAGCATTGGAAAATCTTAGGGCAAAGGGAGCAAAATTCACTTTAGGAAAAGTAAACGACTGGATGGACTGTGGAAACAAGAATGCTACCGTAGAAACCAACAGCAAGATCCTGGAATACGAAAGAGAAGCGATGAGCATCCACCCTGCTTCCGCACAGATCGAGAATTCTCTCATCATTCCGCCTTGTTTTATCGGTGAAAATGTAAAGATTTCCAATTCAAAAGTAGGCCCGGGTGTTTCTTTGGGCAACAATACGATCGTTGTCAATTCCAATATTGAGAATTCATTGATCCAGGAAAATACTAGGATCAACCACGGAAACCTTTCCAATTCAATGATCGGGAATTCCGCGCAGTATTTTGGGGTAGCGAGAGAGATTTCTCTGGGCGATTATTCTGTTCTTGATTTTTTGTCTAAATAACTCTTTCAGATCAGAAATATTTGACTCAAATAAATTATATTCAGGCCACACAAAATGTTTTGTGTGGTTTGGCGTTAATATTGCAACAATTTATCAAATTTCCTTCATGAAAAAGTGGATTCCGTTACTTATCCTCACCCTGCTGATTTATAGCTGTAAAGCCCGGAAAACGGCCGTACGGACGGATCAGAATTCAGACAGCACAGCAGTAGCTACTGCTGATCCCAATGAGATCTCCACGGACGGAAAAAATGTGGCGGACCGACTTGATTTTTATCAGAAAATCTATCTTCATCCCCAGTTTGACCATTTAAAAATCACCAGCAAAATCACAGCGGATAATATTAAGGTTAGTCCTTTGGATGCCGTCATTTATATTGAAACCGATAAAAAAATATGGTCAAGAATAGACTTCCTGTTTTTTAATGCAGCACGGGCGCTTATTACACCGGAAGGCATTAAAGCCATGGACAAATACAACAAAAATTATATCGATTCGGATTTTGACTACCTAAACAATCTTCTTAACGTTAATTTTATTGATTACAAAAACCTGGAGAAACTGCTTCTGGGAAGGACATTTTTTACCATCAGTAACAGAAATGCAAGGATCGTAAAAAACAACGAAGGTTATCTGGTGGAATCAATTTCCAATATTAAAATTGAAACAAAAGAAGGTGAACGCGAATATAAAATCATGATGCAGTATTCCGATGATTTTGACCTGATGACCTTAAATCTGCGGGATGTAAATTCCAACGATTCCATGCAGATCGACTATAGCAACTGGGAATTGCAATCCAATAATGTAAAGCTTCCGAAAAATGTTAAAATAATTATAAAAGGAAGTAAAAACAGCCAGATTTTAATAGAAAATACGAAATTTGATTTTTCGAGGATGGATACACCTTATACTGTACCATCCAGTTATAAGAAAATTGAGATTCAATGATTAAAAAATTTAGCTTTTTAATTGGTATTTTACTGTTTGGATTCCACCATGGGCAGAATCAGAAAAAAGAACAGTTGCAGAAGCAAAATGCTGAACTTAAAAAACAAATTGCACAAATAAACACCGATCTGGCAAAGACGAGAACGGAATCAAAATTATCCGTAGCTTATCTTGAAAATGTCAATAAAAAACTGGCCTTGAGGGAAAAAGTTTTCAACAATACCCAGAAGGAGAAAAGATTCATTGAAGACGATATTTATCTTCGTCAGCTAGAAATAAACCGCCAGAACCGTGAGCTTAAAGTATTGCGTGACAATTATGCTAAAGTACTTGTTAATGCTTACAAAAACAAAGGCGTACAGAATAAGGTAACTTTTATTCTTTCCGCCAAAAATATGGGTGAAGCAATAAGAAGGGTTCAATATTTGAAGCAATATTCAGATTACCAGGATAAAAAAGCGGCAGAAATTACGAATGCTGCCAATAAAATAAAAAAAACCATCGCCCAGAAGCAGAATTCGGTGAAGGAGAAAACCAATCTTCTGGTGAATCAGCAGAAAGACTTAACAACTATTAATGCGGAAAGAGCCCAGAAAGAACAGCTGGTATCCGAATTCAAGAAAAACGAGTCCAAACTGACGGCCGAACTGAGACAGAAACAGACCCAATCCAAAGCATTGGAAGGGCAGATCAGAAGCATTATTGCCGAAGAAATAAGAATAGCCAAAGCAGAAGAAGAAGCAAGGAAAAAGGCCGAGGCAGAAAAAATCCGGCTGGCAAAAATTGCTGCAGAAAGAGAAAAGGCAAGAATCGAGGCAGAAGCCAAAGCCCGTGCGGAAGCTCTGGAAAAAGAAAGACTGGCAGCAGAAGTAGAAGCCAGGAAAGCCAGAGAACTGGCAGACAAGCGTGCAGAAGAAGAAAGGAAACGTAGTGAAGAGGCAGCCCGCTCTGAAGCTACAGCAAGAGATGAAGCCCGGAAAGTAGCTGCGAAAAAAGCGTCCGATGAAGCCTCAGCAAAGGCCAAAGAAGCCTCGGATAAGCTGATAGCAGCAAGAGCAGCCGAAGCAGCATTGGCAAGGAAAAAAGAAGATGATAAGAAAGCGGCTGAAAGCAAGGCCATGACGAACTATGGAGTAACAACCGTTGCAGGAAGTAATTTTGCCGATAACAAGGGAAGACTGGGATATCCTGCAGATAAAATCGGACAAATCACCCACCGTTTCGGAAGACATCCTCACCCTGTATTTAAAAATATTGATGAGGAGAACAACGGAATTAAAATTTCCGTACCGGCAGGAACGCGGGCGAAATCCGTATTCCCGGGAACGGTATCATCTGTTCTTGCGAACAGTGACGGAACCAAAACCGTAATGTTGAGACATGGTAGCTACTTTACCATCTATTCCAATCTGGGAAGCGTAAGTGTTTCCAAAGGACAACAGGTTTCTGCAGGAACACCGGTTGGCGTAATAGGACAGGATTTTGACGGCACCTACACCCTTGATTTCCAAGTATGGAACGGAAGTACACCGGTGGATCCATTAGGTTGGGTTTCTTATTAAAAAAAGACTAACTTTGTAAAAATTTATAGAAATGAATACATTAGCAATATTGTCATTATCTTGGCAACACATCCTGATCGTAGCGATCCTGCTTCTTTTGCTTTTCGGAGGTAAAAAAATCCCTGAACTGATGAGAGGAGTTGGATCCGGTATAAAAGAATTTAAAGACGCTGTAAAAGAAGAGGACAAACCTGGTTCTGAAAACAAAACCACTAACAATCCCCCTTCCGGAAACTAAAAAAGTCTTTTTACCCGATGAATTTTACCGAGACTGCATGGAATGTCTTCAATAAATCTATTGAAGATTATCATGTTTATGATGATGTTAATACCCAGATTAACAACCCGTTCGAAAAAAATACTTTGGAACGGATTTTGTATGCAAAGAACTGGATTGATACCGTTCAATGGCATTTGGAAGATATAATAAGAGATGAAAATATTGATCCGGCTGAAGCACTTTATCTGAAAAGAACAATAGATGCATCCAACCAGAAAAGGACAGATCTGGTGGAATTTATAGACAGCTGGTTTCTTAAAAAATACGAAAATATAACTCCTAAACCTGACGCAAAGATCAATACGGAAACTGTCGCATGGGCAGTAGACCGGTTGTCTATTCTCGCACTAAAGGTTTATCATATGTCGTTAGAAGCCAACAGGGAATCTGCTTCCGAGGAACACAGGGCCAATTGTCAGGCTAAGCTGGATGTTCTTCTTATCCAGCATGAAGATCTTTCGACTTCTATTAATCAGTTGCTTGCTGATATTGAGAACGGTGACGTTAAGATGAAGGTGTACAAACAGATGAAAATGTACAACGATGAAAGTCTTAATCCAATCCTTTATCAAAAGGGGCAGCAAAAATGAGACGAATAATTTTTTTTGGAGTACTGATCATCATTACATCTTCCTGTACAACGGAAAAGCCTAACTTTTCTCCGCTGTCTAACAGTTTTTACAGCGATACAAAAGGTTCTGATTCGGATAAAGGCACGCAAAGCAATATTGAAATGAATGTGAAAGAAAATATAAATGCTTCTGAAATTTCAAATATTACCGCAACCTTTCCACAATTCAAGAATACGGCTTTAAATACTGAAATTACAACTTTGAAATACAGCCTGCAAAACTATCTGTATGCCATTGATGCCAATAATGTCTCCGGAAAAAACAAAGCTTTAAAAGACTTCGAAAAATCATACAAAAAAATCCAGAAATTAAGACAGAATCTCAACAGCGATGATAATGAAGTTCTCAACAGGTATCTGGTACGGCTGAAAAGCAATGTTTCGGCCATTGAAGACTCGATAAAAAGAAATTAAAACCAAAGGAAATCAATGATTAAAATTCAGGCAGAATCCAATGTTCCTACGGAATACGGAACTTTCCGAATGATCGCCCTTTCCGAAAACGAAAATGACTGGATGCCGCACATGGCCATCATCGCAGAGCATACGGATTTTTCAAAGCCTGTGAACGTACGTTTTCATTCCGAATGTATTACCGGAGAAGTTTTCCATTCAAAAAAATGCGAATGCGGGCAGCAGCTGGATGCAGCCATGAAATACATCCATGAAAATGGGGGCATTATCATCTATCTGCGACAGGAAGGGAGGAATATAGGAATCATCAATAAATTAAAAGCCTACTCTTTACAGGAACAGGGCTTTGATACGGTAGAAGCGAATTTAAAACTCGGCCTTCCCGCAGACGACAGAAACTTCGGGGTTGCTATTGAGATTTTAAATCTTCTCGGAGTAAAAGACATCAACCTGCTTACCAACAATCCCGAAAAAGTAAAATATGTACAGGAAAGCAACATCCGCCTGAATGCAAGGCTTCCCCTACAGATTCCGGGCAATGAGATCAGCAGAGGATATCTTAAAACAAAAAAAGATTATTTCGGCCATCTTCTCGATGATAATGAAATTTAACCGAATGTAAATAAAATAAAAGCTCCGGAAATAATTCCGGAGCTTTTTTGTAATTATAAAAACTGAAAAGATATATTTTGATTATTTGGTAACCGTGGTATTGATTACATTAGAATCATTAATATGATAATATTTAATTACACTGTTGTAATCTTCGTAATTAACCCCTGAATTTTTTGCTCCGCTTGCAGGAACCAGAACAATTCTGAATCTTTGATTATTAAGATACTGATTTACTTCTGTTGAATTTAGGCCGGTAGATAAATTGAAGTTCTCATCATCAATTCTAATCTGTACTTTTTGGCTATCAAAAACAAAATTGTACTGAAACTCCCTGCCGGTTGGCATTCCTGTAGCGTCAGGAAGATATTCCATCTTCGGAATCAGCTGCCATGCCGAACCTAAGTTTCTGTAAACTAAAACAACGTCGGTACCTTGTATATTAATTCCTTGAGTAAAAGCATAACTGTTACCGCTATTAAATGATCCGGTAACATCCCTTACCTGCGAATAAGTATCATTGTCTGTGTTATTATTATCACAACTGAATATAAAAAGGCTTACAAAAGCCAACAATAAAATCGGAAGAATTTTTTTCATTTTATAAAAGTTTAGTTGTTTATTATTTATGAAGCGTATTCAAATCATATACCAAAAAACTCAAAAACATTGTTTCCATCATATTTTTAATTGTATTTTTGTTCTTATTCAATCATTATGAAGA
Organism: uncultured Chryseobacterium sp.; assembly: GCA_913778085.1. Lineage (GTDB taxonomy): Bacteria > Bacteroidota > Bacteroidia > Flavobacteriales > Weeksellaceae > Chryseobacterium. The sequence continues at coordinate 61,555 of CAJYXJ010000077.1, forward strand.
AACTGATTTATACGTCACTCTTTATTTTCCTGTTTCTGAATGCGAATATCACCGCTCAATACATCCCGAAAAACATTTCCCGGCAGGATAGGAAAAAGGCTGAACATTGGGTTGACAGAACCTATAAAAAACTTTCACAGGATGAAAAATTGGGACAGCTCTTTATTGTCGCCCTTTACACCAACAGAGGAGAAAGTGAGATTGATAAAGTAAGGAACATTGTTTCCAATGATAAAATCGGAGGTTTGATCCTGATGCAGGACGATGCCGCCAGAGAAATCAGTCTGGTGAATGAATTCCAGCAGAAATCCAAAGTGCCGTTGATGATCGGCATGGATGCGGAATGGGGAATATTCCAAAGGATTTCTACCGCTCATAAATTCCCGTGGGCCATAACGCTGGGTGCCATTCAGGATAAAAAGCTGATTGAGCAGATGGCAGCCAAAATCGCTGAAGACTGTCACAGGATGGGCATCAATTGGGATTTCGCACCGGTAGTTGATGTAAATACCAATCCGAACAATCCCATTATCGGAAACAGAAGCTTCGGCTCGGATGTAAATAATGTAGTCAGTTCCGCTGTATCATACGCAAACGGTCTGCAGAACAACAACATACTGGCGGCCATCAAACATTTTCCCGGCCATGGCGACACCAGTACGGATTCTCATCTGGATTTGCCGGTGGTTTCCCATAACCTGGAAAGACTGAACTCGGTAGAGCTCGCTCCATTTAAAGAATTGATGGATAAAGGAATCGGCGGTGTAATGGTAGCGCACCTGTATGTTCCTGCTCTGGAACCGGGCAAGGGAATTCCAGCTTCCATTTCAAAAAACATTATTACCGGATTATTGAAAGATAAACTGGGCTATAAAGGTCTGATCATTACAGACGCCTTAAACATGGGTGCGGTAGCCAATAAATATAAACCGGGAGAGCTGGACGCAAGGGCTTTTAAAGCAGGAAACGACATTATGCTTTTCTCACAGGGTGTTGCCGAAGGAAAAAAATTAATTCAAAAAGCCATTGATAACGGTGAAATTCCACAGTCCAGGGTCGAGGAAAGTGTAAAGAAAATCCTTCTGACCAAATATTTCCTCGGATTGGATACCTATACTCCTAAAAACCCTGAAAACATCAACTCGGATTTGAATAATGATTCCCACAAGGCACTGGTTCAGAATTTATATTCCAACGCCCTTACCTTGCTGAAGAATGAAAGGAAACTGCTTCCTTTAAACGGAAAACAGATCTTTTATGTTCCTTTGGAAGAAGCTCCTTACCAGACATTCGCCAATCGGTTGGGAACAGAGGTTATTATTAAAAAAGCATCTGAAATCAATGCCATTCCTGCGAATTCAACCGTAATCGTAGGTTTCCATAAAGATAATTCAACGGCTTACAAACCTTATAAAATTTCCGATGCCGCAAAAAAAACCCTCGCTGATTTAACAAAAAATCAGAATGTGATCCTTACCGTCTTCGGAAGTCCTTATGCCCTGAAGGATATCGACATTTCCAAAGTACCCACGGTATTGGTTGCTTATGAAAATAACGACGATTCGATGACCGCTACGGCAGATGCGCTGAACGGAAAAACAGTGATCCACGGCAGGCTTCCTGTTGTGGTAAATGATTCCTTAAAACCGGGAATGGGAATTGATTTAAAATAATTCACAAAACAAATGATGTTAAAAATCAGTAAACTTTTAACGGTTTTGGTGGTTACCGTTTCTTTAAATATAAAGGCGCAGGAATTTGATGCTGTCCTGTATTTTCTGGATGGGAGCAAAAAAACAGGAAAGGCTGATATGGTGTCCAACGAAGAGACCAAATTGGCATTCATAGAAAATGGCTCTAAAAAGAAAGAAAAAATTAAGATTAATTTACTGGATAAAGTTGAATATATTCATCTGAATAACAACCAGTCCGTGACTGCGGAACTTAGGGAATTCATCTATTATTTTTTATCTGACAAACCTAAATCAAATTATGGATGGATCAGAAAAATATCAACCTCAGGAGACATTTCAACGTATGTAGGATACAGTTATGATGCCGGAGTGAGAAACGCTTATCATTACACGGTAAAACCCTCTGAATTGTATAACTTTTTTTTCCAGTATAAAAATGAAAAACCACATCTAATATATTTTGACAATAGTATGTGGACCCCCAATAAAAAACAAATTGTAAGACGACAGGTTAAAAATTTTTTTACAGATATCTGCCCCCAGTTGGTAAGTGATTTTAATGATGGAAAAATTGAGATCAAAAATAATGATGTTAAAGTTCTCATCGATTATTATGAAAAAAACTGCAGCAGTACAAACAATTAAGAAATACCCACAAAATACATGAAAATAGGCATACTTTGCTATCCGACCTACGGAGGAAGCGGAATCGTGGCAACAGAGCTCGGAATGTCCCTCGCCAACAAAGGCTATGAGGTCCATTTCATCAGCAACGCGCTTCCCGCCAGACTCGACATTACCAACCCGAATATTTTCTTTCACCGGGTAAATGTTCAGACCTATCCGCTGTTCCAGTATCAGCCTTATGATATTGCGCTGAGCTCGATGATTTACCGCGTTGTAAATCTTTACAAACTTGATCTTCTTCACGCGCATTACGCAATCCCTTATGCGTATGCCGCTTTTACCGCCAAGCAGATGCTGAAGGAAGACAACAACGATATTCCTCTGGTCACCACCCTTCACGGAACAGATATTACTTTAGTAGGACAGCACCCAAGCTATAAACATGCGGTGGAATTCTCCATCAACCAGTCGGATGCCATCACCTCGGTTTCCGAAAGCCTGAAACGGGATACGCTGCAGTTTTTTAAAATTAAAAAGGAAATCCAGGTCATTACCAACTTCATCGACAATTCCGAGTTTGAGGAACGCAACGAATGCCAGCGGACCCAGTTTGCCAATCCGGATGAGAAAATTTTGATCCACGTTTCCAATTTACGTCCCGTAAAAAGGGTGGATGAAGTGCTGCAGATCTTCAAAAATGTGCAGAAAAAGGTAAAATCGAAGCTGATCATCATCGGCGAGGGACCGGATATGGAAAAAGTAAACCAGTTCCTGGAAGAAAACCCGGACCTGATTTCCAAGATCCGCCTGTTGGGGAAAGTAAACGATCTCTATAAAATCCTCCAGCTTTCGGATGTATTTTTACTTCCTTCGGAGCAGGAAAGCTTTGGGCTGGCGGCGTTGGAAGCGATGGCGGCCCATACGCCGGTCATCAGTTCCAACGCGGGAGGAATCCCGGAAGTAAATATCCAGGGCGAAACCGGTTTCCTGGCAGAAATCGGAAATGTAGAAGCCATGAGCAACTACACCATCAAACTGCTGAGCAACGAAGAGCTTCTCACCACGATGAAAGAAAATGCCAAAGAGCAGGCCATCAGATTCGATCTGAAAAACATCCTTCCCATCTACGAAGAGATGTACCGCACCACGATTGAGAATTTTAAAAACGAGCTGACGAAAGCTTAGGCTTTTACTGAAATTATATAAAGCAGCATTCTGATAAAGGATGCTGTTTTTTTAGCTGCAATATATATTTTCCTTATACTTTCTCAACCCAAATACTGAAACTGTTTAAAAATTTAAACTGAATTAATCATAAAGATGAAAAATATACCCTATTTATTTGATTTATAATATTTTAACATGAATAATCCAAAGTTTTTATTACTTTAGTTTCTGCAATTAAATGGATAAATGATGAGTACAAACAATCAAATCAGTGTAGAAATTCCGCAGAGTGTAATTAATGAAGTGGCGCAGAAACTTCAGGACTGCAAAACGCTTTTGGCTCCCTACTTACAGGGACTTACCACAGACCAGAGAAAAACGCTCTTTAAAATGGGAGATAAAACAGTAGCTACGGTGCAGAAGGTAAAGGCCTATCTGGAAACCAATCCGGAGTTTGCACCCGCCTATATGGACAAAGCGGAATTCCTGAAAGATGAAGCGGTAGTTACAGGGCTTAGTCCGCTTGGGAATCTGGCGACGCAGCTGGCTTCCGATATAGACGACACCATTTTGCTTGCCGGAAGTGAAGCTCTGGTTGCAGCACTCCTCTACTATGGCACTACGAAAGAAGCCGCAAGCAAAGGAATTGCTACTGCAAAACCTGTATATGATGATCTCAGCCAAAGATTTGTAAGAAAAGGCAATAAGACCGTTCCCAAAAAGGAATAAAACCAGCCTTTTTAACCGGCAAACGACTCTTTTATACTCGCCATTGAGCATAAAAGAGTCGTTTTTGAATATAAAAGACTCAACGTTGATGCAAAAAGGCTCGTCGTTGAGGTAAAAAGACTCGAAAACCACACTAAAAGACTAGGTGTTGAGCCTAAAAGACTGAACCGCCAGTCTTTTTACCTGGACAGCGAGCGTTTTATACTATTTTTGCTGAGACCTCAGCTGCTCGTTCTCTTCCTGAAGTTTTTTGTTTTCGATTTTTAGCCTTTCGTTCTCTTCTTTCAAAAGGCTGATATAATCTTTCTGGGTTTCCAATAAAAACTCAGGAATATTACAATATGTATTATTGTTATTGTTCCCCAAATAGTTTCCGTAGCTGTTATCAAAATTCTGCATAACATTTGCACCTTCGGAATTTTCTTTAATCTCTTCAACCTCAACTTCAAAAAGTTTTGCCATGCGTTCCCACTCGCCGTCGGTAATGCCCGCTTCCCCTTTTTCTTTTCGCTGGTACTGCGTCTGGCTGATATTCAAATGCTCGGCAACATCCTGCTGGGAAAATTTCTTCTGCTTGCGCACCCGGATAAGATTTTCTTTTACCATAAGACTATTTTTTACAAATATAGGATTATGCGAATAAACCCGAATAAAACCCGAATAAAATTCGTCTGAAAATTTCAGGTTTTTGTTTTAGCTTTGCCCTGTACATATATAGATTGATTTTTTTTAAATCTTTTCCAACCTGAAGACAAAATAATGCATCTATATATAAAAAGAATTATATTTAACCTATAAAAAACAAAATGACTATGAAGAGAAAAATTATTCTCAGGCTGTCTTTAATGATAGTCTTTCTGACCGTTTTCTGGTCCTGCCATAGCGAAGATTTTACCAACGGCAAAGCCGAACCCCAAAGAAACAACGCCAATTTCTTCCTGCATTCTACAAAAGGAGGCGCTGCAGCCAGAGGCGGCGTAGATTATGCAGCGATCCTGGAAGCCTACA
>CAJYXJ010000078.1 GCA_913778085.1 uncultured Chryseobacterium sp.
CCGTATTCCCGATGGCTGTGCTTCCGGCATCAATGGAGATCACATCGTTCAGGGTAATGTTTACTGTTGTAGTAGCCGTGGTATTCTGAGCATGGGCATTGTTGGTTCCTGAGATGAATGCTCCGATGGTTAAAGCTGCTATGATGATTTGTTTAGTCATGACCGTGTTATTTTATTTTTTATTTCTTGATTAATTGTCCTCTTTTGACATTACAAATCTACGGCGGCGGTAAAATTTTCTCTGTAGTGGAACATGGAAGTTGGTGTAGTAAAATAACTACATGCATTAGTTAACAGAAAAACCCTCAACACTTGAAAGTATTGAGGGCGTATATAATTTGCTGTTATTTCTATTATAAAGCTGTCGCGCTATAAATTACCGTTTGCGTATAATTTATCTTTAGGTTTTTCAAAAAAAAGTATTTACAGCTTATAATAATTTCAGAAGTGCATTCTCTTTTCAAGTTTTGCGTAAGAAATTGATACTTATTATCTGAGAGGGATGAAAAAATGGTGAATACCTTAATTTCGGTTATTTCTGACTGTTTTTTTTAAGCCATTCGAGATATTTTTCCTTTAAAAATACATTTCCGTCTTTTCTGTATTCCGGAGTGGATGCTGTAAAATGATCTCCGGGATAGTAAGCAAACTTAAAATCTGAATTCAGTTTTTTCATTTCCGTTTCCAAAGCATAAACAGATTTATCTAAAAAGAAGTTATCCTGATTACCCACTGCAATCCTTACTTTACCGTCTAAATCATTCTTAAGGGCTGTCCAGTTTTCCTTTAAAAAGGCTGTAATATCATATTTTTTCCAGTTTTCAAATACAGACTTATCAATATTTCCTGTAATCGGATCACACAATCTTTCAGGCAATCCATCCTTCCCTTTCTTACTAAAAACAGAATTAAAGGAATTGAGTTGTTCACCGCGATAAATTACATTTTCAAGTTGAAAAATATCTTTCATTTTCATCCAGGGAATATTCCCGGCAACTGAAGATAATAACCTCGGGGTAAGATCATTCTGATAAAACATATTTATATCAGTGTATAAATTTATCATTTGAAAATTTTCGAAATTTACAGGATCCGGCGAACTGGAGAAACAGGCAACAAATGTCTTTGGGTAATGGGTCTGGAGCCATAAGGAAGACCAACCACCACTGCTATGACCGGTAAGCAATCGTGCACCATTAACTCTATAGCTCTTTTCCAAAATGGGGATAAATTCTTTTACCAGGGCTTCTCCCCAAGGTCCGTTATTATCACTGTCTGCATATACAGAATGCCCTGATCTGCAATTGCCGTCCAGGAAAACTTTGATAACCGGAACATCTTCAAGCGGGGCCGTTGGTACACTGTTTCCGGAAAAGTAATGATAATCTGCTCCATAACCGAATATTGTGAACAAGACCGGGAATTTGCGGCTGGGCTCTGTAAAATATTCCACAGGTAAAACCACCGCCGCATCTATGGTCATCGGCATCCTTTGAAAATTGCTCAGTAAAGCAGATGGCACTTTCAGTTCTTTCACATATTGGGTATTGGTAAAAGTTTTTGCCGGAACAATCTCTGTGGCACTGATTTTAATGATTTCAGAATAATTTTTGGTCAATGTGATCTTTCTGCTTTTACTGAATAAATTTCCCGCACTTTCAGAAATCTGTCTCCCCCCAAGATTTCTGTCCCAAACAATTTGTACATAATATTCTCCGCGCTCAATGTCTGAAAGAACTTTAGGGTAAGAAACGGCATCATCGCCGATTAAAAAAGAATCTCCAGCTTTTAGGTTTTTAACCGATTTTCGAAAACAGGGAAATAAATCAACCCCAACAGCACCATTTTTGGGTTCCTGATTATCTTTTGAGAGGTAAACAATTACATTCCCCGTGAAGTTATCAGCATAAACCGACGGCAGATAACTTACTTCAAATGTTTGCGCAAAACCCTGTGCAAAGCAAAAGCAGAGAACAAAAACGGGTAATAATTTTTCTATAAGTCCTGGTTTAATTTTTGGCATAAAACACACCTTTTAGTTATATGATTTAAATTTAAGACAATCATAAAACAGCAATTATTACATCGCATTCTGAGATTCCAGACAGATTCTTTGCTTATATGCCTGAATTTTTAAAAGATTACGATTTTTCAACTTTCTTCAATCTTGTAAATATAATTGTATTTAATCTTTTCAGCTTTCTTAAACAGATCCTCAATCAAATATTTCTTATCGTTAATTTTAACATTTTTAACCGTCGATTTCAGATCAAAATTATCCGATTTTTCAATCCTTAGTGTTGAATTTGCAGGTATTTCAAATGTAATACTTTCATTAACAACCGCTTTTTCCATATACTTGAGATTTTTAGATTTTCTGAACTCTCCAGGTTTTACTATTCGGTTTTCATAAGTGAAACCAACCCGTATGTCATCACCATTTTTCAGGTTACTGAATATGTTTTTTCTAAAATTAATGGTTACCGTTTGCTTTGAGGACGTTAGATTTTGAATGAAAAATTCTGTTGAAACCGAGCAGCTAAACAGCAGTAAAAGGGTAACAAGACCTAAAAATGTTTTGATTTGTTTCATGAGGAACCTATAGCTTTAATGAAAATTGTTGTAAATTTCACAGGCCCTAATTTAGAAATTTCTTTGGCATGAAATCTTTAAATTTCAGGAATTAAAGATCATATCCTGCCGGTTCTCTGATTTTCCTTATGAAAAATTTTCTTATTCTCAAAAGAGCAGACAGAAAACCTGTCATTTCTGAATTAAATAAACTTTGTTTATTCTTCACTTTAATATGATGATTTCAATTGATTTAAATGAATATTGCCAGGCAATGACACATTGATTTTTTGAGCTAAAATACCTTAAATTCTTAATGTTAAAATATAAAAGTAAATTTAAACCGGCTCTAAAGATTTTTGCGAAAAAAATCAGGTCACTTTCCGGTTGCTGTTCTTTCTACAATCAGCCATGCGGCATCGAGGATTTTTGTGAGGTGGAGGTATGGGGTGATGATCCCCGCTTCGTCTTCGCACCTTAAGTCGGACAGCGAGAAATAGGCCACCGTCGAGAGAAAATCATTATATTCCTGCAGGGTGCAGGTTTTGAAAGCGTGCCGGAAGACCTTTGCCGGATTGTGGTATTCTTCTGCGGAAAGAGAACCCGTTACTGCTTTGGGAGAAAGGGTTTGCGAAAGAACGCTGTACCTTCCTTTCTTTGCTTTTTTCCCGATCAGACGGGCGGCCCGGACCAGCGAACGGAGCGACTGGTGCAGATGGAAGATTCCGGCAGGGTCTTTACGGATCCGGGCTTTCCGCTGTACTGAACACTGCATCATAAGGCTAAGGTTCTGTTTCACTTCGGCAAGATCATTGAACTGGAAGAAGGTCTCCAAAAGGCCCACCGCCGAATGATTCCGGGTGCCGGACCAGAAACCGGCTTCAAAGTCTGTTTTTTTCTTTTTCATTTTCTGTTTTTTTAGGTTTATGGGTTAGTTAATAGCTGATAGTTGATAGCAGTTAGCTTCTGGCTTGAAATCAGAATTTTAAAATTCAAAAACAAAGTATTCAATTATTTCAAATACGTATCAATCGTTACAACGGCGTTTCCTGGGTAGATGAAATGGTAAAAGGATTTGTCTTCTCTGGTCATCATGGGCTGAGCATGCGGGGGCCGGGGTGTCCTGATGACAGGCCATTACCAGATAACTAGCAATGCTTTCTCCTTTGGCAGGCCAATGGTTGATTTTTTATAAATTCCTTCCGTGACGAAAATAATTTGGAAAATTGGTAGAAAGCCAGTACTTTTAAGGGACGAGTTTAGCGTACTTCGGCTTTCCTTTGCGCTTAAAGGAATTTCGGAGGGCGGCGGTTTTTGATTGCGGCTATGCCCCGCCTTCCTGCACTTGCGGGCAGTTTCGGTATAGCCTGTTATCGGTGATGCGGTGGGACCCGGTTATTCCGGAGGGCCCATGGGCGGAAGGGTTGAAAATTTTATTTTTCATCATTTGTTTTTTTATGAAAGCCTCTCCTAAAGCCATCGTAAAATCACGCCCTGCCGTCCGAAAAGTGAGGAACTTTTTGGCAACCATTTCCTTTAAGGAAATCGTCACGCCGACTCGGATGCGTCTTTTTAATGGTCTTTAGAGACTGTTGTTAAGTTGCCGATACAAATGTAAAAATAATTTTTAATTGTGGCAATAAAACCACAATATTTTTTTTGATATGGACGAAAAATTTGTGACTATCTATAAAACAATCGGTGAAAATCTGAGAGATAAGAGAAAAGAAAAAAATCTATCGCAACAACAATTGGCAGATTTAGCGGGTAAAATTGATCGATCTAAGATTAGTGATATTGAGAATGGTAAGGAAGATTTTTTGTTTTCTACTCTATTAAAAATTTGTACCGCACTGGATATTAATATTGAAGAGCTTTTCAAAAGATAAATTTATTATTCTCCCCATACAAACATAATTATATCTGTATACAGAAAAAAGGCCGTCTCACAACTCGTGAAAACGGCCTTTTTATGAAATTTTCCTGTATCCCTATACGAGAAGGGTTTTCGTTTTAACGATTCTCAACCCACATCATCTAGTTGTTAAACATCTTCTTTAGCTGGCAATTATATGTGATTGTTGGACAAATTATTATTTAAATAGAACGCTTTATAATTTAAATAGTATTAGCTTATTTATTGCTTTTTAAACCAAGTTATTACTTTAGTTGCATAGATAATTTTTGAACTTTCTTTTTCTCCACCAAAAAAATCCCGTGGCAATAATTTTATTAACTCTTTTGCTTTAATTTTTGGATTTTTTTCAATTATTGAGTTTAAAGTTATCATCTTAGGTAAAATTAACATCCGTTTTCTTAATAAATCTACATATAAGTCACTATCTAATTTAAATAACTTTTGTCCAAATTTTGTCAATTTTTTCTCATTATCAATTATATCGAAAATTAGTAATTCTCTTTTAAATTTACTGCTTATATTTCCTATGTCGTCTAAAAGAGGAATTATTTCAACAAATTCTTTTATTGAAATTTTTGGTAATAGATCCTCTTTATTTTGTAAATTCAATTTACTCCCGTTTCCTCTTCCTCTTGTTGGTTCTATTAAGCGGCTTTTAATATCTAGATTTGAAAACAAAAACCAACTAATAAGATGCTTTGCGTAAGAATCCCAAGTGTTTTCTTGAAAATCCTGTTTAAAATTATTTTTAAGAACTTGTATAACATCGATTTTATTTATCTTATTGGACTTTAATTTATTTAAAACTAAATAAGGTGTATAATTTTGAAACTTATTTGTAATATAATCAATAAACCCCTCTTTACTAGTGCTGATTTCTGGATTAATAATATATTTTTCATCAATTTTTTGTACTAAGCCCAAGTTTCTTAATTCCATAAGAATATTTGATAAGGTATCCTGAGTAATACCCCGATGATGTTTCTTTAAAATATTTTCTAACGATTCTGGTTTATTTTGTTCAAGTAATTGAAAAACTTCAAAACATAAATTAACACCTTGACGCAACAAATAACTCTCTCCAATAACAGGTATCTTTCCGGTAACTAAATAATCTCTATAAATATCCCAATAAATATTATAATTAGAACCTGAACGAATAATTAATCTTTTATTAATTAAATCAGCAATAGTATTATTATCAATTAGTTCTCCGACCTCTGTCTCGTCAAAGAAGTTTCCATCAAAAGCTCTTTTTGCTATTAAGTTTATCGCTTTTAACTCCTTTCCATTAAGTCTTTCTTCGTCTTTTTTGAACAGTCCTTGAATATTTAGGTTTGATTCTAGCAAGTCATTTTTTGCGGTTCCTAAGTGGATTTGATCAAGAATGTGTATACAAAGCTTTTTCGTTAACCAAGGTAATCCTTGTGAACTTTCTTTAATTCTATCTTTAATTGACTTATTTAAATGTCCTACAGAATCTTCCAATTGTTTAATTATTGCATCTATTTCTTTTTCACCAAATTCAGTTATGGTAAATTCCCTAGCTTGCTCTTTGGCTTGTTGCCAAATATGATATGATGGATCTTCACTTTGTAAAAAGAAATCTGATTTCCAAGAAAATCCAATTATTAAATTAGGCTTCGTATCAGTAACATCTGTAAGAAATTTATAAAAAGTTTTGAAAAAATCTTTTTTCCTAAATACATCTTCAAACTGATCAAAGATTAAAACTAAAAATTTATTTTCTGATTTTAGTTTATCTAGTACTGAAATAATACTTTCTGATGACAACAAATCTACTATAGAAGTAAATTCCAATTTATTTCTATAAGACAAATCTAAATCTATAAATTTACTTTCAATAGCTTGATTTATAAGCTTTTTAAAAGATAAAGCAACAAAATTTTCTGAATTAGCACTTCTAGTATCGATCGCAATTGCAAAAAAACTATTTCTAAAATGCTTATTTAAACATCTACCTTTCAATTCTAAAACTAACGAACTTTTACCCCATCCAGATTTGCCGTTAAGATAAAAAATTCTCTTACTTGTCTTATTTTGTCTTATTTCTTTAAAGTACTGCAATATATTTGTTCTTATTTCATCTCTTCCAACAAAATGATGTTTGGCTGAAGAGGCCGGTTTATAGTCAAACCAGTTTTCACTTTCTTGTACTTCTGAAATAGTTTCTATTGGAATACTAGAATTTAAATTGCTTTCCTGTTTTGTGTAATTCTCAATTTTTGAAATTAACTCCAGGTTTGATATTTCATTTATTTTTGATTGAAGTAAATTAATAGTTTCTCTCTCAATTCTTTCATTATTTCGTCTAGCATTTATTATTATATACTTCGTAGGTAAAGCACTTGATTCATTTACTAAATAAATAAAATAATCTCCTAAAAATGTGACTGCTAAAATTTTTTTTGAAATACTGTAATGTGCAAGTTTATCTAAAGGCTCATATATTAATTTACCATCAGATAGCATCTGGATCATATCTTTTGGCTCAAAAAAGGTTAAATTTTTATACCTTTCATCTTCTCTCATTTCAATAAGCAACGCACCTGCCTGACTTTGTAATTCTTGAGATCTAAAAAAGTAACCTTTATCAATTCTTTTATGAGATACATTAAAAGCAAACTTTGAAAGTTCATCCGAAGTAACCTTTTCTTTTGCTTTACATTCAACATATAACTTTTCCCCATTATGCTTGTGTTCTGCAATTAAATCTATTTCTAATCCAGCAAAGTTTATATTTTGTTTAATTTCATATTGATTAATAGATAATAAATTCCTGACTAAATCTTCAAAACAATTTCCTTTTGCCTTATTTGAAGAGTTTTCATCAAGTATTACTTTTATTTCTGTTTTCATATTAGGTTATTATATTGAGATTTACAAATATCCAATAAATAATCAATGAAAACAATTTAATTCTGAATATGAAATTAATATATTACCAAAAAAACCCCATCATTTCTGACGAGGTCTATATTTTAAGTAAGATAAATCAATTATCCCTGTTTTCTGTGCGTGCTTTTCGGAGCGGCTTTGGCTGCGGAAGAAGCTTTTACTTTCGGAGCGGCTGGCTTTTCTGCTTTTGGAGCTGCTTTTTTAGGGGCTTCTTTTTCTACGTTCAGGTCTTCCGTCTGAGCAGGCTCACCGTCTAAGGTTTCAGGTTCTGCTTTTACGAAGCTTTCCGGCGTGATGTATCCTGCTTTCTGAAGGATGTTGTACCATTGGACCAGTTTTTTGATATCGGAAGCATATACCCTTTCGGTATCGTAGTTCGGAAGGGAAGCCGTCATGAATTCTTTAAGCTCGGCATCGGTAGCCTTGTGGTGGATCGCTTCCTTGTAATCGTAGTTTTTAGCAATATTTTCAAAAACCTCGAACAGAGGAACTTCTTTATCCACGGTAAACATCGCGATGTTATCCAGCAAGCTCACCTGGCTGGAGTTGCCGATGCTCACTTTTTTCTTGGTGGTAACGTCTTCAATAATAAATCCGTTTCTTAATTGGGAAACTAATTTGAAAAGTCCCGGCTTTCCGGAAATTGAAATTATTTTTTCTAACAGCATAATTTTATTTTTTGTAATTCTGCAATCGGTTCCTGCACTTCGGCGGGCTCGGTGGAAGAACGTTCTGCGTTTTTATTCTTATTTTCTTATTCTACTTATTTCGGAAATCTCATTTTATAACCGATGCTTACGTCACCCTGGGTAATTTTGGTCAGTTTACCTTTTACGAGCTTCTTTTTCAAAGCACTGAGATGATCGGTAAACAGGATCCCTTCAATGTGGTCGTACTCATGCTGGATTACGCGGGCCCTAATATCGGAAAAAGTTTCTGTATGTTTTACAAAATTTTCGTCATAATATTCAATCAGGATGGTTTCCTTTCTCTTCACATCCTCCCTTACATCGGGAATAGAAAGGCATCCTTCGTTGAATTTCCACTCTTCGCCGGATTCTTCAAGGATTTTCGCGTTAATGAATACTTTTTTGAATTCGGCCAGCTCATCCTTAATGTCTTCATAATCTTCGTCTTCCGCCAGCGGGCTTACGTCGATTACGAAAAGGCGGATGTCCAGCCCCACCTGCGGTGCCGCAAGGCCGATTCCGTTGGCACTGTACATCGTGTCGAACATATTTCCTATCAACTCCTGCAGCCCGGGATAATCTTGGTCTATATCCTTTGCTACTTTTCTTAAAACCGGGTCCCCAAAAGCTCTAATCGGTAAAATCATCTTGTTCTTTGTTCTAAAAAATTCTGCAATATAATGGTTGCACTCACTTTATCTATTAATCCCTTTTCCTGTCTCTGTTTTTTGCTTTTCCCGCTTTGGGAGATAAAAAACGAAGCCATTTTGGAGGTGAACCTTTCATCGAAGCGATGCACTTTTACAGCCGGAAATTCTTTTTCAAAAATTGCTATGAATTTTAGAATATCCGTTTCCACTTCGGAAACATTCCCTTTCAGGTCTACAGGAAGGCCGATAACCACTTCATCCACCCGGTTTTCGCTGAAATATTTTTTCAGGAACCCGATGAGTGAGGGGGTCTGTACCGTATCCAGGCCGCTTGCAATAATCTGCATATCGTCCGTTGCTGCCATACCGCAGCGGGCTTTTCCGTAATCAATAGCAAGGATCTGTCCCATAGGTTTGCAAATTTAGTAAATTTTAATGATTTTATTCCAAAAGCCGTTTTTTATTACTTCCCGTATTCTTCTTAGCGGCTTCAGCTGCTTTCCGTATAACCTTACATGATAGGAAATACTTGTTTAAATGGGGATTGAATAGGAAAATTCTATGCAATTGCCTTGTTTTTTTACAAATCATGTTTTATTACGCTAATTTTTTTATAAATTTAATTTTCAAAACAAAATTATGAAGAAACTCATCCTCGTTAGACATGCAAAAAGCGACTGGCCGGAAGAAACGGACGACTTCAACAGACCATTGGCAGACAAAGGTTTAGAAGAAGCGATGCATATGTCCCGTTTTATGAAGACCCATAATGTACCGATCGATTATTTCGTGTCGAGCCCGGCGGTGCGTGCCCTGAATACGTGTAAAATCTTCAACCAGTCTTATGATATCGACATCAGTACGGATGAGAAATTGTACAACCCGCTGGAAAGCAATTTTGAATCGGTTATTTACAATCTGGACGACAGCCATGAATCGGTGGCTTTCTTCTCCCACAATAACGGGATCTCCAATTTTGCGAATTCCATTTCGCAGGATATTTTCCACTTCCCGACCTGCGGCGTAGCAGGCTTTGAAATCGACTGCAATTCGTGGTCTGAATTTGACGGTGCAAAAAAGAAACTGCTGTTTTTTTACGAGCCTGGAAAAATTTAGCCCTTATTCAGGCTGAGGCTCGGAGGCGGATGATAGATGCTGGAAATTCCCTTTGTAACATCAATGACAGCAGTCTTTAATATTATGTATATTCTGTTAAGAGAATACTGTTTCAGGCTTCTCGTTACTTTTTCTCTCGTAAACTGCTGAAAATAGAAAAAACGGACCGAAGCCCGTTTCTGTTAATGCCTATTCTGAAATTATTTTCTTCTTAAATCCAGGTCCTCGAAATCAAAACTGAAATCCGTAACATCGGAAATCGGTTTTAATCTCGCAGATTGTGCTTTTCCGGTTTCATCATAATCAAAGATCATGTATACATCTGCATCGTAACTCCGGTCATCCCATCTGATGATGAATGAATTATTGGAATACGGCAGCAGCTCCCCTTTCAATCTCGGTGAATTTTTACATGAAATTCTATAGGCATTTCCCTGTTGGGCAATTTCGACATCACCAAACCACCGGTCGTTATAAGTTCCGACAAATTGCTCCGCTTTCGGCTGAAGGTTTTTATCTTTTCTGAAAGCTTCGGATTTTGCAAACGCTTCTTTCTTCTGCTTATCAAACATTTCTTCCGTCTTTTTCATCCGGTCGCCGTAGGTTTTCAGCCAGTTCCGGTCGGCAATCCCGAGGTAAGAATCTTTCACCGTATTGGTAACCGTATTGAAAGCGGCTCCCGACTGCTGGTTGGTTAAGACCACAATTCCCAGTTTCATATCAGGAATCAGGGTAAACTGCGTTACGGTTCCGATCAATCCGCCGGTATGCTGAACCTGTTTATGGCCTTTGACGTCACTTAAGAACCAGCCCATTCCGTATCCATAGAAATTCGTATCGTATGGATTTTTCGCGGCTACACCGGCTGGAATCTGCAGGCTCCAAAGCTGCTGTACATTTTTATCCGAAACCAGTTTTTTGCCGTCTTTGGTAGTAAAGTTATTCAGCAGGAATTCTGCCCATGTTGTCATGTCTTTGATGTTGCTCATAATCCCGCCTGCTGCATTGGCAGTTTCGTTCCAGTCGTGGGGCACGGCAATCGCTTTTCCGTCTACCGGAGCATGGGCATCGATTTTATTGGCTACGGCTTTGGCTCTGTTGTAGCTTCCGTAGCTGGAAAGCATACCTACCGGCTTCATGATACGCTGCTCAATAAATTCTGCCCAGCTGAGACCGGAAACCCTATGGATAACTTCACCCGCTACGATAAACATGATGTTGTTGTAATCGAGAGTTGTACGGAAAGGATTTTCCGGCTTCAGGTAGCGCACATTATGGACGATATCATTAACGGTTAAGTTTCCGCCTTCCGGAAAAAACATCAGGTCTCCCTGCCCAAGGCCCAATCCTGCACGGTGCGTTACCAGATCCTTAACGGTTACATTCTGGGAAACATAGGGATCGTACATCTGGAATTCAGGGATATATTTCGAAACTTTATCGTCCCAGCTCAGTTTTCCTTCATCGGCCAGAATAGCCAGTGCGGTACAGGTAAACCCTTTTGAATTAGAGGCGATACCAACAAGGGTATTGTCGTCCATCGGCTGTTTCGCCGTTAAAGAGCGGACGCCGAATCCTTTTGAGTAGATCACTTTTCCGTCTTTGATGACGCCGACCGACATCCCCGGCACGTCGAATGTTTTTAAGGTATTCTGAATTAATTCATCCAGCTTTTTCTCTTCCACCTGTGCCTGGGCGATCCCCACCGTCAAAAGAAGAAGGAAAAAAGAAAGTCTCTGCTTCATTTTTTAAATTTTTCCAAATTTAATCAATTCATCATTACTAATTTCTCTTTTTATTCGGCTTAAAGACGATAATGAATAATACGTTTCCAAAAGATAGAATTATTAAAATAGCATTTTTATATTTGCAGAAATAAATAAAAAATGACAATAAAAAAACTATTTGCCTTTATCTTACTAACCATCAGTGCCAACCTTTATTTTTCTCAGGAAGTCGAGATTAAAGATGACAAAGTCTTACTGGACGGAAAACAAATCCTAAGAGCAGAGAAAATAAACATGATTCAATATTCTTTCTATGATTTAAAAAATGATGAGGAAATATTGCTGTACAGGGCATTTGACAATGAAACGCCTAAGTATGTAAATGATGATTATTATAGTCTGAATTTCTTAACTGAAAAAGTAAAAGTAGAAACAAACGACTTTTCTAAAATTGCAAGTTTCATGAATTCCAAGAAAGCCATGGAAAAACTGATAAAATGGCTTCTGAAAGAAAAAGTTCTTACGCCTGAAGGTGAGCTGAATGCCGACCGTGTCTCTATCTTCAAAGAAAAATACGATCAAAACATTACCGACAGAACGATAAGATAAATGACAAAAATCCTTCTTCTTTCCGACTCCCATTCTTACATCGACGACCGGATTTTAGAATATGCCGGCCAGGCTGATGAAATCTGGCACGGCGGCGATTTCGGAAGCATGGAGGTGATCGAGCAGCTTGAAAAAATTAAACCGCTGAAAGGCGTTTACGGAAATATCGATAATGCCAAAATCCGTTCTGAATTCCCGGAAGTGAACCGTTTTACCTGTGAGGAAGTGGAGGTCCTGATGATTCATATCGGCGGCTATCCCGGAAAATACACCCCTACAGCCAAACAGGAAATTGCTGAAAAGGCACCGAAATTGTTTATTTCCGGACATTCGCATATTTTAAAGGTAATGTTTGACCAGAAAAACAACCTCCTGCACCTGAATCCCGGAGCCTGTGGAAAACAGGGCTGGCACAAAATGCGGACCATGATGCGTTTTGTGATTGACGGCGCGGAAATCAGGGATCTGGAAGTTATTGAATTGGGAGCGAAATTTTAATCATGAATGTTTCACAGACATGACGAATTGAATTAGTGGAAATTTGTGAAATTATTTATGCATTTTGTGGTTTAAAGTCATTCATGTCAAGGAATTGAAAGTAAAATTCAAACACGGATGTTACGAATGTTTTACAAATATCACGAATTGGATTAGTGGAAATTTGTGAAGTTATTTGTGTATTTTGTGGTTTAAAGCCACTTATATCAAGGAATTTAAAGTAAAATTTAAACACGGATACCACTGATATTTCACGGACATCACTAATTTAATTTGTATAATTTGTTATATCATCCGTGTATTCTGTGGTTTACAAGAACAGTTATGAAAATAGGCGATAAAGTTTCGGTGGTGGACGAGGATTTAAGCGGGGTGATTACTTCGGTGAAAGGGAATATCGTGGTTTTTAAGGACGAATACGGCTTTACTTACCAATACCCGAAGGAAAAACTGGTTCCAAAGATCACGGACTTTTATGAAAACATTAAAGTCATCAGGAAAGCGGAGCCGAAAAAAGTTACCTCGAAAGGTCACCAGAAAACGCCGATGATCCTGGATCTTCACTTTCATAACCTCGTAAAAAACCCGAATGACTACGATAGCTTCGAGAGGCTTTTTATCCAGAAAGAAAAGCTGGTGGAGACTTTGAATTTTTGCCGGAAACACCACCTGAAAAGGCTGGAAATCGTACACGGAATCGGGGACGGGGTTTTACAGAAGATGGTATACGATACCCTCGAAAGCCAGACCGGACTTGATTTTTACAACAAGGAAATACTTCACCATCAATCCGGTGCGGTTATGGTAGAATTTCACTAAATTTGCAGGAATCAAATTATGAATATACTTAATTTACTTTTTACTAAAGACGGACTCATCTACCAGATTGCCAGGAACAAAAGCATTGTGGAAGAGAAGTCGTATTTTACGGATGAAGATTCCCCGGAGCATTTTATTCCCGACACCCTGGACCAGGTCCTGCTGAAGCAGCGGTTTGATGAGATCCACGTGATTTCAGCTCTCAACCACTTTACCCTGATGCCGGAAGGTTTTTCCGAGCACGAAGCCGGGTTCGACCTGATCGCCTTCAATGCACCGGTAGATAAGGAAAAAGAGGAACTGATGCTTTCGATCAATGAAAAATTTAAAATCCAGTTCTATTATACTTTTCCGAAAGAATTTTACAAAAAGATCAAAGAGCTGGCGGTGCCGGTACAGTTTAATTTCTCCGGTGAAAAGTTTTTAAATAACATACATTATAAAAACAACAAGGAAATCCACATCAACCTGTATCATAACCAATGTGAGTTTTTCGCCATCGACAATAAAAAAATTATCTTATACAATAACCTGGATGTAAATTCGGAGGTCGATTTCCTGTATTTCGTAATGTTTACATTGAGCAAGATCGGTTTTGGAATCAATGAAACCCATTTTTTTGCGTACGGAGAAACTACGGAGAACGAAACCTTTATTTCCGAACTGCAGAAATTTGTTAAAAACATGAAAATCGTATTCGATAATGTTCCCAATAAAAATTTTATATTAAATTAGGCTGAAAGAAACCGCAGATTTTTTCTAAAGGTATTTTTATCATCACCCTATAACCCAATAATTATGTACAGAATCATTTCAGGCAAATGGAAAGCCAAGAAAATAGCGGCTCCGAAAAATTTTGATGTAAGGCCGACCACGGATTTTGCCAAGGAAGCGCTGTTCAGCATTCTGGAAAACACGTACGATATGCAGTCGGTTTCTGTACTGGATCTGTTTGCAGGCATCGGGTCCATCAGCTTTGAGTTTGCTTCAAGGGGCTGCGGAGACATTACTTCCGTGGAAATGAACCCGAAACATACTTCTTTCCTGAATACCACCGCTTCGGAACTGGGATTCAGCCTGCAGGTGAATGTTCAGCGCGGTGATGTGTTCGACTGGCTGAAAAAATTCAGAAATAAAAAATCCTTTGAAATCGTCTTCTCCGATGCGCCATTCGAGCTGGAAGAGAAGAAATACCAGGAAATCATTTCTTTGGTTTTAAATAATAAATACCTGAAGGAAAACGGAGTTCTGATCGTCGAGCACCAGAGCCGGATGAAGTTTGACCATCCGAACCTTATAGATACCCGGAAATACGGAAACGTAAGTTTCAGTTTTTTCAGCCCGAATAAAGAGGAAGATACAACCGCTATAGCAACCGAAGAATAATCAGGACGTTTTCCTGATTATTTTTTTTGAGGTCTTCGCTGCTTCAATCCCCCATTTGGTAATCTCACGAATCACCGGGGCCAGTGTTTTCCCGAAATCGGTGAGGGTATACTCCACCATCAGCGGCGGTTTTTCCGTATACACTTTCCTATCGATCACATGGTCTTCTTCCAGCTGTTTAAGCTGCAGGCTGAGCGTACGTTCGGTAATGGTGGGAATCAGCTTTCTAAGCTCGTTATACCGCTTCGGGCCATCCATAAGATGAACAAGAATCACTGCTTTCCACTTTCCCCCGATGAATTTCATGGTCAAGCTCGTACAGCAGGGATAGGTTTTGTCGTCTATCGTATACATTTTTATACTATCATTTTTTACCGTTATTGCAAATGTATAAAACTTACAATAGTTTTGCAACTATAAAAATTATAGTTTAAAATTATGAGCTTTTTAGAAAAAATGAAATCGAGATATACGGTAAAAAAGTATAATCCGAACGGAACCCTCAGCGATGAAACGGTACAGCAGCTGAAAGACATTTTACAGCTGAGCCCGTCTTCCATCAACAGCCAGCCATGGAATTTTGTCTTTGTAAATGAATCTTCTGAAAACCGGGATAAACTGGCCGACGCATCTTACTGGAATAAGGATAAAATCGTTAACAGCAACCTGCTGATTGTATTTCAGGTGCTGAAGCACCCGGAAGATTTCGAAAAGCAGATTGAAGCATACCTGCCGGAAGGTTCCCTTAATTATTATAAAAACTTTGTAAAATCCAAAGGGGAAGCCTTTATAAAATCCTGGATGGCGCACCAGGTTTACCTTTCGCTGGGCATACTGCTTTCCGCCTGTGCCGAAATGGGACTGGATTCCACGCCCATGGAAGGCATTGAGAATGACAAATATGATAAGATTATCAACAACGAGAAATACGAAACCCTTTTTACCGTAACCGTGGGAACAAGATCGGAAGAAGATACGAACCAGCCGGTACATACGCCAAAGAAAAGGCTGGAAAGCAAGGATGTAATTATAGAAATCTGATTTAATTCAAATCATTATAAAATAAAAGCTGTCTCTTCACGGGACAGCTTTGCTTTTATAGGACTTTCAGTTCCAGATCAATGGTTTTTCCGAAAAATTTCTTTGAAATTTTCTCAAAGTTTTTCGTCAGATCCGAAAGGTAGAAATGGTAATTCGGATTGGGGTTCTGATCATTAAGGAGACTGTACTTATCCAGGATAATTTTGAGATGGCTGGCCACAATATTCGGCGAATCGATCACACGGACCCGGTTGCCGTAATACTGCTTAATTTCATCAATTAATAAAGGGTAATGGGTACAGCCCAGGATCAGGGTTTCAATATTCTTCAGTTTGCTGTTGCTGAGGTAATTGTAAATAATGGCATGGGTGATCGGATGGTTTTTAAAACCTTCTTCGATGGCAGGGACCAGCAAAGGAGTTGCCAGTTCATCTACTTTGATCCATTTATTATGCTTCCGGATGCTTTTCTTGTACAATCCTGAATTCACGGTTGCCTTCGTTGCAATCACCCCTACATTATTGTGAATCTCATAGGATACCTTCTCCGCCACAGGATTAATCACATCAATAACCGGCACCTTTCCTGCTACCGACTGCATGACTTCATTCAGCGCGTTGGCCGTTGCCGTATTGCAGGCAATAACAATCGCTTTACAATTCTGCTCCAGCAGGAAGTTGGTGATTTTCGTAGAATATTCGATGATGGCTTCCCTCGATTTCTCACCGTACGGAAGGTGCTTGGTATCTCCGAAATAAATAAGATCTTCATGAGGAAGAAGTCGTTTTATTTCTTTGGCAACCGTTAACCCTCCCACCCCGCTGTCGAAAATTCCGATAGGCTGCTTCGGCGATAGGTGTGAATAATCCTGTTTTTTAGTTTTCAAAATCCTGATTTAATGACTACAAAATTAATTCAAATTTCATTATCAAAATTATCTGCCGCCCCACTATTTCACAAGTATTTTAAATATTTTCCTAAATTCTTTATTTTCAATGGTAAGAATATAGCTTCCGGCAATGATTCCGCTTAGGGAGATAAGATTTTTTCCTTCCTGCAGATCAACATTCTGATTGTAAATCATCTTCCCGTCAAAGCCGGATATCATGATGCTTGTACTTCCATTGAGTTTCCTGCCGTTAAAGATTTCTGCATATCCATTGATAGCAGGATTAATTACTTTTAACTCACCTTCTTTTTCAATATCCAAGGTTTTTAAAACAACGGAATTAAGTGCTGCATATGCATTAATCCTTCCCCATCCGTGATATTTGTCAAAACCGGCCGTATCTTCAGAAGGAAGTCCTTTCATATCTTCGGCGGTCGACTGGAGGATGTTTCTCACCTGTACAGGCGTCAGTGTTGGTTTTTTCGATAAGATCAGCGAAGCAACTCCCGCAACCAAGGGGGTAGCCTGGGAAGTACCGCCCCAGTAGGAATTATAAGAAGTATTGGAATCGATACCTAAGCCGTAAATATAATTCCCCGGAGCCACCACATTGATATGATTCCCGTAGCTGCTTCCGGAAGTGGTATTCCAGAAAAAAGGCTGGGTTCTTTTGTCATTGGCATCGGTAGAACCTACGGCAATCACATTATCGTATGTTGTGGAATAAGCCGCAGGATAATTAGCCACTTCATTGTTATTGTTCATCATACAGGCGACCAGCAGCACATTATTGGTTTTCATATAGCTGATGGCGTTCGCTATCAGGGAAGAAGTGGATGATCCTCCGATAGACATTGATACTACTTTGGCTCCGTTGTCCACTGCATAATACAGGCTGTTGGCCATGGCAGCATAGGTAGCACTGTTGGAACTGTTCAGTACTTTCAGCGGCATGATCTTGCTGTTCCAATTAACGCCGGCGTACCCCTTCCCATTATTTGCTATACTTCCGATGATCCCGGAACAGTTGGTTCCGTGGCCTTGGTCGTCAGTCGGGTTGTTATCGTTATTTACCCAGTCCCAGCCGCGGTAATCGTCAATCAGGCCGTTTCCGTCATTGTCGATACCGTCTATAACTTCAACCGGCTTGCTCCACACTCTGGCAGCGATATCTTCATGAGACATATTCAGCCCGGAATCCGAAACGGCGATAATCATATTGGGATTACCGGTTTCAATATCCCATGCCAATTCCATATCCACATCGGCATCGGTAGTCGTTGTCATTCCGGACGCTGAGAATGTTCCGGTATTGTACAGGCCCCATTGCCTGGAAAGGAAATAAGAATCATTCGGAAATGTGGAAAAAGTATCCGCTCCTTTGATTCCTGCGCCATGAGCTATATAATTAGGTTCGGCAAACTCGACGGCAGGGTTTTCCGCATAGATCTTCAGAACTGATGCAACATCTACATCGCTGCTGAATTCCAGCAGCAGAGAGGTCGTTTCTTCAATCCTCCCGACCGGAACCATTTTAGAGATCACATAGTGCTGGTTCAGCTGGTCTAAACTTTGTACACCGGTAATATTTTTAGTTACATCGAATTTCTGCTTGTTGAATGATTCTTTTTTGATCTTAATGACCAGCTGATTTTTTTCGAATTCCTGGGCATGGAATAAAGATAAAAGCAATACGGAGAATACCGTCAGAATATTTTTTCTCATTTTAAAAATGTTTAATTAGGTTTTCAGATTATGGAGATAAAAGTACATAAATCCACATCCTCCTGCAAATTTTCAGATTATGCCTGATTAAAATTTTTATTTTCGGTAAAGAAATTACAACTGAACAGGTTTCAAATTAATCTCAAACAATAAACAGATCCGAAGCAATGCCGTCTGCCATAAACCAATGCTTTTCCGGAATTTTCAAATGGTTGTCTTCAATGACCAGGATTTCTTCGTTCAGCTTCTGTTTAATTTCATGCTGGAAATGTTCCAGGATGTTGCTATTAAATTTCTCTTTTAAGCTTCCGAGATCAACACCCCAGATGGTACGCAGGCCGATCATGATCATTTCATTGAACTGGTCTTCGGGGGAAAGGATTTCCTCTTCTTTTGCCAAAAGATTGACATTCAGTTTTTTAATATATTGCTGATTGTTAGCTACATTCCAGCTTCTGATATCCGCTCCGTTGTACGAATGGGCAGACGGGCCGATTCCCAGGTATTCCTTATACTTCCAATACGAAGAGTTATGTCTTGAATAAAAGCCAGGTTTCGCAAAATTGGAAACTTCGTAATGTTCAAAGCCATGATCTTTCAGGAAATCCGATAAATAATAAAATTCCCGGTTCTGTTCCTCTTCTTTCGGACTGACGACTTTTCCTTTGGAGATCCATTTTTCCAGAGCGGTTTTAGGTTCTACCGTCAGGGCATACGAAGAAATGTGAGGAACTTCAAGGGCAATGGTCTTATATAAATTTTTTTTCCAGATTTCAAGACTGGAAGTGGGCGATCCGTAGATAAGATCAATACTTAAATTTTCAAAACCGAAATCCTGTGCCCTTTTTATTGAATCTTCCGCCTCACTGGCCGTATGTGCTCGGTTCATCAGTTTCAGATCGGCTTCGAAGAAACTCTGGGTTCCTATGGAGAGACGATTAACTGGCGAATCTGACAATCCTTTTAAGAATTCTTTATTCAGATCATCCGGGTTGGCTTCCAGGGTAATCTCAATATCCTTTTCAAAACTGAAATGCTTCAACACCTCATCAATCAGGGATTTTATTTCATCCGCAGAAAGGATGGACGGTGTCCCGCCGCCGAAGTACAGGGATTGTAAACTTTTGTTCTGCAGTTCATTCTTTCTGAGAACAATTTCCTTTTTCATCGCAGCCAGCATGTCATCCTTAAAATTCAGGGATGTCGAAAAGTGAAAGTTGCAATAACTGCATTTCTGCTTACAAAAGGGAATGTGAATATAGATCATAAAAAAAGAGCCCTGAAAAATTCAGAGCTCAAATGTATTTAAATTAAATCAATTAATATCTATAACCTCTGTGGTTAATGAAGTTGTCGAAGTTGTATCCTAACCCGATCATGAAGCTGTTTCCTCCATATTGCTGGATATCAGACAATCCTAAATTGTACGTAGCCCCGATCATGAATTTGTTGAATCTTACTTTTACAACGGGTGCAATCTGTAGCTGCTGGCTATCGAATCTGTTCTGAACAGAACGGTAGCTTACCCCAACAGAAAATGCGTTGATATCGTTAAAGAACGTTGCCATTAAGTTATAATCGATCGTTCTTGTTGAGTTCGTATTAAGGTTGATTAATGCAGACGGTGTGAAATAGATGTTATCCCCAATATGCCAGTCGTACCCTAAGTTTAAGAAAAACTTGATCGGAGAAGGCTCACGTCCGTTTACGATGGCTTCATCGTTGGTAAGCGCGATATCGTTAACGGAAACTCCGGCAAAGATGTTTCTGTAGGTAGCCTGCGCCCCAAAGTTGGCATAAGCCATGAAGATGTTGCTTTCACTACCCTGCAATAAAGGATCGGAAGCATCCTGCGTGTTAATCTTTGAATAATCAAAATTCATGTTATAGAAACTCACACTGGTACCGAATGAGAACTGGTCTTTACGGTCTCCTTCGCTGCTAAGAGGAATAAAATATGAAGCACCCGCCGTAATACCTCCCGCAGAAATAGGTCCGTTGCTGTCTCTGAATACAGATAAACCTGCCCCTACTCGATCGAAGATGTTTGCGTTGATCCCCACCGACTGTACGTTGGGAGACTCACTGAACTTCGAAAATTGCTGCTGATAGTTAAGATTAAGCTGCACATAATCGGTCTTTCCGTATTGTGCCGGGTTGAACAAAAACTCACCATCTAAAAGATATTGTTGATAGTACGGTAAAGTTTCTTGTGCTTTGTATGCATTTGACAAAAGAGCTAAACATACGATAGCATATAGTTTTCTCATAACAAATCTTGATTTCAATTCAACAAATATAAAAAAATTCTCAATATATTTTTAGTTTTCTAAATAATTTCTCCATTTTTTTACAGCATCCGCCATATCTTTCGGCATTGGGCTTTCAAAATATAATTCTTTCCTGGTGGTGGGATGTACAAATCCTAAAGTATGGGCATGGAGCGCATGTCTCGGCAGAATTTCAAATACATTTTTGATAAACTGCTTATACTTAGGAAGATTCACCCCACGGAGAGGTGTATGCCCCTCATACCTTTCATCATTAAACAGCGTATGGCCGATGTGCTTGAAGTGCGCCCTGATCTGGTGCGTCCTTCCGGTTTCAAGTTTACACTCCACCCAGGTCATGTATTTAAATCTTTCCAGCACTTTGTAATGCGTTACGGCATGCTTTCCCTGGCTTCCGTCCTCATAGGTATGCATCTGCATTCTGTTTTTGGGATGGCGGCCGATATGCCCGCGGATTGTTCCTTCATCATCCTGTACATTTCCCCAGACAAAAGCCCAGTATAATCTTTTGGTTTTCCGGTCGAAGAACTGTTTGGCCAAAAAGCTTAAAGCAAATTCGGTTTTCGCGATCACCAGCAGCCCGGAAGTATCCTTATCGATCCGGTGAACCAGTCCTACCCTATCCAGATCCGATTTCTGACCGTTCTGTTCAAAATGATAAGCCAATGCATTGACCAATGTTCCGTCCCAGTTTCCAAATCCAGGATGAACCACCATGCCCGGCTCTTTATCTACAACGATCAAATCATCATCTTCGTATACGATATTGATGGGAATATTCTGGGGAATGATTACGTTTTCTCTCGGAGGATGAGCAAGGAGTACGGAAACCTGGTCTCCCGGCTTCACACGGTAATTCTGCTTCACGGCAGTTCCGTTTACCACAACGTTTCCCGCACGGCAGGTCTGTGAAATTTTGTTCCTTGAAGAATTCTGGCGGAAAATCAGCAGAAACTTATCGATCCTTAGCGGTTCCTGGTTCTTATCCACGGTGAGATTAAGATGTTCATACAGCCCTTTATTTTCCTCATCAATATCAAGATTATCGATACTGTCGCGGTTTAATAATTCTTCATCCAAAAAATCTTCGTTCTCTTCTGCCATTGTTTTGTCTTTTATACAAAAAGCTTCAACATAATGAAAGTTGAAGCCTGTATTCTATAATAATTTAGCGATTATTCTATTACTAATTTTTTAGCCTTTGGCTTTTCAGCAGGTTTTACCGTTGCCGTTGCAGGTTTGCTGCTGTTTGTTCCGGAAGCAGTACCGGATCCGCTTCCTAAAGAAGTAGTTTTGGACCTGTTGGTTTCCGTTGCTGAAGCAGCAGGCTTCGTATTGGTTCTCGAAACATCGGTTTTCGGAGTTTCCGCAGAAGGTTTCGGCGTTTCTTTTCTTGGGGCCGGAGCCGGCGGAACCTCATAGCTTGGCTCTTCCCGTACCGGCATTTCCTGATACTGGATCGGAGGCAGTGCGGTATCTACTTTCATTCTGTAGGTAGAGTTCAGCTGTTCAATCTTCGCACTCAATTCTGCCAAGGTCCGCTTACTTGCCCAAAGGTCGATTTGCATCCCCTGGTCACGGACGTCTCCTGCAGCCGGATCCTGATAATATATCACATCGGATTCGTCTTTGCTGCCGTCTTCATGATCCACGATTCCTACTTCAAACATGCTTCGGGCAATCACCTGTCTCGCTTCCTTCACCGTCAATCCCACGACATTCGGAATGGCAATATTCCGCAGCGGCCCGGAACCGATCACTACATCAACGGTGGAGAATCTTGCCAGCTTCGTTTTAGGTTTTACTTCATTTCCGTTATATAGAATACGGATGACCGCATCTTTCTGAATACTCGGTTCGTAAATGGTATCGCCGACTTTTAATCCCACCTGCTCCAGTCGCTGGAAGGCAAGACCCGAATATTTATTGATCACATCCGGCACTTCCACTTTAGCCCATGTTCTCGGATTTACCCTCAGCTGGATGGCTCTTCCGTCCTTTACTCTTGAACCCGGCACGGGATAAACCTGCAATACCTGAAAAGGTCTGTATTTCGGATCATAATTAAAGCTGTCCACTTCATAATCCAATCCTGAATCATCCAGTATCCTGATGGCTTCCTGTACAGATTTATTTACAACATTCGGAACGGGAATTTCCTGACCGTGGTGGGTATGGTACTCCAGCCAACGGAACGTAAGCCAGACCAACCCCACAAAAACACCGATGGCTACGATTAAGTTCAATAAAACTTTCCAATTGAAAAGTGATTTAAGCATACTTAAAATGACTATTATTAGACAGCAAATATAATTAATAATTTTAGAATGTCCTTTTTATTTAACACATTTCACTTTTGACCCGAATTTTTCCGGATTTGACTTTATCCGTTCTATAAAATGATTAAATTTGCCTTAACTGATACTAGACAAAATGAGCAAAAAACAAGTTGCCGTAGTAATGGGAGGCTATTCTGACGAATATGTCGTATCATTAAAAAGCGGACAATTAATCTATGATTCTTTAGACAGAAATCTGTACAATGTATATAAGGTGGTCATCCTGAAAGACGAATGGTATTTTTTAGGTGAGAACGATAAAAAACACACCATCAATAAAGGTGACTTTTCCGTAACTCTTGATAATAAGGAGATTTTAACATTTGATGTCTGTTTCAATATCATTCACGGAACACCCGGCGAAAACGGGATCCTTCAGGCGTATTGGGATGCAATCGGACAGAAATACACCGGCTGCGATTTCTACCAGAGCGCTTTAACGTTCAATAAGAAAGATACCTTAGCCGTCCTTTCAAAATATGGGATTCCTTCTGCAAAAAGTGTGTATCTGAGAAAAGGAGAGGAAATCAATGCGGATGACATCATAGAAAACCTGGGGATCCCTGTTTTCGTGAAACCGAACCAATCCGGATCTTCCCTGGGAATTTCAAAAGTAAAAGAAAAGTCCGGACTGCTTGCTGCCACGGAGATTGCCTTTAAAGAGGATGATGAAATCTTAATCGAAAGCTTCCTGGACGGGATGGAAGTTTCCGTGGGTGTCATCGATTATAAAGGAGAAACCATCGTTCTGGGAATTACTGAAATTGTCCCTCAGAACGAGTTTTTCGACTATGAAGCAAAGTATGAAGGCGCTTCCGAGGAAATTACTCCTGCCCGCATCGATGATGAAACCAGGCTCCGTATTGAAGAAATAGCCAAAAGAGCCTACAATTCTCTGGGGATGAGCGGTTTTTCCAGAAGTGAATTCATCCTGATGGATGGTATTCCTTACATGCTGGAAATGAATACCAATCCGGGATTCTCGCCGGCGAGCATTCTCCCTCAACAGGCGAAAATCTACGGAATCTCCATTACCGACCTTTGCGGAAACGAGGTTGAAAAAGCTTTATCTAAAAATTAAAACGTATGAAAATTGCTGTTTTCCCGGGTTCATTCGATCCGATCACTTTAGGACATTACGATATTATCGAAAGGGCAGCCCCACTTTTTGACAAGCTGATTATCGCCATCGGGCAGAATTCCCAGAAAAAATATATGTTTCCGCTGGAAAAAAGAATCGAATTCATCCGGAATTCCGTCGCCGAATTCCCCAATGTGGAAGTGGATTTTTTTGAAGGTCTGACCGTGGATTACTGTTTTGACAAAAAAGCCCAGTACATCATCAGAGGCTTGAGAAACCCTGCCGATTTCGAGTTTGAAAAAGCCATCGCCCACACTAACAGAACGCTCGCTCATAAGAAGCTGGAAACAGTATTCTTATTGACTTCCTCCGGAAAATCCTTTATCAGCAGCAGCATCGTACGGGAAATCATCAACCACGGCGGAGAATACGAACTGCTGGTACCGGACTCGGTTAGAGTAGAAAAATAAGTAATGGGTAATGGGTGATAAGTAATTTTTTATATATGGATTTTAATCAATTATTTAGAGATAGGACAAAGCAGTTTTCTATTGCCATAATCAGATCTTTGTCTCCATTGTCTCATTCCGAAGACCTTTCAGTAATCAGAAAGCAAATTATCAGATCTTCGACTTCCGTGGCAGCCAATTACAGAGCTGTATCAAGAGTAAGATCTGATAAGGAAAAGTTTGCTAAAATATGCATTGTTGTTTAAGAAATTGATGAAACTCAATTCTGGCTGGAACTCATTGAAGAACTCAAATATTTAAGTCCGGAAAAAATTTTCTAGTTAAAACAGGAATGCGATGAATTGGTAAAAGTAATGACATCGTATAAATTTAAATTATCTCAAAATATATAAAGAATAGTTTTATTACTCATTATCCATTACCCATTACCCAAAAAAAATGCACGAACAGTTCAATTTTGCCATAGAAGTACTTGGAACGATCTCCTTCTCGATGTCGGGAAGCTTTGCTGCGATGCAGAAACGACTTGATCCTTTCGGAGTTCTGATTATTGCTTTCGTGACTTCGGTAGGCGGCGGAACGGTGCGGGATCTCCTGCTTGACATTCCGGTATTCTGGATGCATGACCTGCTAACCTGTGCTTTGATTATCCTGACGAGTATTTTCACAATGATATTTAAATCGTTTGAGAAAAACTTCAGGGTCACCTTATTTATTTTCGACAGTTTCGGATTGGGACTGTTTACGATTATCGGTGTCCAGAAAGGACTGAACGCAAGTATCCATCCGCTAATCTGCATCGGCCTGGGAACGATTACCGGCTGCTTCGGCGGGATCATCCGGGACATCCTTCTCAACAGGATCCCGTTGATTTTCAGGAAAGAGATTTATGCAACAGCCTGTATTGTTGGCGGTTCCATTTTTTTATTACTGACCAGATTTACGACACTGACTTATACGGTAATTCAGGTGTTCACCATCCTGCTGATCGTTTTAATACGCACTTTAGCAGTAAAATACCACTGGCAGATCCCGAAGTTTTATGGATATGAGAATAATGCGGAGATGTAGTTGAACGTGGATCTGAAGTAGACCTGAGTGGGTTGGAAGATGTATCCGGTTAAACGTCATAGGTTTTGAAAACCTATGACGTTTATAGCCCCGATAGCAGCGGCATCCTTTTTCTGTATCGGACCTGGCACCGGCAGAAAAAGATACAGCGGATAGCGGGAATAAGCTCCTTAAATTAATTTTGCGTAAAAGGGAAACCCTCCTGATTAAGCCTGTTTATACTGAGGCCTGATCAATAAAAAAGCACCTGAAATCATTCAGATGCTTTTTGTTTTTATAATGCTCTTTTATTAGGAAAATTTCCCTCTGTTCCTCATATTCGGATTATGCATATGCTTCTGCATGGTCGGCATTTTCAGCTGGTCTTTCATCATTTTGATCTGATCGGTCATCATTCCGGCACTGTCCAGCCTTTTGGCTTCATCAAGAAGTTTCTGACCTTCCTGCTTTCTGCCTTTGGAGATCGCTGCAGCAGCAAGATTAAGGGTAGCCATGGCTCTGTCGTGCTTCATATTGAGCCCGTATTCCAAGGCTTTTTTCATAAAAGGCTCCACTTTGGTCGGGTGATCCTGTGCGTTGGTTAATCCCATCAGATAGTGGTAATAGCCATACTGGGTTTTATGAAGCTGGGATTTGTAATCCGTAATATTTTTAAGCCACTCGCCGGCTTTTTCCATGTTCTGCTTTCTCAGCTGCCAGAAAGCCAGAAGAATATATTCGTTTTTAAAGAAGATAAGGATAGGCAATGCTGCTAAAAGGAAAACAACAATTCCCCAGCCTAAGCTTCTCGTAAAGATCATCATGTAAAGTCCTAAAAGGATAAGAACTGCCGCAACGGCAATTTTTATGTATTTATTCATTTGTAAAATTTAGAAGTGCAAAGATAATAAATTTAAGGTTCGATGTTCAGGGTTTCAGATTTAAAGATAAACTTTGAACCGGGAACTTTAAACATCGATTTTTTCATAGGTCTGAAAACAAAAATCATATTGATTTTTCTCGTCTTTTTCATGACAGATTTCGTCTGTTTTTTTCCACACCTTAGGATCAATTTCAGGAAAATAGGTATCCGCTTCCAGTTTAGCTTTTACCAGGGTTACCTCTAGCCTGTCCACTACATCAATGGTCTGCTCATAGATCTTCCCGCCTCCGATAATGAAAATTTCCTCATCTATTTTCTTGGCGAACTTTACGGCTTCCTTGATGCTTCCGACAATCAGAATTCCTTCCTCAAACCAGTCGGTTTTCCGGGAAACAACAATATTGGTACGGTTAGGAAGCGGTTTTCCGATGCTTTCATATGTTTTTCGTCCCATGATTACGGGATGTCCCGAAGTAATCTCTTTAAAGTGTTTCAAGTCTTTCGGAAGATGCCAGAGCAAACGGTTTTCGAAACCGATTTCGTTCTTCTCTCCCATGGCCACCACAATTGTCGTCATTAAAATAAATTTTTACAAAATTAGCACATAATTTGTATATTTGGTTAGCACAAAAAAATATTAAAAAAATTTCAAACTATGAAAAATAAAGGTTGTCTGAGCGCAGGAACCATCGGTATCGCTCTCCTTGTCATTGTTGCTGTCCTGTTTTTCTGGGGCAAAAGCGGCTACAATAATTTCGTAACAAAAGAACAGAACGTTAATACCAAATGGTCCAACGTAGAAACCGTATATCAAAAAAGGGCAAACCTGATTCCGAATCTGGAAAGAACGGTAAAATCCTATGCTAAATTTGAACAGGAAACCTTAACAAAAGTGGTGGAAGCACGTTCCAAAGCAACCTCCATCAACGTCGACCCTACGAATATGACAGAGCAGGATCTGGCTAAATTCCAGGCAGCACAAGGTGAACTTTCAGGGGCTTTAAGCCGATTGATGGCCGTCGTAGAATCTTATCCGAACCTTAAAGCAGACCAACAGTACATTAATTTCCAGAGAGAATATACGGCGATTGAAAACAGTATCAGAACAGAGACCGTTTATTACAATGCTGCGGCTCAGGATTACAATACTTCGATCAAAACATTCCCGAATAATATCCTGGCCAACTTTACCAACTTCAAGGAAAAACCTTACTTTAAGGCGGAAGCGGGAGCAGAAAAGGCACCTGAAGTATTCTCAGAATAATAATGGCAACTCCATTCCTTACAGATCAGCAAATAGCTTCCCTTGTGGAAGCTATTCAATCGGCAGAAGAACATTCCACCGGTGAGATCAGGGTGCATATCGATACCCAGACAGAAGGAGATCATGCAAAAATTGCCTTTCAGGTTTTTGAAGAACTTTGCATGAATAAAACGACTGAGAGAAATGCCGTTCTTTTCCACATTAATTTTGAAAGGAAATACCTGACCATTATCGGGGATACCGGTATTCATGAAAAGGTAAGCCAGTCTTTCTGGGATCACCTGCATGACTACATCACCTCTGAATTTGTAAAAGGAAATTATTATAAAGCCTTAAAAAGCGGCATCCTGGAAACCGGGCTTGAGCTAAAAAAATATTTTCCCGTAACGGGAAAAAACCACAATGAACTTCCTGATGAAATTACGTTCTCTTAACATAGTTTTTTCATTATTATTCATTTGCTTTTACAGTTTTGTAGCGGCCCAATACACGGTTCCCCAAAAGCCGGCAGTCCTCTATCCGGTTTTTGATGAAGCCAATCTCCTGAAACCCCAGGAAAAAGAAGCCTTGAATAAAAAACTGATTGCTTTTGCCGATTCCACTTCTACGGAGATTGAAGTCATCATTATTCCTTCTACCAAAGGAGAAGATGTGAATTTCCTGGCCACGATGTTCGGCGAGAAATGGGGCATCGGAAAAAAAAATGTGGATAATGGTATTGTTTTTCTCATAGCGACTGAGGATCACACCATGTCGATCCAGCAGGGAAGAGCGGTAGAACAGTATCTCACGGCTTCTGTGGCAGGGCAGATTCTCGATTACATCGTTACCCCGCACTTCAAGCAGGGCAAATGGTACGAAGGCATAAACCGTGGGACCTCAGCTATCATGGAGGCGGTTCAGGGCAAATTCAAGCCTTTAAACAACCAGGAAAACAGCGGTAACGGCAGCCTTACCAAAATTATTATCATTGCTTTTATCATTTTCATCCTCCTGGCCATTCTTTTCGGCAACAGAGGCGGTGGCAAAGGTGGCGGCGATGATGACGATGTGATTATTTCCAGAAGGGGACGCAGAAATTATCCGGGCGGATTCTTCCCTTTTCCCGGCAGCTTCGGCGGTGGATTTGGTGGAGGAAGCAGTTCCGGCGGAGGGGGCGGTTTCGGAGGCTTCGGCGGGGGCGGAAGTTTCGGCGGGGGCGGTGCTTCCGGAGGATGGTAGATCTCTCGAAATAAAGATACAAGTTCTTCATGTTTAATCTTTTTTTAAAAAAGGAAACAGAAAGTAAGCTGATTTCTGTTGTAGAATATTCTAACAATTACATTTTTAAAACATTTTTTAAGATTGAAACCGGGTTATGGAAATTAACTGATATAATAACAATTTCCAAAAAGGACATCAGTGGATCAGAAATTACCGAGCTGATTCTAAAACATCTCAGCTGCTCAAAAAATGTAAAGGAAAAAAATGTTGATTTTAAAAGGATGTATGAAAATTATAAAGAGATAACGGGACTTTCTTCGATAAAAAAACAGATAAACAATTCAAAATGTGTTCAAATTTATCAGCAGAAAGATACAATCACATTTACTCCAACAAAAAATGGCGGCACAAAAGGAGATAACAGAGGATATAAAGAACTTTCGCATAAAAATATAATTGTTGAAAACAATACAGAAAATTTATATCAGTATCTGTTTCAATGCCTTGAAAATTGTGAATAATCAAAATTTATATTAAACTAATTACTATTTTTAATTTTATTTTAATATTAACCTTAATTTAACATTAAAAAATCACTAAATGCGCTAAAACCCAATTTTTACTTCAAAATTTTTTCATTATATTTACTGAAAACAGGTTATGAAGAAGACATTGGTAGTTTTTGCACATCCTTATCTGGAGCATTCCAATTCGAATGCGGAGCTCATCAATTTCTACGTCCGCCATCAGCATTTTACCCTTCGGGATCTGTACGAAGAATATCCGGATTTCCATATTGCCGCTTTTCGGGAACGGAAGAGAATCAGGAATTACGACCGTTTCATCTTTCAGTTTCCGCTGATCTGGTTCGGAACTCCTCCCCTTTTAAAATTGTGGATCGACGAAGTTTTCGACCGCGAGTGGCTGAAAGAAGGAGAACATAATCCACTGGAAGGAAAAGAGGTTTACATCCTCGTCACCACCGGCGGAAAAGAAAGATCTTTCAGCAAGGACGGAACCTATAAATTCACCGTTGAAGAGCTGATCAGCGGCCTGATCGTCTCCTTAAATGTTTTTAAAGTCAGTATCAAAAATATAAAGATCGTTTACGAAGCCAATAAGCTTTCAAAAAAAGAAATTATCCTGCACAAGAAGCAGTTTGTAGAACTTCTCAATCAATAAAATATGGAAACAAGCTTAGCAATGAATACCCTGATCTTTCTGGGCGTTGCCATCATTATGGTTCCACTGGCCAAAAAATTCGGGTTGAGTTCCGTCATCGGATATATTGCGGGGGGAATTATTATCGGACCCTATGTTCTCAAGCTGACGGGAAGAAATGTTGACGACATCATGCATGCCAGTGAATTTGGTGTGATTATGCTGCTGTTTTTGGTAGGGCTTGAATTGGAGCCCCGGAAATTCTGGGAAATGCGGAAAAAGATCATCGGGTTAGGAATGACGCAGATGCTCCTTACCATTTCCCTGCTTTTCGTCGTTTTCCTCTGGGCAGGTTGGAAGGTCGATAAAGCAGTGGCTGTGGCAATGTGTTTTGCCCTGTCTTCCACCGCTATCGTCCTACAGACCTTACAGGAAAAAAACAACCTGAATACGCTGGCCGGCGAAGCTTCGTTTTCAACACTGCTGTTTCAGGATATCGCCGTGATTCCCATTCTCGCCATCCTGCCGCTGATGGCCCATCATAAAGTCAGCAGCAACGACAATGAAATCCATGTAATTATCCAGAACCTGCCGCAGTGGATGCAGTTTGCCACGGTCATCCTGGGCGTGGCACTTCTGATTCTGTTGGGAAGATATGTTTTTGTGCCTTTTCTGAGGTACGTTTCAAAATCCGGAATGACGGAACTGCTTACCGCGTCTTCTCTCTTCCTGGTGATCGGCGTTTCGGAGCTGATGATCGCCATCGGCCTTTCTCCCGCGTTAGGTGCTTTCCTGGCTGGGGTGATGCTTGCCAACAGTGAGTTCCGCCATGAGCTTGAAGCCCAGATCGATCCGTTCAAAGGATTACTGCTGGCTGTATTTTTTGTAAGTGTTGGATCTACTATGAATTTTAACATTATTGCTGAAGATCCGCTTTTTATTTTCAGTACGGTATTCGCGGTATTGGCCATCAAATTTATTGTGCTTTATATGATCGGGAAGTTTTTCAAGATCGATACTCCGCAAAGTCTGTTCTATGCTTTCGCCCTTTCTCAGGTAGGAGAATTTGCCTTTGTTTTAATCAATTACGCCTCCAATCTTTATTTGCTTAGTTCAGAATTAAATGCCCAGATGATGGCAGTTACGGCTATTACCATGTGCATTACTCCTTTTCTGCTCATCATCAACGATAAACTCATCACCCCGAAATTCATTAAAGGAATACCTGATGCTGATAAGGATTTCAATATTATGGATGGCAACATCCGGCAAAAAAAAATTATTATCGTCGGTTTCGGACATTTTGGAAGTACGGTAGGCCGGCTTCTGAAAGCCAACAAAATTTCAGCAACGGTTCTGGACCGGGATTCGGACCGGGTGAAGCTGCTTAGAAGCTATGGTTTTAAAGTATACTACGGGGATGCTACAAAAATCCCTACCCTGCGCGCTGCAGGAATTGAAGAAGCGGAAATCCTTGTCCTGTGCCTTGACGACCCTGAAGATAACAAGTTTATCGCCGACTTGGTAAGGGAAAACTATCCCCAGGTGAAAATATTTGTCCGTGCCAAAAACCGGATTGATGCTTATGAATATCTGAATAACGGCATCAACAACATTTACCGCGAAACTTTAGGAACCGCCGTCGATATGGCTGTGGATGTCCTCCATGAAACCGGAATGCGTAAATATTCGGCCAGACGTCTTGGGCAGAGGTTTATGACCATTGATAAGGCTTCTATCAGAAGACTGGCCAAGTCGGAGGAAGATGACGAGATCCATCTTTTTACCACACGAGAAATCCTCCAGAGAGAGGAGGAATTGCTCGCTTATGATAACCTGAATTTCGACAATCAGCAATGGGAAGACTCTTCTATGGATGAGGAAGAGGAAGAGGAAAATAAAAGCTGATTACTGGATGCTTACGCTTCCGCCGCTGCTTTCTTCTTTGCTGATGTTGGTAACATTTCCTTTTTTGTATACATTGAGACTCCCGCCGGAAGAAGCTTCTCCCTGGATGGACGAAGAGGCAGTGACGTCTATGCTGGCCCCGCTGGAAGATTCCGCTTTAAGGTTTTGTACGATAAGGTCTTTCGCAGAAATACTGCTTCCGGAAGAAGCATTGAGTTCGGCATTCTTTGATTTACCCGAAAGATCGATGCTCGCGGCTGAAGAAGCATCCACATCCAGATCCACCGCCCAGACTTTTCCGTCGAAACTTCCGCTGCTATCTATGGAAATATCGAAATCATTGGCTTCAAGATCACCGGAAACCGCCGCCGAACTTGAAACTTCGATCTTCATTTTATCCTGTACGAATTTATCCTTTATCGTAATTTTAGCCGCAGAATTGGCATTTAGTTTTGAGAAATCTCTGCTATAAATTTTAGCCGAAACATTATGGGAATTCATTACCCGGATCCCTGGCTTGTAATGAATGTGAAGCTCACCGCTGCTGTTATCCACCAGTACTTCATCAATAATATTCTCAGGAGCGGAAATCACAACTTTTTCAACATCCGATTTGATGACTTCAGCATCTATGGCCTGCGAAACTTCTATTTCATCGAAATCTCCTGTTACGGTTCTTTCTCTCATTGGGCCGTTGTCTTTGCTGACCACTTTTTCCACCCAATTGCTTTTTTCATGTTCACTGTCCTTTCTGTCATGCTTTTCACAAGATGCCAGCATCAAAAAGGCTGAAAGAATAAAAATAGTTTGCGATTTCATGTTTACTGCTTTATTTGATTAATATGCTATTATTAAGTGACAACTAAGGTATAAAAAATATTACATCTGTTTTCAAAATTAACGTAACCTCAAATTAGAAACCAGATTAAAAGGCTGGAAGTAGGAAGCCGGATGCCGGAAGTGGCTCTGTTCAATATTGTTTCCAGGGGTATTAACTGTCAAATCAAATCGATGGTAACGATATGAATAGAAAATCTGTTTAAATACACCGGATCAGCAAACTGAATTCCAATTCTTCTTTTTACTTCTTCGTAAGACTTTATTTTTCCAAATCAGATCTCCCGCGGTGATGATAACATAAGTTTTAATATCTTTATGGTTTATTAATAAATAATTTATGAAGAAGATTTCATCAGTATTATTAATCTCTGCATTAGCATTTAATCAATCCTGTACAACAATGAAAACCACTGATAACAGCCAGGAAGTTCCGGCACCGGATGCATCGCTTGCCTCCAATCCTCTGCTGAAGAAAAGCAGCCTTCAGTATGAAGCCCCTGAATTCGATAAAATTAAAAACGAACATTTCAAACCGGCTTTTGATTTCGGGCTGAAACAGCATGACGCCGAGATTCTAAAGATAGCGAACAATGCTCAGGCACCCACTTTTGAAAATACCATTGTGGCCCTGGAAAAAAGCGGCGAAGTCCTGAAAAGAGCCATGATCATATTCTCCAATCTTACCAGTGCCAATACCAATCCTGCTTTGCAGGCCCTGGATGAGGAATATGCTCCGGTTTTCGCAGCCCATTCCGATAAAATGTATCTGAATGAAAACCTGTATAAAAGAATCAAGGCCATTTCCGAAAACGGGCTGGATGCTGAGGGTAAAAGACTTGTGCAATATTACAAGCAGAACTTTGAAATTGCCGGTGCCAATCTTTCTTCGGCAGATAAAGAAAAACTG
This sequence comes from uncultured Chryseobacterium sp., assembly GCA_913778085.1. Taxonomy (GTDB): domain Bacteria; phylum Bacteroidota; class Bacteroidia; order Flavobacteriales; family Weeksellaceae; genus Chryseobacterium. The sequence continues at coordinate 33,955 of CAJYXJ010000078.1, forward strand.
AAGCAGATCAATCAGGAACTGGCTTCCCTGTCTACTCAGTATTCCAACAAATTGCTGGAAGCCAGAAAGCAGGGGGGTGTATTCTTTACCGATGCCAAAGAACTTGACGGACTTTCAGCAGATGAAATCGCAGCAGCAGCAAGTGATGCGAAAAATGCAGGAAAGCCGGGTCAATACTTATTGGCTCTACAGAATACAACCCAACAACCACTTTTACAAAACCTGAAAAACAGAGCTGCCCGGGAAAAGCTGTTCAAAGCATCCTGGATGAGAGCCGAGAAAGGTGATACGAATGATACCAGAGAAACCATTGAAAAATTAGCAAAGTTAAGGCTTAGAAAAGCACAGGTACTGGGCAAAAAAAGTTTTGCGGAGTGGAAGCTGCAGGACCAGATGGCTAAAACCCCGGAAGCGGCGACCAAACTGATGAACCAGATCGCTGCCCCTGCTGTAGAAACGGCAAAACGGGAGGCCAAAGATATTCAGGATCTGATCGATCAGCAAAAAGGCGGCTTCAAAGTAGAACCGTGGGACTGGAATTTCTATGCTGAGCAAGTAAGAAAAGCCAAATTCGATCTTGATGAAAATCAGATCAAACCATACTTTGAGATCACTACCGTTTTGGAAAAAGGCGTTTTCTTTGCGGCTGAAAAATTCTACGGACTGACGTTCAAGAAAAGAACGGATCTTCCGGTTTACCATCCGGATGTCGTAACCTATGAAGTTTTCGATCACGACGGAAAATCACTGGCGATTTACTACCTGGATTTCTATACCAGAGATTCCAAAAACGGCGGGGCCTGGATGAGCAACTTTGTAGAACAGTCGTATTTATTGGGTACAAAACCGGTAATCGTCAACTGCTACAATTACCAGAAGCCGGCTCCCGGAAAACCATCGCTGATCAGCTATGATGATGTATCAACAATTTTCCATGAATTCGGGCACTCCATTCACGGGATGTTTGCGAGCCAGAAATACCCATCCCTTTCAGGGACCAATGTACCGCGTGACTTTGTGGAGTTCCCTTCACAGATCAACGAACACTGGGCATTGGATCCGGTGGTCCTGAAAAATTATGCACTTCATTATGAGACGAAACAGCCGATCCCGCAATCGCTGGTCGATAAAATCAAGAAAGCCGCAACCTTTAATCAGGGATATATGACTACCGAACTGGTATCCGCAGCCGAACTGGATATGGACTGGCATACAGTGACCGACGAAAAGCAGCTGATTCCTGTACTGGATTTTGAAAAACAGTCGTTGGCAAAACACGGATTTACCTTGGCTACTGTTCCGCCTAGATACCACACGCCTTACTTTGCCCACATCTGGGGTGGCGGATATTCGGCAGGATACTACGCTTACTTATGGTCCGAAACTCTGGATAACGATGCCTGGGAATGGATCAGCAAGAATGGCGGACTGACGAGAGAAAATGGTGACCGCTTCAAAAAATACATTCTTTCCGTAGGAAATTCCGTAGACCTGAACCAGGCATTCCGGGATTTTACAGGACACGATCCGGATATCAAACCTTTACTGAGAAACAGAGGTTTTATTAAATAATTTTTAGAAAGCATTCATTTTTTGAATGCTTTTTTCATGTGTTGTTTAATTATAAATAAATATATTTGACCATCTGATTTAACCTAAAAACTTTAATACATATGAGCTGTTTAACTCTTTTAAGTATTTCCTGGCAACATCTACTCATTCTTCTCATTTTTATTCCTTCTTATTTCATTCCGACATGTATCGCATTGAGCAGAAAAAAATCCAATACCCTTTCTATTTTTGCATTGAACTTACTTCTAGGATGGTCACTCATCGGTTGGGCGGGTGCACTGATATGGGCTTTATCCAACAAAGAAGGTAATCAGAATAACAGTTCAACTATTGACCAGTTAACGCAATTGAAAGTATTGCATGATCAAGGGGTTATTACCGATGAAGAATTTGAAACCCAAAAAAGCAGATTGTTACGGTAAAAGATTCCGCTTTGGTTTATAAAATAAATATGAATTTGAAATATCGGGGAAATTTAAGACTTTTGCTTTTAAATTAAAGAAATGAATTGTCCCTGCTGTTCCGGAAAAGATTACAAAGACTGCTGCCAGCCTTATCACACCGGAGAGAAAAATGCGCCAACCGCCGAAGCCCTGATGCGTTCACGATTTTCTGCCTTTGCCATCCCGAATGGTGATTATCTGATGGACACCACGCTTCCCAGCAAGAGGAAATACCATAATCGGAAAGATTTGCAGGAATGGGGAGAAATCAATACCTGGACCAGGCTGGAAATCATAAATAAACCCAATGCCAATAAGGTTGAATTTAAAGCGTCTTATACGGATGAAGACGGAGCAGCACAGGTCCATCATGAATTATCCACCTTCAAAATGGTTCAGAACCGCTGGTTCTATGTAAGCGGCGTATTTTTAGAATAGACTTTTAATTCTCCCACAGATGGCTCGGATTTTCACAGATGATAACGTGGCTTCGGCTACGCCCAGTCACCGGATAGCACTTTCCAAACTATAGCGGAATAACATCCTGAACATTCATTACACCGTTTTGTCATTCCCGCAGGGAATCTAGATATAGTATTAGCGATAACCAGGAAAGATTGCGTTTAAGTTGCTATGAAATAACAGAAGAATCTCGATACGGATTTTCATGGATGACAATGTGGCTTCGGCTCCACTTAGCCACCGGATAGCACTTTCCAAACTATAGCGGAATAACATCCGGAACATTCATTACACCGTTTTGTCATTCCCGCAGGGAATCTAGATATAGTATTAGCGATAACCAGGAAAGATTGCGTTTAAGTTGCTATGAAATAACAGAAGAATCTCTCGGATGATACGGATCTTTACGGATGACAATGGGGCTTCGAGTGCATCAGCCACCGGATAGTATTAACGCAATACCAAAAAATCTTTGATTTTTTTTCTTCTGTGTTCTAAAATATACACAAAGCCGAACAACAATTTCTTCTGTGACTTATGTGTTAATGGTTTTGTGGTAAAATTTTCACGCTTAATCTAAAAATAAAAATGTCCGGCAGAACCGGACATTGTATTTGATTTAGTGAGCTTCGTTTCCGTCGATCCCGTGTGCGTGACCATGAGAGAGTTCTTCTTCCGTTGCAGGACGTGTATTCAGGATTTCCACCTGGAAGTCCAATACTTTCCCTGCCATCGGGTGGTTAAGGTCTGCGATTACCGCTTCCGGTGTAACTTCTACCACAAATGCCTGGAAATTATTCCCTTGGTTGTCGGATAAAGGCAAAATAGCCCCAACTGGAGGGATTCCGGATTCGTTGAACATGTCGATCGGCAGCTGGGCAATGGCGTCCGGCTGTTTTTCACCGTAAGCTTCCTCAGGCTGAATGGTAAAAGCGGTTTTATCACCTGCTTTCATACCATGGATATTCTGCTCAAACTTTGGAATCATCATTCCCACACCGTACAGAAATGTAAGTGGATTTTCTGATGTTGTTTCTTCTACAAGAACCTTACTTCCATCTTCTTCGATTGTGTGAAGTATGTAACTTACAGCTACAACATGATTGTTTTCGATTGTCATATTTTTTCTTTTTGTCGTGAATTTCCTCACGATTAACAGCACAAAGATACTGTTTTTGAAATCATTGACCGCAGAAATATCAGGTTAAAAAAGAAGGTCTTCGGTAATGTTTTCAGTTTTGTTTCCGGGCTTCATTCCGTTTTTTTTCCCGTAGCATAAACAGGTACAGGCTTTCTACCTTCGCTCTGGCCCAGTCGGTTTTTCTCAGGAATTTCAGAGAGGAATTGATGCTTGGATTATCCGTAAAACACCGGATGTTGATCTGTTCGCCCAGCTTTTCAAATCCCTGATAGTAGGCTACCAGTTCTTCAAGAATGGTATCCAGCCTTTTTCCGTGAAGCGGATCTTTTGATTGTTGTTCCATATTGCAAAGGTACTTATTTGTTTCTAATACAATTATTCAAAGGACCGGACCTATCCTCTTATCATTTTGCCGATGCTTCCAATTTCGTCTCTTCTTTTTTCCATGGATATTTTCCGTTCAATTTCTGAAATCTTTCGTTTTCATAATCATCAGTTTATGATCTGTATTTCATAAGAATTTCCTAAAAAACAACGCTCCTATTATTATTTCAGCAAACTTTTCCTATTTTAGTTCAATGAAAAAACTGTGGCCGCATATTATCCTTATTCCGTTGCTGCTGGCAATACCGATTGTCTCTTCGCCGGATTTTGACGGAACGCTGTCAGTGTTTAGGGTACCTCCTTTTCAACGAGAGTTTATCCGTTTCGTACTGTTAATTATCTTCTTCTATCTGAATCTGAATATTTTTCTCCCGAAATTTTACGGCAGAAAAAAATACCTTGCGTTTATCATTTTTACGCTGGTCTGTTTCGGACTGATGGTTTTCCTTCCCTATTACCTGGCTACCGGGCATATCTGGGCAGGAATACCACCTTCACAGATGCAGATGAGACCGCCGGGAATGATGCCCCCTGGTAGCAATTTTCAACCGCCGCCTGAGGATGGGAGGTCTCCTTTTGATCATTTGACGGGCAAAAGAAATGACAGCTCTTTTCACCAGATGATCTTCTCATCGGTACTGCCCTTTCTGTTTTCTTTCTTAGCTTCATTTTTTATTTACCGGAATGCTGAGAAAAAAGAACTTGAACGGTCTAAAGCCAAAGCCGAATTATTAAACTTAAAATATCAGCTGCAACCGCATTTTTTATTCAATATTTTAAACTCCATCTACTCTTTGGCTTTATTGAAATCCGATGACGCGCCGGACGGAATCCTCAAACTCTCCAATGTCATGCGCTACGTGGTTCAGGAAAGCAGTAAGGATTTTGTTGCCTTGGATCAGGAAATAGGATATCTGAAGGATTACATTTCCCTTCAGCTGATCAGGACAGACGACAGCCTGGATTTCTCTTACACGGAAACCGGTGAAACGAAAGGCAGAAAAATTGCACCTTTTATCCTTGTCAATTTTATTGAAAATGCTTTCAAGTACGGGTTTAATGCAGAAAAAGAGTCAAAGATCTCGGTTAAGGTTGCTATGGAGGGGAATATTCTTCATTTCAGCGTCTCCAACAATATTGTAAATCTAAACATGACCGATGAAAGCAGCCTGAAGATCGGTCTTAAAAATACCCTTGAACATTTACGGCAGGTATATAGAGAAAATCATACACTTGCCATAACAAATGACGGAAAGCTATACGGCGTAACACTGAAAATTAATTTAACCTGAATATTATGATAAAAGCCATTGCTTTGGACGACGAGATTCTGGCACTGAAAATCATAGAGAATTATGCCGGAAAAATTGAAAATCTTTCTCTTGAAAAGACATTCAATATACAAAGCGATGCCCAGAAATACCTCAACAAATATCCTGTAGATCTCATTTTCCTGGACATTGAAATGCCCTCCAAAAACGGGATGGATTTCTTTAAAAGCATTTCTCAGCACACCAAAGTTATTTTTACAACGGCCTATTCGGAGTATGCCGTAGATGCTTTCAGCATTAATGCTGTAGATTACCTCCTCAAGCCTTTTTCTTTCGCACGGTTTAAAACGGCGGTGGATAAGGTAAAGACCGCTAATGAAACCGATGATCTGAAGTACCTCTCCATCCGCGCCGATTACAAGCTTCATAAGATCAATTTTAATGATATTCTCCTGATCGAGGGACTGGACGATTACATCCAGATCCACCTGACGGATCACTCCCGGATCACCGCCCGTTCGTCAATGAAAAGCATCCTCGAAAAACTCTCCGCCAGAGATTTCGTACGGGTACACCGGTCTTACATCATCCCGGTGAATGCCATTAAAACCATCGTCAACCGCAATATCCATATCGGAAACTTCATTATCCCGATCGGGGAAACCTACAAAGACCTGGTGATGAAAATCGTGAATAGATGATCTTCATATACTATTTAATCCGGTTAAGATTTTTATCGATTTGATTTGAAGCGGTTTCCCACTCTGTTGCAATCTTTTTTCAAAAAAGGATTTCCGGGTCAGTCGGGACTAGAACAGCTGATGATCAGAAAACAGTCAGAAATTGAAGTATTATATGCAAACAATTGACTACTGCTGATTGCCCATTCAGTTATAAAGCAGAGTTCAGATTTAAAACCAACCAGAATCCTTTTAAAATTTCATTATTTTCCGGAAAGTGAGGATCGATGCTTTTCAAATCTAGGGGGTCACCACATAATTTCTCCACAATCCATTATTCTTAACATTTCTTAAAAAACAAGACTTTACCGACACATTCCGGTCATTTACCTCATAAATTTTTCCGCCCTTTTTTTTCACGATACATTTGTCATAAGAAATTACAGAACGGTGATAAAGCATTGATCTATATTTCCCCAATGATTATTAACCCCTAAAAAACATCTTATGAAAACAATAGACAGAAAAGGTTTTTTACGAACCCTTGGCCTGGCGGGCGTTACCGCTGTTGCAGCTCCTCTTTTGGTACATTGCGGAAATGACGATGATATAACAACAGAGACAGGTTCTTCCGGAAATTCTTCGGGATCAAACTCAGGAACAGGGTCATCGGCAACGGGATGCTCCGTTACCAACTCGGAAACGGAAGGCCCTTTTCCTACAAAATCCCCTTCAAGCCTTGTGCAGACGAATATTGTGAGCGACAGGACCGGGGTTCCTTTTACAATCGCAATTACCGTTCAGAATGTAAATGCAGCCTGTGCGAATTTACAGGGAGCCATTGTGGACATCTGGCATTGCGACAGAGAAGGAAATTATTCGGAGTACGGCGGAAGCGGGATGCAGTCGGCCAATTATACTTCCGTACATTTTCTGAGGGGAAGACAGACGACCGACGCCAATGGAAAGGTAAATTTCACTTCTGTTTTCCCGGGTTGGTACAGTGGGAGAGCTACTCATATCCATGTTCATATTTATAATGCTTCAGGACAATCGCTGCTGGTGACACAGATCGCCTTTCCAGAAGGAAACGACAGCGCAGTCGTGCAGGTAGCCGCCAGTACAGGCTATAAGGGTATGAGCGGCTATACCTATAATGCGAATGATAACGTGTTCAGTGATGGAACCTCCAATGAAATGTCTGTTATTACAGGAAGTGTAAGCGGAGGTTTCGCCCTGACCCATACCATAAAAGTTTCTGCGTAAACGGCAGAGAGAAGTTGTTTAACGATTAGTTTCACCCCTTCCACAACGTGCACAGGTCTATTTGGTGAATGAATTGGAATAGATGTATGGATCTGTGCCGTGTGGAAATTTAAATGGTATAAAATGTTGATTCAGAATCCTTCAAGAATTTTTAAATCGGATCTTTCCGTTTGGAAGAAAGAAAGGTCCTGCATTGTAAAAGAAATCGTTCCCGAAGATATGTCCGGGCTCAGAAAATCTGCTGAAATCGTTCTTGACGAGGATGGTACATTCGATACTTATTATCCTGAAAACACAACCGTTCTTATGGTGGTTCTGTACGGAGAAGTCCTAATCAATGATTTTGAAAAACCGGTTTCATCTGAACAGGTATTTATTCTGCAGTCGGAAAAAAGCAGTGTTTTAAAGATCAGCAACCACCTTCCGGATGAAAAAGCGGATGTTCTGCTGTTTGAACTTAAATGTAAAACGGATAAAAGCTTTTTTTCGGTGGAAGATTTAAACATCAGTGAAAGAAACCGCCTGATCCGGATTTCCGAAAACACGGGATATCCTAACTTTATTGGATGGTATGAAGGCAGAAAAGAAGAAAGCTATACACTGTGCAATAAAGAAAGAGCTATTTTCGGCATGGTAATCAACGGGGCATTCGAGTTTCATAACCGGCTGCTGGAAAACAGGGATGCTCTTATGATTTCCGGAATCGACACGCTGGAATTTGAAGCATTGAGTGAAAATGCCCTGATTCTTTTTCTGGAAGTCTGAGAACATTTAGTGCAATCATCATAGAATACCTGATGAAACGAAGGTCAAAAAGAACAATACACAGCTGATGCCTTTGAGTATCGGATATTTTTTCATTAATCGGTTTGTTTAAGCCAGGGCGGATCCGGCAGACGGCTGCCCTGATTTTTTAAATTTAATAAGATGAAGGCCAAAATAAAACTGGCATTCCGCATCGTAATCGACAAGGATTCTACGATGATCTGGGATAAATACATTTTTGAAGACACTTATTTTGAATATAAGATTCAGCATCAGGTTTTTAACAGCCCTGAAGATCCTGTAAAAAACTACTGGGAATTACTGGCAAAAAATCCTGCTGCGGAAAAGATTCCGTTCCTGCTCAGTACTGCGGTGGTTAACTATGTTTCCCAGTTAAATGGTGAGATCAAAAGCCTGCCCGATGTTTTAGGCAATACTTTTTTTCCGATAGCGAACTTCAGACTGGACCTGATCAGCTCGAACGTAGAAGACTCTTCCAAGCATAAGATTGGTCTTACCTTTTACACGCCCGAATTGTTGTTGCTTGATATGATCGACAATAAATATCTTCTGAGTAAAAGTACTTCAGGGGACACTTTTGAAACCTTTATGTTCGGTTTTCATCCGCAGGTGGCGATTGCCTACTATGCTCCGATTTGATTTTGCCCGAAACGTTAAAGCCATATGATTCTGAAAGAGAAGCTAAGTGAAAAGGCGTGAGAATAGCAGCGTATTCACACGACAATATGCTTAAGTATTATGCAGTTTAGATGAAAAATTTATATCTCTATCCCTCAAACAATAAACTATACAGGATTTATTAAGGAAAACCCTCCGCTGAAATTCAGCGGAGGGTTTATGTTTACAGATGCGCGACCAACGGTTTTACTTCTTTTCCGAAGAGCTCAATGGATTTCATCATGATGTCGTGGGTCGGATCGCCGACATCCATGTGGCCGATGAATCGGGTAATCCCGAAGATCTCCTTCATGTACGTGATCTTGTCGGCAACTTCTTTCGGACTTCCGATGAACAGTGCACCGTCTCTGCTTCTCCCTCCTTCATACTGCATTTTGCTGAAAGGAGCCCATCCTCTTGATGAACCGATTCTGTCCATTTGCGCTTTATACGTATGGAAGTAACCGTCGATAACGGCAGGATCATCGCTAACAAACGTATGCGAATGGATGGCAATCTGCATTTGGGAGACATCGTGGCCCGCTTTCTTGTATTCCTGCTTGTAGAATTCGATCAGGTTCCTGAACTGTACCGGCATTCCTCCGATGATGGCCACCACCAAAGGCATTCCCAGCTCGGCAGCCTGAAGCACCGACTGCGGAGTTCCGCCTACCGCTCTCCAGATCGGCAGCTTTCCGTTATTTTTTGCCCTGGGGTAGACCGTCTGGTTCTGCATTGGCGCCCGGAGTTTCCCTCTCCAGGTTATATTTTCTTCTGTATTTATTTTGAGTAACAAATCTAATTTTTCATTAAAAAGCTCCTCATAATCATTCAGTGAGTATCCGTACAGCGGGAAAGATTCGATGAAGCTTCCGCGGCCTACATAAATTTCTGCACGCCCGTCTGAAATCAAATCCAGCGTCGAAAAATCTTCATAGACTTTTACCGGCTCCGACGAGCTTAAAACGGTAACCCCGCTCGCCAGCTTTATATTTTTGGTGATGCTTGCGGCCGCAGCCAAAACGATTTCCGGAGATGAAACGGCGTAGTCGGGACGGTGATGCTCGCCCATGGCAAAAACATCGATTCCCACTTCATCCATGAATTTTACCTGCTCCAGGATCTCACGGATCTTAATTCCTGCCTCTCTATATTTTCCGGTGGCCTGGTCGAATGACAAATCGCCAAACATTCCTATTCCTAATTCCATATTATTGATTTTATAGTACAAAGGTACGGCAACTGAACATCAGAAACATTGATGTTTGATAAGAACGGAGAGACGTAAACCGGTTAAAGGCTAGAAGATGGATGCCTGAGGCTGGAAGTTTCCCCGGTCACATCACAATCTCACGAACTAAATGTTAATAGTATTTTTTCCTCAGCCGATAACCGAAACTGAATGGACGGCGTACAGATGGCAAAATAGAACCGCATTACATAAAAGCCAAATTCTTACTACTTTCTTTTTCAATGGGATTTTTCCCTGATAATTTATTTTTTTGAAAGTCAGAATGCAGATGATGAGAAAACTGCTCAAGAAAAAGAAACACCTATTCTTTCTTTAAAAATAATGTAATCAACTATCCCGGGGAACGGAGGAATGGTAAAGGAAACCAATAAAAAAAAGACAGAAACCTTAACGAATCAAACGTGTAAGTGTTCTGTCTTTTTTTATAAAATTATTTTATCACCGGACTTATTTTTTCAGGTACTGATCAAAATAATCCGTTACTTTCTGCATAAGATGCACACGGTCTTTTCCGATCACGTTGTGCGGGTGGCCCGGATAAACGAAATAATCCAGCTGAATGCCGTTGTCTACTGCCGACTTTATAAATTTAATAGAATGTTGCCACACCACTACATCATCCTGTGCGCCGTGGATCATCAGCAATTTCCCCTTCAGGTTCTGTACCTTGTCCAGAAGGTTAGCCGTAGCGTAACCCTGTGGATTTTCCTGCGGGGTATCCATATATCTTTCGCCATACATGATCTCGTACATGCTCCAGTCGATCACAGGACCTCCGGCCACGCCTACTTTGAAAACATCGGGCTTGCGGAGCATAAAGCTTGTCGTCATAAAACCGCCGAAGCTCCAGCCGTGGATCCCCATTCTGCCCGCATCTACGTAAGGCAGGGATTTCAGGTATTCTACCCCTTTCATCTGGTCATTCATTTCATTGGTTCCCAGATTTCTGAACACCGCCTGCTCGAATTTCATTCCGCGGTTGGCCGAACCTCTTCCGTCCATGGTAAAAATGATGTATCCGTTCTGGGCCATGTATTCGTACCAAAGGTTTCCGGATGCAGGGAAGGTATTGGTAACGAGCTGTAGGTGCGGACCATTGTAAAGATATACGATCACCGGGTATTTTTTATTCGGATCGAAATTGGTCGGAAGGATGATCTTTCCGTACAAAGGCGTTCCGTCATCTGCTTTCAGGTTTACGTTTTTAATTTCGGGACGCTGGTAATTTTTCAGCGGGTTTTCCGAAGTAAGGAGATTGCCGGTCTTTAAAGTATTTGTATTGATGATGTTGGCTACTCTCGGCGTAGTGGCGTTGCTGTATACATCGTACAGGTAATTGCCGTCGCTGCTGAGCACTCCCGAATGAACACCTTCCGCATTATCCAGCCGCTGCATCTTGAAATTGGCCCAGTTTATTCTGTAGAGGTGTTTTTCAAGAGGGGTTTCTTTGGTAGAAGTAAAATAAATTTCCTTTTTCTTTTCGTTAAATCCTAAGATCTCATTTACGAGCCAGTCGCCTTTGGTGATCTGGGAAACGAGACCTTTCTCCAGGCTGTAATGGAACAGATGGTTGTATCCTGTTCTCTGGCTCTGCCAGATAAATTCGGTATTGGAATTGGGGAAGAAAACGAGCGGATGCTGAGGTTCAACGTATTTGTCGCTAGTTTCTTCAAAGAGGGTTTTTACCAAATTTCCGGTTACCGCGTCATACTGGTTCATTTTCAAGTGGTTCTGCCCTCTGTTCAGAACACCCACAAAAATGTATTTTGAATCCGGGCTCCACGTGACGGCCGTTAAATACTGGTCTTTTTCGCCTTCGATGTTCAGGAAGGTTGTTTTCTGGCTTTTGATGTTGAAAACACCCAGGGTTACCTGGTGCGAGGTTTTCCCAGCCATCGGATATTTGATGTTGTGATTCACGGCGGGTGTTACGGACCAGTCGATGATCGGATAGTCCGCCACCATGGTCTGATCCATCCTGTAAAAGGCTACGCTTTCGGAATTTGGGGCCGGGAAGATTCCGGTATCGATTCCGAATTCATTACGGTGAACATTGGCTGCGCCGTTCAGTATATTTTCGTTGGAATCGCTGGTCACCGCGATGGTTTTCCCGTTTCTGCTGACAAACAAATTGTTCTTTACGGTAAATGCAAACGTCCTGTTGTCGCTGAATACTTTCATGTTCTCTGCATTTTCATCTACAGCCACTGTATTTTTCATTTTCCAGTCGCTGCCGGATTTTTCCATCCAGACCATTTTGCCGTTCGCATTGAAATAGCCTTGTCCACTTCCGGTAAATTTGATCGGCGGAACAGCTTTGAATTTATTGTCCGCCAGGTTACGGTTCAGCTGGGCAAGCGAAACCAGGGTATCCTGCTTTTTTGTTTTGATATCGGTGATCAGGTATCCGCCTTTTACTGCCTGGATGTAGGATTTTCCGTCTGCGGACCATGAAAACTGGGAAATGTTTTTAACGGCCAGGTTTGTCCTCATCCCGTTTACCGCCTCCGCCATGGTAAATTTTTGGGTCTGAGCCATCGCATGGCCTCCCAAAACCAGCATGCATAAAGATAAAGTATAGAGTTTCATTGTATAAAATTGAATGCTCCAAAAATAAGAAATAAATATCAATCGTTAAGAAAACGTTAAATCAAAACGAAGATAGAGCAAAACGGTGGCAGGAAGGGAAATATTTCGTAAATTGAGTTATTAGTGATGATTAATAATTGATTGGTAATCATGGACTGCTGCCCATAGCCCCGATAGGAACGGCATCCTTTTTTGTCGCGGATGGAGTGAAGCGGAGGCCGCGATAAAAAAGATACAGTGGATAGCGGGAAACAGCTCCTTAAAAATAAAAGGGAATCAGGCTTATTTCTTATCCTACGTCAATGATTTATACCCGTCTTCTGATATAAATTTGCATTATAATTAACAACAAAAATAGTAATACAATGGCTACAAAATGGAACTTAGACCCAGCGCACAGTGAAATTACCTTTAAAGTAAAACACATGATGATTTCCAGCATCAAAGGAAATTTCACCGACTTCACCGCGGAGATCGAAGCGGAAGATGATACTTTCGCCAATGCGAAAACAACAGCTACTATCCAGACGGATTCTATTTCTACGAATAATGCAGACCGTGACAATCACTTAAAGTCTGCAGAATTTTTCAATGCCGAAGCCAATCCTACCATCACTTTCGAATCTTCTGCCCTGAATAATGAAGTAACCGGTAACCTTACCCTGAACGGCGTTACAAAGCCTGTGGTTCTGGATGTGGATTTCGGAGGGATTAATGTAGATCCGTGGGGAAATACAAAGGCAGGATTTTCTTTTGAAGGAAAAATTAACAGAACAGATTTCGGACTGAACTGGAATGCAGCGCTTGAAGCAGGCGGCGTACTGGTAAGCGACGAAGTAAAAATCGCCGGAGAATTACAGTTTGTTAAACAGGCGTAATTTCTATCTTTTGACATTAAGAAATTAAGATCAGAATGGCAATGGATATTTAGAGCTGCCTAAATTCTTAATGTAAAGAGAAATAAATAATCTTCAAAGGGTTCAGGGATTTCTAAAGCCTTGGACCTTTTGTTTTTCTAAAAGTGAATTTTATGAACCTCAACGATCTCCGGAACATCAGTGACCATTTTACCCATACCCAAAAAATGCCCGTTCTTTTCCTTGGGCACGGTTCGCCAATGAATGCGATTGAAGAGAACCGTTTTGTACATGGATTCCGAAAGATCGCTACCGAGATCCCGAAACCTCATGCAATCCTGTGTATTTCCGCACACTGGTTTACCCAGGGCACCAAAGTAACGGCGATGGATATGCCCAAAACGGTCCATGATTTCGGAGGCTTTCCGCAAGCTCTGTTCGATGTACAATACCCGGCACCCGGCAGTCCTGAGCTGGCTAGAGAAACCGCCTCTTTGCTGGCTCCTGTAATGGCAGAAGAAGATCACAGCTGGGGACTGGATCACGGGGCATGGTCGGTGATTAAGCATCTTTACCCGGAGGCGGATATTCCGGTAATCCAAATGAGCATCGATTACACAAAACCGCCTCGGTACCATTTTGATCTGGCAGTACGGCTGAATAAACTCCGTGAAAAAGGCATTCTGATTATCGGGAGCGGAAATATCATCCATAACCTGCGGCTGATCGACTGGAGAAATATCAATACGCCCGGAGCCGGCTGGGACTGGGCCATCGAAGCGCGCGAAAAGACCAACCAATGGTTGCAGGACGAGAATTTCCAGCCTATCATTGATTATCATAAGCAAGGCACAGCCCTGCAGTATGCAGTTCCCACCCCAGACCATTATTTACCGCTGATTTATACATTGGGACTGAAAGAACAATCCGAAAGCCTGACTTTATTTAATGACGAACTGATCGGCGGTTCTCTGAGTATGACGAGCGTAAAAATCGGATAATAAAAAAGCAGTGATGTATGTAACAACACTGCTTTTTCTTTATTAAGTAAGGTTTTGGCTGGCGGTTTAGCAAACTGATGTCGAAACTTAGGTTAAGCCGATTATTATCTACCTTGAAGCCTATATTTAAACCTAATTCCTTTAACCGGTAATAAGAATATAATTGGTATTCAGGAATTCCGACTGTAATTGACAAGAAAAATTCCGGCATCCCTCTTCCGAATTTATTACAATTCAATTACTGCACCGCCTGCAGCACATTGATGTTTCCATACCCGTAATCCGAATTCGGGGTTGGATAATACGTGGCAGACTGCCGCATTTTATTCAATACCTGATCTCGTGTCCAGGAAGGATTTTTAGACCATACCAACGCTGCAATTCCAGCTGTAGAAGCTGTGGCTACGGAAGAACCGCCTACGTAATCCGTCTGGCCGTTGTAATAGCTCAGCACCGGGATATTGTTTCCTGAAGCCCTTTCCATCTGATAGGTAAAGTCGATTTCGGCTCCGGAATGGCAGACATCGCATTTCTGGTTGGAAGTATTTTCTTTCACCCCTGTAATAGCCTGCGTTTCAGGCATCCATGCCGGGAAGATTACGCCCACGAAATTGGTAAAACTGGTAGAGGTTCCGCCTGCACAGAAAATCAGTTTTCCTTTAGAATAGGCATACTTTACACCATCTTCAATTTTTCCTACAGAGAAAATGTGTCCCATCGACATGGAAATGATCTTTACATTATTGTTATTTCCCAGCTCCGTAAATGCGATCTTTACCCCGTTCTGCTCATGATAGCCATCCAGAACCACGTTGGATGCAGCACGGTATGTAACCAGGTTCGCATTGTATGCTACACCTACCGGTTGTCCCAGATTATTCCGAGGGGCTGCCGCAGCGGAAGCCATGCTGGTCCCGTGGCCGCATTTGTCTGCAGAGCCGTCATAACCTGTACTCCATGGCCACGCTGAATCTACGTAGACCCCGTTCTTGCTGATGGTCCTGCCCGATGACAGCCCGTTATTGAAACTGCTTCCGAGTAACGTCTGCTCGGGAGAAACGCCGCTGTCGATGATTCCGATGGTAACCCCCTGCCCCGTACTGTAGCTCCAGGCATTGACGATGTTATGTTTTGCAAAAGACCATGGTGCTTTAGCATTAGGTGAAACGGTAGTATAATCGGAAGTGCTGAGTACTGCAGATTCAAACCCGCAGCCTGATGAGCTGCTGCTGGATTTTGCCGTAGCCCCGAATTGCCTTTCATTTTCAAAGTAGCGGTAATCGGCCGGCTCCAGATAACGGATATTTTTCATTTTCCTTAACGCGATCACCGTTTCCTGCTTTTCGATAGCGACATCGATCTGATTTAAATAAGGATCGGAAGACCGTACAATACGGTCTGTCTTGCCTTCATATTTTTTGATCAGTTCCAGGATTTCGTTTTCAACAGCTTTACTGTTGGCATCCAGACTTCTGTCGAATGAAGAACCAAAGCCGATGGAAGCAATTTTATTTCCCTGATAAATGGCACTCCATACAAAATGATCGGAAGATTCATTCCAGGAAAAATGTCCTTTGGTTTTGATGGACTCATTAATTTTTTCATTGATCTGCCTGGCGGTCAAAGGATCTTTTTGGGTAATTTCACTTTCAGCCAAGTTGCTTTGAAGGTCGTCCCTGTTGCATCCCGTAAATACGGAAAGGGATAAGAGTAAATAGAAGACACTTTTTTTCATATTCAATAGATTTGATTCGTAAGACCAATATATCACTTTAGACTGAATTACAGTTTGTTGAAATTCAAATAATCTTTAGTTCTGTTATGCTTTGAATAACAAATGGTGGTTCGAGGCTGGAAGAGGGATTCCGGATGTTGGAAGTTTTTGTGATTGTATGAAATCTTTTTATTTATTGAATCAAAAAGGCTTCCAGTTAATGGAAGCCTGATATCATTTTCATTTCATTGGAGGTGGCGGCCCTTCCGACTTAGTTGGGGGGAAGTGATTGGAGGTAACCCATTTTTTCCAGATCGTTATTGATCATTTTTGTAATGTTCATGCCCCAGTCACTACTAGCAGTTTGAATTTCACTTATCAGATAGGGAGAATTCTGAATAACTTTTTTACCCAAATCTGATTTATAAAAAATAAGCAACTGATCAATTTCCTTTTCACTAAATCTGTTTCCGTAAATATCAGCTACTTTATCAATAAGATCATTAACATTAATTTTTTTCTCAATGGATGACCAAGCAGATTCAGGAACATTACTGTATTGTTTCTTATAACGTGAAATCAACTGCTTTTCAATTTCTTTAGAAAGAGGAAAGGAGCCATTTAAAGAAATCAATTCTGTTATTCTATCTTGTTTAGTTTGAGAATAGGAAAATACCCCAGATAAGATCATTGAAAATAGAATAACTTTTTTCATGTAAATAAATAATTAATTCACAACAAATTTCCTTTCATTAATCAGCTCAGCAATCGCCAGCATATCCTTCCCGATCAGACGGTCGTCTTCAAGTTTAGCCACTCTGGAACGAAGGATGGTGAAGTTTTCCTCAATAATTTTAGAGCATTTCGCCGGCCTTCTGAATTCCAGTCCTTGTGCCGCAAACATCAGCTCAACAGCGAGAATGTTGACTAAATTCCCAAGGACCTGGTTGAATTTTCTTCCGGAAATACTTCCCATGGAAACATGGTCTTCCTGCCCCAAACTGGTGGGAATGGAATCGGCAGATGCCGGGAAACACAAAGTTTTGTTTTCTGTTACCAAAGCCGCAGAGGTATATTGTGGAATCATAAATCCTGAATTCAATCCGGAACTTTCCGTTAATAATCTCGGTAATCCGTATTTTCCTTCAAGCAAAAGATAGCTTCTACGGTCTGAGATATTTCCCAGTTCTGCAGCTGCCAGCGTGGCGTAATCCAACGGCAGGGCCATCAGCTGTCCGTGGAAATTTCCGCCTGAAATGGATTCTTCGGCACTCAGGACAATCGGGTTATCCGTTACGGAATTCAATTCCGTTTCCGCCATCATTTTCAGATGTTCAAAAGCATTCCGGCTGGCTCCGTGTACCTGTGGCACACACCGCATAGAGTAAGGGTCCTGTACCCTGTCGCAATATTCATGGGATTTCAGATTGTCGGAACCTTTTAGGAATTTCAGCATTCTTGCCGCCACTTTTCTGCTTCCTTCGAAAGGACGGATCTCATGAAGCTCTTTTTTGAATGGGCTTGCCGAACCCCTGTAAGCTTCCAGGCTCATAGCAGCGGTCATATCCGCCAGATCCAGCAGATATTCAAACTTTTCAAGGCCTTTGATCGCATGGGCCAGGATAAACTGGGTGCCGTTGATCAGCCCCAATCCTTCTTTCGGACCTAAAGCCAAAGGTTCCAGGTTATTTTTCTCTAAGACCTCAGCCGTTTCAAAGATTTCGTTTCCTACCCATACCTGCCCCAACCCTAAAAGCGGCAACACCAGGTGAGCAAGTGGCGCAAGGTCTCCGGAAGCACCTACCGAACCCTGCTCCGGAACTACCGGGATGATGTCTTTCTGTAACATGAGGATCATCCGCTCGATCACTTCCAGGGAAACCCCTGAAAACCCTTTTGATAAGGCATGAACCTTGGCAATCATCATGATTTTGGAAAATTCTTTATCAATCGGCTTTCCTACACCTACGGCATGGGAAATGATGAGGTTATATTGTAAGAGCGCCGTTTCATCCGCAGAAATTTTAGTATCGCAAAGCGGTCCGAATCCCGTATTGATTCCATAGACACATCGATCCGATGCTACAATCTGCTGTACATTCTTCTGGGATTTCAGAATCTGTTCTTTGGCTGCCTTGTTTAATTTGGCTTTATCGGGATTTTTACAGACCTCCAGAACGTCATGGAAACTGAAAACATCAACACCGTATATCATTTTCAAAATTTTGTCCTAAAATTAAGCATTTAGACAGTATTGGGAAAGCTAAATTTCCTTCCATTACATTTTTCTGAAAAGCAGCCGATTAATTTATTACTTTTACGGCCGAAATTAAAAAATTAATACCCTATGAAACTTAAATTTTTGATGCTTTCCCTATCCCTTATAAGCACTTTATCTTTTGCCCAGAAAGTAAAATATTCCAAAGAGGAAAAGAAAGAGATGAATCAGTACTTATTTAATGAAGGCTTCAATACGGCATCATCCAATAAAATTTCCACTATTATACTGAAGGATAATAATGAATATCAGGGCTACACGAAGTCATGGGTAAAACAGAGAGGGCAGATTCTTTCTATTACCATCGAAGATGCAGAGACAGGAAAAGCCATAAAACTGGATGCTAAGGATATTGCTGAAATGTATCTGTACGCTACAGAGGCCGAAAAATCCATGAAAGCAGCAAAATTCATTTCAAACATGAGGAATTACAGCACCAAAAAATATAAAAAATCGGTTACGGACGATGCTATTCTGTTTGAAAACCAAACAGTTTCCCTTAAAAACAAAAAAGAAAGCAAATCTTTTTTAATGCAGGTGATCAATCCTGAATTCAATGAGAGCATTTCCGTATATTACGATCCGTTTGCCAAGGAAACCGCAACGTATGGTTTTGCCGGTGCTCCATCTTTCGGCGGCGGTGTAATCAAATCCTATTATATAAAAAAGGGAGATAAGGTCATATGGCTTCATAAAGATGATTTTGAAGACAACTATGATTTCCTGTTCGGAGATAATGCCGAATTCATGAAGAAATATCCTAAGAATTCTGTAGAATGGGATAATTTCAGCTTTCTGGTATATCAATATACTGCAATGAACAACGGATAACCGTTAATTTTAACATAACATTGTGTGGCCATAGGATTTCTATGGCTTTTTTCTTGCTCTTAAATTCCGTAATTTTGTTATATGAATCCTTCTTTAGAATTACAGCTCAAAACTTTACCTTCCGAACCCGGCGTTTATCGGTATTATGATAAAAACGATCAGCTTTTGTATGTGGGAAAAGCCAAGAATTTAAAGAAAAGGGTTCTCTCCTATTTCAATAAAACCCTGATGGGGTACCGGATCAAAATCATGGTCGGGAAAATCAACCGGCTGGAAACAACGATCGTGAACAGCGAATACGACGCCCTTCTTCTGGAAAATAACCTGATCAAAGAGCATCAGCCGTTCTATAATGTGATGCTGAAAGATGATAAGACGTACCCCTGGATCTGCATTAAAAATGAAGATTTCCCAAGAATTTTCCTGACCCGTACCAAAATCCGGGACGGCTCGGAATATTATGGTCCTTATGCAAAAGTGCGCCCGGCCAAGATTTTACTGGATACGATCAAGCATATCTATAAGCTCAGAACCTGCAACCTGAACCTGGCACCTGCCAAGATTGAAGAAGGTAAATATAAGGTATGCCTGGAATATCATATCAAAAACTGCGAAGGCCCATGCGAAGGCCTTGAAAGCAAGGAAGATTATGATGAAAAAATAGATGCTATCCGTGGAATGATCAAAGGCGATTTCCGGAAAGCCAAAGAATATCTGATGAACCAGATGATGAGATATGCTACCAATCTTCAGTTTGAAAATGCCCAGATCATCAAAGAGAGACTGGATGCCCTGGAAGATTACCAGGCGAAGAATACCGTTGTAAATCCGAGTATTGATGATGTGGATGTTTTCGGAATGACCAGCGACGAAACGGCGGCGTACGTGAATTTCTTTAAGATCCGAAACGGAAATATCATCCAGAGTTTTACCACGGAGATCAAGAAAATTCTTGAGGAGGGCGATGAAGAGATCCTGGAAGAAGCGCTGATTGAGATAAGACAGAAATTCGATTCCAATTCAAAAGAAATTCTTCTGCCGTTCCATCTATCCGTTGAGATCCCGAATGTGAAGCTGATTGTCCCGAAAGTAGGTGACAAAAAGCGAATCGTCGAGCTTTCTGAAAAAAATGCAAAAGAATATCGCCTGGAAAAGCTGAAGCAGGTACAGATCGTAGATCCGGAACGGCATACCAACAGAATCATGGCCGAAATGCAGAAGTTGCTGAGAATGCCCGTAGAACCGCGCCACATCGAAGGTTTCGATAATTCCAACATTCAGGGTACAAATCCCGTTTCGGCATGCGTGGTTTTCAAAGACGGCAAGCCGAGCAAAGCCGATTACAGGATCTTTCATCCAAAAACGGTAGAAGGACCGAATGACTTCGCGACCATGGAAGAAGTGATCTACCGCCGCTATAAGCGCTTGCTGGAAGAAGGCGAAAGCTTGCCGCAGCTGATCCTGATTGACGGAGGAAAAGGGCAGTTGTCTTCGGCGGTGAAGAGTTTAAGACTTCTGGGACTGTACGGAAAAATTACCATTGTTGGTATTGCGAAAAGGCTGGAAGAGATTTTCTTCCCCGAAGATCCCATCCCGTTATACCTGGATAAAAAGTCGGAAACGCTGAAAATACTGCAGCGGGTAAGAGATGAAGCACACCGTTTCGGGGTTAAGCATCACCGGACAAGAAGAAAAAATTCGACAATAAAATCCGAGCTTGAAGAAATTCCGGGAGTAGGCGAAAAAACAATCGAGCTGCTGCTGTCTAAGCTGAAATCCGTTAAGCGGATCAGAGAGTCAAATCTGGAAACACTTGAAGAAATTCTGGGGAAAAGCAAGGCGAAAGTTATTTATGACTTTTTCAACCCATAGAGAATAATTACAAACAATTAATAAATATTAAATAATTTTTTAAAAATAAAATTCATAATATTTGTTAATTTAAATAATTTTTATAAATTAGACAACGTTAAACACCGCTTAACAACTTCTAAACATTTAAATTTACAAAACTAAGTCCTCAAGTGATTGAGGACTTTTTGTTAATAAGAATCGGGTGTATTATTTTTTAAGAAATATTTCTTTTGTATAATTTCCACTACCCTGCGGAATCTCGATCACAATATTTCCGTTTTCATAATATCCGAGTGTAGATTCGCCGTTTTGAAGCTTTACCCGGAAAACATCGCTTTTAGTGGTTGCTTTAAAGGTGGCAAAAGGAGAAGAACTGTTGTTTCCTACCAGGATAAACTGGGAAGAATCGATCTGGATTTTCTGAAGTTCCGTTTTACCGTTGCTGAATTTTACAGCGGATTGATCTGCTGTATCAACCAGCTGGGCGGCAACCGCCACATCCTGAACGCCGGAATGAGGCTCAGTAATCCGGTTTATAGGACTGGCTGGAGAAATGGATACGAAAGTCTGCTTCAGGGCATCCTGATACCCCTCTTTGTATTCTTTGATATTTGAAGCTCCTTTTGCGGAAGAAATCACCTTCCCGTTGCAGTCTTTAAACTGAAGCAAGACCTTGTTACGCAGAAAACCGCTGTCATTCACAACATCCGCCGTTAAAACATTACATGGGTTGCCCTGAGCTTCTGCAGGCCACTGCATTTTATCCTCAGGAATTACCGTATAATTCTTGCTTCGTAAGGTTTTGGTCAGCATTTCTCCCAACCCGTAATCTTCTTTTTTGAAAGTTGCAAATTTTGAAGGAACCGATATATATTTATAATCCGGAACCTTTTGTCCGAAGGCTAGCATCGAACAGGCTGTTACTATAAGAAGTGAAATTTTTTTCATACTCAAATTTAATCATTTCTGAATTGTCCGATATCCAGTTTCAGAGAAAAGAAGTTGGAATAGAAATTCGATCCGCCGATTCCTGAATTGGTAATTGCATAGTCTAAAGTAAGCCCTCTGTACCGGATCCCGATCCCTGCGCTCGGCTGAAAAGAAACCTTTCTTCTCAGGTCTTCAATATCGGTGATGGATTGGAACCTGTTTACCCCTAATCGTACAAAAATCATTTTCTGGTAGCCGAGTTCGGCTCCGGCATAAGGTGTTAAACTGGCAAAATCCGTGGAAACCAAAGCCGCAGTTTTAGCAAAATCCACATTAATCCCTGCTTCCGGCAATACATACACACTGCTGTTGATTTCAAACATTTTGCTGGCTCCCACATTCAGTTTAGGCATGGTGAGCTCCATTTTGTCTTTCGGGGCCGGGTTGAATTCTTCCCCGTTTACCACTGTAGATAATTCTTTCTGGTTAATACTCCAGAAGTTTACCGTGGTGGTAGCATCTCTCAGCATTCCGCCCAGTTTCCAGCCATTATCGAGTTTATAGATGGCTCCGACATCGAAACCAAAACCGTATCCATTGGCAAATTTCCCGACGTTCCGGTAAACGATTTTGGCATTGATCCCGACATCCAGTTTGGCATTTCCTCCGGGATTAAAAGCATACGAAAGGATCGCTGCATAATCCGACTGTGAGAACTTGGTGATTTTATCGTAATCGATATTTCCTTCGGTATCAATAAGTTGCGTGGTATTCAGGATATTGTCTACTCCAAGCCTGACAACGGAAACCCCAAAAACCCCTGTTTCCAGTACTTTTGCATAAGCAAGGTAGTCGTATTTGGCAATAGACTCAAAGTATTCGGCGTGCATGGCCGCACCCTGCCAGTCTTTTTCCACGCCCATCAGCCCGGCAGGGTTCCACATCGGAGAATAGACGTCATCCTGGTTGGAGATCACAGCGCCTCCCATCGCCAGACCCCGGGCTCCCGCTCCGATGTTTAGGAATTCGTTGGAATATTTCCTGATGATCTGGGATTGCGATATCCCGAAAACAAGGGTGAACACAAATAAAAAATATTTTTTCATCATATTAATTGATGTTTAATTTAAAGTTTTTTGTTTCTTAGCTTTTATCAATCCGTTGACAATGATTGCCAGTATCATAACTCCTGAAGCGATATAAAAAACCGGACTCATGTGTTCTGATTCTCCAAAGATAAAAAAAGCTAGTATAATTCCGTAGACCGGTTCTAAATTAACTGTTAAAATTAACGTAAACGGCGAAATGTATTTCATCAGATTTACCGATTCCAGCATTGGGAAAGCCGTGAAAACACTTGCCAGTAAGCCTATTAACGCAAGATCACGGTAACTTATTTCGTTAATTTCAAAAATCTGCCCGCTGAACAGATAAAAAAGCATCAAAATGAACCATCCGGAGAATATTTCGTAAAAAATAATGTTTCCGGAACTGGTTTTTCCGAACATCTTCCCGTTGAAAACAGAAAATATAGTCCCGAAAATGGCACACAGGACACCGTAGAAAATTCCTTCCTTGTATTGAAATTCTGTTTTAAATATCATTAAAATACAGGACACAATCACCACGCCCATGATAACTTCCGAAATGTCAATTTTTCTCTTAAAAATGACAGGTTCCATAACGGACGCAAATAAGGTCGATAACGAAAGGCAGCTCAAGGCAATGGAGACATTGGAAATTTTAATTGAATGAAAGAAACAATACCAGTGAAGCGCCATGGAAAAACCGATGGCCGCCAGCTGGAAAAATACTTTCTTCGAAACTTTAATGCTGTCTTTCCTGAAAACACGGATGTATACAAAAAGGCAGATCGCTGCAAACAACATCCTGTAAAATACAAGAATCTCTGCATTCGCATGAATCAGTTTTCCCAAAATTGCCGTAAACCCCCATAAAAACACAATCAAATGCAACCTGAAAAGAGCCAATTTATGCATATCCTACCTTCTTATATTATTTTTGCAAATTTACAAATCGGTTTCACAAAACCTGTAATAAATTTATAATAAGGTGATTAATTCTTTAAATATTAACAAGCGCAGCATTTGTCAATATTTAAAATTAATTTCAGCACATCATACATTTGAAAATCAATTATTTAAATAAAAAATAAATTTTTATTCAAATGTCAACCATATATACTTGAGAGTTATCCCTAATTTTAGAATTCAATACGAACATAGAATGGAATTTTTTAAAGGTAAATATCAAATAGTTACTGGAATTACTGCTGAGTACAAAATAAATCCTCAAAATCCAAAATATTTCGCAAAATTTGTGAATGATCATATCATGACTTTAGGACATACTGAAGAAGAAGCTATTGAAAGGTTAAAAAAACTTTATGAAGAATATAAGTTTAAAAATAAACTACACTGTATTTTGTCTAAACAAGTTCTTAACGCATTTGTACCAACAGAAAAATTTGAAAAACATTTTGATAATGGAATTTCAATGGATTTTTTTGAACTAATTGGTAAAGACCCTTACACGCAAATAGATGATGAATTCACGATAAAAGATTTGGAATTAGACACTCAACAAATTGAATTAATTAATACCAAATATAATATTGAAGTTAATGAGGAGGATATTATCGTAAATATCTTTGAAAAAATTGAAAAGAGCCAGGCATAACAAAGGCTTGCAATAATGGAACTAAACTGCAAAGTTCAACTGTTGTTCTTCGGTTTACCTTTTTTGCAAAGTAGAAGATTTGCGCTTTAATTGCCTAACTATCGCAAAGCCCGGAAACGTTATAATTCCTGAAAAGACAATTAAATTAGAATTGCAGATGTCTCTTCAAAATACAAAATTAATCCTGATAATAGAGACCTCTCTGAAAGCGGATTAAATGCCTGTTAAAATGTTTTGTAATTGCTGATGACAAATTATTATTGAATCAATGACTTTTATGGTCACCCTTTTATAAATCAACTGTTGTAATAATGATAACATTTAAAACCTAACGGATTTTAGAAACCCATTAGGTGTATGTATTTATGTATTAACGTATTTGCGTGGATTTTAAAACTATCAATGAGCAGGATATAAGCCTGTATAAAAAAAACCCTGAAAATTTATTCAACTTTCAGGGCCTTCAAATAATAAACTATTAAAAAAATAAACTAGGAACTAGAGAAGGGTAAGATATCACTCTTACTTTCTCTATGGTAAAGTTAGCAAATAACGAACCATAAAAAATATATTTTTTGTTAAATATTTCATAAATTTCTGAAAACCAATTTATTAAACAATTGTTTACATCAATTTCCATTCCATCCAAAAAATAGTATCTTTAAAGGGAAAAAATAGAAATTTTTATGGACATCGAATTCAACAAGAGAGAAGATCAGAACAGATTAAAATTATCCGAGATCAATCGTCTGCTTTCCGAAATAAAAAAGGGAGGCGGTGAAAAGAGGCTTCAGAAGCTTCGTGAAGAAGGTAAAATGACGGCCAGGGAAAGAATAGAATATCTTCTCGATAAAGATTCGGACTCCATAGAAATCGGTGCTTTTGCCGGCTATGAGATGTATGAGGAGCACGGGGGCTGCCCAAGCGGCGGCGTTGTCGTAGTAATAGGTTATGTTTCCGGAAGACAATGTATTATTGTAGCCAATGATGCTTCAGTGAAAGCAGGTGCCTGGTTCCCAATTACAGGTAAGAAAAACCTGAGGGCCCAGGAAATTGCCATGGAAAACAGGCTTCCGATTATTTATCTCGTAGATTCTGCAGGGGTTTATCTGCCGATGCAGGATGAGATTTTCCCGGATAAGGAAATGTTCGGAAGAATTTTCAGGAACAATGCCAAAATGAGCGCTGCAGGAATTATCCAGATTTCCGCCGTCATGGGAAGTTGTGTGGCCGGTGGTGCCTACCTTCCGATTATGAGCGACGAAGCCATGATCGTGGAAGGGACAGGCTCAATCTTCTTAGCGGGAAGTTATTTGGTAAAAGCGGCCATCGGGGAAAGCATCGACAATGAAACGTTGGGCGGAGCAACCACACACTGCTCGATTTCCGGGGTTACGGACTATAAAGCCAAGGACGATAAAGATGCTTTAAATAGGATCCGGACCATTATGAAATCAACCGGAAGCACGGAAAAAGCGGGCTTCGACAGGATTGAAAGTGCCCAACCGAAAGAAAAGCCTGAAAATATTTTCGGCATCATGCCGGTTTCCAGAGCGGAACAATATGATACCTATGAAATTATCAAGTGCCTGGTGGACCATTCGGAATATGATGAATATAAGGCCGATTATGGTAAGAGCATCATCTGTGCTACTGCCAGAATCGACGGCTGGTCCGTAGGTATTGTGGCCAACCAGAGAAAACTGGTGAAAAGCGGTAAAGGAGAAATGCAGTTTGGCGGAGTCATCTATTCTGATTCTGCGGATAAAGCGACACGCTTTATTGCCAACTGCAACCAGAGAAAAATTCCGTTGGTTTTCCTACAGGATGTGACCGGTTTTATGGTGGGTTCAAAATCAGAACATGGAGGAATTATCAAAGACGGAGCAAAAATGGTCAATGCCGTTTCCAATTCGGTCGTTCCGAAATTTACGGTTATTACCGGAAATTCTTACGGAGCCGGAAACTACGCCATGTGCGGAAAAGCATATGATCCAAGGCTGATTGTCGCCTGGCCGTGGGCAGACCTTGCGGTAATGGGTGGTGCGCAGGCAGCAAAAGTATTGGCCCAGATCCAGGAATCGACCCTGAAGAAACAAGGTAAGGAAATTACAGAAGAAGAACATAACGAAATTTTAGATACCATCTCAAAAAAATACCAGAAGCAGACCGAATCTACCTATGCCGCAGCAAGGCTCTGGACGGATGCCATCATCAATCCTGTAGATACCAGAAAATGGATTTCCATGGGGATTGAAGCTGCTAACCATTCACCGATTACTGAAAAATTTAATTTGGGAGTGATACAGGTTTGATAATTGATAATTGATAATTGATAATTGATAATTGATTACAAAATAAAAAAGATGTGAAATTATTTCTTCACATCTTTTTTGTTGTTACCAGGAAACATATATTTATTTACTTGTACTGCTACCCGCCACTACTCTTTAAAGTATGTCTTCCACCATAGCCCCGATTGCCGCGGCATCCTTTTTTGAAGTGGGAGGGGCAAGGAAAAAAAGATATAGCAGAAAGCGGGAAATAGCTCCTAAAAATAGAATCAGGAAAAGAACACCCCCGTTCTGAATCTTTCTTTATTCAGTTTTTTATTCACTGCCAATCCCCAGAGAATAAATTCTTTCAGGAACAGCATGTCTTCCGGTTTTGTATCAGGCTGATACTTTTCGATGATTTTATCCAGCGGACTGATTCTGTTTAAATTTTTAGCATATACTTCATCAGAAGATTCATCAGTGATTTCCAGGAAACCGTCGTCTTCCAGGAACCAGTCGGTAATTTGGCTGAACGGTCCGTCGATATTTTTCTTCTCCAACTTTTCGATTTTCGGGAAATAGTTCATAAATAACGTTTTCACTGCATTGTCCAACAGCATTTGCGCCACTGCTTCAGCACCTTCCTGCTCTCCTTCATACACCAGTTCCACTTTTCCGGTAATGGCCGGGATAACACCTACGAAATCACTCAGGCGCACCGACGTAGTTTCTTCTCCAGTCAACAAAGCCCTTCGTTCTGCCGTACTCAACAGGTTTTCAAAAGCCGTGATGCTCATCCGGGCACTTACTCCGCTTTTAGCATCTACATATTCGCTTTCCCGGGCTTCAAAACCAATCTGCTCCAGAAGGTCTTTCGCCAGTTCAGGAACATACACGCCATTATTCTGGCGGCTGTCGAGACTTGATTCATAGCTGGTAATTTCCTTGGCAATATGGATGTTTTCGGGATAATGCGTTAAAATCTGAGATCCGATCCGGTCTTTCAGCGGCGTCACAATACTCCCCCTGTTGGTATAATCTTCCGGGTTTGCCGTAAACACAAACTGGATATCCAAAGGCATTCTCACTTTAAACCCACGGATCTGCACATCTCCTTCCTGAAGGATATTAAACAGGGAAACCTGGATTCTTGCCTGAAGATCGGGTAATTCGTTAATAACAAATATACAGCGGTTCGCGCGCGGGATCATTCCGAAATGGATGACCCGGTCGTCGGCATAAGACAGTTTAAGATTGGCTGCTTTAATCGGATCAACATCCCCAATAAGATCGGCTACCGTTACATCCGGCGTGGCCAGTTTCTCGAAAAACCGCTCGTCACGGTGCAGCCACTCAATCGGTGTTTGATCTCCTTCTGCTTCGATCAACTCTTTTGAATAGCGGGAAATCGGGTTCAAAGGATCGTCATTAATTTCGCTTCCCTGTACAAATGGAATCCACTCATCCAGCAATGAAGTCATCATTCTCGCCAATCTCGTTTTGGCTTGTCCCCTTAATCCTAACAAATTGATATTATGACGGCTGAGGATGGCTTGTTCCAACTGAGGGATTACCGTATTTTCATACCCGAAAATCCCTTCAAATACCGATTCTTTATTTTTGATTTTACTTCTTAAATTATCTCTCAGTTCATCTTTGATGCTTTTGGTCTGGTATCCTGAAGCTTTTAACGAACCTAAAGTTTTTATATGTGGCTTTGCAGTCATTGTATTTAATATGTGATTGATAATAATTGATTGATATTGGTAAATTTCAACAGTAAATAATTAACGTATTTTTTTCTTGCGGTTGGCCTCATAATCTTCAAAAATCATTTGCCCAAGGCCGTTAAGTCCCGTATAGAAGGCTTTCCCCTGGTTGGCTTCAGTAAATTCACTTACAAAATGCTGAAGATAAGGATCCTGGGCAATCATAAACGTGGTAATCGGAATATGCAGCCTGCGGGCCTGTGCAGCCATATTATAACATTTCTGCATTACATATTCATCTAGACCATAAGAATTCATATAATAGGTACCGTCCGGTTCACGCACGCAGCTTGGCTTTCCGTCGGTGATCATAAAGATCTGTTTGTTGGTATTTCTTTTCCGCCTTAAAATATCCATTGCGAGCTGAAGTCCGGCCACAGTATTCGTATGATAAGGACCCACCTGCAGATAAGGAAGCTCTTTGATCTTAACCGGCCAGGCATCATCCCCGAAAACAATAATATCCAGCGTATCTTTAGGATAACGGGTGGTAATAAGTTCAGCCAGCGCCATGGCTACTTTTTTGGCAGGGGTAATGCGGTCTTCTCCGTACAGGATCATACTGTGGCTGATGTCAATCATCAGGACCGTACTCATCTGCGACTGATGAACACTGTCTTCCACAATCAGATCGTTCTCCGTCAGATGGAAATCTCCGATGCCGTTATTGATCTGTGCATTCTTTAAACTTTCCGTGATGGAAATCTTTTCGACAGCATCTCCGAAATTGTAATTCCTGAATTCACCGGTAGTGTCTTCACCAGCACCGTTTTTTTTGGTTTTGTGGTTTCCGTTACCGCTCTTGGCCAGATTTCCGAAAATCTGATTCAGGGCCTGCTTCCTGATATTTTGCTCCATCTTTGAACTTAGCTTTATCCCGCTGCCGCTTCCGTTAGGATCAACTTCTTCACGGATGTAGCCTTTCTTTTTCAGATCTTCTATAAAATCATCAATGGTATATTCTGGGGTCGTAAGCTGATATTCTTCATCCAGCATCCGGAGCCAGTCGATCGCTTCATCAAAATCTCCCGACGTATGCGTCAAAAGATCGGTAAAGATTTCCAGCAGTCTGTCGAACACCGATAATTCCGGCGCCTTGTACGTCTCAAACCTGAAACCTTTTACAATATGCTCTTTCATATTCTAAAGTTACGATATAAATGCACGAATCAGTAAAAGATTTCGTCTATTTTAGTTTTTTGGATTAAAAATAATATCAACGTCATATCTATTTCAGGAGCTTGATCCCGCTATCCACTGCTACTCCTCACGCCTGTGCTGGTGCCTTTATTTCCCGCCGCCTGCTGCGGGGTATCCGTTTCTATCGGGGCTAGGGCGTCGGCCTGTATTGCAGTACCTGCCTGCCAAAGTAACTTTTCGGCTGGAAATGACTAAAGGTGACGAGTTATGAGTGATAAGTGATAAGTGATAAGTGATAAGTGATAAGTGATAAGTGATAAGTAAAATTACGGTTTATAGACTTATCTTCAGATGGCCGGAGTAAATAAATAAATAAATAAATAAATAAATAAATAAATAAATAAATATCCGGATCGTGCATTTGACAGGCCGCCCCTACGGGGCTTGTGG
>CAJYXJ010000079.1 GCA_913778085.1 uncultured Chryseobacterium sp.
AAAACGATGTCTGCCCAGGATATCCTGGAAGGAAGAATGATCATCGAAGTGGGAATGGCTGCGGTACGTCCTGCAGAATTTATTATTCTTCGTTTCTCTCACAAGCTGCAGGAAGCCTAAGCTTTAAAACTTAAATAAAATCAACTAAAATTAAATTAAAAAATATGAGTACATATCCATTAGTAAAGTTTGCCTTTGAAGTAGACTGGGGCGGAACGAAAGTAGGGTTCCAGGAAGTATCGGGTCTTAATATCGAAACCGATGTGATCGAATACCGACACGGAGCCAGCCCGGATTTCAGCAAGATCAAGATGAACGGTCTGAAGAAATTCAGCAACATTACCCTGAAAAGAGGGACCTTCAAGGCAGACAACGAATATTATGCCTGGTTCCAGACGATGCAGTCCAATACGGTAGAAAGAAGATCCATCACGATCTCTCTTCTGGACGAGAACGGAGAGCCTGCCGTTGTATGGAAAGTGAAGAATGCGTTCCCTGTAAAATTACAGTCTACGGATCTTAAAGCGGAAGGGAATGAAGTTGCTGTAGAGACGCTGGAAATTGCGCACGAAGGTTTAACCATTGAAAATAACTAATCATGGCTGTTTTATATCCTCCAACCAGTTTCTCTTTTATTGTTAACGGGATTTCGACAACAGAGGGTATTGACTCCAGATTTCAATCTATATCCGGATTATCGACAGATATTACCACTGAAGAATATGCAGAAGGAGGTGAAAACAGGTTTACCCATCAGCTTCCTCTGCGTCCCAAATATCCTAATTTAGTTCTGAAACGCGGACTGCTTGTAAGTTCAGGATTGATAAGCTGGTGCAGAAATGCGATGGAAAACTTTGAGTTTGAGCCCAGGGATCTTATCATTTCCCTTTCAGGAGGACTCCAGTCTACAGCTCCGTTAATGATCTGGAATGTAGTCGGTGCCTATCCTGTACGATGGGAAGTATCGGAATTCAATGCGGAAGAAAGCAAACTTGCTGTTGAAACCATAGAGCTGAAATACAGATATTTCACAATACCTACATCGTTAGCAAGTCTGGGCTTGTAATTTCTACATCAATCCGGGCACGTGGAAGCGTGCGCTGCGAAAAAAAATTTAACAAAATCTTTTTTGATAAAGAGCAAAAGACGGGTCTGACGGCCTGGTCTAGCACCCTTTATGTGCCTGGATTTTTAAAATAAGATACGTTAAATCATTGATTTTTAATACTCTGTTTATTAAAAGTTAATTAAAACAAAACGAAATGCCAATAGAAATAAAAGAGCTTCACATTAAAATAAATGTGGACGAAAAAGCCGCCGCCCCATCCATTGCCGCCTCGGTAGACGAAGCACAGATCATGCGGGCAGTCTGCGAGAGTGTAGAGCAGGCAGTCAATATAGAACAACGTAAAAAAGAAAGATAATGGGACAGTTTGCAAAAGTTAAAATAGGAACTTATGAGAATAACGGGTATGAAAATTTAATTGATAGTGATGCTTTCGTTGCCCTGATTAATCCGACCGGTTTCTCCTTTACCCGAAAAGTTGAATACAACACAACACAGGAACCGGGAACCAGTGGTACCAATTCAAAATATGTTAAAACACCTGCTCAATCTTTACAACTGGAGTTTTTATTTGACGGGACCGGTGTAACAGAAGAAAACTCTGGTAATAAACTGATCAATGTTATAACGAAAAAAAAGTTTAAGCATGATACGGTTACAGAGCAGTTGAACAGGTTTTATGCAGCCACGGGAGATTTCAGGGGGCCAATTCACAAACCTTACAGTGTAATCGTCATCTGGGGGAAATTTGAATTCAAAGGAGCTCTTACTGAATTTACAGTCGATTATAAGATGTTCAATAAAGATGGAACACCTTTAAGAGCCATAGGTAAAGCAACCTTTGTAGAAGGAATCAGCCCGGAGCTGATAGCACAGAAAGAAAAAAAGACCTCCCCGGACCTTACCCACAAACGGACCATACAGGACGGTGATACTTTACCCTTAATGACTAAAAGAATCTACGGAGACTCCAAATACTATCTGGAAGTCGCTAAAGTAAACAACCTGATTAATTTCAGGCAATTGGTGCCGGGCGATGAGCTCTACTTTCCACCCATAGAAAAAATATCATAACATGAACAACAGCGGATACATACAAACAGCAAAAAACCCGGATCTCATCACCTTCAAGGTAATGTCCGGAGGTACGGAATTACCGGGCAGGTATGGAATTACCCATATTGTTGTGGAAAAAGAAATCAACAGAATTCCCTATGCCCGCATCACCATTCTGGACGGAAGTGTGCCGGAACAGGATTTCAAGCTGAGTAATGAAGACCTGCTGATCCCCGGAAAAGAAATTGAGATCACGGCCGGATACCATTCCGAAGAAGAAACCATCTTTAAAGGCGTTGTCGTAAAACATAACATAAAAGTCAGGAACGGTTCTTCCTACCTGATCGTAGAATGCAGGGACAAAGCCGTAAAAATGACGCTGGGAAGAAAAAGCAAATATTTCTACGACAGCAAAGACAGTGCGATCATCGAAGAATTAATTGGCAATAACGGGCTGAAAGCTGATGTTCAGGCAACCGCAAATTCACATAAGGAACTGGTTCAATACCGTGCTTCCGACTGGGATTTCATGCTGACAAGAGCCCAGGCCAACGGGAAACTTTGTTTCGTCGAAAACGGAACGATTAAAATTGCCAAACCGGATTTCGGTAAAAAAGAAGTGGAAACGGTGGTGTACGGATCTTCCGTCCATGAATTCGATGGGGAAATAGATGCCAGGGACCAGTTCAAGAAAATTACCGCTAAGACTTGGAGTTATACCGATCAGGAACTTACGGAAGTGGAAGCTCAGGATCCGGCCATCAGCCTCAACGGAAACCTTTCATCCGGCGATCTGGCAAAAGTCTTCGGGATTGAGGACCTGCAGCTAAAGCACGGCGGAAATCTTACCCAGGAAGAACTTCAGGAATGGGGCGATGCCAAGGCAACCTTCCAGCAGCTTGCCAAAACGAGAGGAAGGGTAAAATTTCAGGGAATTCCATCCGTACTGCCTGGTGTTACCCTAACGCTGCAAGGGGTCGGAAACCGGTTCAACGGAAAAATATACGTAACCGGCGTGCGGCATGAGATTTCGGATGGAAACTGGCTCACAGATGCCCAGTTCGGGCTTTCTCCTACCTGGTTCTCGGAAACCTATGATATCAGCGAAATGCCGGGGTCAGGAATTATTCCTTCCATCAGCGGATTGCAGATCGGAGTGGTATCCCAGCTCGAATCGGATCCGGATGGAGAAGACCGGATTCTCGTACAGATCCCGATTATCAATAGCGAAGAAGAAGGAATCTGGGCCAGAGTGGCCACGCTCGATGCAGGGGAGAACAGAGGTTCGTTTTTCAGGCCGGAAATCGGGGATGAAGTGATCATCGGATTTATCAACGACGATCCCAACGATGCCGTTGTACTGGGGATGCTCAACAGCAGTGCCAAGCCTGCCCCGCTCACAGCCGCCGACGAGAACAACGAAAAAGGATTCGTCACCCGTAGCGAAATGAAAATGATCTTCAACGACGATAAAATATCATACACGCTGGAAACGCCGAAAGGTAAAAAACTGATCTTAAATGAAGATGAAGATGTCATCAAAATTCAGGATGAGCATTCCAATATACTGACCCTTAATAAAGACGGGATCAGTATGGAAAGCGGAAAGGATATTAAGATCAAGGCAAAAGGCGATGTTAAGATTGAAGGAGTCAACGTCAGTATAAAAGCCTCTGCACAGTTTAAAGCAGAAGGAAGCTCAGGATCAGAGCTTAAATCGGGAGCTGTAACCGTAGTAAAAGGATCCCAAGTTAAAATCAATTAATCACTATGAAACCGGCAGCAAGAATTACAGATATGCATACCTGCCCAATGGTAACGGGAAATGTTCCGCATGTGGGCGGACCGATTATTCCGGCAGGAGAACCTACCGTACTGATCGGAGGAAAGCCTGCTGCAAGAGTAGGAGATAAGGCCGTGTGCACAGGCCCGATGGACACCATTGCTTCAGGATCCTCAAGTGTCCTGATCGGAGGAAAACAGGCCGCAAGAATGGGGGATTCCACCGCTCATGGAGGCGTTATCACCGCAGGAGAAGCTACTGTTTTAATTGGCGGATAAAGGAAACGGATTTCTATAAAATCATAGTCCGCTATATAATAATCTGAAAACCAATATATAAAAACATCCGCAGCAAACGGCAGGACAATCAGAATTCCAGGTTACGAATGAAGGATGTTGCAACCATAAAAACAAATAACGTATGAATATAAATACAGATTTTTTAGGAATAGGCTGGAGCTTTCCTCCTGAGTTTAATGAGACGGAAGGAACCCTGGAAATGACTACCGATGTGGAAGACATCAACAACAGCCTTATTATTTTACTCTCTACGCGCCCGGGCGAACGGGTCATGTTTCCGGATTACGGATGCGACCTGCAGGAAATGCTCTTTAAGCCGCTGGACCTTACCCTCATCACCCAGATGAAAGGAATCGTGGAGCGTGCTATCTTATATCATGAGCCCAGGATCAATATCTTAAATATAGAGATTGATGCCGAAGAGGAACTTCAGGGAGAAGTATTGATAAAAATAGACTACGAAGTAAGAAACACCAATACCAGAAGCAATATCGTTTTCCCTTTTTACAAAGGAGAAGCTACCGAAATATAAACAATGACGGGATGTCTGTAGCCATGTTGAATACGTGCAAACATGCATGAAGTATTGCATCTGACCATAGAAATATAAATATAAACCAATGAAAAAAACAGATACATTTTCGCATTACCGCGAAGGAAAATCACAAATGCAGCGCTTTTTAGCAGAATTGGATCCTGGCAATCTCGAATTGCACGATTTCGACCTGTTTGATTGGCTATTATTCGCTAATAATTTTGCCAGGCATGTAAACTATTTTCACAAAGATGATCCTGCAGCTCCGAAAGGAAACTGGGGAAACTTCTTCCTGGGTGATGATGATCAGGCCGTTCCGCGCAGGGAAAGTGTGGAATACAAACAAATGAAAAAACAGGTTACAGATCTTATTTCCCGTTTTGAGCAGGACAGCAACCTGACACCGCATCTTACCTTATTCGTTTGTTTTTTAAAACTGCTGGACTTCTCCAAAAAAGCATTCAATAATTTAACGAAAAGGCACCTGGATTTCTATTATAACGAAATCCTTCAGATCGAGAAGAATGATGCTCAATCCGACAAGGTTTACATCATCTTTGAGCTGGCCAAAAAGGCTCTTCAGGAAAGAATTCCCGACGGAACATTGCTGGACGGCGATAAAGATGCGAATGGAAAAAAGCGTATTTACAGAACCGAAGAAGAGCTTATGGCCAACCAGGCAAAAGTGGTTGAACTTAAAAGCTTCCTGAATGATGCCGAAAAACGGGAGCTGAAAATGGCTCCGAAAGCCAACACGACAGATGGCTTAGGCGAAAAGCTGCATGAAGAAAGCAATTACTGGTGGCCATTTGGATATAATGCTGATGAAACCGCTTCCGAAAAAGCTATTTACAAAGAACTTCCGAAAGCGAAACTCGGATTTTCGGTGGCTTCTTCACTTTTTGACCTGAAAGAAGGCGAAAGAACGGTTACTGTCGCCATCACATTTGCTAAAAATGCCGCACAGAAATTACAGAACCTGTCAGATACGGATATTGAAAACAACATCAGGGTGCTTTGTAGCGGTGAAAAAGAATGGCTGTCGGGAATCGCTTTGCACTGTATGAAAAACCAGGAGGATCGTCTGGAGCTTTCCTTCACCTTATCCAAAGATTTCCCTGCGGTAGTACCTTACAACAAACAGCTTCTCGCAGAAACTTTCCAGACCGCATTTCCTGTCGTAAGGTTTATAATCGAAGGACAGAAATACTATGAAGTATACGAAGCTTTATCCGAAAAACTGATCAAAAACATCGACGTATCGGTTGACGTGAAAGGAGTAAAATCCATTCAGATCGAAAATGACAACGGCGCCTTAAATTCTGAAAAACCATACTTTCCGTTCACGGCGCAACCCGTTACAGGATCTAATTTTTACATTAAATGTCCTGAAATGTTCTCTAAAAAGTGGCAGAAGGCAGACATTACCATCAACTGGAAAAATGCCCCGGATTCCATTAAGGAGCTGTACAACGGATACGTCATTCAGCCGAACCAGAACATCAGCCTGAAGGATTTCGAGGCTTTAAAAGGCCCTTCGGTAGTAGGATCCGATGCTTATTTCAAAGCGGATGCCGCTTTGCTGGACAAAGAAAACTGGTACACCACAGCCCATGATATTGCCCTTTTTGATAAAGCAGACGGCGTATACAAAACCAGGTTTTCCGTAAACAGTATCAGCGGTGAGGCAGACACTTCCGAAGCTTTACGGGTGACATTGAAACAGTCGTTCCTACAGGATGTGTATCCTAAGCTTTATACCCTGGCATTATCCAGTAATCCGCTTGAAAAAAAGCTTATCCCCAACGAACCGTACATTCCTTTTGCAGAAGACATCGAGCTGAATTACAGCGCACGGGAAACGGCCTATTCTTACCTGAGCAGAGATTTGAACGGGCAGGCTTCAAAAAGCGCAGGCATGCAGGTGTATCACGAAGATGCTTTCGGACAATACGAAAAAGGCGTTGATACGCAGAACCTGGTTCCCGTACATGAAAACGGCGGCGAGCTCTACATCGGCCTGGAAACCAAACCACAGACTACCATCTCCCTGTTGATCCAGATGCTGGAAGGAAGTGAAAACCCTCTGGTGGATACTTTTGATGAAAAAGAATTCATCCAGTGGCACATTCTTTCAGGAAATACCTGGATGGATCTGTCGGACTACATGCTTAAAAATGAAACCAGAAAATTCCTGGAATCCGGCATTGTAAAGTTTAAAATCCCGAAAGATCTTGATACGGACCATACGAGATTTACCGACGGACTGGTCTGGATCAGGGCCAAATCGAAAAGAAGCTACGATGCGGTATGTAAAATTCAGGGAATATATACCCAGGCCGTCCTGGCGGTATTTGAAAACCATGATAATGAGCTTTCTCATTTAAACAACGGCCTCGAAGCGAATACCATCACAAAACTGATCACAAGAGTTCCTCAGGTAAAATCGGTAAGCCAGCCTTATAATTCTTTTGATGGCAAATACAAAGAAACGGATGCGGAATATTACAGAAGGGTCAGCGAAAGATTGAGGCATAAAAACCGGGCCGTTACCCAATGGGATTACGAACAGCTTGTCTTACAGGAATTCCCGGAAGTGTTCAAAGTAAAATGCTTAAACCATACTTCTGAAAATTCCTATCTGGCTCCGGGCCACGTTACCCTGATGGTGGTGCCGAATATCAGGAATAAAAATGCTTTCGATATTTATCAGCCGCGGGTAAGCAGAGCAAGCCTGAACAGAATTCAGAACTATGTAAGCGAACTGAATGCGATGCAGGTTCAGACCCATGTGGTGAATCCAAATTATAAAGAAGCAAAAATTGAAGCCGGCGTAAGATTTTTCGCGCAATATGATGAGTCATTTTACACCAGGCAGCTGGATGAGGATATCAAAAAATACATTTCGCCATGGGCCTTTACCGAGTCCAAAGATATTGATTTTAATATAAAACTGAATGTCAATCAGTTGATAACCTATATGGAGCAACTGTATTATGTGGATTATATCGACGAAATAAAAATATACGTGAATAGTGTTTTACAAAAACAGGCTCTGATTGAGGTGGATCCGAAATCAATACTGGTATCGGCCAAGCAGCATAAAGTTACTGTTGCAGATCAGGTATGTATCTAAGAACAAACAAGAAGAAAATATAATTATGTCAGAAAATAAGCACATTAGTATACCCAAAAATGTAGAAACCGGAGATCAGACCGATTTTCACT
Source organism: uncultured Chryseobacterium sp. (assembly GCA_913778085.1). Classification (GTDB taxonomy): domain Bacteria; phylum Bacteroidota; class Bacteroidia; order Flavobacteriales; family Weeksellaceae; genus Chryseobacterium. The sequence continues at coordinate 7,968 of CAJYXJ010000079.1, forward strand.
TTCTGCGCAGGACAGGTATCGAATATATCGAAAAACTGGGAGGAAAGCTCTGGACCGATTACAATTCCCACGACCCCGGGATCACGACGCTGGAAGTTTTAAGCTACGCCATTACTGATCTGGGAATGAGAATGAACCTGAATACCGAAGATCTCCTGGCTTCCAAAGATGCATCCAAAGATATCCATACCCAGTTTCTGAAAGCTACGGAAATCCTGCCTTCAAGACCTTTGAATGAACTTGATTACAGAAAACTGTTCATCGACATCAGCATGGAGCAGGATTATAAAAGGCCGGTCCTGAACTGCTGGTTGGTTCCCAGAACTGAAAAAATTTATGTAGACTGCAAAACAGGAAACCTGGATTTTAACCCGATCGGTGAAAAAACAAGTAATTTCAATGTCAAAGGCCTGTATGACCTGTATGTAGACTACTCCGACGACCTGGATGCCGAAGGGAAGAGATGTGAAAGAGGGAATGTAAATTTCGAAATACTCGAACGTTATCATGCCAACAGGGGACTTTGTGAGGACCTGGTTGAAATTAAGGAAATCCAGACCCAGAAAGTTGCTGTTTGTGCCCGTATCGGACTTGTAAACAAAGCGGACGAAGAGCTGGTGCATGCAAAAGTACTGAAAGCCATCAACAATTACCTGTCTCCCGAAGTTCATTTTTACTCTCTGAAACAGATGCTCGACAAAGGCTATCCTACGGACGTTATCTTTGACGGGCCGCTGCTGGAAAACGGTTTTATCGATACGGAAGAACTCAGAAAAAGTCAGCTGAGAAAAGAGGTCCGGCTTTCCGATATCATCAGTGAAATCATGAAGGTTGACGGAGTGAAAGAAATCCACGAAATCTCCATTGCAGGCTGCGACCAGGTTATTAAACAGACCAACGACTGGCTGATATGCATTGAAAACGGCAGAAAGCCGGAACTGTGCGATTTAAGCTCATTCAGCTACAGCAAAGGTTCCCTTCCGTTAAATATCAATGATAAAAAAGTACAGGAATATTTAATAACCCTTAAAAAAGAGGAAGACGTACTCCGTGACGATGCGAAGAAGAATAAAGAACTTGCTTTACCACAGGGAACTTCTTACGATATCGGCAATTATGCGACAATCCTGAACGAATTTCCCGATACTTACGGCGTAGGAATAACGGGAATAATCGGGGACAGAACCCCGGAGCGCGAAGCCCTGGCCAAACAGATGAAAGCTTATCTTCTGTTTTTTGATCAGATTCTGGCCGGATACTTTAAGCATCTCGAAAAAGTGAAAGAGGTACTGAGCATCAATGGCAGTCTGAAAAGAACCTATTTTACACAGGCCCTTAAAAACATCAAAGGTTTCGATGAGCTGGTTTCCGGTTATGATAAAAATGATGACGACAGACTTACGGATTCCCTTTATGAAGAACTCGACAACAGTGTAGAGAGACGAAACGAAGTATTGGACCACCTGATCTCCCGTTTTGCGGAAACATTCAGCGATTATACATTCCTGATGAAATCGCTGTATGGTAAATCTACCGATGAGATCGTTTTAAACAATAAGGAGAATTTCCTGAAAGAATATAAATCTTTAAGCAAAGATCGCGGGCTGGGTTATAATTACACACTCAATGCGGATACCGATGTGTGGAACACCACCAATATTTCCGGAGTGCAGAAAAGGATCGCCTGTCTGTTAGGCATCAAAAACTATATGCAGAGAAATTTATCCCAATCACCTGTTTCGATTATCAAAACAGCAGGAACCAACGGTAAGCCAACGTACAGCTGGAAAATAAAAGATACAGGCGGAAGCATCGTTCTGTCCTCCGTCACTACCTTCCAGATCGAATACGCGGCTAATAAAAACCTGAATGACGCCATTTACCAGACGATCCAGATCGACCAGGAAGATTTGGAACTTGCATGGGAAAGATTTGAAGAAGATCCTAATAAATATAACCTGATCGGGAATATACAAATACGGTTTTCTGCAGGAGGGAATTATTATTTTGATATTCTCGACGATGCCGGAAATGTGATGGCTACCCATAAGAAAACCAATCCTTATGCTAACAGGCAGGATCTGAAAACCGGAATTTTTAATATCGTAAACTATTTTAAATACGAATTTACGGAAGAAGGGATTTTCCTTGTTGAGCACCTTTTGCTGAAGCCGGTTCTTAAAAACTATAAGTCCATGGGAGGCATCGGCTGTATGTCCATAGGAAAAACCTTTAAGGTAATGTATGATCTTGAGGTAACCGAGGCATCCTTTATGTCCTCCTGTGAAGAAGATTGCGAAACGGATGTTTTCGACCCTTATTCTTACCGGGTAAGTGTTGTACTCCCGGGATTTGCGTACCGTTTCCAGGATCCGGATTTCAGGCGTTATGCCGAAACGGTGATCCGGCAGGAAATTCCCGCCCATATCTTAGCGAAAATCTGCTGGGTAGGAGACCGGATGAGCGAAGTACAGACGGCTCAAAGCGATTTGTCCGAATTTGAGACTGCTTTCAGAAAATATCTTACCGACAAATCCAGAAACAATCTTCCCAATTTGGGAAGCAGCATCCAGGATCTGCTGGCTGCACTTACCAACCTGAACAATATTTACAGACCGGGAAGACTCTTAGAATGTGCCATGGATGATAATGACGACCTGGACGGAAAAATAATATTAGGACAATCAAACATTTAAAATTGATATATAATGAATACTAAATTAGATAATGTAACCACCCAATATAGAAAGTTCAACGAAAACCAGGCGTTAACGGAAGGGCAGTTAAATGAATTTATAGACTATTTTGAGGATCAGGACCGGCTCTCAAGGACCCGCCTCAGCGGTGTGGGGATCGTATGCGGTTTCAAATCGACACTCACGGATTCCCTGGATACTATTGTTGTGACACAGGGAGCCGGTGTTACCACAGACGGGGATTTGATCACACTGCGTCAGAAGACCGGCAAAGCATCAGAAGTTACCATAAACTTCGATGCCGGAAATTACAAATACTACAGAGAATATACCGATGTAGCAGGGTATAAAAACTTTCAGATCAATGGTACACAAATCCCTTTGGTGGAACTTTTTACCCAGGAAGAATATAATCAGATGATTGATGTAAGAAGGGTTAAAAGCATAACTGAAATCACGGACCTGAAGAATCAGATTGTTATTTTATACCTGGAAAGTTATTCCAACGAAGAAACTCCATGCCAGGATGCCGACTGTGACAACACAGGTGCCGAGCAGGTATCCAACCTGAAAGTCTTACTTGCAGATTCAAGAGTTGTGGCGGATCTTCTTGCCAAAGGGGATGCGAAAGACAGCCTGTACAAAGTGCATAACGGTTACCAGGATCTCTTTGATAATTTACCTCCGCTGGAAGCCAAAAGAGTAATTCTGAATTCCGGGATTACCACGGCAGGAAATCTAAAAACTATATTTCAGGATGCGATTGATGATGTTACAAGGCTGTGTAATGGTTTCAATGCCATTGCAGAAACTTTTAACGTGAGTCCGGACCTTCGTGGGGATGCGCTTATTACGAAAGTGAAATCCGTACTGAAACCTGTTACCTCAAATCTGGAGGATTACCAATACCGGTATGATCTGTTCAAAGATCTGATTGATACCTATAATGAAATAAAAGGTTTGATCCTGCATCTGAATGTAGACTGCTGCCCGGATATTGCCTCTTTCCCTAAACATCTGATGCTGGGTGCGGTAGGAGCAACGCTGGAACTTGGAGCACGTACATCCTACCGTCATGATTTTTACCATTCGCCGATTAAGACAAACCATGATGAGAATTACGAAAGAATCATCATGCTTGCCAACCGTTTCGTACAGAAACTAAAAGCATTTCAGTCATATGCAGGACCTGTTAAGATTACTCCGTCCCACCTCAATGTAAGATTAGGCGAAAAAGCAATTCCTTATTATTATATTGTGGATCAGCCATTACTGAAAAAATGGAATTTCGAGAAAACGAAAACCGACACTGCGACTTATAACCTGAGTTATCACACCGCTAATTTGTCCTCTGCAGACTTTATCCAAAATCCTTTGGATTATACAATCGATGATAACGATTTCTACAGAATCGAGGGATTTTTAGGAATGCCTTTTGAAACAGCGGTACAGAATATCAATGATCTGAAGGCGAAATACGGGCTGGCTTTCGATGTTATTGTATTGCTCCTGCAGAAAGGAGGAAGAGGAAATGGCGGCACCGGTACCAAAAAAGTATCGATCGAGGAGCTTAGAAAGCAGCTGGTATCCATCTCCAGTGCCATCAGTAAAGAAACCGGCGACGCGAAAAGCACTTTACTGAACCTTTCCAGGTTAGACAGCCAGCTGAGCTTGCTGAATAAAGCGGATTTCTCGTCTGCCTCAGGAGAAGAAGTTACGGTAATAAAACAGGATACTAAAAAAGACAAAATCTCTACTGAACTGCTGAGCGACTTTTTGGAAAGAAAATCCGGGCTGGAGCATCTGGCGGGCGTAGAACGCGGCGGTACATTCGTTCTGATCTGCGAATCCGAAACAAACAACCAGGTGCTTGCCGATTTCTCACTGCCTTACCTGTGCTGTTCCAAAAAAGATCCTGTATTCCTTACATTGCCGGCAGGTAAGCTTTGCCAGAGAGATAAAGAAATTGCGATGACGGTGGTGCCGGCGGATGGAGAAGTAAAAGCTATGGTCAATGGCGTTCAGATTCCGGCCATTACACAATCCGCAGGACAAAGCTACTTCAATCCGGGACTTGTGGGTGCAGCCTATTTAGGGCAGACCATCACCTTCACGGTGAACGATGAGCCTGTGGAAGCCCAAATGGTTGTATATGCCCAGCCTAGTGTAACCCTGACGATTGCTGATACGGTTTACAATTATGCAGGTAATGAAGCAACGGTTTATTTCAAAGTAGTAAACAACGGTTCAGGCTCGATAGCGTCTTACCAATGGAATTACGGTGATGGCCATACGGATGGCCTGGTTCCTAACTCCGACAATTTGGTGGCCCACGTATTCCCGATAGTACCAAATGAAAACACCACTTATCATACAAACCTTAACGTTATTGCCGAAAATTCCGGATGTAGCACGCAGGTTGCCGTAAATGTCGAACTAAGCGGTCTGCAGCTCGTTTCATGCAGTGATAATTTCAACTACAGCGGAAGTGTAGGGACTTTTGAATACAATATCGATTTCGGAACGGATACGGGAATGGCAGGTATAAATTATAACGCTTATACCGTACCGGACCGATTTATCATCGAATGGAATGGTCAGAAATATGACAGTGGCTTCGTCGGTTCGAGCAGTTATAACAGCAGCCTGATAAGTAAAGGGGTAAACCCGGCAGATATAAAGACTGCTAATCCGTCAAACGGATCAGGTTCATTACAATTCAATAAAACTTCTGCTTTGCCGAGATATGCTAAAGTTACTGTTTTGGCACCATTGGGAAGTACGGCATGGAACGTGTCAGGTATTTGTCCTCGTAAATAGAAATACAATAATTTCCCCGGGCAGGTTTTTCTGTCCGGGAAATTTAAAAATACCTTACTAAATCATTAAAACTAGCAATAATGAACAATCAATTAAGTAAAATATCAACGCAATACCGCAAGTTCAGCAAAGGGCAGTACATAGAAGAAAAGCAGTTCAATGAATTCCTGGATTTTTTCGAGGATCAGGACCGTTTGTCAAGAATAATGCTTCAGGGCGTCGGTATTGTATGCGGTCTCCGGCCGGAACCTGTTTACAAAGACCGCTTTTTGAATGGTATACAGCTTTCCCAGGGAGTAGCTCTTACGACAGATGGCGATCTGCTTACCCTGAGCAATACAGGCGAGGTGAGCAAAGAATTGTATGTAAGTGATCTAAGAACCATTGATATACAAAATAAAAATTACACGCATTTTAAAATATACGATAATTTTAAAGTAAAATATCCGGCATTTTATGATGTGGACAATAAGCAGATCGAACTCTGGGAGCTGGCAACCGCTCAGGAAGCAAATTCAGATTTCCAGCCTATCGGTAAACTTTCCGGTATACAAGACAAATATCTGCTGCTTTACCTCGAAGATTATGAAAAAGAGGTGAAGCCTTGCCGTGGCGTGGATTGTGACAATCACGGAATCCAGCAGATCCGGAATCTTAAAGTACTGGTGACAACCAAAGAAGGGATTGCCAGTATTCTTGAAAAAGATAAAATCCAGCCGCATCCTCTGTTTATCAGTGATATGATGACTGGCGTGAAACAGGAGAGAGTTATCATAGAACGGCTTATCCTGGAAAAAGGAATTGATGCGGATTTTTCCTCTTCAGATTTAAAAAATCTTTACTCCGGCGTTTTGATAAAAAATAATTACGGGGAGAATATTTTCAAAAAAATCAATGCCATTGCCGAAGTATTTGGAATATCGGGGGTAGATCATCAGAGCTTTAAGCAGAAATTAATTACGGGCCTGGCGCAGACAGGAGGTTTTCAGTATGCTTATGATGTGGTTAAGGATCTTACGGATACTTATTCTGAAATTATAAAACTACTTCCCGCATCGTTTGCCAGATGTCTTCCGGATCTCCTTTCTTTTCCGAAACATGTCATGCTTGGAAAGGTCGCATCTGATTTTCAGCTGGATTCTTCAAGACATCAGTTTTACCATTCACCTGTTCTGGACGATAAAAAAAAGACTTCAAAAGTAAAAGTTTTAATGAACCGTTTTAAGCAGCAGGCACAGAATTTCAGGTATTCCGACAGTTTTGAAACCTCGGCGGCGATTAAGATTACACCGTCGCAGAAAGCTAACCCTCTGGGTAATAAAGCGATTCCTTTTTACTATAATGTTACAACGGAATTTCTGAAAGCATGGAGTTTTGATAAAACCGCTAATCGCTTATCCGGATACAATCTGGGCTACGATCAGGGCTTGCTATCGACGGATAGCCATGTACAGAAACCATTGGATTTTAATATAGATAAAAATTCTTTTTTTAATATTGAAGGCCATCAGGGGATGAACCATCAGGAGGCCTTTGATCAGATTACACAGATCAGAAACCAAAGACAGCTGGGCTTTGATGTGATGCTTTTATCCTTCACTGAACTGAAAAACAATAAAGATCTCTACAGGGCCTATTTCAATGAATATGTAGATAAACACCCGGGATTGGAACATACGCGTGGCGTGGAGCGGGGAGGAACCTTCGTTATGGTATATGAGCAGAATGGTAGAAGTACGAACGTTATTGCCGATTTTTCAATACCCTATCAGTGCTGTACTCCAAAAGTTGAAGTAAAATTAAGTTTATCGAAATCAACGGTTTGCTCAGATTCCGGTCTTTTGCCATTTACGGTTTCTCCTGCTAACGGAGAAGTAAAAGCATCTGTAGGTGCAGGTCTGAACGGAGGGGTGAAACAGAATAACGGCAGCTATGTTTTCGATCCGTCTTCCGTAAGTGAGGCTCTTTACAATACCGATATCAGCTTTACGGTAAACGGAAAACCGACCGACTGCAGCATTAAAGTGATTCCACAGCCTAAAGTAGATATATCTGTGACCTCTGTTGATTATCCTGCGAACGGTTCATCCGCAACCACAGTTCATTTTACGGTTACCGGAACCGGCTTTGCAAACTATGCGTACAATTGGGATTTCTGGGATAACGGAAGTTTTATTCCGTTGCAGCCGGACGGCAATAGGCAGCTAAGCTATACGCTCTACAACCTCAGCCCGAAGCAGATTCCGGTCATAAAAGTGGCTGTAAGCAATAAGGAATGTGTACAAACCATAGCAATCAGAGACTGGTATAAAGGGCCTGCATCCGATGTGGTGATAACCGGTATAGATTTCTCAAAAGGAAACAACTGCTGTGAAGGCGGTAATCAGGACTAGATCATGCTTTTAGCAATTAAGATAGGTTTAAACATGTTCTATAAGATAAGAAAGGTGTCTTGATCATTCTTTAAAATTAGAAAGGCACCTCCTTATGACAATGAATATAATTAATAACAATAAAAAATAATAAAATGGCAGCAGCACAATGCTATATTTCATTTGAAGTGCATTTTACAACTTCCAACCCCATACAAAAAGCAATGGCCTCTTATAAAAATAAAAGTCTCAGTTCGACAGTTCCTTATACAGATACCGATATTCCTCTACCGTCAGTTCCTTATAACGGTACCAGCCTTTCGGTAAGCCTGCCGGATATCCAGGACCAGGGCGATTATGATCTGGTCATAACACTCACTGATTCCAATGGCTTTATTGCAAAGAAATCAGGTACCTTTAAAATAGGGAATTGCTCCGGAAATACCCCTCCGAAAGTAAGCATTAGATGGAGGGACAATTCGGGGACGGAGGAACGGTTTTGTACATCCTCATGCCCAGACTATACCATCTCTGTTGAATCTTCAGATGCCAATAATGACATTGTAAAAAGAGAAGTATTTATAAGTCAGGACAATGGTGGAAATTGGACTTCCTATATTCCGGATCTGTCAACAAGCACGATTTTCAATACGGGTACATTATCCACAGCCGGTAAAAGATTATTTAAAGTTACGGTTACCGATTCAGCGGGAAATGCAGCTACCTCCAATATGCTTTCTTATACAAAGCAACAGGAGATCACCAAGTTCTACAAAAAAAATATTAACGGGATCGATTGTGTCTCAAATGGCAACGGTCCTACGAATTATGACGTCTGGTGTACGGCAAGGGAAAACTTTTCATTATCAGATAGCAATTTAACAGGTATTTCTACCGGCTTCATCAGGCTGATCGTTGATGGCGGAACGTCGGAAATCGGACTTTCGAAAGCCACAGGCGCTCCATTGATGATTAACCAAGTATTACCCATTACTTCTGTTTTAACGGTAAGTTATGCCGCAGCAGGGCAAAATCCGCCCGAAGCATATCCTCACGGCTATCCTGCAAATGTTAGCCCTTCAGTGTACAGATTCGAATTCAGCGCAGATGGGACAACAAACTGGAGTGTTTTTGATTTCTCACTGGATGATTAAAGGTACTAAAAAAGAGATCCTGCATAATCTTGCTTCAATTAGCGATGTAATCTTTGTGGGCGGTACATCCGAATATTTACAGGGAATAAAAACGGAATTGAATGATATTGATATTTCAATCAGTGATCTGAAGCTTCTGAATGGATTTGGATATATTCATAAAAATTTTGATAATGCTTTCTACGGATTGTCGGGTCATCGGGGGTTTATTCCTTTGGAAAATGCTCTGATTGATATTTTTATCGATAAAAACCCGGATTATATCATGGTTAACGGATTTAAATGTGAAACCGTACAATCTATGATTTTACTAAGAGAAAAAACCTTGAAATTTAATCATGAAAAACTGTCTGAAAAAAGTAAGCATAAAATCCGCGAAAATTTAGACCGGCTTCTGTTATGGAGCTCCTTGAATATCCACTCATAAAACAAAAATCCTCAATTATTTGAGGATTTTTGTTCACCAAAATATACTTTGGTTTTATTATCTTCTGTTGTTTTTCCGTCTCGTACTGATAATATTGAACAGTTTCGCGACATCATCCAGGTGGATTTCAAAATCATCATAATATTCATTCAGCGAATGAAGGGTAATAATGCCTTTTTCCACATCATGGTTGATGATCCTTTTGACCAGGATGCCTTTCTCCTTATGGACAATCACGAAATCCCACTTATCATAATGCAGCTTGCTCATCCAGTAATCCTGACGGATATTCCTGCATAAAATGATGTCACCTTCCAGGTAGCTTTCATAGGAGCCGTCGTCCATACTGTCTCCTTTCACTTCAAAACACATATACTCACCGCGGTGTTCCACATCATCGGTAAAAGGAATTACCGGAAGGCTTTCCATATATTCTTCGTCGGCAAACCCGTTCAGGTAACCGGCTTGTGCGTACTGGTTGGCCAGCGGAACGTACATCACCTTCAGATCCGAGAACACAACGGGAGACGCGCTGCTTTTCGTTTTGCTTTCCTGTTCTTCCAGCAGATTCTTAACGAAATATGCCGTTGTTTCCGGTATTTTCCGTTCTCCTTTTTCCCAATACTGCACTGCCCTTGTGCCAACTCCGATGGCTTCCGCTATTTCCGCCTGCTTCATGTTGAGCTGCTTCCTGATCTGTTTGAATTCTAAATAGGTCATTCTGATAGGTTTATCGTTATCCGTAAAAAAAGACGCAAAATATTTCTTTTTTTATTTTTTAAATACGAACATTGTTCGTATATTTGTCTCGTTAATAAGAAATAATAGCACAAATATACGAATTATATTTAGAGTTATATATTATTTTGATAATTAAATCCTTTTGTGTGAGCTTGTAGTGGGTTGGTGATCAAAAAATAAGGTAATATTAATACACGGTATATTTTCAGGTTTACTTATTTTCTCTGTCTTATATGGCGCCTTTTAAGACGGAATGACAGATTTTAAAGTAAAAAGTGCGGTTTTTGAACTTTTGAATAATTTTTGTTCGTATTATGACGAACTTTTAGTAAATGAAGCTTAAGATCAGAATTGTACTTTTACCGGAACATGCATAAGATAAATGATCAGATTGCTTAAAGATTACCACGCTCTTTAATCATTGATGGTTTATCTGTAAAAAAGAAAAGCCGGCCGGCAGTTTTGTCGGGAATCCCTGGAGCCGGCTTATGAAAATCAAAAACCAATTCATCTAATCGGACATCTCCGGAGGCTGAAATATCGCCTTTGCAGGGCTTTTATGATCCTGCTTAAACGGCGGGATCATGAGGAATACGGAAACCTGTCTGATTAAAAAATTAACTTATAACCTTAAAGAAAATGAAACGAAGTAAAGAATTAACAGAAAAAAGAAAAGATTTTGTCAACGATTATGTAAAACGCAATCAGGACAAGCAGATGAAAGTTATCGTAACGGAACTCACGGAAATGTTGTTTTTATCGGAAAGAACAATATATAATATCATTGTTCAGGATTAGCAGGTAAGATCAGGATAAAAACCGGCTTAGGCAATAACTGTGGTTAATCAGTCTCAGGACCGTTTTACAGCCGGAACTCAACCAAACCAAATCCTTAAATCATATATTTAAAACAGTAAATCATCCTTTACCAGCTATTGAATAAAAACCGGCAATAGTACTTCCGTTCTTCATGACTTTCATATAAACGAAATGCCTTTGTTTATTCTTAAATGATCTGCCTTTCAGAATAAATACGGTTTACCGCATGATTGACGGTACCGGACATTACAGGAGCATCATTACTCACCACCATGATCGTAAGCAAAGGTAGTCGTTTATTTTCCGAAACAGATTTCTCAGAATACCATGTGCAGAAAATCCGGCAGGAACTGCGCTGCTCCGTATCGGAACCGATCCGGTACCAGATTTTAAAAGGTTGTGCCCAACATCTTTCCCAAATTTAAATTTGCCATTACAGTACGAAGGTAATAACAGTTTTTCTTTTTGGTCTATTGCTGTTAGGTAAACGGACCTTACAACTTTCTGCCCCTGATGGCAGGAAAATACATCCCGATGGGTAAAAACAATAACCAATACATTTATCAACCATGAAAAATAAAAAAAACAATAACAATAAAGAAAAACTCGAGAAGCCCCGTAAAAAGATCAGTGAACTTATCGACGAGCTTGCCTATATCAATGAAAGTGAAAATATCAGGAACAGCAAAAAATTTTTGGAAGACCTGTACCTGCTTGAGCAGGAGTAAAAGGATCTCAATGCTGAACCGAATTTACCAAATATAGGAAAGAATGAATCTGGATAGTATAAAAGCCTTATTGATCGGGACTGCCATCGCATTCTCCGGAGGATTATTAAGGGTTCTGATTTCAATACAGAACAAAGAAAAGAAACAGCTCTGGGAACACTTCGTCACACTCGCCATCGTGATGATCGTGGGTTTTACCATGAGCTATGTAATGAGCAGGGCCGACCTTCACGACAAATGGTATTCCACAGGAGTACTGTTTGTCCTGGGCTACGGCTACGATAAATTCCTGAAGATGATAACCACCAATCTTCCGGAATGGATCGAGAGAGCAATAAACCTTTACATCGAAAGCCGTTATGGCGTGAAGACGACCAGGCCGGCTGCCGGTGAGGAAGAAAAAAAAGATGATCCCGTTTAAAATAATTAAATCCACAAAAAATGAACATCATTAATCACAATTTTCCTGAAAACCAATATTATAAAGAAGTTACGGAAAAGAAAGGTATTATCTTGCACCACACCGTATCGGGAGATTCGGTAGAAGGAGATATCAACTGGTGGAAGTCCACTGCTGAACGCGTGGCGACACCCATTATTATTGCCAGGGACGGCGGCATCCATCAGCTGTTTTCATCAAAATACTGGGCACACCACCTGGGAATCAAAAAAGCGCATTTCGAACAGTTCGGACTGCCGGAGCAAAATACACAACGAAATAAGGAATTTATCGGAGTGGAGCTTGACAGCTGGGGGGGTCTGACCTTTAAAAATTCAAAATATTATGCGTTCTCCGGGCAGGAAGTTGCTGCCGAGCAGGTAGTGACCTATGAAAAAGAATTCAGAGGCTACCGGTTTTACGAAAAATATACGAATGCCCAAATTGCTTCCCTGAAAGAACTTCTGGTTTACTGGGGAAAGCAATACAAGATCTCTCTGAAGTACAAAGGGAACGTCATGTTTGAATGCAATAAAAGAGCATTAAGCGGCGAAGGCGGCGTTTGGGCACACGCCTCCTTCAGACCTGATAAATCCGATGTCCATCCGCAGCCGGAACTGATCCGGATGCTTGAATCACTGATATAAAATGAAATCGAAGTGAAAATCAGGTAAATAGGCTGGAATAGGGAAGCTGGATGCGGGAAGTTTCTTTTGTCAACATTATTGTCAAAAATAGTAATGGACAAATCGTTTGTTAAGAGATAAATAGGAAATCTATTTAAAATACTGAATTGCCAGACTGGATTCGGTTTATTTCAATAATCGTTTGAAAATAAATTAAATACGGTCGAATTTATTTGAACAATCTTGAATTATGTTACGATAAAACTTCCGTGGAAAACACTTCACTGCAACTACAGAATCTTGAAGGCAAAAAGCTGGCGGTTCTCGCGGAAAAGTATGAATTTTGAACCAGAAAACTAAAACATGAGAACGAAGCCTGAGGCGGTTTAAGCACGCGTGTTTCTCATCACAGAGCCGATACTGCTTCAGGTTTTTTTTAAACCTCAGAAGAAATCCCTTACATAAACGGTCCGGTTCTTCTGATCCGGAAGGTAATCTGTAAAGACGGCAGCTGACCGTACTTTATACACCGTTAAAATAAATTTCAATTAAAAACATCAAGTCCATGAAAGCAGCAAAACCTGTAGAAAAAGACAGCAATACCCGGCAGGGCCAAAGCAGAAAGCAAAAGCCGCATGAGCCGGTGGTCATTCCCCTGCACGATCCGGAGATCGTCAGCACACAAATATCACAGCCACAGGTTTCGGTCCTTCCCGCAGGCCAGGCAAAACCTGACAACAGCCGGCTGAATCGAAAGGGAGCGGTTGCAGTCGTTCATAATCCCCAGACCGTTTATGGCCAGGGATCAGAAATGATGTATGACAAGCTTCAGGAAAGCCTGGCTGAAAGCGGCGACCTTACCCATCCCGACACCAAAGAAGCCGAAAGAAAATACGTGGCGACCCTGAGCATACATGAGATGCAGGAGTATCAGGACCGGAAATCCGAAACGTATCTGCCAAAGACATTGGAGGAACAGGCAGCTGTTTATCAGCAAAATAAAAGAGATCAAAAAGAAAATATCAAACCAGCGGATAAAGAAAATACCGATATTTCACTTGCCGGTCTGTCACATTCGCCAGCTACACGATTAGCAAATACTTTTAATACCGTTCAGGATAACGCCGCATCTCTTTTCAGCAGCAAGGCCGAAAAAGCAGCAAACGGACTTCCGAAAGTAAACGCAAAAACCGGCAGTGCTTTTTCCGGTCCTAAAGCCAAAAGTAAAGCCAAAGCGGGCAAAATTACAGCCAAAGCAGGCAAAAAGACGGTGAAATCAGTAAGTCAAAAGCTTAAACCGGAAAAAGTCTCTTTCCCCCAAAACGATCCGCTGAAGAAAGTCAGTTATACTTTTAAAACAACCGCTGCAAAAGGAGGTATTGAAAGGCAGGCCCAAAACCAGTTTGATGCGATCAACCTGAATACTTCGGCCATTCCGACGACGATGCAGCAGAGCGCACGTCTGGATCTTACCGGAGAAGCAGATACGGAACACCTTTCTATCGAACGGCATGACGCTGCCCAGGATATGAGCATCAAAAAAAATCATGCTGAACAGGATATCCATAAAGATTATGGTGAGAACGACATTATTAAGAAACCGAAGGATGAAATTCTTAAACCTTCACGGAAGATCGTTCCTAAAACGGCTAAAAAACAACCGGTAAATGCCCTGAAATTGGAAGGAATTGATGAAGCTGATGTTAATGCCCAGTTTGCCCCCATAATCCAGACGAAAATAGGTGCCGAAAACGAAAAATACAAAGCCGCCGAACTGGAGCATCAGCAGAAAATACTCGTACAGGAAAAAACGGCCGAAACGAAGATCGGTGAAGAAAAAGATAGATCTCACCAAAACCAGCTGAAAGCCGTAAAAGATGCCCAGTCTGATGTACACAGTTCCAGAGCAGAATGGCAGCATGCACTGGATAAAACAGAGGCTGATTTTACCAAAAAATCGACAGATCATACCAAAGCAACGCTTGGGAATATAAAAACGGAAAAGAGTAAGGGCGAAACCGCGGCTCAAGGTCATATAAACAGGGCTAATGAAGAGGCCGGCAGGAAAAGAGAAGCGGCAGATGCGGAAGCCCGGCAGAAAAAAGCAGAAAAGAAGAAAGAAAGCGGCGGATTCTTCGGTTGGGTGGCCGATAAGGCTTCGGCATTCATCAATGCCCTGAAAGATGCGCTAAATTATATTTTTACCAAACTGCGGGAAGCGGTTAAGGTTATTTTCGAAGCTGCAAAAACACTGGTTTTGGCCGCTTTGGAAGTTGCCCGGAAAGCTGTTGTGGCCCTTATCAAAGGATTTGCTTCCTTACTGAAAGGCTTCCTGGATATAGCACTGGCCGCATTCCCTGCTATAAGGGACCGTCTGAAAGCCAAGATAGACAAGTATGTAGCTGTCGCAGAAAAACTGGTGAACCAGGTTTTTGAAGTCTTTAAGAAAGCGGTGGTGACTGTGATTGATTTCCTGGCTGATGTTGTAGATAATTTATTAGCCTCATTACAGGCGGTGTATAATCTGATCCTGGATGCTGTTAATTTTATTGTGGCGGGAATTATAAAGATTATGAAGGGCTTAGCAAACTTAACTGCTTCCGCGATGCAAATGCCGGACAACTTTATGGGACAAATCTCCGAAGAATTTCTGGGAATGGATATCACACAACCGCTTCCGTTTGAGAAAACAGCTATGGCTGAAGCGACAGGAACGGATCCGGATCTGGCGTATGCTGATCTGTTGGGAAGAAACTCTTACGACGAAAGTGACTTCCATGTGGATCCTGTGACCGATGATATGGAACTGAGCCCGGAACTTCTGGCCCAATTGCAGGACAGCAACGGCGAAATTAATTTCGGAGCCAATGAGAATACCATCCATAGCTTTAAGCAATCTGCTGTGGGATCGGAAGAACCAGAAAGCAGAGGCGATGTGGCAGAAAACCAAAACATTCCTGCTGATCCGTACGCTCAGGCCGATTGGTTCATTAATTACCAGAACAGCCAGTCACCTCCAAGTACGGATACCTCAAGTGCTTCCGGTAAGCAGCCAGCCACTTCAGGTTCTATGCCTGAGAATATGAAACTGGTCGGACCATGGACTCCAGGCGTTCGTTTGTACTATCTGAAGGAACAGATGTGGTCGGGAATAAAGAAAAACTGGGCAGAAAACAAATGGAAATACATTGGTATTGGAGCTGCAATTGTTCTAGGTATAACTGCCCTGGCAATCCTTACCGCAGGAGCCATTTTTGCGCTGATCCCGCCTGCGCTTGAGATTTTCGCGGCTATCATGATGGCACAGGCTGTTGCAAAAGCCAGTGGTTTCTTCAAGACCTTTATGACGGACGGATGGATAGGAAATATTGCTTCGGCAGGAAAAGCACTGGCCCGGGCAATCGGAATTATTTTAGTTGAATTACTTTTCATCCTTTTATTTGACTCCGCTGCACTGTTTAAAGTCTTAAAAACAGCAGCGAAAGGCGGCGTGAAAGGAGTCTTCAATTTAGCTAAAGCAGGTGCCAGGAATACGCTGAAAGCAGGCAAAAATGCACTGGTCGCCACAGGAAAAGGATTTGTAAAACAGGCCGGTAAAGCGAAGTTCTTTGTTCAGGGTATCGGCAAAGGAATTACTAAAGGTGCTAAAAATTTAGATGAATTAGGTGAAAACTTATCGAAAAGGTTTAAATTTAAAGGATTTTCTTTAGAATTAAAAGGAAGATGGTTTACTTTGTATGGTATAATTAATCCTAAAGTTCCTTTAGCAAAAGGACAGGTTAATTTATCTAAGGATAGTTATAAAAAGGTAGCTAGTAATGCACGAGCAAATAAGGCCTTAAAATTAATGGATGAGATAACAGGAGGACACACACATGGTAGACATAGTGCAACAAAGACAAACAAATGGCTATTAGATAGAGCTGCTGGAGGAATATCAAGTGCGCCAATATTTACAGCTAAAGCAGCTACAAGGTTTTTAGATCCTAATACTCATATGAAAACAATTAAAATGTTAGAAAAGAAAATTCAAGATGCGGTAAGTAGTGGTATTTATCCAACAAATATTTCTCTTCCTTCCTCCTTAACAGTGGGTAATAGAATCGCTATAAAAGAAGAGGTTATGGGGTTTTCTGTAGGAACAGGATTCCTCTCTCCTAGTGGTGCAGCTCACCTTGGAAAATTACCAGGTGAAGCTACCGGATTACTAGATAAAGCTACCGGAGTCTTTGTAATTAGAGGCTTTGACAGTAGTGGTAAGATAATCTTACATGAAATAACAGCATTTCCAACGTTATAATAATAATTTAGTATGAAAACAATTTATTTTAATTACATAGAATATATAATTGGACAAGCAGTTGATGCAATATTTGAACAAGATTTTCATCATGCCTATAAAGTACGCTTTACTGAAATCAAAGAAAATGCTATTACTTACAAGGACTCGGATGTTTTTTTTCAAAGGTTAAGAGAAAGTCTAAAGATTACCTTAAATAATCTTGAAAGAATAAAACTATTTGATTTTTTCTTTATAGAAGATTTAGCTCCAAGTGATAAAAATGAGGACCTTAAAGAAATATTTTTTTTAGTGTGGAGTATATTTTTTCCCCAAGAAAATTGGCAAGATGAAAGTTACAAGAATGTTTCTTTTGAAATAGACTATGAAAGATATCTTTATTTATAATTATCTAAACAGAAATTATAAAAATATAAAATTTCTGAAGGATGAAAAATATTAATATTTATAACCGAAATTCAAAGAGTTCGGTTAATTTACACGAAGGATTTTCTAAAAATTTTGGAATAAATATCGCAAAATAGACTAAGATCCAACTGAGTAGGAAAGTACCGTACGAATTTTGGCAAAAAATGCATTAACAGGTAAAGGAATTATATTTTAGATATGAATTTACAAACATATAATTTACCGAAATATCCTTTTGATATTGAGAAATATTATTGGAAATTGACAAAGAGTCATTATGGTATTTTTTTTATTGAAATTAAGGGTTATTTACATAGTAATGAAGTAAACTTATTATTGTTCTTTTTAAAAGAAGAATTACAATCTTTATATGATAGTAGTTGATTTGTTGGAACTAAGCTTGGATGAAAATTATATCTTAAATTTAAATGATTCTTCATTTGATAAATATATTTTTATCGGAGATGTTGTTAATATCAAAGCAAAACATATTTTTAATGATACAATAGAAAGTATTAATTACTGCTCATCTTTAATGCAGAAAAAATATTTTGATGGAAAAATAAGAATATACGATTATAAAAATGATGTTCCTAAAATTTTGGAGTATAATGATCACGTATATTCATGGAACTTTGAAACCAAATATGATGAGAAAAGTAAGTTGGGCTATTTCAAACTAATAGGAACGTACCCTGTTTCTTTCAGAAATCTTGATGATGATATATTGGAAACAAAAAGGTTTTATTCCACTCTAAATAAATTTTTAAAATTTTCAGAGGTAAGACATGTTATCATTGATATTACGGATTTCAAATATCAATATTTAGATAAATACTTACAGGATTTTATACCTAGTTATCAAGACTTTGATAGTAATCCAGCTAAAGTAAGCTATATAATCAATGAGGATACAGATAGTACCTATGGTTTTATAAAAAATTCTAAACTGTCTTTTAGCTTAGATGAAGCATTAGAAACTTTGAAAATAGGATGAGCAAAATTTTATACAATTGATTGTAAAAAGATTAATGCTTATTGAAATTAATCTCCTTTAATAAAAGGATTACCAACAAAACTCCGCAAAGCTTAAAACTTTTGCGGAGTTTTTTAATTTACTCAAGGCTTAGGTAAACGAATCTCTAAAGGTGCTAAAAACTTAGACGAATTAGGTGAAAACTTAGCGAAACGGTTTAAATTTAAAGGATTTAAAATTGTTGTCAAAGGATTTAAATTTTATCTTTACGGAAGCGTTAATCCTTGGGTTTTATTGGCGAGTGGTGAAGTTACAGAAGTAAAAGAAGTAATAAATAAAGGTGGTAAAAAAGTAGGTCAAAAAGGAGAGTTTACTACTATAGCAGGTGAACAAATTGAGGGAATTCTTATCGGAACTGGAAGAGGAACAAGAAAATCCAAATTTGTAAAAGCTATAGAAGATGGAACTCAAGATGCAGATGAATTCTTGAAATTAGCTGATGATTCTGCTAGACAAAAAATAATAAATGGTGTAGATTCATTTAATTATGAAGAAGCCATTAAATTATATGGACAAAAAGCGGCAGATATAATTAAGAATCGAAGCAGTATTGCTAAAAATGCAGGAAAACATCTTGCTAAAGAATTTGAACAGGCTCATCACTTAATCCCGATTGAGTTAATACAAAAATCTAAACTTGTTAGAAAAGCGATAGAAGGTGGCTTTGAGTTTAATGGGAAAATAAATGCGAAATGGTTAAAGCAATTTAGCAGTAAATTTGAACATTTAAAAGATGGAGTTCATGCAAGTCATCCTAATTATACCAAAGGGGTTGAAAAAATGTTAGATGATATCTTAGTAGGATTAGGAAAAAACGTTGATGAAATATCAGAAAATGAAGCGAAAGCTATTATGGATAATATTGCTAAAAAGTTAGCCAGGAAAATAGAAGAAAACCCAACAACAAAAATTAATGACTTATTCAATTGAAAACAATATTAATATGATTAAATTTTTTGAAATTACTTATAGTGTTGACGAAAAAATCATGGGATCTGAATCTCAGATTAATGATTTTTTTGATAGATCAAACTTTACCAAACAAGTTATTGACCTATATCAAGATAACAGGAAAAATACTTTTATTAATGATCAAATTATAAATCTTCACAATTTTAGTTTAGATAAAAAATCTAAACAAACAGATATATTGAGTAGTGATTATTTAAAACTTGATGGCTTTTTCATTAGCGAAAAATTTAGGGAAGTAATTAAAAATGCAATAGCACATAGATTTAGAGTTTTAGATACAACCTTATATAAAAAAGGCGAAAAAATTGATAACTACTTTTTTTTAAACATAATTAATACAGATAGCATAGATTACAAAAAAAGTTCATTTAGAGTTGATGCTTCGCCTGTTAAGTGGCGTGATGGAGGTAAAGAAATTGAAATTAATAATGAGGACGATTTATTTTCAAAGAATTGGGAAGTAATTATGGATGATCCTACGATGAAAATACTTCCAAAGAAAGCTATTCTTAAAGAATATGTTGATATAATTAAATTGGCCAATTCAAATTCTATTTACTTTTCAGAACATCTTAAGCAAAAAATAGAAGAAAAAAAACTGACTGGTGTCGTATTTGAAGAGACAGATATAGAATTTTATTTAGATCTATAAAATTAAAACTTATTTTTTTAACCGAAACTTTAAAAGGTTTCGGTTTTTTATTTAAGCTTAGTCAAAGCTTAAAAAAATGTCAAAGGATTTAAATTTTATCTTTACGGAAGTGTTAATCCTTGGATTTTACTGGCGAGTGGCGACATTGAAAAAATAGAAACATCTGATATTATTTCAAAAGCTCAAGTCCGTAAAGAAATAAAGTATCTTAAAAATGGACAGGAGGTGACTGGAAGATTAATCTCAAGAAGTGATAATATTAATTATAAAAGGATTTTTGAGATGTTTACAGGAGAAACTTCGAAAGGTAAGGTAATTCATCACATGATTGAGCAACAAATGACTGGATTTGTCCAAGGTATTACTGAAGCTTTTATAAATAATGCAAAAAGGGTGAAAGCTTTTCCTCAGGGTATGATAAACGATGTAGTTCATTTATCTAAAATAAGGACTATGTGGGATGATATGTATAGAGCATTAGATTCTGCAATAAATAGAGGTTTGACTGATGATCAGGCTATAAAAGATTTGCTAAATTTTGCGGAGTATACAGATAATTTTATTGAAGCTTCATTTAAGTATTCTGAAGAGATGGGACAGACATTAACAAAAGATGGGCTTCGTGAATTTACCGAAGATTGGTTAAAAAATAATTTAGTGAATAAAGCAATCAAGGAATCTATTAATAATACGTTATAATTTTAAAAATGAATATATATATATTGCTAAGCGCTCCTGTCCTTGGAGAAGTAAGTGCAACTACTGAAAAAGAAAGGATTACTCTGTGTGAAAATTGTAATATTAAAGAGCTCACATTTAAAAATGCTTCATTACTGTTAGATAAGTGGAATGGAGAAGATCTGATTTCAGCATTAGGGCAATTTTTTATATCTGAAAGGTTAAAAGCAAAATTCGATTCTCTTGAGATAGCTTATCAGGCAACTTCGTTTGATGTTATTCTCAAGAAACCTTCTGAAAAATACAAAAATCAATCATTGAAATTTTATCGCGTAATTTTTAAAAATGTATGCAGGGGGTTTTTAGATCCATGGTTTGAGTTTATTAGTAAATGCGAAGTTTGTGAAAGAGAAAAATGGATGATGGATACGGATGGGTATACGTCATCTGCAAATCCAAATCTGATTGGGGAAGATATTAAAAATCCAGCTCCAAGAAATGTATATAAAAATAGTTGGAAAGGTGAAAATGCTTTTCTACTACAAGATGAATATAATTTCCCAATTGTCACTCAGAGTTTCGTTGATATTTTAATTGGATTAGGTGTAAAAATTAATGAAAAAGGAGGGGTTTGGTTGCGCCCTACTGATTGGATTGACGAAAACAAAAATATTATAGAATAATTAAACTCTAACTTTATAATCTACTCCGCAAAATATAAGTCATTTTGCGACACTATCCCACGAAGTGTGTAAGTTAAAAAGTTAGGGCTTGGATTTTATAATCTGAGCCTTTCTTCAAAAATAAGCATAAATTGGTTGAGAACAATGCCCCAATTCTGAATCGGCATCGACCATTTTTTAGTAGCTTCTTTTAATGCGAGATACACTGATTTCATTACGGCATCATCGGTAGGAAAGGACATTTTGTTTTTGGTGTATTTTCTGATTTTGCCGTTGAGATTCTCGATTAAATTGGTGGTGTAAATGATTTTACGGATTTCTAAAGGAAATTCAAAAAATACGGTCAATTCATCCCAATTATCCCTCCAGGATTTGATGGCGTAGGAATAT
>CAJYXJ010000080.1 GCA_913778085.1 uncultured Chryseobacterium sp.
ACCTGATCCCGGTTAATGTATTGACCATTAAAGCCGCAGCAGCTTCCGGAACGATGGGCGGAACAAAAAGTGCGGTCGTTCTATCGGCAACGGACCAGACTTTAGTATCAAACGCTCCGCTTGGAAGTGCATTGACTCTGAACTTAGACTACACCATCCCGGCAGCGAAATCATCATCTTCCGACATTTTAGGGAAACCGGCCGGAACATATACGCAGACCGTAACGTATACCGCAACTGCTTTATAATAAAACATTATTTATATCGTTAAAAAATAAGTTTTTAATGAATTTAAGAGTGATATAACTTTGAAGCATATCCTGAATCAATGTTAAAAGCGGCCTATTTGGTATAATATATAAAATCCAGGTAATAATTAAATAATTGCAAGATCATATGGCGAATCTAATAAAAAAGCTGTTGTTTTTACTTGAAATTGGTAATCATCAATTTGATAGCATCCTTTGGAAAACCCATCCGGAAAAAAGAAAAACTCTTGTTAATGATATTTTCAAATTTAAAATTCCTATTGGGAAAAGTAAAAAAGAAATCCGTGAACTTTTTGGACATGAACCTCATATTTATGCTTCCACAACGTGGTCTTATCCTGTAGAATCAGATAAATTTGGAAACACCCTTACCTCATTGTCACTGTATTTTAAAGACGAAATTGTAACAAATATAAGGTTGAAAATAAGAGAGTAATATTTAAAATATAAAGAAGATGTATTCTAAAAAATATACTTCTTTATTCCATTTAATTAATGCTTCAATAGAATTTTAAAAGATTTATAAAACTTTTAAAATTGGTACCGCATTATACATAATATTAATTTATATAAGCCCTCAGCATTTTTAAATGTTGAGGGCTTTTCTATTTAAACCAAATGAATCATCCTGTAGTTATTTTACTACAGGAACTTCCGTTTTCCACTACAAAGAAACTTTTACCGCCACCGTAGATTTGTAATGTCAAAAGAGGACAACTAAATAAGAATAAAAAAATAATAATACGATCATGACAAAACAAATCGCCATCGCAGCCTTAACTATCGGAGCATTCATCTTAGGAACCAACAATGCCCAGGCTCAGAATACAACCGCCACCACAACGGTAAACATTACCCTGAATGATGTGATCTCCATTGACGCGGGAAGCACAGCCATCGGAAATACGGTTGACTTCAACTATGCCACTGCCGCAGACTATAATTCAGATCAGACGGTTACCAAAGCCAACTCTTTAAAAGTAACTTCGACGAAGAACTTCAATGTAAAAGTAAAAGCGGGAGGCGCGAATTTCATGAACGGAACCAACTTAATCCCTGTGAATGTTTTGACCATCAAAGCTGCAGCAGCTTCAGGAACGATGGGCGGAACCAAGAGTGCGGTCGTTCTATCGGCAACGGACCAGACTTTAGTATCAAACGCTCCGCTTGGAAGTGCCTTAACCCTGAACCTGGATTACACGATTCCGGCAGCGAAATCATCATCATCCGACATTTTAGGGAAACCGGCCGGAACCTACACGCAGACGGTAACTTATACCGCAACTGCTTTATAATAAATTTTTTTAGTTTGTAAAGGTTCCTTTTGTTACGTTTTTCAGTAGTTTTGGGAATCTTTTACTTTTAAATAATTTACACCATGCACAAGTTTATACACCTTTTCGTTTTCTTTATCCTTACAGGATCTTCCTCAGTTCTGGCACAAAGCATCTCGATGTCACCTACGCGCCTGTTTTTCACCGGTAATCCCGGAGAGAAGGTAACACAGACCGTTACGCTTCAAAACAGCTCGGACAAGGATTATGTTTTCAATCTCAACTATAAAGATTGGGTTAGGGAAGAAGACGGGAATAAGGTTTATCTTGATGCAGGCAGTTCAAAAACGTCCAATGCCTCCTGGATGTCCACCTTAGAAAACGCTGTTACGGTTCCTGCAAAAAGTACAAAGGAGATTGTAGTAACCATGCAGATTCCTGCAAATGCATCAAAGTCTGCGGTTACGAACAGCATGCTGTTTTTTACCCAGCTTCCCCAGCAGGCAGATAAGGCACGTATTCAGAACGGTATTGGTATTATCACCTTATTTGAGGTGGGGCTTCACATCTTTTATACCCCACCGGGGAACCATGTAAAAAGTCTGGATATTACCAATATTGCAGAAGTGAATAACGAGAATGCAGCGAACAGAAAAGTTGCAGTAAGCATCCATAATGACGGAAACACCATCAATGATGCCTCCGTTGCGTTTGAACTAACGAACACAGACACGGGTAAGGAAATAAAATTATCCCCCATTTCCATCTCCATGCTTCCGGATACCCACCAGACGGTTCAGTTTTCTTTACCGGAGAACCTTTCAGGGAACTTCCTTGGCGTGGCGATTATTAAAATGGCAGAATCCAATGATGTACGCGTAGGCGAAAAAAACTTTAAATTTTAAAATCAAGTCTTGAAACCACAGAATGGCATATCGATATCAATCCTGAGAAGAACAATCTTATCTTTTGCACTTGTTCTTCTGCACTTTTCGCTGGCTTCTGCGCAGGAAAAGAAGGATATCCAAATCCATTTTGATAATGACAGAGTCGCTATTGAGAAGGGTTCTACTTTTACTAATTTCCTGGTGATTGAGAATAAAAGTTCTGAAACGATGACCATTCAGAACATCGTGCCGAAGGAAATGTATCCGGGATTGCTTTTCTATCCCAAAAATGACTTTACCCTGGCTGCGGGACAGTCTAAAAATCTTCCTGTAAAGCTGATCGCCAATGTGGATTTTATGAAACGGGCATCCAATGAGATTCAGTTCCAGGTTTCATATACCACCCCAACAATCACTAAAACCGAAAGCGCTTCGTTCTTCGTTGAAAAAGAAGAAAACAAAAACATTGCAATTTATACCTCTACCTACGAGAATTTCATTAATCCTGCTGCGCCCGAATCTTCCATTCTGCTGATCGTAGAAAACCAGGGCTACAGTAAACGAACCGTTAAGATTGATTTACAATCCGTTCCTGATGGTTTGGAAATGATGCCCAACCAGCAAACCGTATCCCTGGAAGCTTTAGAGAAGAAAACGGTTGAGATCAGAATCAGGGTTAGAAAACAGAATATGCTTTATCCGGAATTTAATATTAATGCAGCTGCCATAGATCTGCTTAATAATGAAATCGTGGGAAGCAACACGCTCTATTTGGTTATTTTATCGCACAACAGGCAAATTGCCCGCGGAAACGAAGGCGTAAGCGGAAATAATTTTGCAGAATTCAGCTATAATAAAAACAGTTCAGGGTTCAATTACCTACAGTTAAGAGGAAACACAGCATTCCGGATGACGGAGAATCTGAAGTCGCGCTTCAATATGGGAGCGGATTATTTTGAAGACGGCCGTTATAACGTGTATGATACCTGGCTGGAGCTGGAGAGAAAAAATACGGTATTGCGCTTGGGAAATGTCAATAGTATCGATTACGACTACCCGGTTTTCGGGAGAGGAGGAAAAGTTTCTACCAGATTTGGTCATAATCAGATTGAAGTTCTTGCACTGGAAAATAATTATAACCTGTACGGTACTTATTTTAAGCAAACAGAAGGATCCACAATGGTGGGGGCTAAATATGGTTTCGGGAATACCAAATCCTTCAATGGAAAAGTGTCTTATATCTTCGACCATGATCCGCGCTTTAATGTAGATACGCAGGTGGCAAACGCAGTAACGTCATTATTAATAAATGATAAACACATCATCCGTACGGAGTTGGGCTTCAGCAACGAAAAAGGCCTTTTGAACAGAGATGAAAATGCAGGCGCTGCAATGGGAGCCAATTACGACGGAAAAATAGGGAAATGGGAAATACAGTCTATTAATTCCTTTGCCACCAAGAGCTATGCAGGGATCAAACGGGGATCTTTTATCTCGAATCAGCGGGTCGGCCGCCAGTTTTCTGCTTCTCAGCGTGCCTTTGTACAATATCAGAATTCGCAGGTAGACCCTGAATTCCTGAGTTTCCAGGATGCACCCATCCAATCCGGAAATACGGCTAATCTGCGTTATTATTTCAACAGTACGGAAGCTTTGGGAACAGGTTACCAGTTTTCTTTAAAGAAGTGGAATTTTCTGCTGTCTCCAAAGGTTGAAAAACAGAAAACAGCCAATTTCTACACATCGCAGGAACTTTTTTCATACCGTCTTGAGGCTAATATCAGCACGATATTGGGTGCTCACGGACTGAACCTGACGGCGGAATACTCTTATTCAAAAGCTAACAGTAATACAAACTGGTTCAACAGTCTGAAAACAACTTTGTCTTACCGGTATAAATCCTTCTCCCTCAACGGGACAGCCCAATGGAACGCCATCAATGTCTTTGATTTAACTTCTTATTACAACACAGACCGTCATTTTGCCAACTACAATGTGTATGCTTCGTATAATTTCCAGATGCTTAATAATAATCTGACCGGATCTTTTTCAGCCGGAACTTCCTACTCGGAGCTCTATAAAAACCTAAACAGCAATGTGAGTGGCAACCTGGAATATAAGGTTTCTCCTTCCTGGTCCGCCACAGGTTATTTTAATTTTTCCGGTTATAAATCAATGGCTGATTATGCAGGCAGCGGCAGTTATTACCAGTTCAGAGTGGGGGTGAAAAAATATTTTACTACGGCTACGG
This sequence comes from uncultured Chryseobacterium sp., assembly GCA_913778085.1. Lineage (GTDB taxonomy): Bacteria > Bacteroidota > Bacteroidia > Flavobacteriales > Weeksellaceae > Chryseobacterium. Next base: position 4,682 of record CAJYXJ010000080.1, read on the forward strand.
CCCTTGGAAATCATAAAGTAACGTTCCAGCTATTTGAAGATAAAAATTTCAATGGACTCCTGGAGGCCGGTGAAACGGTATTGGCCAATGAAATAGTGAAACTGGACAATTATGTAGCGATGACGGACAAGAATGGAAAAGTGGTTTTCCAGAATGTGCCTGAAGGCATTTACACCCTGAAGGTAAACGAAAGTGCAGGTGCACGACTGATGATGGATCCTGTAATTATGGTAAACAGCAATATCAATCGTAAAGTAGGCCTGGTAAAAAATATCCGGGTAAGCGGGAAATTAACGGAGATCAAACAAGCCTACGATGATTTGGAAACGGATGTAACCGGGATCGTGGTGTATGCCAGAGGTGAAGATGGTAAAGTCTATACTGCCGTGGTTAACCAGAAAAACGAGTTTGAGTTTTTCCTGAAAGACGGAAAATATGACGTGTATATTGAAAATGATAAATACAGCTATACACAGCCCAGCCAAACTATTCAGGTGACAAAGGAAGGTTATCCGGAAGCCGTGGTTTTTGAATATAAGAAGAAAGACACCACCATTAAGGTGAAAAAGTTTTAAATTTAGAAGTATGAAAACGATGAGGTTTTTTTTAACAGGAATTTTTACCTTGCTCTGCGGGTCTACAGCGATGAATGCCCAGGATGTGTATCTGTCTATTCCTGAGAATAATATTTTTAACAGGATTGAATTTACCTCAGTGCCTACAAGGGTAATGGCGAACCCCAACAGGACAAACTGGGATTATACCTTTTTTGGATTAGCGCCGGTAGCACCTACATTTACCTCTGTATCCGGACCGAATTTTACGCAGTCTTCTTCTTCTTTTACTTTACCCAGCTCTACTCTTTTGTGGCAGCTGGAGAGTATGGGCGGGCAGTTGCCGGCTACCGGATATTCTGGTTCCGTACCAGGTTTTCAGTCGTTCAGCACAAGTGCAGTCAAATGGTTTGAACCGTCCGGGTCCATTCTTTTCGGAGGAGGATTCAACCGGGGAAACATCAATTTTACTTTTAAAATACCGGCTGCCCAGTTTTCGGCCAATGCTTTCCGGGCGGGGAATTACTCCATGGATATCTTTCAGAATTATAATGATTTCACGCCGCGTAATTTTAAAACAATTTTGGTGATTCCCCAATCCATCAGATGGCTTACCACCTCTTTGACGAAATACCTGGAAATATCTTCCCTGAATGATTACCGCATCACTGGAACGCGGGTATTCAGTCTGGATAATGCGGAACTCGCACAGACCGTCGATTTTAGTCTATGGGCGAAAGCAGCTGCCACAAATGTTCAGTTCACTTCTTCCAAAGGAGTTCCGGGAACCCGAAACATAGGGACCATTAAATTGGGCAGTAACGGCTCTGCACTCACGACAAAAGCTTTATCTGCCGATTTTCAGAATTTTTCCGCTTCAAATTTCAGTGTCGCAGCAGGAAACAGAAACAGCTTTCTTCCGGAACTTTATGTATCTGCGGAAGATTTTAAAAATTTTTTCTTTGAGGCCGGAACGTATACGTTTGAATTGAACTTTAATGCCAGAAGTGCAGATAATTCAATTAACAGCTTGCAGAATACGGCTGTTCAGCTAAAGGTGCTTCCTTTGTCGGAGATCACCATTCCTGTTTCCGGACGAAATGTAAACTTTAATTTTAATACAGCTGCCCAGTACAACAATGGCCAGTCACAAGTGATTCCCAACCAAATTGTATTGTCCAATAATGAGAGTTTTGAGCTCTATGTAAAGTCAGACGAAAATTATTTCAAGAAAGCGGGCCTGCAGACCGATATCAATTCCAACATTTTACAAATCGGCATCGATGGAAGTTCCGTAAATGCTCCCTTATCCAAAACTCCCCAAAAAATACTCTTTAACGGAACACCGGTTTTGGACCGTGGACTGAATGTAAGATACACCATCCCATCCGAGGGAGCCCAAAGTCTGGTAGGGAAAGAAAATACCACTTACTCTATTAATGTGTATTATAGCTTTACGGCAATTTAAACCTACTTTCTAAAACAACTCTTCCTTATGGACCATTCTAACAGCAATCATCAATCACCGGACCAGCACGATATTGATACATTAAACGCATTCAAAAAAAAATATGCCGATGTTTTTGATTTCTTTGTATTCGCAGCTGCTAAGATGACCAATGTGGAACTTTGTACCATGAGCATTACCTCGAAAGACCGGGTATATGTTCTCGCTTCCGGTGACGCCTTTCTTCATCAGGTATATCCTCTGAATCCTCATTTTCTTTTGGATAGCCAGACTTCGGTTTATGAGTCTGAAAACCCGGAATTTAAGTTCCATAGAAGTTATCCCGTCACGGGTCTTGAGGACCACCTCACTGCTCATTTGAATTTATTTGACAGAGAAAAGAAAAATTTAGATAAAGCAGAGGAAGAATCTGTCAATAAGATCGTGAACCAATTGTCAAAATGGTATTTGGGTAAAGAAAAAGAGCTGGCAGAAAAAGCCTATATTTTGAAATCTGAGTTTGTGGCCAATATGAGCCATGAGATCAGAACCCCGCTAAATGGTATAATCGGCTTCACAGAGCTTCTTTCGGATACCAGCCTGGACGAAACCCAGAAACAGTATTTAGAAATTATCAATCAGTCCGCAGTTTCTTTATACGGCATCATCAACGATATTCTGGATTTCTCAAAGCTGGAAAAGCAAAAACTTAAGCTGAATATTGATAAAGTAGAGATCGAAGAGCTGCTTTCAGAAGCCTTTAATATTGTTGCGTACGGTAATACTAAAAAACATTTGGAAATGCTCATTGATATTGACGAAGCCATACCCAGATATATACGGACTGACGGGATGCGTTTAAAACAGGTTTTCATTAATCTTCTGAGCAATGCTTTAAAATTTACCGAAGAGGGCGAAATTGTTTTATATGTAAAAGTTTTAAATGATCTGGGTGAAGGAAAAAAACGCATCCGGTTCGGCATTCGCGATACCGGTATTGGGATCAACAGCGAAAATCAGGCAGGAATTTTCAACGCATTTTCACAGGAAGACGGCAGTATGACTAAAAGATATGCTGGTACCGGCCTGGGACTCACCATTTCGAATCAAATTCTGGCACTTGCCGGAAGTGCCTTACAGGTTGAAAGCGATCCGGGAAAAGGCAGTCATTTTTTCTTTGATATTGAGTTTGATACGGAAGAAGAGGAATATGATCTGAGCTTATCCGGTATTAAGAGGGTTTTGATCGTGGACGATAATGAAAATAACCGGAAAATCCTGAAAAGGATGCTGGAACGAAAAAATATCGAAGTCACGGAATGTGATAGCGGATTGAAGGCTTTGCTTTTGGTCATGAACAAGTCCGAATTTGATGTAATTATTATGGATTATCATATGCCCGTTATGGATGGTATTGAGACCATTAGAAAAATAAAGGATATTACTTCCGATGCTGCCCGTGCAGTGCCATGTATTGTTTTGTACAGCTCGTCCGACGACGGTAATCTGCAGAATGCCTGTGACGAATTGGAAATAAAGAACAGGCTTGTAAAGCCCATTCGCATGAAGCAGATGTACCAGGTATTATCTACCCTGAAGAGCTCTGAAAAGAGAGAAGCAGAGCCGGTAAAAACTGTTGCAGGAGAAGTACGTAAGCGCGAAATAAAAATTTTAATTGCTGAAGATAACCCGGTTAATTTACTGCTTACCAAAACGCATGTAAAGGATATTATTCCTCAGGCTCTGATCATCGAGGCAAAAGATGGCATGGAAGCGGTTGAAAAATACCAGGAAGAACGTCCTGATCTTATTTTTATGGATATTCAGATGCCCTATCTCAATGGCATTGAAGCAACCCAAAAAATACGAGCCCTGGAAAAGAACATCGAAATTCCTATTATTGCACTAACGGCGGGGAGTCTTCCCGGTGAAAAAGAAAAGTGCCTGCAGGCGGGGATGTCAGACTATTTAACCAAGCCTTTATTAAAGCGAACCCTGTCTGATATGCTTCAAAAATGGTTTGGCATAGAAACCGAAAAAAAGTAAAAAAAATGAACTGATATTTAAAAAATATAGCATATTTTTAACTTTTGATAATGAATTTATGAATGATTTTATCAGTGAACTGCAATTAAAAGTTGAAAGGCTGGAAAACGAAATCAATTTCAAGAACGGATTGATCTCAATATTGTCTCATGACTCAAAAGAACTGTTTGGAAATTTTCTCTGGCTGATAGAGGCGCTGGAAGAAAAGACCATCAATGAGGAAGATTTTTTGAAATTGCTGCCGCAGGTAAAAAGCGATGCCCGGAAGAATCTGCAGACTGTTCAGGACAGCGTTGCCTGGCTGAGAACACAATACGGGGAATTTAAGATTAAACCCGTTAAGATCATGTTGACAGATCTTTTTCACCATTTGGAAGAAAAATACGCTGCCCGATTAAAAGAAAAAAACATTAAATTCTATTTTAGAGGAGATCACCAGCTATCTCTTACCAACGATCGTGTGTTGCTTGAATATGTTTTGGACAAGATTTTCAATAATGCGGTAAAATACTCCCTGCCGGGACAGGATATTTATTTGGAAGGAACTGCCAAAGGTGATCAGGTCATACTTTCCGTGACTGATTCCGGAAAAGGAATGAATGAAAAGTATCTATCGGCTATCTATACTTATGATAATCCCGTATTTCTGGGGACTGCGGGCGAAAAAGGAGTGGGATTAAGTCTGAAAATCGTAAAACATTTTATCTCCCTGATGAGTGGAAATATCCACATCATTTCGTCTGAAGATAATGGGACAACCGTTTCCCTTTTTTTACCTAATTTTATGGAATGAAGGAGTTAAAATCAAATGTCCGTATTGTGGTAGCTGATGATCATGGTATTGTCCGGATGGGCCTGATACAAACGATCAGACGACTCAGGCCCGATGCCGTAATTTCAGAAGTAGAGGATTATAAATCGTTGTATAAGGTAATTCTTAACGAAGAACTGGATCTCGCCATTATGGACGTTAATATGCCTAACGGCACCGTTCAGGATGCAATAGATTATATAAAAATCCGTCAGCCTGAATTAAAAATCCTGATCTTTTCTTCACAGGATGAAGAGCTGTATGCCACGCGTTATCTGAAAATGGGCGCCGGCGGTTATCTGAGTAAGCAAAGTTCCACTGAAGTAATTGAGGCTGCTTTAACGGCAATGTTCAGTAAGGGCCGGTATATCAGTGATCATATAAAAGAAGCCATCCTTTTGGAGTCATTAACCGGAACAACAAAAAATTCTCCCTTTGAAGCGCTGTCAGACCGCGAACTGCAAATCGCCAATAAGCTTGCAGAAGGTCTTCCCCTCAAAGAAATTTCCAATCAACTGAATCTTCATTCATCGACGATCAGCACGTATAAAAACAGGCTGTTTGAAAAACTGAAAATACGATCCATCCCCGAATTGGTGGAAATTCTCAGGCTGTATAATCAGTAAACACTCTTTTATTTTCCCGCTTTATCATCCGGAGGAATCTTTTTCAGTTTCCTGCATTTCCTGTCCTGCTGGTTATTTGCTGAGGACAACGTTTGTTATCCGCAGAATAAAAATCTTCAAAATATCTGGAATATCTGTCTTTTTTGAATTATTGGTTTTCAAATTAACGTGAGTTCGGGATAAGAATAAATAAAATTTATGCTATAAAAAAGCAGAAAAATTAGTATATTTAAGGTATTGAATTTCAAATATTTAACTAAATTTTCTGCTATGATTTCTGATGATAA
>CAJYXJ010000081.1 GCA_913778085.1 uncultured Chryseobacterium sp.
CTAAAGTCTGGTCCGTTGCCGATAGAACGACCGCACTTTTTGTTCCGCCCATCGTTCCGGAAGCTGCTGCGGCTTTAATGGTCAATACATTAACCGGGATCAGGTTAACTCCGTTCATGAAATTGGCTCCCCCTGCTTTTACTTTCACATTGAAGTTCTTTGTAGAAGTCACTTTTAAAGAGTTGGCCTTGGTAACCGTCTGGTCCGAGTTGTAGTCTGCGGCAGTGGCGTAGTTGAAATCAACCGTATTTCCGATGGCTGTGCTTCCCGCATCGATGGAGATCACATCATTCAGGGTAATGTTTACCGTTGTAGTGGCGGTTGTATTCTGAGCCTGGGCATTGTTGGTTCCTAAGATGAATGCTCCGATAGTTAAGGCTGCGATGGCGATTTGTTTAGTCATGACCGTATTATTTTATTTTTTTACTTCTTGTTTAGTTGTCCTCTTCTGACATTACAAATCTACGGCGGCGGTAAAAGGTTCTCTGTAGTGGAAAACGGAAGTTCCTGTAGTAAAATAACTACAGGATGATTCATTTGGTTTAAATAGAAAAGCCCCCAACATTTAAAAATGCTGAGGGCTTATATAAAATTGATGTCAATTTACTACAATGCAGTGGCAGTATAAGTTACCGTTTGTGTATAAGTACCTTTAGGTTTTCCCAGAAGTACCTTCGATGCCTTTTCTGCCGGAATAGAATAGGCAATATTTAAAGATTGTTTTGACCCTGGACTTGCATTACTTACCAAGGCCTGATCGGCTGGAGATAAGGTAACCTCATTCAGTGTTCCCGTTAAACTTCCTCCAGGTACTGCTTTTACCTGTAATATATCTACCGGGATTACGTTGGCACCGCTTACAAAGTTGGCGCCCTCGGATTTTACTTTTACATCGAAATTTTTGGATGAAATGATGACTAAACTATTCGGTACCGTCACATTTTTTGAAGAATTGTAGTCGGTTGTATTCACATAATTAAAATCTACAGTGCCTCCTGAAGCAACACTTCCTACGTCCATTGAAATCACATCTGCTAAAATAATGTTGACGGAAGTACTGGCCTGCCCGGAATTTTGTGCCGAAACCTGGTGGGTTCCTAAAGTGACCGCTCCCAGAAGCGACGCAGCTATAAATATTTGTTTATTCATGATTGGTAAATTTAAAGGTGTTAAAATGCTGTCATTCAAAATTAAGTTATATCTGCAAACATCATTTAAATCAAATCTAAAACTATTATCTGACATGACCAAAGCATTTATGATTATGAATTAACTAATTTTAATATATAATCTTTGAATTAAATGAATAAAATATGATTTTTAATAATCTTTTGTATCAATTTAATTCCTGTGAGAACTTTATTGCTTATGCTTAGTATGACCTTCACGGCCATATGTAACAGGTAAATTACAGCTTTTCTTCAATAAGAATTCTAAATACATTTTAAAGCAATTGTTTATATATTATTCTTGATAAAAAAATATCCTGTAGTATTCCCAGCATGAAATTTAATTTTGAAATACAGCCAAATCCCTTTCAGGAATATTTAATTGTGTGATCGTTAAATTGTTCAGATCCATACAAGATCGTTCAGTCCGTGTAATAAAATTAGTTACTTTTTTAAACAAAATTCGTATTTTTGTTGTTACAAAATATAACAATGTCGGTTTTTTCAGATAACATCAGGTTTTTAAGAGGTAAGAAATTGATTACCCAACAGGATTTGGCGGATACCTTAATTATTACCCGGTCGCGGTATGTCTCTTACGAAGACGGCCGTTCGGAACCTCCGATTGAAGTATTGGTAAAGATTTCCAAGTTTTTTAACGTCAGCATCGATCTCTTGGTCTCGGTGGATATCCGGAAATATCCGCTGGAAGAAATATTAAGGCTGCCGGATAACCGGATTGTTCTTCCGGTCGTAGTGGATCAATTAGGCAATAACAGTATCGAGATTGTCCCGCAGAAAGCATCGATGGGCTATCTGGCCGGATACAGCGATCCTGAGTACATTGAAAGTTTACAGAGAATTTCCCTACCATTTTTAGTCAATGGGAAATACAGGGCTTTTCCCGCCAAAGGAGACTCGATGCCGCCATTCAAAGACGGTTCCTATATCATTGGAAAATACATTGAGAATATTGAGGATCTGAAACCCAACAAGAGCTATGTTTTCGTGACGCTGAATGACGGGATTTCCTACAAAAGATTCAAGGCTAAAAAGAAAAAATCCATCACTGTAGCTGCGGATAACGCATTCTATAATCCGTACGATATTCCGCTGGGGGAAATTGTAGAAATCTGGCAGTATGCATCAGGTATTTTTCCGGAAGATTTTGAGCCGGATCATATTGAGAATTATAATTTAAAAGATATGTTTTTAGAATTAAGAAGTGATATCAAAAAACTCAATGATAAGATTTCCCGGTAGTCTTCTGCTTTCCATACCATACCTCATATGAATAAAATAATTTATATCCCTTATTTTTAGACTCTTGCCACCAAATTTGATTAAATTAAATTCAATAAATTATTATACGTCGAGTTTTGGCGCACCCGGCTTATACCTTTGCCTCCGGAACATCAACACATTGAGAATATGGACAAAGTAACTTTACAAAGAATTGAAAAACTTCACCCTTCCGTAAGAGAAGAAGTGAAACAAATTATTAAGGAATGCGATGAAGCCTTAACCGGAAGGGCAAAAGTGAGAATTACCCAAGGATTAAGGAGTTTTGAAGAGCAAGAAAAACTATATGCTATCGGAAGAATTACCTCAGGAAAAAAAATAACCAACGCCAAAGCCGGACAAAGCATCCACAATTATGGTCTGGCCGTGGATGCATGCCTGGTGATCGACGGAAAAACAGCCAGCTGGGATACGGCGAGAGACTGGGACAACGATAAGGTAGCCGACTGGTACGAATGTGTGAAAATTTTTGCCAGACATGGCTGGGACTGGGGCGGAAACTGGAAAACCTTCAAAGACCTTCCGCATTTTGAAAAGAAGAACATCGTAACAGCAAAAGGGATTGTGAAAACAAGCTGGCGAACGCTGCTGAAAATGAAGATGGACAAAGACGGATATGTGATTGTATAATTTTATTAATCAAACTACACCCATTGTAAATTTAAGAAGCTGTTTGAATTATTTTTTTAAAAATAGGCAGAAAGGGTTTATATTGTTTAAATGCGAATAAAAACATATAGTTCAGACCTTTCTGCCAATAGTTGGCAAGGTATAAAAAATATTTTA
>CAJYXJ010000082.1 GCA_913778085.1 uncultured Chryseobacterium sp.
GTCGATCATAACTATATAGGTTAAAAATAATAAAAAGTTATTTCCGAAAAATTTTTTGAGCTATAAGGGCTCAAAATTTTCCAGAATAACTTTTTAACTTACACAGTTAGTGAGACACTACCATTAATTACTCTACTGAATTATCTTTTTCTGATAACACTAGATTTACTGCACGTGAGTTCTTAGTACTGCAAAGTCAAATTAATGAATTGACTAATAAACTAAGCTTTTTACCATTACTAATAGAACACCAGAATCAAATCAATATAGAACTACAAAGAGTTACACAGCTTGCTCTGGATTTAGGCAAATTTGATTGGACGAATCTTTTTGTTGGCACTTTGATGAGTATTATTATTCAGCTTGGAGTAACAAAAGAAAACGCAAATTCAATCTGGCTGATTGTCAAGCAAATATTTAATAATTACTTTATCAAATAATCATTATACATCTTTGAACTGTTTTTAAAATTATATATACTATAATATTACAATAAAAAGGTTCAGAAAGATAATGATTATAACGTCACAACCTTAAAATTTACCTCTCCATCACCTTCCTCACCAGCTCCTCAATCACCCTACTCTTCTCCTTCTCCGTCTCAAGCAACCGCTCATACAGCTTCTTATTTTCTTCGTAAACTTCTATCAACTTATCAATTGGATTGATGGTACATTGATAATTATTATTGTTTGAGCTGTTTTCATTAAAAGTGTTGGAAATAATGTTGAAAACAGCATCCTCCGAAAAATTCTTCAGGGCTTCGAGGGGGAGCTCGAGGGCTTTGGCGATGGGTTCGAGCTTGTGGTCTTCGAGGGTTTCGGCGTTTTCGAGCAGGGAGACTTTCTGCTGGCTGATGCCTAACAGGTCGGCCAGGGTTTCCTGCTTCATGCCGCGCATTTCCCGGATTCTTGCGATGTTTCTCCCGATATGTTTTTGTGCTGTAGCTGCCATGGGTTAAGATTTATAACCAAAGATATAAAATTCTGCGGGATCCTGCTTATCTATATTTTAAAAGAAGAGCCAGGTGAAGGGCTGGAAGCGGGGTGCCGGAAGCGGGAGGTTTTACAGTCGCTGCCTTATTCGTCATTTTAGAGGTTCTTTTTAAATTCAAGGTTTATTTTTTTAACATGAAGAAATGAAGGTATTTTAGCTTAAAGAATTTTATTTAGTGAAATTCAATTTCTAACGCAAAAGACTCATGGTGGTAAGGTTAAGAATAAACAATGTTTATTTTAATTTAGAGAATTAAGATGGAGAATATGAAGTTTTTTAATATGAAGAAATGAAGGTATTTTGGATGGAGAATGTATTTAGTGAAATTCACTTTCTAACACAAAAGACTCACGGTGGTAAGGTTAAGAATAAACAAAGTTTATTTTAATTCAGAGAATTAAGATGAGGAGGGATGACGGAAAAATTTCTGAGTGAAAATTTAAACATCTTCAGGATCACATGACCGGGCCGGTTAGCCGTTAAAGGGAATGCTATATGAAATGCGGTTCATCAAACCTGTTCCTTTATTGTTCATTAAAAGGTAAATCACCGGATTTATTTATTTTACATCAAGTTTTGGTTCGGTACATCATTTTTTGGTTGGCTACGTTGGTTTTTAGCGTCAACTTGCATAAAAAACAAATGATGAAAGAAAAGATCACCCTTCCCACGACGCTTCCGCACCATCACCAACTTAACCACCTGCTGAATTCCCTTGCGGAAAAAGCACCTGTCCGGCATGTATTTATAAGCCACTCGCAGACTTCCGAAAAACAGGTTCTCATCATCCATCTCGGCTGCTCCCGAATGCCGGACGGGCTCTTTTCGGACAAACAGATCAGGAAAGCCTTCTTCCCGTATGGCACCCACATTATTCTACTGGCCGAAACCGACCTAAAAAGGCACCTGAAGCGAGGAAGCCTGTTTCTTCAACGGCACTGCAACGCCTCAACACTGGTTTTCACTTCCGGCAGGCATGAACTTCCCGCCGAAGATATTTCGCGATCGCTGAAAAAATTCCGGCTGATTCGCCAGAAGTACGATTTTACCTGCCGTCTGCTCGGCAAAGAAATCCGGAAAGCGGAAAACAGCAGTTCCTTCATTACGGCTTATCACCTTTACACCAGCCTTTTCGGGCATCATTTGTTCCACCTGGAATTCCTCGGCCTGGGCATGGATTTCCATCAGGAAACTTTGGATCAGCGGCTGCTGAGGCTGGAGCCTTTTTTCCCGGAAATCAGAAGCTTCCTGCTGAAGAAGACCGGAAACACTTATTTTATTACCGAAGCCCTCCTCAGCGCCGGGAAAGCAGAGGCCGATAAAGAATATTCCCACTTCAGGTCCGAATTCAGGGAAGCCATCGCAATTGCCCAAAAGCAACTGCACAACTTAGTCAGAAAAACTTTCCGCGACATCAAAGCCGCCGTAAAACATCCCGACACTTTACCAAAGATTCCGGTTAAAAACACAGCCGTCTCTCCGCATCAATCCGTGATCAGCATCCTGACCCGCCGTTTCCGGGTTAAAGAAATTTTCCTGTTTCACCGCGAGGAACTAATTTGTGAAGGCCGGACCACCACCGAACTGTACCTGCTCCTGATCGGCAAAAAGATTAACAAAAAGGATCTTGACATGATGCAACAAACCGTTTCCCGGAAGACCGGCGGAAAGTATTCGATTGTTCCGGTCGCCCATTCCGCCCGATGGATCCAGGAAAACCTCTGGGAATCGCAGCCTTTTTTCCGGAAGGTTATGCAACCGAAAAATGCCGTTTATACTTCTGTTTTCCCTACGATGATCCATTGGCATACCTGGGAACCTGGTGTTTGTACCGATGAAGAAGTTTCCTTTCAGCAGTTTAACGCGCTGTACGGAAATTACAAAACCCTGCGCTCCCAAAAGCAGCCTTCTTCAGCAAAAGGAATCCGGCTGATCGTAAAGCGTATGCTCCACCGTGCTTTCCTGCTGCTTATTTACAACAGGCTCCATTACCGCCCTGATGCAAAAACAGATCTCCGCATTCTGTGGAAACTCTGCATCTATGCCGAACCTGAAGTAAAATCTTTAAACCCGATCATAATGAAACTGCCGTTGGATTTCTTTTCTTTCTTAAGCCAGGCCGGAAACCCGGATGAAAAGGTTATTGATATGCAGGATGAACTGGTAAAAGGACTTGCGGAATTATTGGAAAAGAGGTTTAAAAAATAAAAATAAACAAGGGTTGAACTGTATTCAAAGAGAAATCAGGTTGAAAGGCGGGAAGTTCATTCGGTAAACATATGAATAACAGTCTTGAATATCAAACGATCATGTCTGCATTCTGTTTAGGGTAAAGCCTATTTGAAATTCCTGCCCATTTTCCTATTTTTTCGGTTTATCTCTTTGTTAAATTATTGAAAAAATCACAGGTCGTCAAATTCACATTATGTAACCGGACTCAGGTGATATTACCGTACAAATACGTAATCTCACATTTGGTCATTTCCACGCTATTCCGTATGTTTTTTTCTGCGTTACTTTGGCATACAAAACAACCAAAAAACAAACATCATGGAAGCAAACACAAGCTACAATGCAAATTCAACAGGAGAATTACAATTAGGAGGAGGCGCTCAGTTCTGGGTATACCTTTCGCCCCAAAATGACACCGCTAAAATGATCGGAAAATGGAGGGTAACGTTTTCACAAGGAAACTGGCAGGATACACTTTCCAGCGATGACCCTACCAAGCAGCTTCAGACGCCGAATCTTTCAGGGATTTTTGATATTAAAGTGGAGCTGTTAAGCGGTTCTACCGGAACATGGAGAGAGATTCCGGCCCAGGAAGGAAGCAGAAACCAGATCGGGTGTAACAGCAACTGCGCTTCAATGGTAGGAATCGTTGCAGACGGCACCAACCCGCCACCGGGAGCCATCAATGCGCACTTCTGGACAACGTGGGATGCTATGTGCAGATCATAAGCTAAAAATCAACATCTCTATTTTGCCCTATACTACATATTGGTGCCTGAGTAGTTAATGAACAGCCGAAAGCATATCTGCTTTCGCCCATCTTACTGCACTCCAGATCATTTGATTTGGAGTGCAGTCATTTTCACTTTACCTTTTTTATTTTTTCTGAAATCCTGTTTACACCGTATAACTACCCAATATGAAAATGAAGTAAAATTACTGATCATTATGCGATAATTATCCCATTAATTTGAGTTATTCTTACTTGAAGCTTCAAAATTAAGAATGTAGGTACAATCCGAAAAGCCTGATTAAATAAGAGTAGGAAAAATACATTAAATAAATTATTATGGCAGGAAATAACGACCGGATCCACGGATATAATAAAATATACAGAAGTGGTGAAGTTAAACCTAATTTCGATTCCTTTGAGCTGATGAGCAACCGCAGACCTGACAAATTTATCTACCGTCCGGTAAATATCGTAGGCGGAGGCACAACTGCTTATGATCACCAGGGACATATCGTCCCGCAAAATATGCTTAACGAGATATTGGATCCTATTCAAAATAAAGTGGCTGAGCAATGCAGTACCTTACCGCAAGTCGAGGAATTTATCCGTACCTCAGGTAAACCCTGGCTTCAATTAATTTTTAATTATGCAGATGCTATCAAAGCGCCTATGTTCGACTTTGATGAAACAGATCCCGAGAATAAGGTAGGAAACTTCTTCTCCATTGTAACCTGGAACCCGATCAATATCTGCCGCGCACCGGAAGATAACCGGAGAAAAGGAATTCCCGGCAATACTATCGATACTCAGGTTAAAAATTATCTTGATGCTCATAAGGACGACCAGGGAGTGGATACGGCATGGTTGGCAAGTCTCTCAGCCCTGATCTCAGATCCTGGCAAAGCCAATATTGAAAAATACATTGATGCCTGTTGCAATTCACTTAATAATCAACTGGCCCACGGGATAGGATATTATGCTTTTCCGTGGCAAAATCGGGAAGGCGTATTATCTCCGGAATCCGATAGCATCTAAAATATGATGCTTACCTGTTTTTCAAAAATTACAAGTTGTCAGTAAATACCTGAAGCGCGGGCTTGATCCTGCGCTTTAATTGTTGTGACACAGATGCTGTAAGATGGCATTTATTATTCAAACAAATCCCATTTGATTTTTCTTTACCGATACGATATTTGTACTGATACTTAACTGCTATTGGCAGAAGATCTGAACGATCTATTTTATTTGGATTTTCAACAACATCAGCTCTTTATTGCTTAAAAAAAATAATTTAAACAGCTTCTTAATTTCCTTAACCGAAATAAACTTTGTTGATCCTTAACTTTTCCGTTGTGGATTTTTTGATTGATAAAAAGCAATTTGAATGAAGCTGACCAGGGATAAATTAATTTTAAGCTAAATATCGCAAAACCAAACTCCAGATGTAGACAGGCTCTCGGATTTCAGCTGACCGTATCCGGGTTGGAGAAATTATCCGTTTCCTTTTCTTTTCACCTTCCTGAAATACCATGGCGACAGCGGATTCTTATCGGCCCACAACCCAAGCCTCTGTTCCTTCGCTTCGTCCTGGAGTTTCTGGAGTTCTGTATTTTTGGAAGCCTTGAAATACCACCAGCCGAAGCCGGCTCTTACGATTTCCCGGGACAGGTATTTGTCTCCGTCATAGAAAACGCCGGCAACGCCTCTTCCGTAGCGGTCCTTCCCTATTTTATAAAAGATGACGGTTTTCCCGAACACCTGGCCGGCAGTAAACTGTTTCGCGTTCTTTCCAAAGGCCTGGCCGCTTTCCGGACAATCCACCTCGGCGAGCCGGAGGGTCTGCTCGGTGTGATCGGGAAGTAAGACCACAATGGTATCACCGTCTTTTATTTTGATCACCTTTCCTTTGGCCTGTGAAAACAAAGACGTGGATAATGCGAGAAACAGGAGGTAGAAAATCTTTTTCATGAATGTTCAAAAAACAGTTTGCAAAGCTAGTGATAATCTCGCTTTGCAGGAAAACACGAAGCGAAATAAAGGTAAGGATTTTCTGATATGATATTCCCGACGACTGGCAAAGCACGCTAAATTTTACAGAAAATCAAAGATAAAGCAGGTTTTAAAATAACAAATTATAAACAACTGAAAACTAAAAGACTAAACATCCGTATGACAAAATACGTACCTGCAAGCCACAAAAAAGACTAAAAAAATGTTTTATCGTAAAGAATTTTATATATTTGCACCATCTAACAATTAAAAAAAAATTTACTATGTCAGACATTGCATCAAGAGTAAAAGCTATCATCGCTGATAAGCTTGACGTTGAAGAAACAGAAGTAACTCCAGAGGCTAGCTTCACAAACGATTTAGGAGCAGACTCATTGGATACGGTAGAACTTATCATGGAATTTGAAAAAGAATTCAACATTCAGATCCCTGATGACCAAGCTGAAAAAATTACTACTGTAGGACACGCTATCGCTTATATCGAAGAAGTAGTAAATAAATAATATTCTTCAACAAAAAGAAATTAAACAAAGTTTATGGAATTAAAAAGAGTAGTTGTAACCGGGTTTGGAGCAATAACGCCAATTGGAAAAAATGCAAAAGAATACTGGGAAAATCTTGTGAAAGGTGAGAGCGGAGCCGCTCCTATTACTCTTTTTGATGCCACAAACTTCAAGACCAAATTCGCCTGCGAAGTAAAGAATTTCGATCCGCTGCATTATTTCGATAAGAAAGAAGCCAAAAAGATGGACCGGAATACGCAGCTTGGTCTTGTAGCGGCAAGGGAGGCAGTAGAACATTCAAGGATCATCGAAGACCAGGTAGATAAAAACAGGGTCGGCGTTATCTGGGGTTCCGGGATCGGAGGTCTTGAGACTTTTGAAACGGAAGTCCTTGGATGGGCCAATACGGAGATCCCGAGATTCAATCCTTTCTTCATTCCTAAAATGATCGCAGACATCACACCGGGGCATATTTCGATAGAATATGGCTTCCACGGGCCGAACTATACCACGGTTTCCGCATGTGCATCGTCAGCGAATGCATTAATCGACTCTAAAATGCTGATCCAGCTTGGAAAAGCAGACGTTATTGTGTGCGGAGGCTCTGAAGCAGCCGTTACCGCAAGCGGGGTCGGCGGATTTAATGCAATGATGGCACTTTCCACAAGAAACGACGATCCGAAAACAGCTTCCAGACCTTTTGACAAAGACCGTGACGGCTTTGTGCTGGGGGAAGGCGCAGGATGTATCATTCTTGAAGAATACGAGCACGCCGTAAAACGCGGGGCAACCATTTATGCAGAATTAAAAGGCGGAGGCCTGAGTGCGGATGCACATCATATGACCGCACCGCATCCTGAAGGACTGGGCGCTTATCTTGTAATGAAAAACTGCCTGGAAGACGCGGGACTTACTGCTGATGAAGTAGACCATATCAATATGCACGGTACCTCTACTCCATTAGGAGACATCGCAGAATCCAATGCCATTTCCAAATTACTGGGCGAGCATGCTTTCGACATTCAGATTAATTCTACGAAATCAATGACGGGTCACCTCTTGGGTGCTGCCGGTGTTATTGAAGCCATTGCTGCGTTGGGAACAATTATTCATGGTATTGTTCCTCCTACCATCAACCATTTTACTGATGACGAAAATATCGATAGCAGACTGAATTTTACGTTCAACGAAGCTGCGAAGAAAGATGTGAAAGTAGCCATGAGTAATACTTTTGGGTTTGGTGGGCACAACGCCTGCGTTCTATTTAAGAAAATCTAAACTTACTGAATGGAGTTACAGAAATACTTTTCTAAATTCCTTCTCAAAAAAAGAAAAAGACAGCTTACGGAGAGAGACTACTTTCTCAGTACCGAGCTCAATAAAATGCTCGGCACTGAGGTACAGAATGTTGCCCTCTACCGCGAAGCCTTTTCTTTGAAAAATTCTTCTAAAAAAGACAGCAATTACGAAAGGCTCGAATTTTTAGGAGACTCTGTTTTGGGCACTGTTATTTCCTGCCATCTGTTTCATACCTATCCTCAGGCTAATGAAGGATACCTGACGCAGATGAAATCCAAGATTGTGAACAGGAAAAACCTGAACAAGCTGGGAGACGATCTGAAACTTACCGATCTTCTGCAGAAGCAGAATTCCGTAGCACTGGGCGAGAATATTTCCGGGAATTTATTTGAAGCCCTGATCGGTGCCGTCTACCTGGACTTCCAGTACGATACCTGCAAAAGGATCATTATGGAACGGCTGCTTACACCAACGGAAATCAACAAGCTTGAAAACAAAATTGTAAGCTACAAAGGCCTTCTCCTGGAATGGAGCCAGAAGAAGAAGCTGAATATAAAGTATGAAACCTGCGAAGAGATCCAGGTCAGTAAGTCGGTGGTTTTCCGCTGCCATGTTTGGCTCGGAGAAGAAAAAATTGCTAACGCCACGGAAACTTCAAAGAAAAAGGCAGAGGAAAAAGCTGCACAACGGGCATTTTATATTTTAAACAAAAAAGAAAATATCCTTGGAAATCCAAAAACTGTATGACCTTGATGATACCGAATTTGAAAATATTACCATCGGACTGGTAAGATTGGCAAAGCATATCCCTGATCATGAGTTTTTTTTCAAAGTAAATCAAATCAACGGTCTCAAATTTAAAAGAATTGACGATCTTGTCCTTCAGGGCGATTATTTCGACTATTCTTTCCCAAGATTTGAAGCTTATCACAAGTTTACCCGTACCTGCTTTACGTTTGTTTCCAACAAATCTTCAGACAGTAAACAAAAAAAATTACAGACTGAACTCTTCTCAGAAGAAGAAAACATTAAATTTTTATTAAATAATCAGGTGGAAGTGCAATATATTTTGCACAGTTCGGAACAGTTTCCTGATTTTTCCGTAATTTTGCTCCCTGAAAATCTTGTTTTTCCGATTCAAGATTATGTATTAGGTTCTGAGGAAGAACTTTATCAAATTATCCAGTATTATGAATAAGTATTTAAAGAAGACAAAAATTATCGCGACACTTGGTCCGGCTTCATCGTCGAAGGAAGTAATGTTAGGGTTAATGAAAGCAGGTGTTGACATTTTCAGAATCAATTTTTCACACGCTGACTACGACTTAGTTCGTTCAAATATCGAAATCATCAGAGAACTAAACAAAGAATATGGTTACTCTGTAGGGATTTTAGGGGATCTGCAAGGTCCTAAATTAAGAGTGGGGGTTGTAAAGGAAGGTTCTTACCTTAATCCGGGAGACATCCTTACATTCACCAATGAAAAGATCGAAGGGGATTCCACCAAAGTGTACATGACGTACCAACAGTTTCCACAGGACGTAAAGGTTGGAGAAAGAATCCTGATCGATGACGGTAAACTGGTACTAGAAGTAACCGAAACCAATCTTACCGATACGGTAAAAGCAAAAACCATCCAGGGTGGACCGCTGAGCTCCAAAAAAGGGGTAAACCTTCCGAATACGAATGTTTCCCTTCCTGCATTAACAGAAAAAGACATCCAGGATGCTAACTTCATGCTTGATCAGGAAGTAGACTGGATCGCCCTTTCTTTCGTGCGTCATGCCCAGGATATTATCGATCTTAAAGAACTGATTTCCAAACACCCGAACGGAAAATTCAAAACGCCTATTATCGCGAAAATCGAAAAGCCGGAAGGAGTAAAGAATATCGACGAGATCCTTCTGGAGTGCGACGGGGTAATGGTTGCCCGTGGAGATTTAGGGGTTGAGGTTCCGATGGAAGAAGTTCCTGCCATCCAGAAAACACTGGTGGAAAAGGCAAGATTCTATTCCAAGCCGGTAATTATCGCAACCCAGATGATGGAAACGATGATCAACAGCTTAACGCCAACCAGAGCGGAAGTAAATGACGTTGCCAACTCTGTATTGGACGGAGCTGATGCCGTAATGCTTTCGGGAGAGACTTCTGTCGGCAGATATCCGGTTCAGGTCGTTGAAAACATGGCGAAAATCGTAAAAAATATTGAAACTACGCATTTCTACCAGCATAAGAACGAGCCGATTGAAAAAGACTTCAACTGTATCGATGAAAGATTCATTACAAATAGGGTTTGTCTTGCAGCCGTAAGAATTGCAAAAACCACCAACGTTTCTGCAATTGTTACCTTAACCAGTTCAGGATATACGGCGTTCCAGCTTTCGGCACACCGTCCGAATTCCCACATCATCGTATACAGCGGCAACAAGAGGGTAATCACCATGCTGAACCTTCTTTGGGGGGTTCACGCCTATTACTACGATATGAAGAAGTCCACTGATGAAACGATTATCCAGGTAAATATGCTTACCCACAACTACGGGTATATAGAAGCAGGAGATTTCGTAATCAATATCAATGCTACTCCATCTTACGAAGGCGGAAAAACCAATACGTTGAGACTGACTACAGTTTAATAGTAAAACGGTTATCATAAAGCAAAACTCCCGGAAAATCCGGGAGTTTTTTATTTCTTTTCCAATAATGGCAGAACAATTCTTTGTATGGTGGAAGTATCGTCTTTCCACTCAGGATACTCTTTATTGTCTTTCCAAGAAGTTACCAATTGTACTTCTCCAGATTGATTTAAAACTATATATTTGGACATATCCTTTATAACTTCAAATTGGCTTGGAGTAATTTCTTTCAGAAAATCCTTGTACTTTCTGCCGTTCTTTTTTTCCTTGTCCTTAAGAATTACAATCTTTGCATCAGGATAGTCCTTTTGAACGTAATCAACTGCTAATTGAGTCATTTTACTACCCTCATCATCGATCAGCAGGACATAAGAATCAACATCATAGTACTTTTCTATTCTCTTAAAGTTGGGAAGATGGTACAGACACGGCTCACACCAGCGGGCAAAAGTAAAAAAAATACTGTTCTTTTTATCCGTATTTTTTGACAGGCATTTTAAATCTTCAGCATTAACCTTGTAAATATTGAATTCTGATTTTTCCAGACTGCACTTTTCTTCCTGGGCCAATACATTCTGTAAGAATAATATGCACACAAGAATACTGAGTTTTTTCATAAATTATTACTTTTCTTCAAAGCTAATAAAAAATTCCGGTTTAAATTGTTCTGACTATTTAACCTAAAATTGTTTTCACGTTAACAAATTCTTTTAATGCCAGCAAGGAAAGCTCTGTTCCGTAACCTGAAGCCTTTGATCCTCCAAAAGGAAAACGCGGGTCAGAACTCGTCATTCTGTTGATATTTACCGTTCCGGATTCAAGGTTTTCGATAAAATATAACTGACGATCTTTATTTTTTGTCCAAACAGAGTTTGAAAGCCCGAAAGGAATATCATTTGCCATTGTCAAAGCTTCTTCATCAGTTTTAGCAATCATCACCATTCCAAGAGGTCCGAAAAGTTCTTCCTGTAAGATCGGGTTGCCTTCTCTTACACGGATCAGGCCGGGTTTGAATTCGTTGTCGGAAATTCTTTCCAGAGGAAGAATGATCTCTGCACCGTGTTCCAGGGCTTTCTCAAACTGCTTTTCCAGATCATCTGCCAGGTCGGGTCTGGCCATTCCGGCAATTTTTGTTTCCTTGTCCATCGGGTCTGCCGGAACGAATTTTTTATATTCTTCGATAAATTTCGGAAGGAAAGCATCTTCTATTTTTTCATCGATGATGAATCTTTTAGCCGCCACACAGGTCTGCCCGCAATTCTGCAGCCTGGCCAATGCGCCCACTTTAGCCGCTTCATCCAGGTCGGCGTCATCCAATACGATAAAGGCATCGCTCCCGCCGAGTTCAAGTAGTGATTTCTTAATGTTCTGTCCGGCAATGGATGCCACTTCCGCCCCGGCCTTCTCACTCCCGGTAAGGCTCACCCCGGCAATGGCTTTATGTTCAAGAACCTCCTTCACATCCTTATGCCCGATTTCAAGATTCTGGAATACGCCTTCCGGAAAACCGGCTTCCAGAAGCACATCCTCGATGGCATTTCCGCTGCCGAAACAGATGGAAGCATGTTTCAGGACTACAGTATTCCCGGCAAGAATGGCCGGAACTGCAAACCGAAGTACCTGCCAGAATGGGAAATTCCATGGCATAACACCCAGGATCACACCTTTCGGAACATAATGAATTTCGGAATAGGAATATTGGGAATCGATGTGTTCAGGTTTTAAAATATTTTCCGCATCTGCATAATAATTCATCATCAAAGCGCATTTTTCCACCTCAGCAATCGACTGAGAAACCGGCTTATTCATTTCCTTGGTAATGATCGTGCCGAATTTTTCTGCATTGTTCTTCAAAATTTCCGCCGCCTTGGCAATAAGTCTTTGTCTGTCTTCGAATGGTACCTTTTTCCATTCTGAAAATGCCTTATCTGCTTTGATAAGTTTATTTTCAATTGATTGTTCCATAATATAATTTCTGTTTTTAAATCCGGACCGGCCGGATTTAATTATCGCTTTTCCAAAAGCATCTTGTAAGCAACAAACTTTGTTCCTTGCCTTTAAATAAAATAGTGATTTTTTCTATCGGAATATTTTAAGTATGTTAAACCATAAACCATTCATTAACCAATGTGGCTGCGAGTCTCGCTGTCCTGTCCTGAATATCATACGCCGGATTTACCTCCGCCACATCCAATGCCAGCAGCTTTTCGCTTTTAAGGATATGCCTGTAAAGATGCATAAATGCCGCATCGGCAAAGATCCCATTATAAGCTGAAGCCGAAACTCCCGGAGCGATCGAGGCGTTAAAAACATCCATGCAGACCGTAAGATACACATAATCCACATTATCCAGCAGATCGTTGATTCTCTGATAAACCGAAGGCAGGTTTTCAAAGAAAAGTTCATCGGCCAGGATATACTTCATTTTATACTGATGGGCGGTATCAAACAGTTTCAGGGTATTAGAATTTCTCTGGATCCCGATATGCAGGGAATTGATTTCTCCTTCCTGCGCAATCTGCCAGAAACCCGTGCCCGAGCTTGGACCTACTCCATTTTCCGGCTTCCGGTTATCAAAATGAGCATCGATATTAATGATCCCGATCTTCTGCTCCGGAAAAGCGGTCTTCACGCCTAAGTAATGCGCGTATGTCACTTCATGTCCGCCGCCGAGCACCACCGATCTTCCTCTTTTAAGCAATACCTTTGAAACATTCTTCGCCAGTTTATATTGAGTATCTTCGAGCTTTCCGTCTTCACAGGTGAGGTTTCCGAAATCAAGCAGTGAAAAATCCGGACGGATGACCGGAAAATTAGCCATATTTTTACGGATGATATCCGGGGCATCTTTGGCGCCCAGCCTTCCCTTATTCCGTCTAACTCCTTCGTCCACAGCAAAACCATGCAAAACGAAATCTTTAGTTGAAATAAAATCGTAATTGGTTTCCTCCTTTACCCGCTGAAATATTCTGTGGTAAAGAAGCTCTTCGCCGTCTAATCTTCCCTGCCAAATGGTGTTCATAATCATTTTATTTTTTGGTGATGTGGTTATTCTTTATATCTGTAAATACTTATAAGAAATTTAATGAAAAAATAAATGATGGCTACCGCGCCGCCCAGCCAGATCAATACGATTAAGATATCCTTAAAGCCTGATGACGGCTGATCAGCTCTTTTTGTCGCAATCTGGAAAACCAGGAGAATTGACAAAAAGTACTGGATCATAATTAATATCACCATCATGCTAAAATTAAGGACGATCTTCTTCATCAGATCCTGCTACCGTCTATATAAACATGCTCTGATTTCAGGCTTCCCTGGTTATAAAGAACATTCTGGAAATTATTGGTTCTAAAAGTTACAAAATCTGCCTTCATTCCTTCTGCCAATATTCCTCTGTCTTGCAAGCCGAGCGCAAATGCCGAACGGAAAGTGATTCCTGCCAAAACCTCGGCAGTGGTCAGTTTTTCAAAAGCTGCCAGAACGGAAGCCTGCGTAATAAGGTTTCCCATTGGTGCCGAACCGGGATTCCAGTCGCTGGCAATAGCTACGATGGCTCCTGCATCCAGCAACTTTCTTGCAGGGGTAAATTTTTCACCAAGTCCTAAACTTGCTCCCGGCAAAGCGGTAGCTACCGTTTCCGATTTTGCTAGAAACTGAATATCTTCGTCAATGGTCGCTTCCAGATGATCTGCAGATTTTGCGCCAACTTCCACCGCAATCCTGGAACTTCCCGGCGTAAACTGGTCGGCATGAACCGTTATTTCAAAACCCAGCTCTTTCGCTTGAAGCAGGAAATCTCTACTTTCGTTCGGCTGAAAAGCTGACTTCTCTATGAAGATATCCACCCTATTGGCTAAATTTTCTTCTTTTACTTTCGGTAGAATTTCAGTTAAAATATATTGCAGGTATTCCTCATTGTTTCCTTCGAAATCTCTCGGCTTCAGATGCGCGGAAAGGCAGGTCGGAACCAGGGTTGCTTTCGTGGTCTCCCGGGCTTTTTTAATGATCCGGAGCATTTTCAGTTCGTTTTCCACATCCAGCCCATATCCGCTTTTTACTTCGATCGTCGTAATGCCGAGTTCCAGTAAAAAACGGATTCTTTCCAGCAGGGTTTTCAGCAATTCTTCTTCCGGTGCTTTCCGGGTATGCTGTACGGAACTCCAGATTCCGCCTCCGCTTTCGGCAATTTCAAGATAGGTTTTTCCGGCATTGCGCATGGCAAAATCATTGGCACGGTTTCCGCCGAAGCAGATATGGGTATGGGAATCTACAAAAGCAGGAAGAGCAACCTGTTCTCCCACGATTTCTTCCGTTTCCACGTCCGGATTTTCGGATTTTAAAGTTTCATAATTTCCGACTTTCAGTATTCTGTCCTGATCAGTTAAAATTCCGCCGTCAGCAATAATTTCAAGCTGTTCGTCTAAAAGTTTTCCTCTTAAAGGAAGGTTGGCAAGTGTTACCACCTGCTTAAAAGGGCCGATTAACCTCATTTATTTAATTTAAGCTAATGTTTAGATAAATATTTCACTTCATGATGTATATCCGTCAGCCTGACAAATTATGTATTTGCCATTCCGTAGAAATCTCAACAAAGCATTTCCTGTCTCTCAAAAATACTCAAAATATCTTAATCTCTTAAATGTTAAAAAATCTTCCCGAGAATGTAATATTTAATCCTTTGTCTCTATCTCTCCCTTACCTTCAAATTATTCTCCATCTTAACCTCAATTTTCCTATCTTTACGGTAAATGAAAATGAATTAATGCCTGATTTTTTACATCCAGATAAAGACAATTATTCCCGTGAAGAACTGGCACAGGAAGAACAGATCCGTCCCCAGAGCTTTAAGGATTTTGCGGGCCAGCGGAAAACGCTGGAGAACCTGGAAGTCTTCGTGTCCGCCGCCAAAAGGCGCGGCGGGGCACTCGATCATGTCTTGCTGCACGGACCTCCGGGTTTGGGAAAAACTACACTGGCCAATATTATCGCGAATGAACTCGGGGTAAACTGTAAGATTACCTCAGGTCCCGTATTGGATAAGCCCGGCAGCTTGGCGGGACTGCTCACCAACCTTGAGGAAAACGATGTGCTTTTCATCGATGAAATCCACAGGCTTTCGCCGGTGGTGGAAGAATATCTCTATTCCGCGATGGAAGATTACAAGATCGACATTATGCTGGAGACGGGGCCGAATGCGAGAAGCGTACAAATCGGGCTGAATCCTTTTACCCTAGTAGGCGCAACAACAAGAAGCGGAATGCTGACGAAGCCAATGCTGGCCCGTTTCGGGATCCAGAGCCGGCTGGAATATTATACGATTGAACTTTTATCGATGATCATTATCCGGAGTGCCAGGGTATTGGGTGTAAAAATCTATGAAGATGCCGCCATTGAAATTGCCCGGAGAAGCCGCGGAACCCCGAGGATTGCCAACGCATTGCTGCGAAGGGTACGGGACTTTGCCGAAATTAAAGGAAACGGCGAGATCGAAATCAATATTACCAAATATGCATTGGATTCTTTAAATGTAGACGAGTACGGCCTGGATGAAATGGACAACAAGATTATGCGGGTGATGATT
Organism: uncultured Chryseobacterium sp.; assembly: GCA_913778085.1. Lineage (GTDB taxonomy): Bacteria > Bacteroidota > Bacteroidia > Flavobacteriales > Weeksellaceae > Chryseobacterium. Next base: position 15,994 of record CAJYXJ010000082.1, read on the forward strand.
GAAAACTTCAAAGGAAAACCGGTAGGGATTTCTGCGTTGGCAACTTCCATCGCAGAAAATCCGGAGACTCTGGAAGAAGTGTATGAACCGTTTCTTATTCAGGAAGGATTTATCATCAGGACGCCAAGAGGACGTGAAGTCACGGATAAAGCTTACAAGCATCTGAATATCACCAGACCTAAAAATCCGGGCGAACTGTTTTAAACAACTATTTATGTATATACCCAAATTATACAAAAGCGAAGATCTTAACCTGATGAGAGATATGATCAGGAAAAATGCCTTTGCTTTATTAATTTCCTCCGAAGAAAGGATCCGGGCTACCCATTCGATGATGATCCTGAATGAAGACGACCCGGAAAATATATATATTGAAACGCATGTTTCCAAAGCTAATCCGCAGGCGAAGACCTTGAAAAACGGCAGTGATGCCGTTTGTGATTTTTTAGGAGCACATGCTTATATTTCGAGCAGCTGGTACGATCATATCAATGTTTCCACCTGGAATTACGAAGCCGTGCAGATCTATGGGAAAGTTGAACTGATGAATGATGATGAACTGTACCGGCATCTGGACAAGCTCACCACCAAATATGAAAAACCACAGCAATGTCCGGTGATGCTGAGCGATATGGGAAAAGCGTTTGTAGAAAAGGAAATGAAAGGTGCTTTCGGAATAAAAATTATTCCTACCGAGATTTTTATCGCCCAAAAACTTTCCCAAAACAGAAAGGAACATGATTTCCGGAATATTATCACGAACCTTGAGCATGGCGATGAAAATGCAAAACAGGTGGCTGAAAAAATGAGAGCATTACAGAAATAATTTATTATAGAAACCTAATATTATATGAAACTATATCCCATACAATGCGGAAAATTTAAATTAGACGGCGGCGCTATGTTCGGCGTCGTCCCGAAAAGTCTGTGGGAAAAGACCAATCCGGCGGACGAGAGAAACCTAATTGAGCTGGGAACCCGCTCCCTGCTTGTAGAAGACGGAAAAAAACTGATCCTTATCGACTGCGGGCTCGGGAACAAACAGGACGAAAAATTCTTCGGCCACTACTCGCTTTGGGGCGACGATAATTTGGATAAAAACCTAAAAAAATACGGTTTTGTACGGGAAGATATCACGGATGTTTTCCTTACGCATCTCCATTTCGACCACTGTGGCGGGGCCATCGAATGGAATGATGACAGGACCGGCTACAGACCGGCGTTCAAAAATGCGCATTTCTGGACCAACGAAAACCATTGGCAGTGGGCCACCGAACCCAATGCCAGAGAAAAAGCAAGCTTTTTAAGAGAAAATATTATCCCGCTTCAGGAAAGCGGCCAGCTGAATTTTTTACCGCTGCCGGCAAATGGAAATTACGGGTTCGCTCCGGATCTTAAGATGGATGTAATCTTCGTAGACGGCCACACGGAAAAGCAGATGCTCCCGGTGATCCAATATCAGGAAAAGACCATCGTTTTTGCAGCAGACCTAATTCCTACCACCGGACATATACCGCAGGTGTATGTGATGGGATACGATACCCGTCCTCTCCTAACCCTGGAAGAAAAAGGGAAATTCCTGAAGCAGTGTGTGGATAACGAATATCTGTTATTTTTCGAGCATGATGCGCACCATGAGCTGGCCAGTCTTAAGATGACTGAGAAAGGGGTAAGGCTTGACGAAACTTTTAGCTTTAATGATGTTTTCGGATATTAATTGTTAGCTATGGAAGAATTGTATTCAGAAACTCAGCAGGCAGAGCCGGATCCGTTACCGGCACCCAAGATCATCGGGCTTACCGGCGGCATCGGATCTGGCAAAACAACGGTGGCCCGATTTATCGAAGAGTTCGGATTTCCCGTTTATTATTCGGATGACCGGGCAAAGGATATTGTGAATGAGAACGAAGATTTGAAGGCTAAAATAAAAGAACTTTTAAGCGATGAGGCCTATGATGAAAACGGACTTTACGACCGGAAATTTGTAGCGGAAAAGGTTTTTAACGATAAAGATCTTTTAGACCGCCTCAATGAAATTATACATCCTGCCGTTCGGGTAGATTTTGAAGACTGGGTGAGCGCACAGAAAAAGTATCTGGTCTTTAAGGAAACTGCTTTATTGTTTGAGCTGAAACTTAACCTACAGTGTTATAAATCAGTTCTGGTTACCGCAGAAGACAATATCAGGATGAAAAGGGTAATGGACCGAGATGGAAAAACCTACAGGGAAGTACAGGCCATCATGGAGAAGCAGATGCCTGAAAAGGATAAGATCAAACTGGCAGACTGCATTATTTATAACAATACCAATCTAGAAGATTTAAAGGAGCATACCGAAAAGATTATCTTCGATATCGAATAAAAACAAAGCCCGTTGGATAACTCAACGGGCTTTGTTTTTTATTGCCTGGGGCTGGAAGAGGCCGGAAGTCTACAGCTATTCGTTTTAAGTTTACTTTAGAATCCGAAGTAACAATGAGATTAAAAGAGGCTGGAAGAGGCATGCTGAATTTTATGAGTTTACGGCCAGCCATTTTAACTTGTTTAAAGAAATCTGTTTGAAGTTTTGATTTATTTATTCTTAGTATTTTATAAGCCGAGTGAATATTAATTAACAGGGCCGAATTCATTTAGTTAGCTTAAATGCCTTAAATCGGTTTTACGATCATAGAAATCCTTATTTGACGAAATTAAACGAAAGCAGTAAAACCTGTTGATGGACATAAACAGGACATGATGAAATTCCTCATACTTTAATGATCATACCCCTTCACGACTGAAATTTATCGGTATATCACTTGTCTTTGGCTATGCCGTGGTGACTATACCATTCTTTAGGGCTAAATTACTTCTGCTACGGATTTAAATTTCAAAAGTAAGTTAAATGCTGTCGAGTTCAGGTTAATTAAGATAAATCCAAAGCTATGACGGGATTAAGGGAATGGAAGAAGGATGGTGAATACAGGAGCTCAACGAACCTTTTAAATAGTGCTCAATATAAAAAGGCTCTCATTTCTGAGAGCCTTTGTGGATTAATAATTAAATGTTGTCATTTATTCTTTGATGAATTTCTTCTGGGCAGATACCGAAGTTCCGTCCTGAATGTCTATCATGTAAACTCCGTTAATCAAAGCATGAACATCAATCTTATTATTTAAGATGATTCCGCTTGATACCAATTGTCCTGCAGCACTGTAGATCTTATAATTCGCTTTTTTGCTAATATTTTTCACATACAGTACGGTGCTTACCGGATTAGGATAAATCATAATATCCGTCTGGTTTATAGGGTTTGGCACCGGAAGTTTAGAGATTCTTACCGTGTAATCTTCCACTTCACCATTTGCGAAGTTTGTACAGTTTACAGGAATCGCATCTTTTGACATGGCTACTCTCATCACGACGTATTTATAATCAGTCAGGCTGATGAAAGCATCTGCAGGCACGGCAAATGTTCCGCTTACCGTCTGATCATTATTCGGTCCGGAAACAAGGATTCGTTCGTTAATATCGAAGTACCCGTTTCTGTTGAAGTCGATCCAAACAGCAACTCCCGCATTGGATGAAGTGGTTTTTTCGATGCTGATCTTGTTATCCACAGATCCCTGAATTAGTTCAATGAACTTGCTGGTCACTCCCGTATAGTCGGTATAGTTCGATGCAACTGACGCATTCGTCATTACCGGTTTGCCATTAGGAGTAACGGTAACTTTCGAGATATAATTCGCACTTGCCGTTGTAGCATGCATCTGACAGTAGACGATCGTAGGTGTCGTGAAATAATAAGGAAGCGTATAGGTACCCGGCGTTCCGCTGCATACATTAGCTACCTGCATTTCATATGGTGTCAGTTCCAACAGACCGCTTAAGGTAATCGTGTTGGTATTTGAAGTTACGGTAGTCCAGCTCGGAATACCTACTTTTCTGTATCGCAGGATGTAAGTTGCACCTGGGAACGGATCCCAAACCACTACTGCCGTTGTTGGTGTAAGGTTGGTAATAGTTAATCCCGGAGGAGGTAATTCACAGGTTCTTTGCGTTGTAAACACTTTAGGATTAGACCATGTATTTACCGTCGTTTCTCCGTTACAGATATTGGCAACCTGCACCTCATAAGTTGTATACGGACTTAAACCGGTAAGGGTATACGTATTTAAAGGCGCTGCCGTAACATTTATTGTCGTCCACAGGGTTGTTCCTGTAACTCTGTATCGAACCACATAGGTTGCACTTGGTACAACCGGTGCCCATGTTATCACAGCAGAGTTTGTGGTAACGTTACTTACAGTTACAGCCGGTGGCGTAGGATCACATCTTGTTGTGAATGTCTGCGATGGCGTATATGTTCCTGCAGTAGTTCCACAAGTTGCTGCCATTTGTACTTCGTAGGTTGTAGCCGGAGTTAATCCGGTTAAAGCCAACGGCGGATTACCTGTTAATGTAGAAACAGGAACTTCCGTCCATGTTGAAGTACCCTGAACTCTGTATCTTACAATAAACGTAAGACCGCCTGTCGGTACTGTCCATGTAATGTTTGCAGAAGTGTGCGTAATGGTATTAAATGAGATATTTGTAGGTGCTGTTGCAGAACAAGGTCTCAATTTTACCGCATAATCTTCAACTTCTCCGTTCACTGCATTCTGACACATCACCGGTGCGCTTGAGCGTTTCAATACAACTCTCATGGTTGTTGTAAGCGGACCGTTATATGCTGTTGAAGGCACATTGAATAATGCAGTCACAGGACTTGCTGTACTTGCTGCGGAAGCCATGATCTGTTCTGTAGATTCAAATACACCGTTTCTGTTAAAGTCAATCCAAGCAGATACGGCATCACTCTGTCCTCCGCCTTTAGCTACTGAAATTTTATTACCGGTAGAACCAATCTCAAGATTGATCAGAGTAGCCGGAGTTGTATAACTGATATAATTCGTTTGTACCGATGTATTGCTCATCGGAGGAATACCCGGGTTAACGGAAGTCATGGTAACATTTGAAATGTAATCCGTAGTTCCCGTACCTGTCATATTACAGTAGATGATCGGTGTTGTGGTAAATGGTACCGATGTAGACCAAGGGCCCTGTGTTCCTCCACAAATGGTAGAAACCTGAACCTCATAAGCGGTCTGCTCCGTAAGACCTGGAATATTAAAGGTATTACCTGCAATTACAGTAGAAGTAGTCCATGCACCTACAGGGTTTGTGGTTCTCCATCTTACCTGATAAGTCGCTCCTGTAGAAGAGATCCATGATACGGTAGCGGTGGTTGCTGCAATATTCGTTACAGTGATTCCTGTAGGAGCCGCTGTCGTACATGGCTGAATGTCTATAAATTTCACCTGGTAATCTTCAACTTCCCCATCACTTGTAAGTGGTGAGCATGCATTGGCTGGTGTAAGGTAATATACGATCACACGCATTTTCACTTTGTTCGTACCGCTGTATGCCCATGCCGGTACTGCAAATGTAGCTGTAACCGGAGTAGTAGAAGAATACCCTAGGTTCATAATTCGCTCACCTCCTCCTGTACCGATAGGGTTGTTATCGAATACACCATCACCATTTAAGTCAAGCCATGCATAAGTGGAATAGGTACCTGATAAAATTGTACGTCCTACGGATAATATGTTACCTGTGGAGCTACGTGCCAGTGTAATGATCTTTGTAGCATCGTTGGAGTAATCCGTATAAGTACTTGAACCTGAATTGTTCGACATCATCGGGGTATTGGTACCTGTTACGGTAATATTATTGATAAAACCGTTGCCTACACTCGTTGTGGTAGGAGTACAATAAGTTGAAGCCGGAGTCGTAAAGTTTACGGATCCTGACCAAGCTCCTGTAGTACCGCCGCAGATCGTTGCTACCTGTACTTCATATGTTGTAGAGGCATTTAAGTTCTGGATCGTATAAGGGTTGGTGGCAGGATTAATAACCGTCCATGTACCTGTACCTGTTCTGTATCTCAATGTATAGGTAGCACCTGTTGCATTGATCCACGAAACCAAAGCTGTAGATGCGGTAACATTGGATACAACAATTGGCGATGGTGCTGCTGTGGTACAAGGTGACAGATCAATAATCTTCACAGCATAATCTTCAATCTCCCCGTTTGCTACAGTAGCACATGGATCCGAGATTGTAGATGTAGAGAATATCACTCTCATCCTAAGCGTTAACGGACCATTATAAGAAGTTGCAGGAACCGTAAATGTTGCTGTGATCGGAGTGGTGGTGCTAGCTGTAGTATTAATTACTCTTTCACCGGTTTCAAAAATACCATTTCTGTTAAAATCGATCCATGCACCAACTGCCAATGAGTTTTGAGTAGTTGTTAACCAAGATTTAGAAACAGAAATTGAATTATTTGTGGAACTGCGAACCAAAGTAACCAGTTTAGCAGGGTCAGCAGAATAATTCGTATAACTATTTGCACCTGTCGTGTTGCTCATCACATACGAGTTTGTAGGAGCAACTGTAACATTAGAAATGTAACCGTTCGTATTGTTCGTTGAAGTAATATTACAATAAGTAACCGCCGGAGTAGTAAATGGATAAGGCGCAGTATATGTTCCGGTAACACCTGAACAAACGTATGCCACCTGAACTTCATACGAAGTAGATTCAGCCAAACCATTAATAGTATAAGCATTGCTTGTTAAAGGAACTGTAGTCCAGGTTGTAGAACCTACAGGTCTGTATTGTAATACATAAGTAGCTCCCGTAGCAGGGTCCCACATTACATACGCAGAAGTTGCAGTAATATTTGTAACAGAAAGGTTTAAAGGAGCATTGCTTGTACATGCAATAGGCTGGATCAATTTTACAGCATAATCTTCAACCTCTCCATAGGTATAGCTTGTACACATTACCGGAGAAGAACTGAACTGCAATGCAACTCTCATTTTCGTGGTTGCAGGTCCGCTGTAAGCAGTAGCAGGAACGTTGAAAGTAGCTGAGACAGGAGTGGTAGTACTCGCTGCGGAATTCATTACTTGCTCAGTAGCTTCAAAAACTCCGTTTCTGTTGAAATCTATCCAGACACCAACAGCCTCACTGTATACACTTCCTGTCCAGAATTTACTAACAGAAACTGTATTCCCCGTAGATCCTATTACCAGATTCACTAAAGCACTTGCCGTAGTAGAATAATCTGTATAAGTAGCACCGGCAGAGTTATTACTCATCACACCGGCACCTACCGGAGTTACCGTAACATTAGAAATATATTCTTCTGTAGGATTACTCGATGTCATCGTACAGTAAGTAAGTCCTAAAGTTGTAAAGTTCGTAGATGCTGAGAATGGTCCCTGAACACCAGAACAAACTGTAGATACCTGTACTTCATACTGGATACCGTCATTTAAACCTATAAGGTTTACAGAATTGGTTGTTGATGTTACGGTAACCCAAGTTGAGCTTCCTACAGGACGGTATCTGATAACATAAGTTGAATTGGCAGTAGCCGTCCAGCTAACAGTAGCGGTTGTCTGCGTAATAGCAGATACGGAGATACCTGTAGGAGCAGCACCCGTACAATTCAATAAAGAAGCGATCGTTGCACTTCCGATTGCATAGAACACATTTCCTATCGAACTTACTCTGATTTTAACAGTACCCCCAACAGTAAGACCTGTTAAATTCAAAGGCTCACTTCCGTCATTCGCTGTAGAAGCAGAAGCTACTGTCCAGGTTACACCATTATCAGTAGTATAGTCGATTTTCACGTTAGCTACATTATAAGGGGCCGCTGTTGTATTCACAACATCCCACGTTACATTGGTAGGTCCGTTATTATATGCCGTAGTCGTTGTCACTTTGAAAGGACCATCGTTACCTACAACAATCTGCTGATTGGCAAACTGAGTCTGCTGTTGCGTAGCAACTGCATTATTATCTCTTACCGTTACTCTGAAATTTGTAGTTCGTGCAACTGTAGAAACAGATTCCCATCCGTTATTGGAGTTATTTAAAACTCCTGCCAATACTGAAGATAATTTAGGGAAATACCTTGTAGGGCTCGTTGTCGGGTTAAATGATCTAAATGATGCACCAGAAGTGGTTGTACCTAAATTATTTTTATTTATGGTAACACTTGCATTATCTACTTCTTCCCAACAGTAGGTCATCGGATCATTTTCAGGATCTGTAGCAGAAGCTGTTAAAACAAATGCCGTTCCTTTTGGAATGTTATAAGTCGACAATGCCGCAATTACAGGTGGATTATTGGTAATTGTAGTTTCAACATCACAGGTTTTATTTACCAGGTTATTCTGAACCTGAGTGATAGTTACTGCATGGAAATAAGGATCGGAATGCGGCTGTACATCAGTATTAGCCCCTGTAATCCCTGCATAACCCATAATTGTTGAACCAGAACCCGGCTCAACATTTACACCTGCACTTTCCAAAGCATGTGAGAAGGTATGGTTTCCTCCAAGCTGATGCCCAATTTCGTGGGCAACATAGTCTATGTCAAAATTATCTCCCTGAGGAATTCCATCTGCAGGAGAAGTAAATCCTGAACCTTTTCCCTTAGGCACAGAAGAAGTAGGATCTATACAGACACAACCAATACATCCTGCATTACCACCGCCACCGGAAGCACCGAATAAGTGACCGATATCATAATTGGCGTTCCCAACGTTTGCGGTAAGCGTCTGCTGTAATTCCGTATTCCAGGCTCCGCCAACACCAGCCGCTGCCGCTGAATAAGGATCGGTAGCGGGGTCTGTATAAATTACTCCCGGATAGTTCTGTAAATTTAAGTGTAGAGCGAAATCCTTTTCGAATACACCATTTACTCTTGTTAGGGATGCATTAATTGCTACCAAAGCATTTGCAACAGTTCCCCCAAAAAATTGGGTGTATTCCCCTGTCACAGACATTGCCAATCTCATCGTCCTGTATTTTTTATCAGACGACTTAGCAAAATTTGTTGTTTGATTAGCAAAAGATTTTCCCGCAGTATAAAGATTTGCTATCTCTTGTTTTGATAGTTTATCTTCATTCATAGAACAAAGAAAGCCTTCATTACTTTTGTCAGTTTTAGGATGCACACCATAAACTGTTTTGTCCTTATCAGCCGGTTCTATAAATTCATACTTGCCCTCTTTAATGATCATCGACTGAAAATCATTTGAAGCCAAACTGAATCTCAGGTACTTGCCGGGATCATCAATCCCAACTCCTACATAAGATCCTAGTTGATACTGATCTGCCAGTTCTTTAACGACCACAGGGAAGCTGTAAACGGCAAATTTTTCAATTTTTCCTTCTAAAGTTGGCAAAGAGATGATAACGGGCTTTGCATTTTTGCCCGATTCCTGTGCATTTGCCAATTGAGACTTTAGTAAAGAAATGTCGAGAGAGTAATAGTTCTTAATTTCAGAACTCACCCTCGTCTTTTCCCCCCGAAATGTTGCAGGACTCCATTGTGCACTGGTAATCGCAAACAGAAAGAGGAAAAAGAAAGAAGTAAAAATTTTCTTCATAACTTTCTCAATATATTCTATTAATTACACAAAGCTAAACATTTTTTATTATTAATTTAAAAATACATTTATTTTTTTCCTACATATATCATAACAATTTAAATTATGTTTTTAAAATGATAGAAATTATACGCCTTTTTATCATCAATATTAATATCTCACATTTTAGAATTATTTACCTTATTTTGATGATAAATGCGACGCTGTAAAAAGGAATTCACCTTATTTCAAACAAAAAATCCTCAGGTTTCCCCGAGGATTTTATATCAAATTGATGTTGCGTATTGCTTACTTCTTAATGAATTTGGAATTGAATGTATCTTTTCCTTTGTCTTCAATAGAAATTACATATCCTCCTTTAATCAATTCAGAAACATTAATCTGTCCGCCACTGATATTTCCTTGTTTTACCAGTTGACCGGCAGCACTGTAAATTTTGTACGTTGCCTTGTCTGATACTTTGGTAATGTTAAGGATATCTGATACCGGATTCGGATAAATCTGAATATCGTTTTTAGGACCTGCCACATCGTTTGTTGCTAAAACTGATGTTACCATCACATTATAGTCTTCAGTTTCTCCATAATAGAAATTAGTACCACATGCTAGAGAAGAAGGAATAGATGCACCATTATTATTTGTACCTGCATATATATAGACTATTCTCATTCTCAACGGCTGATTTTCTACTGCAGTGGAAGGTACGGTAACCGCTGAAGTATACTGAGTGGTGATCGTAGCCGATACCGGAGCATTCAATACTTTTTCAGAATCCTCAAATGTACCATTTCTGTTCCAGTCTATCCATACGGCAGCACCGTCATACGTATCCGGGCTCCCCACTACTACTGTCAAAGTATAAGGAGCAGCTCCTTTTACCAGGTTAATCTGTAATGCAGGATTCGCTGTATAATTGGTATAGACAGAAGCCCCGGAAGCATTGCTTACATTGGACAAAGAAACATTTGATATATATTCACCTGTTGTAAGAACTGTAGAAGAATCACAATAAGTAACAGTTGAATAAGTTGTCACAGTAAAGTTTACGGATGCAGAATATGAACCGGTAGTACCTGAGCATACTGCAGCGACCTGTGCTTCATAAGTTCCCGCAGTTAAGCCGCTTACGTTTATTGCAGATCCTGAAGTAGTAACCTGTGTCCAGGTAGTGGCAGTAGTTTTCTTATACCGTACAATATAAGTAGTTGAAGTTCCTGAGTAAGGTGTCCAATAAATAGAAGCACCACCCAGTGAAGGAATTACTGTAAGACCTGAAGGCGCAGCACTGCTGCAAGGCGATAATGTAGTAAGCGCAACACTTCCGATTGCATAAAATACATTTCCAATAGAAGATATTCTTACTTTAATCGTAGTTCCATTCAATGAAGACGGGAAAGTAAAACTCTCAGAGCCATCGTTTGGTGTTGAGGCAGAAAGCAGATTCCATGTACTACCATTGTTTGTTGTATATTCTACTTTAACGTTTGCAACATTATAAGGAGCAGCTGTTGTGTTTGCAACAGCCCAAGAAATAGGTGTAGGAGAACCGTTTGCTTCTGCTGCTGTAGTGGTTACTTTAAATGGTCCATTATCTCCTACCACAATAGTTTGGGTAGCATATTGCGTTTGTTGCTGAAGTGCATTGGCATTATTATCTCTTACCGTTACAGCAAAGTTAGTCGTTCTCGGAACCATTGATACAGATTCCCAGGTATTACTGCTATTGTTTAGCACTCCGCTTAATACAGAAGAAAGAGCCGGGAAGTATCTGGTAGGGCTGGTGGACGGTATAGCAGAACGGAAAGAGGCTCCCGTTGAAGTTGTCCCTAAATTGTTTTTATTAATTGTTGTACTTGCATCATCTATTTCTTCCCAGGAATAGGTCATTGGATCACCTTGTGCATCCGTAGCAGAAGCGGTTAAAACGAAAGCCGTTCCTTTAGGAATGTTATAGGTTGGAAGAGCGGCAATTACAGGAGGATCATTTGCAACTGAATTCTCAACATCACACGTTGTAGTTTGTAAGTTTTCTAATATCTGGCCGATGCTTGCCACATGAAAATATGCATCCGAGTGGGCCTGAACATCAGTAGTTGTTCCTGTAATTCCGGCATATCCCATAATGGTAGATCCAGAACCCGGCTCCATATTAACTCCGGAACCTTCAAGACTGTGAGAAAATGTATGGTTACCTCCCAATTGATGTCCCATCTCGTGAGCAACATAATCTATATCAAAGTTATCTCCCTGTGGAACATTATTGGCGGGTGAAGTAAAGCCCGAACCTTTGTAAGCTTCTGGCGAACCGTTTACATCAGTTGTCATATCGTTGCTGCAAACGCATCCGATACATCCTGCATTACCTCCACCTCCGGAAGCCCCGAATAAATGTCCTATATCAAAATTTGCTTCTCCAACATTTGTGTGCAAAACATTCATTAATTCTCCGTTCCAGGCACCGGCAACTCCGGCACTGGCAGCAGAGTAAGGGTCTGTAGCGCTATTGGTATAAATAACTCCGGGGAAACTTTGAAGATTCAAATGTAAAGCAAAATCTTTCTCGAATACTCCATTCACTCTGGTTAAAGTAGCATTTATCGCAACAAGAGCTACTGCTCTCTTCTGATCATCGGTAGCGGTGGCAGGTAGGTTGGCCTGAGTCGCAAAATATTGCGTATATTCCCCAGTAACAGACATTGCCAGTCTCATAGTCCGATACTTCTTATCGGAAGATTTAGAAAAATCACCTGGCTGATTGGTAAAAGAACTACCTTTTTTCAACAATCCGGCAATCTGTTTTTTCTGGGATGCCGTTTCATCGGTACTGCATAAAAATGCATCACCCTTTGTTTTGTTTGTTTTAGGATGCACCTCATAAACAGTTCTATCTCCAATTTGTGGCTCAATGAACTCATAACCTCCGTCTCCGATGATCATCGACTGAAAATCATTAGGTGCCAATGAAAATCTTAAATATTTTGAGGGATCATCTACTCCCACTCCTACATAAGAACCTAACTGATATTGCTCTGCCAGTTCTTTTACTACAACAGGAAAACTGTATACGGAGAATTTCTCTATTTTTCCGTTAAGGGTGGGTAGAGAAATAATCACCGGTTTTGCATTAGCTCCCATCTCCTGCGCATTTCTTAGCTGAGATCTTAGTAGGTCCAAATCTAATTTGTAATACCCGTTAGTTCTTACATTAGATTTACTTACATTAAATTCCGCACTTTTAGTCTTATTGTCTTCTTTTTTAAAGGAAGTAGGTGTCCATTGGCCGAACACAGTACCCCCTAAAGCCGTTAACAGTAAGGCAGTAAAAAATTTACTCATAACATTTTTAATTAAATTTACCTGCCAAATATAACCATTTTGCGCTATAAATATTATATTCTTAATCTTTTTAACTAAAAAAAATAATTTTGACAGCATAATTTTAAAAAAAACAAATAATCCTCAGACAAGTCTGAGGATTATTTGTTTTTTTTAATTTCTATTAAATAAATGTTAATTTTTAATAAACTTGATGCTTTCGGAAAGCTTTCCATCCTTAATTGTAATAATGTAAGCTCCTTTCACCAATTCTGAAACTCTTACTTGATTATTACTGATATTTCCACCTTTTACCAACTGTCCTACTGTATTGTGAATTTCAAACGTTGCTTTACTGGAAACCTTGGTAATGTTTAGGATATCATTTGTAGGATTAGGATAAATATTAAGACCATCCTTTTTACTAAGTTCTTCTGTACCAAGAACTACAGTGGTGAATCCCTTTGATGCGTAAGAATTAATGTTGGTATCGCCGTGATAAATCGTTTGTCCACCCGGAGTTGAAAGATCAACATATCCTCCGTCAGTCAATCCGTCACCATATGCATCGGATATTGTAAATACATAACACCCTGGTGCCAGCGACCATGTCTGGGATATAATTGTTGGCAGTGGAGTAGTTGATGTTGGATTTGAAACATCAGGATATGGCCCACCATATTTTACAATTTGCCCTGCACTATTTTTAAGAGTCCACATTGTTTCCGATCCGTAATAATCTAATTGCAGATTAAAATTAACGGTTGTAGCAGATGGAATATATTGTGGAGCTATTGGCTTATTATACATACCATCAATCACATTATTTGTAGTTCTTTGATCAGTAGTTCCGTTAACTGATGTAATTGATGCAGAAACAGGAGCTCCAGTAGGAACAGATCCCGAAACCGGGATACTGATAATACTGTATTTATCCTGAGCTAGATTTCCCGTCCAACTATATGTCTGGGCAGTTCCTCCATTAATAATGTAATTGATTGTTGCTGATGTAAGATTAGCCGTACCTCTGTTATATAATGAAAAACGAACTACTCCACCACCACAGCTTTCTGAACTACAACCTCCATCCATTTTTAACTCGGCATCATTCGGAAAAAGGGTAATGGCCTGATCGGCAATAGATGATTTCAGTTGCATTCTTCTTGGCGAAACATCCATCACAGTTCTGATTCTTGTTTTTTGATCATTTGTAAAAATATTCATACATAGATCCGGTGTATAATCCATATAATTTCTTACCATTTCCATAATTGATGGATCATTACAACTTGCAATATTCGTATTACATACATAGTTTGCCGTATGTGCTGTAGGAGTATCTGCACAATAGTCAGTACCGCAAGTAGCATCACCCCAAATATGCCTAAGCCCTAAAAAATGCCCTACTTCGTGGGTCATCGTTCTTCCTTTGTCATATGGAGCGGAAAGTAAAAAATTATTATTGGTATCATAATCGCGGCTTCCAAAAGTTGCAAAATTAGCAACTACACCATCTGTGCTTGCTGCTCCGCCATTTGTTCCAAGCCCTTGCAACCCTGAAGAACTAGGAAACTGAGCATAACCCAATAAAGAAGCGTCAGCAAAGCTAACACTCCACATATTCATATATACATTGGGGTTCCAGATTGTTTGTGGTTTTACGAATCCTTCTATACTTTCTCTAGTCCAATTGTCTTGACAAAGATTCACTCTGTCTATTCCATTAGTAGGATTTCCAAAAGGATCAACCTTAGCCAATGCAAACTGGATTTGAACATCTGCTCCTACAGCATTCGTATTATATCCAGGAGTATTGAACATTTTTCGGAAATCATTATTCATGACTGTAATTTGAGACATAACCTGCTCATCTCTAATATTAGGAGCTGCTCCAAGATTTTGCCCGCTGTGAATAACATGTACTACTACTGGAATAGTAATGATACTTCCATTCTGGGATTTGTTATTTTTTGCATTTTCAATTAATGGTGCCAACCAAGTTTCAAACTGACTTTCAGTCATTCTACCTGGATATTTCTCCTGTAAATATTTTTCATATTCAACAGTAGAACACCTTTCAAATCCATTCGCCTTTGCGATTTCTTCAGGCGATGCTTTTAAAAATCGCGGTTCTTTAGCAATTCCCTTATCTTTTTTAATCTGTTGTGCGTTTAATATTCCTAAACTCATCAATGATATTAAAAAAAATGATTTCAAAAATGTAGATTTTTGCATATATAAACTTTATAATTTTACAAATATATAAAATAAATTGATACATATTTTTCGAATATCTCTAACTGTATATTATAATTCACATCATATTTCCATGGCTTTTGTTACTTTGATATTCTATCATAACACAAATTACGATACTATTTATTAATCAAAAAAGAGGATCAAGATAATAAAATAAGTATATTTATAAAAAACAAAAAATGAAATTACAAACTATAGCATTACTCCTTTTAAGTCTGAACAATATTAATTGTATATCTCAGAAAAAAACGGAAAATAAAAATTCTCATTCCATTTTAAAACAAATCAACACAATCGAAAAAATACAATTAAAAGAGCTGACAAGGGGAAGAAATAGAATATATACTTTTAGCCCTGATGCTTTACATATTAATCTAAACGGAGCAGACACCCAACAAGAATTATCACCTGCCAACTGGGAAAATATGGCTAGACAGGCTGCTTTGCTAGACCTATCGAAAATTTCTACCTATGCTGCCCCCACAACCGGAAGGTATTCCGACAGTGCCCTATCTTCCACCATCATTATTACTTCAGCCGGAAAGACGTATGAATCTGCTTCTTTTGATGAAGGAATCCCCCCAAAAGAACTGGAGGGATTATATCTATTGTTAAAAGGTAAATCGAAGATTATAAAAAAACAGTAGCCTTCTTTTATTTAAAACTTATACGCCAGGTTCCAGGCAAAGCCCATGGTAAATTTGGATGAGCTTCTGCCGAAGCCAGGAACAATCATTGGCTGGATTTCATCCTGTTTTGTGGTGTACACCAGATAACGGGGCTGCATATTCACATCAATATAAAAATTGGTATCGAATAACTGTACCCTTCCTCCTAATGTTCCTTCCAGCCAGTAAGACGATTGCGTGGACGAAGGGAAAGCAATGGAAGAGCTGCTTCCTCCGTATCCCCGTACCGGAACAGCCACGTATTCCTGAGTATAGAATGAGCCTGCCACTTTTCCTCCTGCATAGAAACCGTTGAACTGGTTCTCCGGATCTTTCGCCAGCATATAAAAAGCGCCCAATTTCAGGAAAGGGCCATTTACTTTGGCATCGTAACCGTTTTTCTGATAAATATTGGATTCAAAACCTGCTTCTGCAATAGCATGGATGTTTTCTTTTATTCGGGATGAGATAAAACCCTGGTATAATTTCCTGTCCGAAAAAAAGGAAACTGCCGTATTGAGAACATCGCCACCAACCATAAAGTTCGGCTGATATTTCCATTTTTCTTTTTTAACTTCTTTGGTATTTTTTTCCTGGGAAAAACCTAAAAAACTGATGATGCTAAAAAAGAAGGTAAAGATTAGTTTTGTCCTCATTCTCTATAAAATTTTGCCCGGCCTGTATGCTCTTCACCGGAGTGGTTGTTGTTACCGGATCTAGTACGGCATTTAAATTCTCGTAGTTTATCTTAATACCGCAGCCCGGTGAAACATAGCTCGATCTGGTGGTATAGTTTACCCTTACTTTGGATTCAGCTCCTTTATTGGTTATCCTGAAATAAATATCGGTATAAGGAGAATTGTCTACTCTTAAAGGAATGATTCGGGAAGTAATCTTCGCCTGGCCGCCGAGCTGCACTTTACCGGAACCGTAGTCCACGGCAACATATAGAGAGTCAACGGTTTTCTCTTTACCGCTTTCCGCACTCAGAAAAGAGACCTTCATTCTAGGTGTTCCTTCCCCGTTTTCGCAGATATCATCATCACTGCCGCATGAGAACAGCAGACTCAGAAATCCGAGGGTTATCAGGAATTTAAAATACTTCATGAACTGTAAGATTTGGAATTCAAATTTAAATAAATTATTTCTTAATCAGTAAAGCAATATTCTCTACGTGGTGCGTCTGCGGGAACATATCGACCGGCAGAATTTTTACCACATCATACTGTTCTTTCATCAACGCCAGGTCTCTGGCCTGTGTTGCAGAGTTGCAGCTTACGTAAACAACTTTTTCGGGTGACAGCTTTAAGATCTGCTCCACTACTTTCTGATGCATTCCGTCTCTTGGCGGATCGGTAATCAGAACATCGGCTTTCGGATGGCTGGCAAGGAATTCATCATTAAAGATATCCTTCATATCGCCGCAGTAGAAAGTCGTATTGGTAAGACCGTTCAGTTCGGCATGCTCAATCGCTGCGTCGATGGCCTCCTGAACGGATTCGATCCCGATGACTTGCTTGGCATTTCTCGCCACATACTGGGCAATGGTTCCGGTTCCGGTATATAAATCATACACGACTTCATCACCTTTGAGGTCGGCAAATTCAAGCGTTTTTCTGTATAATTCCAAGGCTTGCTTATAATTGGTCTGAAAGAACGATTTCGGCCCGATCTTGAATTTCAGCCCATCCATCTCTTCCATCAAAAATCCTTCGCCGAAATAGACATTGATGTCCAGATCGTAAATGGAATCGTTCGGCTTCGGGTTGATGGCATAAACTAATGTTTTGATCTGTGGGAATGTTTCTAGTAAGAATTCAAAAAGCTTCTCGCGGTTTTCCTTTTCTTCCCTGTACAGCTGGAAAAGAACCATCCACTCTCCTTTTGAGTTCTGTCTCATCATCAGCGTCCTCAGAAAGCCTTCATGATTTTTAACATCAAAGAAATCCAGTCCGTTTTTTACCGCATAATCTTTTACGGCAAGCCTTATCGTGTTGGAAGGCTCTTCCTGAAGAAAACATTCTTTAAGGTCGAGGATCTTGCTCCACATTCCCGGAATATGGAATCCTAGGGCATCTTTATTGCCGAAGTTTTCTTCCGAGCTGATCTCATATTGGGTCAGCCAACGGGCATTGGAGAAAGAAAACTCCATTTTGTTCCTGTAAAAATACTGTTCTTCAGATCCGAGAATAGGCACGGTCTCGAAATTATCAATTCCTCCGATCCTTTTAATATTATTATAAACTTCTTCCTGTTTAAAGGCCAGCTGCTTTTCATAACGCATATTCTGCCATTTGCACCCTCCGCATACCCCGAAATGAATACATTTCGGATCTACCCGATCCGGTGATTTCTCAAGCAGGTCTATCGCTTCTCCCTCATAATATTTGGATTTTGCCTTCTTTACTTTTACATTAACAAGATCTCCGGGGATGGCCCCAGAAACCATTACTGTTTTTCCTTCTTCCGTACGCCCGATGGCAATTCCTTTGGCTCCGGCAGTAAAAAGCCTTATATTTTCAAGAACTATATTTTTATTCTTCTTTCTACTCATGCTGATTTTCTATTTTCCTACATGAAACATTTCTGTTCCGGTCTGCAAAAGTACAAATAAAAAAACCTTATCCGGGGATAAGGTTTCTATCAATATTCAATTTAAATTATTTTGTCTGTGCAGGCTGAGGGTTTGCCTGTTGCTGAGGTGCCTGTTGGGCGGCCGCTGCAGGATCCATTCCCATACCTCCCGGCTGTAGCTGAACATTTGGATTTACTTTCGGAGCAGAAAGCCCGGTTTGCTTATCCAGAACGGTTACCAATTCAGGATCTCCTAAGTTGAAGAATGGCTTACTGGCAATTTTACCGTCTTTATCCACAATAATAAAGCAAGGAAGCTTAAATCCGTAAACACCGTATTTCTTGGCAATATCAGAATTTAATCCGTTTTCTGCATATACATTTGTTCCTGCGATTCCTTTCAATAAAGAGCTGCTTGTTTTCACAAACTGATCTTTCGTATCGTCCACATTTACAAAAACAAAGTTCATTTTGGATTTATAGAAGTTCACTACTTCTTTCAATACAGGAACTGTTGCCTCTCCGATGTAAGGATTCCATGAGGCATAAAAAGTAAGCATATATGGTTTTCCTTTATTTTCAGAAAGATTATAAGATTTTCCGTCTGCCTTTACCAATGCCGCTTCAGGAGCCGCTTCACCGATTTTGAAACCGTTGATGGCAAACTGGATTTTCTTCAGGTCTTCTTTAATGGTATTATCCTTAATATCAGAATCGATAATCTTCTTGATTTTCTCCACTGTTTTTTCAGGAGCACCAGGATGGATATCAGACTGTGCCATTACGAATGCCAATAAATAGTCTTTAGCAGTCTGGGAAAGGTCTTTCTGGTTTTTATTTAAATATTCAGCAAATAATTCTGAAGTCGTAAAATCCGTTTTCCCGGCTGTTTTTGCCTGAGCGAATTTCTGGAAATCAGGACTCATCTTGGTTAAAAGGTATTCTCTGTATAAAGGATGCTCTTTTACCAGGACATCTTTGTTTTCCTCCAGCTTGTTAGCAAAATCTGTAAAAGCTTTAGTTACTTTAAATGAAGGATTTCCCATTTGCTTGTGGCTAAGCTCGTACTGGTTAAGAATCGTAAGCAAAGTACTGGAAAGGTCATTTTTCTTCCAGGTTACCACTTCACTGTCAGGGCTGAATTTCTTAGCGTTTTCATCAATGTTTTTATTCACATCCGCCTGTACTTTTTCAATCCCTTTAAGGAAGGTTTTTTCATCTTTGGTCATCAGCTCATTCATGTTTACGGTCTGAGCGTAGGTAGCAAGATACTTCTGGGTAGCCATAAAGAAGTCGTTGTTCTTTTTAGCATCTCCGGTAATGGTATACTCGGTAGGGAAAGTCATGGCATTTCCTGAAATTTCAAGCTTCTGGCCGCCTTTCAGATAAATTAAATTTCTTTTTCCTCCGTAAGAGACCATGTACATTCCGCTTTTCGGAGCTTCAAAGTTCCCTGCAAACGTACCGTCCTTATTTATTCCGATATTAATTAATGGTAAAGTGGCTACTCCCGAAGCTTCGATGAACTCGATTCTTTCCAGCGGAGAACCGCCTGTCACCTTTCCTTTTACTTCTACTTTTTTAGAGCAAGACATCGCAAAAACCGCGATGATAAACAATAAAAGATATTTTTTCATTTTGAATTTATAATTACGCAAAAATAGTTTTTTTAGGTACAGAAAAAAATTTAATTGAACAGTTTTATTACTTTTTAACAAAACACGTTATAAACTACTGTTTTATCAGCTTTTTATCTTTTAAATGAAAAATATGATTAGAAGTTATTTCAAGACTTTCCAAATTATGACTAATAATTAATATGATTTTATCTTTCTTAATTTTTTCAATTAAATTATAAATGAATTTTCTATTATCCACATCCAGTGAGGATGTCGGCTCGTCTAAGATTAAAAACTCAGGATTATGATAAAGAGCTCTCATCCAGCCCAATAATTGTTTCTGTCCACCAGATAAATTTACGCCTTCTTCTCCTACAATAGTCATTATCCCTTGTGGAAGAGTATCTATAAATTTTTCAAAGCCTAAATTAACTAAACTTTGCAATTTTATCTGATCAATTTCTTCATCTAAAACAATATTTTCTAATACAGTTGTATTAAATAATTGAATAGTTTGTGGTACAGTAGAAATTTTATTTCTCCAACTAGAAATTAAAACTTCTTCTAGATATATATTATTATTGATGATAATATTTCCACTTTCTTGTAAATAGTTTTTTCTCAGAATTTCAGTGAAAGTAGTTTTTCCACATCCACTTTCTCCTAAAATACAAGTAATTTCACCCTTTCTTAATGTCAAATTAATTTCTTCCAGTAGCTTACTACGTCCTTTGAATCTGAAGTCTAACTGCTGAACTTTTATTACATCAATATTCTTAACTTCTTTTCCGTCTATTTTTTCTTTTGATATTGATGCATATTCAAACATTCTGTCAAAAGCTATTTTTGCTTCCTGTAGTGGTATACTGACCAACGCTAAGTTTGTAATGGAACCCAATAATGAGCTCGTGATTCCTATAATAGCCATCAATTCCCCAACTTTAATTTCCTTAATTAATACATTATAAGACGAAAAGCTTAGTATTATAACCAGAAAGAAAACCAAAGCTAATGCGGAATATAGTGTAATTTTTATATTTATTTTACCAAGATTAAATATTTTATTTTGAAAATTTTCAAAAACTGAAGTTTCTTTTTTCAGGAACAAATCCTGCTTTTCAAAACCCTTTACAACATCTATACCTCTTATAATATCAATGTAATTTGCTTCATTAATCCCATAATTTTGCATTACCTCTTTTTGCGAAGTAATAATATTTTTGTTAAATCTAAAGATGATATAAAAAACAATAGGAGATACAAGCAAACAAACCAAGGCAAGTTTCCATGAATAATAAAAAAGAAAACCTATAGAAATTAAAATTCCGATAATATCTACAGTAGTATTAGTAATTAAATGTTTTATTACGTTTTGTATCCTCTGTGTATCATTTAGCCTTGCAACAAAATCTCCTATCTTCCTTGTATCAAAAAAAAGTTTGGGAAGATAAAGTAAAGAACTAAAAAAAGACTTATTAACTCTCTGATTAAATCCTCGAGCTTGTTTAATAATATAAAAATCTCTTAAAGATTGTATTATAACTCTTGCAATTAATAGAAAACTTAAAAAACCAATGCTCAAAAAAAGCACACTAACTTTTCTTTTTGGTAAAATATCATCTATTAATTTTTGAGAAAAAATAGACATTGCCATACCCAATAAAGTGGTAACAATTCCTAAAAATATTATAGTATAAATAGATTCTTGATCTTGTCTTATAAGATCTAAAAACCATTTTCTCTTTTTCGAGGTATTGATTTCTTTTTTCTCAAAATTATCATTTGGAAAAAGCGTTAAACAAGTTTTAGAAACCCAAACGTCTTCCAATTGTTTTCTATCCCAATACTCTAAGCCTTTGGCAGGATCTCCGATAAGAAATTTATTATCTCTAAAATAATCTCTAGAATAAAAGACAACATAATGTTCGTATTTATTTTCTAATGTTATATGCAAAATTACAGGTTGCTTATGCTCAATTAAGGCTTCTACATCTGCTTCGCAGCCCTCTGCATCGAATCCGATTTCTTTAGCACACTGGTACAGTCCTAAAAGGGTAGTTCCAGTCTTACCAGTTCCACTTTTCTCTCTTAAAGTTTCCAATGAAATATCCCCGCCATAATATCTTACCAAAGATTGTAGAGAACCCACTCCGCAATCTGTATGGTCTTTTTGGAGAGAGAAGGTTTTTCTAATGTTTTTCATCAAAATGTCTTAGCAGCTTTGTAAGTTTAATGGCTCCTGAATTCCTATTTATAAGATGATTCTTTTCATCATATACTAAAAAATAGGGAACACTTTTCATTTGAAATCTCCTGTAAAAATTTGCCTTATCATCATAGCACCAATGAATATTTTTATAATTATGTAGTTTATACTTTTCCGCAAACGTTTTTATCTGCGCCAAAGGTTCACTGGCAATCCAAATCCATTCTGTGTTTTTATAATTCTTATACATTACACTTAGCTCCTCCGCTTCTGCCTGACAAAAATGGCAATCTGGGCTGAAATAAATAATGACTTTATGATTTTCGCTATTTAGATTTTGAGATGTAAAAGAACTTCCATCAATAGTTTGTAGTGTAAATGAAGGAATATTTTCTAATTGTTTGATTTTTTCTTTTTTTTCTTGAAAATCAAAAAACAGATAAACAATCATTCCTATCACCAAAACAGGAATAAGAATTGCAAATATTTTTAAATATTTATTTTTCATTAATACTAATATTGCGCATTAAGAATTAAAAAACATACTGTTGCTGTCCAAAACAATAAACCTACTCCATAAGTTATGGAAACCAAACCAAATGATTTTAAATAGCTTATCTTTTCTTCCAAAAATTCTCTCACACCCCAAGCAAGAAGCACCCAATAAAACAATTCAAAAATATTTATCAATTGTAAAGGATATGCTAACCATTTTTCTGTAGAAATATTTTCTTTAAAATTTAATAATGACAATGGGTAGTATGTCTGTACATCTTCTAAGTTATACTCTATATTAATCCAATAGAAGTAAACAAACTTGTAAAAACCTCCGATTATGAAAACAGATTCCGCAAGAAGAGCAAGAAAAAGAAAATCGCTAAATTTTATCTGGTCAATTTTAGGAAGATCAAATAGCTTTAAAAAATTTAGACAGAAAGCTACTAATAACACTTTAACACCTATAAAAAGAGGAGTTATAACGTATCCCAACCACCACCATTTTTTCTGGCTATCCATATAGTTTTGTACAACTGCACTTGGATAATCTTTGGTAAGGAAATCTAATATTTTAGAATCTGTAGAAATATATGTCTTATCTAAATATGCTAACAATAAATAACATAGGACAATGCCTATGAAAAGTAAAAATTTTTCATCAATGATAATACAGAAGAGTTATGATGCTTAAAAAAGATTGTACGAGAAAGAAAGAAAAATAAGAACTATAACAAAAATGAATAAACCTCTGCATTTTGGCACAAACGAAATACCTATAAAAATAGCCGTAGTTATACCTATAATAAGAGCGGTCCGATTGCTTTCTGAATTTATCCAATTTCTATTAAAAGCAAGAGTAATTAGTATACTTAAGAATATGCCTATAATTAAGCTTAAATTATTTTGAGTTGTAAATGTTTTAATTTTTTCTTTCATAAGTGTGTTTTTTAAAAAGAAAGAGAGAGAGATTATAAAACCTCTCTCTTTTATTTTCATTTAAAGTAAATTATCCCTGTAAAGAATATAAAATAATGTAAAAGCAATTAGCAAACTCGCTCTATAGTTTTTTTTGAATGATACCAATACACACAAACCTATTAAAATACCAATAATAGCTTGATTTCTTTGTGAAATATTATCCGAATTAACACTAGCTAAAAAAATTAACACACTGGCAATTACAGAAACAACAACAGAGTAAAATATATTTTTCTTTTGTAAGAAAATACTATTTAGCTTTTCCATTAATACTTTTTTTTTATTCGTTATGTTGATTACTTAGACATTCTGCTAAAGATGTAATATTCCATGGTGAAAATAGTATTTTTAAGTGAAAACTATACTATGAGCAACACATCTTTAAATAATTTGACCACTAATTCATTTATTAAGAATCACTTGCTTTAAATTGATTCCATTTTCTGAAGTTAATGTTTTTAAGTCAATAATTATTTTTTCAATTTTAATTTTCGTAAAAAGGTACGAAATAAGTCCATACCTATGATTAATCCAATATGATAATTTATCGCCATCAAGTTTGAGTTTAATAAAAAAGATAGAACTCTCAAGTTGATAATTAGAATTTTTGTGCGAAAACTTCAAACTATACTTTAAACTTATCTCTTGTAATATTATATCAATTGTTTTAATCATAAATATGGAACTTACTTTATTTACATTTTGGATTCCAAATATAAGCACTTGCAGCACCTATTGCGTATCCCCATGGTCCTGCAATCATCCCTCCGGCAACAGCTGATAACCCCATAGAAGCAAGACATTCTGTAGATAATCTAGAGATTTCATCACCTCCCTGCAAATTTTCCATTTGCGAAACATTTAATTTTTTCATGACATTTATAATATTTATTCATAGTTTTCACTTTGAAAACCTGAAACAAATTTGTAAAAATATTCTCAAATAAAATATTCTATATTAGAATAAAATGATGTTTTAGAGATCAAAATTATTTTTTATTTTTGCAAGACACAATGAGAAAAAATGACTGACAAAGATCTAGGATTTAAGCTTAGGAAACTCCGTGAAGAAAAAGGAATATCACAACAAACATTAGCTATAGATTTGGATATTTCTCAGAGTAAAATTTCTAAAATCGAAAATGGAACAGAAAAGATAACTGTTCCTTATTTTCTTAAAGTTTTGACTTATTTCTCTTTATCGCCAAAAGAAATTGTAGAATTCTTCGATCAAAAAGAAAAACCTTTAAACTCCAATAATTAAAATTAAAGACAAAAAAAGAATCAGTCCCACAACTCAATGATGTGGATTGAGAATCGACTGTACAAAAATCATTCTCAGACAGACAGGAGGTCGATAAAAATCATAAAAAAGTCCGTTTTCACTAGTTGTGAAACGGACTCTCTTTATATTTTATCTCGATTAATTTGGTTTAATAGTCAAAAATAGTTGGTAAATTTCTTTGTAATGCCGATTATTACTGATGATATAGAAAGTTTATTGAACTTTGTTTCAATAAACTTTTTTTATGGCTGAAAATTCAAAAAAAATCGTTGTTGGAGTTGTAAAAGTCTGGATGTAATTTCTTGGGGAAAGAAAAACGGTAATCGTCGTTTTAAATGTAAAAAATGCGGCATTTATTTTACTTCCGAAAATAAATCGGTGAGCCTGAAAAACAAAGAAATTTGGTTCAAAAAATGGATTGTCGGAAAACAGACTTATGAGCAGATTTCAG